>JBBJLU010000091.1:0-5309 GCA_037719665.1 Ferruginibacter sp.
TGTCGGGGCGGCAAGATTCGAACTTGCGACCTCCTGGTCCCAAACCAGGCGCGATAACCGGGCTACGCTACATCCCGAACTAAGAAGTTCTAACCGGTGTTTAATTCTTTTAAAGATCTGCGGAGAGACAGGGATTCGAACCCTGGGTACAGTTTAACCCGTACGACGATTTAGCAAACCGTTCCTTTCGGCCTCTCAGGCATCTCTCCCTTCGTTAAGGGCAGCAAAAATACAATTACCAAATTGATTACCCAAATGAAATTTGATTTTTTAAAAAGAAAATAGCCGCCCGGTTCATCGGCTACCGTTTATTCCTTTTCTTTGGAAACCAAACTGACCCGCCAATTTCCCGTAGGGTTTATTAAAAAAGATTAATATGAATATCCCTGATAATCACCAGGCACTCATGCCGTATCTTATCCTGCAAAATGCGGAAGATTTTCTTCGTTTTACTGCTAATGTATTCGGTGCACGGGAAACGGAGAAACGCCTGCGGGAGGATGGTATTTCCATCATGCATGCAGAGATCATGATCAACGGGAGTACGATCATGGTGGCTGAACCCACCGCTCAATGGAAAGCTTCGCCAATTCACCTGTTTATCTATACCGAAGATGCCGATAGCAGTTATGCAAAAGCACTTGCCGCCGGCGCTTCTTCCCTAATGGAACCTAATGACCGGGATTATGGCCGTACCTGCGGCATTACGGACCCCTTCGGAAATGTATGGTGGATCACGGGTGCCCCGTAAAGTAAACAGGACCACTCTACGCCGTTTGAATGCTTTAACATCCCGCCGCCTCCGTTTTCACGTAGATCATGAAAAGGTTTGCATGAAATATTTCGTAGCCCTGCTGATCATTGTAACAGGGATAATTAGTTTAACCAACGGCTTTGGGTTGATGAATAACCGGATGTTGCCGGAATATGCCGACACCGTTCGTAAAAATTACCTCGCCTTAGGGGATTCGTATACGATCGGCCAATCTGTGCCTGCTTCAGAAAGTTTTCCGCATGCCTTGGCTGAACAACTCAATAAAAGCGGCATACCTATGAATGAACCGGAGATCAGGGCAGTTACGGGATGGACTACCGGCGACCTGATTCGTAGCCTGCGGGCAGAACCCCCGGCTTTAAAACAATACGACCTGGTTACTTTATTAATAGGGGTAAACAATCAATTCCGCGGCGGTTGCCCCCGGGAATATGCTGCGGAATTCCGTATACTTCTCGATGAGGCCCTGAAGTATGCGGGTGATAAACGTAAACTGCTCATCATTTCCATTCCCGATTACAGCGTTACGCCATTTGCGGCGGAGACTGATGTTCGCGCCATTGCCAACGGCATCAATAGTTTTAATAAAACCCAACAAAGCATTGCCGATGAATACGGGATAAAGTTTATCAATATCACCCCGATATCGCGAAAAGGCTTAAAAGATAATTCGCTGCATGCGTCGGACGGACTTCACCCCTCGGGAAAGCAATACCTGCAATGGGCAAAAAAAATATTACCGGATGCGAAAAAGAGTTTGGAACAGGGAGACGGGTACCTAAGGTAAAATCATTTACCTTATTTTCACCGGGAGTAAATTCTCCTCATGCTTCGTACGCGACTAAACCGTTTACTAATACTGAATATGTTCGTGCTTGCGGGCATATTTACGCATTCGGTTTGCCGGGATATTGAGCTGGAAAAACAATACACCGGTGACCTTCGGAACCGTGTGGTTGGCTCCCGCCTGCAAGCCGACGGTATACCTCCTTATTTTTATAAATGGCATACAGGTGAAGGATTTCGGTATTTTGATCCGCAGAATAACGATGGATATAAAGTATCCAATATAACCGCAAGCCCTTTCTTTCATGACCTCCTCATGCCGCTCAGTAATTTGCCGCAGTCGGTTATTTCGAAAATTTGGTTTTGGCTGCAATACCTCCTGCTGCTTTTGATGGTGATACTATCCATGCGTTGTGTTGAAGGATACCTGCAAAAAGCAGCCGTGATCAATGTCGCCGTATTATTTACCTGTACGCAGGCATGGAAGAGTAATATTGCCGCCGGCCAGATCTATTTTTTTATGGCTTTCCTGATCGGTTGCACTTTCTGCGGCCTGTTACAAAAAAAACGAAAAGCCGGTTTCGTATCCGCAGGCCTTAGTACGGCCTTATTGGTATTGATAAAACCAACGGCCCTGGTCATCATCGTGCCTTTTATTTTCCGTTACTCAAAGTATAAGACATACATTATTACAGCAGTTATTATGCTGGCGGTTTATGGTTTGTTTGCGCTGGTCAATACAAAAGAAAATTCCTATTGGAGAAGCTATGCAGAAGCGCTGAAAGAGCAGGTCAACATACACCGGGCAACCAACCCTTCACTTCAAAAAAATGATGCGTTGCCAAACCCCGAAAGCCTGGAAGGAATTAATTTCATCGAATCGAAAAATAATGCATTATTGCACCCGGTCAACATGCATTCGGAGAACGGAAATATTTTTGTATTGTTCGCGATGCTCTTCAAAAAAAACATATCTGCTTCCGCGTTGTTTTTCTTGTTCAGCGCCTGTGTAATGTTATTGATGATCTTTTTTGCCCGCCGGTATCATCAACATGAAGCCGGGGTTTTACCGACCCTTATTCTTGCTTTTGTATTTTACATGTTATCTGAAATATTTGCTCCTGTACACCGGCACCAATATTCCGGCGTACAATGGCTACCGATATTAACGGGAGCTATACTTTTTGTGAAAAGGCGTTTTTCGCTGCCCGTATTTTTGATCGTGGCAGGCCTTGTTTTAAATATTTTTTCGGCAGGTTTTATTCCCATGCGCCATACCATCGGTGAGTTCTGTTGGATATTAGGGTTGATTTTAATGATCTTTGAAAAAAAAAGCGAAAATAAATGGAAACAGCAGTTATCATGGGGGCGGGCCCTGCAGGCTTAACGGTAGCCTACGAACTGCTGACGAAGACTTCGATCCGGCCCATACTCATTGAATCCGAGGCGATGGTGGGCGGACTATCCAAAACGATCAATTTTAAAGGGAACCTGATTGACATCGGGGGGCACCGTTTTTTTTCCAAATCAGATAAAATAGTTAAATGGTGGTTACAGTTTTTGCCGCTTCAAAACGGCGGGCAGGCATCGCATATCAGTATAAATTATCAAAATAGATCAGCAGAAATTGATATTCCTGCAAGCAGCGTACCTACGGGAGAAAAAGGTGCTATGATGGTTCGCCCGCGAAAATCACGCATTTATTACCGCAAACGTTTTTTCGATTACCCGCTTCAGCTCAATAAAAAAACCTTCATCAACCTTGGGTTTGTAAAGATATGTAAGATCGGATTGTCTTATACTACCGCACGGTTATTCCCGCTAAAGGAAGAAAAAAATCTCGCGCAATTTTTTCGTAACCGTTTCGGCAAAGAATTGTATGAAACTTTTTTTAAAGACTATACGGAAAAAGTATGGGGTGTACCCTGTGAAGCTATTCCTGCAGACTGGGGCCGGCAGCGGATCAAGGATCTGAATATCGGAAAGGCTATTTTGCATGCGGTGACCAATATTTTTTCATCCGATAAAAGCCTGACACAACAGGGGACCAGTACCAGCCTCATCGAACAGTTTCTATACCCGGAAAAAGGGCCCGGACAAATGTGGCAGGCAGTAGCAGATAAGGTCATTGAATTAGGCGGGGAGATCCGTTTGTCCACCAACGTGACCAACCTGGTTGGTGGCGGCGGGAACCTGATCACCGCTGTTATTTGTACAGATAAGGTTTCCGGAAAGTCTTATGAGATAAAAGGGGACCATTTTTTTTCGACAGTGCCTTTGAAGGAACTTATAAGCGGTTTGCAAAATATTATCATTCCCGAAGATGTGCGTGCAACTGCAAAAGGATTGGCTTATCGCGATTTTATCATTGTAGGTTTATTGCTTCGTAAAATGGCTGTCAGTGATCAGCAGAATCCTGAACCACTCACCGATAATTGGATCTACCTGCAGGATAAAGGAATGCATGCCGGCCGGGTGCAGTTTTTTAATAATTGGAGCCCTTACATGGTGAAAGACAACAATACGGTATGGATGGGCGTTGAATATTTTTGCGCGGAAAACGATGGTTTTTGGAATAAGGATGATAAACATATCACTGATATCGCCATAAATGAGATGGCTAATGCCGGGTTGATATCCCCCGAAGATATCCTTGATGCTACAGTTATTAAAATACCAAAAGCATACCCTTCATATACAGGTACTTACGATAGTTTTTCCACCTTGCAGGAATTCCTCAACGGTATAGATAATCTTTATCCTGTTGGTAGAAACGGGATGCATCGGTATAACAATACCGATCATAGTATGATGACAGCAATGGTCGCTGTGGAAAATCTCATAAACGGCCGAAAGGATAAATCGAATATATGGGCCATTAATATGGAAGAGGATTATCACGAGGAAAACAAAAGCTAAAAATCAATGCAGATCGGACAAATAATGAAAAGTCGCTATTATTTGGGGGTTCATTGTACTGTCCTTATCTTTGTCGTCCTTTTCTAAGGAAGAGTTAACCCTATTTATTCACAACCGAAAAAATTTCTATTTTTTATGGCTGTAAAAATGAGATTGCAAAGGCATGGTTCTAAAAAAAGACCATTCTATTTCATCGTAATTGCGGATGCCCGCAGCCCGCGTGACGGGAAATTTATCCAGAAACTTGGTTCTTACAATCCTTTAACGGTTCCTGCATCTATCCAGATCGACCGTCAGAAAGCATTGGATTGGCTTCAGAAAGGTGCTCAACCCACCGATACTGTTCGTCGTATTCTTTCTTTCAAAGGAGTGTTGTACCTGAAACACCTGCTTCGTGGTGTAGGCTTAGGCCTGTTTGATGAAGCAGCTGCTATGGAAAAATTCACGCAGTGGAGCAGCGAGCATGATTCACACGTGGCAAAGCGTCAGGGTGCCGATAAGAAATCGCGCCAGGAAAAACGCAATGTACCGTTGGTAAAGAAAGTTGAAACAGCTGCTCCTGCAGCCGCGGCTCCTGTAGCTGAAGCAGCGGAAGCGGAGGCACCGGTAGCGGAGGCACCGGAAGCGGAAGCTCCTGTATCTGAAGCAGCGGAAGCAGAAACACCGGTAGCGGAGGCAACGGAAGCGGAAGCTCCTGTAGCGGAAACTGCGGCTGTAACTGAAGAGAAGCCTGCAACTGAAGAACCCAAAACAGAAGAGTAACGCTGTTGTTCATGAAAAAAATTCAGTCCCGCAATTTTTTGCGGGACTTTTTTGTAGAAACCGTTTC
>JBBJLU010000014.1:0-49946 GCA_037719665.1 Ferruginibacter sp.
GATATTTTCCGAAATTCATTCCCCGTTTTGCGGGAAAAATTTTATTACTTCAGCTTCCAGCTTTTCCCTCGTGTCATTATGTTCTTCGCCAAAATAGCGGTCACTACCGCTCACTTCCTTTCCCTCCCCGGCAAGGAATTGAGCCAGGGCGCTCATTCCCGCTCCCGCCACCCCAATGAAAAAATAATTGTTGATCGAATCTAATGCTACCTTTTGCTGCACCGGGTATGCTTTGATGAACTGCTAAATTACAGCTATCCGAACAGGAAAAGGATGAAATATCCGCTGGGTTTTTAACAGCTATTAACAAACTCCGCTTATTAATTTTGCGTAAATGATATTCTAAAAAACCACCATGAAATTTTTTATATCCACTTTTTTTGCCGCTGTAATTTTTCTTCCTGCGGCTACACACAAAATAAAAATGTAAAGATCCCCGTAGCTACTTCATCAAAGCCGCTTCGGGAGAGGCTGTGGCCACATTTGCCGAAGGTTGTTTTGGCATGCGGAGATCTTTCCAAAGCCTGTCAGGTGTGAGGGATGCCGTCTCCGGGTATGCAGGAGGTAATACACCAAACCCCACTTATGAGAAAGTGGCTTCGGGATCTACCGGCCATACGGAATCGGTGAATGTCTATTACGACCCTTCTAAAATTTCTTACACACAACTGGTTGCAGCTTTTTTTGCAAGTGTGGATCCGACAACCCTTAACAGGCAGGGCAATGATGTGGGCACGGCATACCGTTCTGCGGCATTTTATCGCAATGAATCGGAAAAGAAAATTATTGAAGCTGAAATAAAGAAGATCAATGATTCAAAAAAATATAAGACAAAGGTGGTGACCGAAGTAACGCCCTTCACTAAATTTTACCCGGCTGAAAGCTACCACCAGGAATATATCTACAACAATCCCGGCAACGGTTATGTGCAAAATGTGTCCATTCCCGATTACCTGCATTTTCGTAAAACCTTTAAGGGGCCTTATAAGAATTGAATCCGGCTTTCCCCTGGTATTATAACGTAAGCCGTTCAATTACCTTCAGGTAGTCGTATTGCATATCCTCGTGCATAGCGTTTACTGCCTTTGTAATTCTTTTCAGCAGGGAATTATACAGGTTGTACAGGACGGTAGTTTTTTTAAGATTCATTTCCAACGCATTGATGTTTTCACAAACGAAGATCAGGATATCCGGTTCTGTCGTTTCCGCGTCACTGTATTTAATATAGCGGTTGGCAGTCCTTACAATTTTCGAAGGTCTTTTTTGCAAAAAATACATTCTTCTTATTCACGGTAAGGAATAATTCTCCCAGCATTTCATTGACGCTCTTTACATATTCCTGTTCATTCCCTGCTTCAAAAAGCAGGTAGGTCAGCAATTCTTTATTTTCTTTCTTAAACCTTACCAGCCGCATACAAAACTTCAACAGCTCAGCGGGCGGCGTATTTTCCAATTCTGTTTTGATCATTTTTACTTAAGCGGTCTTCATGAATTAAAAATACCATCTTATTTCTTTATTCAATAAAATTATTCCAAAATATTGTTATGCGTCAAAGAAAACTGCCTTCACCGCTCACTATTTTAATGGGTGTGATCATACTTGCTGCAATTTGCACCTGGTTGATCCCGGCGGGGAAATATGATACACTGAAATACAATGACGATAACAGTTTCCTGTTCAGCCGTGCATCCGGTGACACCACGCTCCCGTTTACACAGGCCACACTTGACAGCCTCGGTATACAAATAAGCCCTGAAAAATTCAGCAGCGGCGCCATTAAAAAACCGGTATCTGTTCCGGGTACTTATCACCGGCTTGAGTCCAACCGACAGGGTTTTATAGAAGTTTTGCAGGCCCCGATAAAAGGAATGTACGATGCTATTGACATCGTATTTTTTATCCTGGTAATCGGCGGGTTTATGTACGTATTCAATGAAAGCGGTGCCATGGAGCGGGGGTTGAAAGCCCTTTCCTATAAAATGAAAGGCAAAGAGACATGGCTGATCATCCTCCTCACTTTTTTATTCTCTTTTGCGGGCGCCTCCTATGGCATGGCAGAAGAAGCCTTGATCTTTTACGCCGTACTGGTGCCGGTATTCATTGCGGCAGGTTACGATCTGCTGGTACCTGTAGCGGTGATCTTCGGTGGCACGCAATTGGGCACCTTGTCCTCTTTCACAAATCCTTTCTCAACTATTATGGCCTCTAATGCCGCCGGGATCAGTTGGACGGACGGGCTTACAGAGCGGGTCATCATGTTCCTGGTGACTACGATCATCACTGTTTGGTACATCGTACGCTATGCGCAGAAAATAAAAAAAGATCCAACGGCTTCTTTGGTGTACCGAACAGACGGCCCGGTACAATCCCCGTTCCCGGCAGTAGCTGCCGGTGCCGGAAAACCCGAACCGTTGGGAACAAAGACGGGCCTGTTACTACTCCTTTTTTTGGCAACTTTTCTCGGGATGATCGCCGGGGTGGTATGGCTGGAATGGTGGCTGCCGGAAATGACTGCTTTATTCCTTGGATCCTCATTCCTTGTTGCCCTCATTTTGAGAATGAAAGAAAATATTTTTGTAACACAATTTATTAAGGGAGCAGAGTCACTGCTGAGTGTGGCGTTCATAGTCGGTATCGCCCGCGGCGTAACCATTATCCTTAACGACGGGAAGATCAGCGATTCCATTGTGTATTATGCAGCACAAAGCGTGAGCAGTATGCCTCCTTCCCTGTTCATCATTGCCATGATGTTGTTGTTTATCGTATTCACGCTCTTTATATCTTCCTCCTCAGGCATGGCTGTACTTACCATGCCCATTATGGGTTCGCTGGCCATGTTGGTAAATGTGCCGGGCCGCGAGATCGTGAATGCCTACTTATTCGGAATGGGAATCATGGGATTCATTACCCCGACAGGGTTGATCCTGCCTTCATTGGCATTGGTAAATGTGAGCATAAAGGCATGGTGGAAATTTATTTGGCCCTTATTGCTCATGCTCTTCATAGCCTGTACCGTTTGCCTGTTGATCGGGATTCACCTCGATTGACCGGTATCTTCCTTTGTAAATGCGGTTACATTCTTAAATATATCTGCAGATAAATTATTGATAAACCGGAATTGGTCCGTCACGGATCTTGACCGGATTAATTTCGTTTTTGTTGAAGTTTCCAGATTACCGGCAGCAATCTCGGTTTTGCGTAGCGCAAACAAAATATCCTCTTCTTTATTGATGCCCTCCAACATTTCAACAGCGGTTGTTTCCTCCCGAACGGGCTCACCGGAAAGCAGGTTGAGCGAGGACCTGAAACCACCCGTTGTATTGTCAATAAAAGGTTTAAGTGCCGGCGAGCGAAAGACCTCTTTTTGCTCATTCAGGTAAAACGAAAGTGCTGCAAAATGAGAACTGAGGATATGATTTAACACTACAAAACGATAAATGGTTTCCATTTGCTTTTGAAATCGTTTCGGTTCCGACAACATTCGGTTGAAGGCATCAGAGACGTTAGCTAAGGCAGTCAGGGCTAGCCTGCCTGCTTTTTTCAGTTCCTCTTTATTAATAGGTTGCTCGTCTGTAAAGTTCCGGGAAAGACACTTATAATAAGATATATTAGCGTCCAATGCATCCTGCATTAATTTCCTGATGCCCTCATGCTCCCATGCCGGCACAAAGAACAGGCTCGACAAAAATGCGATCACTGAACCGATTGCTGTATCCAATAAGCGGTCCCTGAGAACGGAAGTAATACTCCCGGGGTAAACGATGTGAAAAAACAGGACCAGGTAAACCGTCATGAACAATACACTGATAAAATAACGGGTCCTTATGAACATATAGGTGCCCGCCATAAAAATGACCATGATGATCAGTAACGATAAATTATGTTTTACCGTAAAAAGGATACCGACCCCGATGACTAAGCCGGCAATCGTACCGAGAAGCCTGTCCGCATTTCTAGATTTGCTAAGGCTGTATGCAGGTTTCAGTATCACAACGATGGTCAATAAGATCCAATAGCTGTGCCCGATCCCGAAAAGTAGGGAAACAATAAAACCGGCTAACAGGGAGAGGGCTACCCGTAAAGAATGCCTGAAAATATTTGACCGAAAATTCAGGTTATTCATGAACAATGCGGGATCAATGGTCTGCGCTTCATTAAATCTTTGAAGATCAGGAATCGGTGCCGGTTCCTTCCGCTGTAGTTTATCGTAAGCAGTATAATAATGAAGGCTGTTGATGGTATAAGTGAGGTCCCGGATATTATTGAATATTCTGCCTAAACCGATAAAATCCTCCAAATTCTTTTCGGTCATGAAATTTTTCCGAAGCAGATCCAGTTTTCCCTTCAGTACTACCAGGTTTTCAATATTACGATCCTGTTGTTTTGACGATTGCCCCGCACCTACAGCATATGCTATATCTGCAAGTTCCTCTGCAAGTCGGACGAGTTGCTGCCGGTACAGTTCAAGGATACCTGTCTCATCGAATCTTTTGTGCAACACTTCGTATTGTTGGTAGGCCGACATGATACTTTCAAAAAGATCAGAAACATCCAAATAAATTTTGAGTAAGGACCGACCCGCCCGCGTGGAATTTTTCGTAATGGCCCTTGTTTTAAACAACATTTCGTTAAGGGCGGTTTGCTGTGCCTGTATCGTTACCTGCTGTTGCAAAAGTGCCCGATATACGGATTCGTAATCGGGATCGTCATCATAAAACGAAGCACGGGACTTTAAATAGTCTGCTACGCCTGAGATAAATTCCCCCGACAATTGTTGGATAAGTTTATATGGTTTGAGGGAATGAAGGGCAAGGCTGAAGATCATATACCATATACCGCCCGATATCAGGTACAGGGCGTGAAGAAATATCTCATTCCCCCTGATGGGTGCCTGCATGCTTAAGATCATAACGAGCAATGCCGACACACCAACAGATGAGACCCTGGCATTGTATACCGATAACATGGAGAATATGAACCCCATCAACAGGATGGCAACGGAAACGGTAATAAGTGAATAAAGACTCCAATAAATGATTATGGAGGTCAATCCGATAATTAATACACAAAAGAACATCCCGTTGGCCCTGTGGCGGATCGGTCCGGCACTATCTGTTACACTCACACATAGTGCTCCCGTAGATAAGACTATACCGATATCGAGCAAATTCAAATAACCAAGAATAAATGCCGGCAAGGCAATGCCGACGTACATTCTAAGTCATTCATTGAAATATCGTCCTTTAATGAATTTAAAATATGGTTTTGTATCAAACATTTAATGGAAAACGCTTTATGCTGCAAACTTAATATTAACCTGTTTAATAGGCTAAATGGCAGATTTTAACGTACCGGGACCTCTTTGGCACAGTTTTGTCATAGTCTCTGTAAATTATCAAATCAAAAAACTCAGTCATGAAAAAATTATCAATTATAGCTTTGACAGTTGTAATTTTTGCTTCCTGTAAACAAAAAGACAGCTTGCAAACAGACAAGAACATTGTGGTCCTTACAGACACATCCAATGCCGGCGGCAGTTACCTTTCCGATACAGGGATGAATAGAATGCCGGTTCCTGCTGCGGTTGCAGTAGCTCCCCCTGCCCCGGTAGTAAGGACAAGGACAAGTACTACCAGGAGAAGAAGCGGCTCTACCGGATCTACAGGTACTTCCACTTCAACCTCTTCCGGATCAGGTAACAATACAGTATATGCTCCGGCTCCCGCCCCGGCCCCGCAAAGAACCGGGATCAGTAAAGCGGCTAAAGGTGCCATTATCGGCGGTGTAGGCGGTGCGGTGATCGGTGGTGTGATCGGTAAGAATGCTAAAGGTGCCATCATCGGCGGTGCAGCAGGTGCAGCCGGTGGTTATATCATTGGCCGTAAGAAAGACAGACAAGACGGGAGGGTACCATAGTCAGGTAATCATTTAAAATAAATTTAAAAAGCCATTTCTTTGCAGAAATGGTTTTTTCATATAAAAATATACAACATGTCAGCATGTAACTTTACGATCGCTTTTACAAAATCAGTAACGGAGATCCTGGATAAGGCCAAGAAAACAGTGGAGTCGCAGAGCGGAACATTTACCGGCGATGCGACATCGGGTAACTTTGATGTGAATGTTTTCGGGAATACTGTTATTGGGTCCTATACCGTTAAGGGACAAAATCTTAATATTGATATTACAGACAAACCTTTCCTGGTTCCCTGCAGTATGATAGAAAGTTTCTTAAAGGGGCAGTTAAACTAAAATCCCCGGACATAATTCCGCTATATTTGCCGCAGAGATCGGTTTGCCGGCTTAATCACCGGCGATTAAAAGGGAATCCTGTTCAAATCAGGAGCTATCCCCGTAGCTGTAGAGTCGCTTTCATTAATTTGAACATTTTTGTGCATTTGAACCACTGTTAAGAAACGGGAAGGTTGCACAGAATGCGACAAGCCAGAAGACCTGCCTTTTTCTCCAATTTATTCAAGGCTTTCGGGTGAAAGGCTGTAGATGCGACCGCTCCTGCATTTGCATATATATCCCTTCATTTGTAAGCTGTATTTAAACAGCTTTCTGAAAAAAATACACACATACTTTTTTATCCTGCTTTGGTTCTGCTGTTATTCAACAGTGAGCGCACAAAAGCATGATACCCTACAAACGGTTCGTATTCCTGTAAAAAAAGAACGGAATATTTCCACTGCTCCCACCCCTTTACAAATATTTACCCGGGAGGACCTGGAGAAAAGAAACAGCATTTCCGTGGCAGATGCAGTAAAGCAGTTTGCCGGTGTACAGGTTAAAGATTACGGCGGTATCGGCGGGCTGAAAACGGTTTCTGTACGCAGCCTTGGCGCAAATCATACCGGCGTAATGTATGACGGCCTGTTGCTCGGCGATGCACAGGGCGGGCAGGCAGATCTTGGAAAGTTCAGTTTGGATAATGTGCAGCAGGTACAATTATACAATGCAGGGCCTGCTGAGATACTGTTGCCTGCAAGAGCCTTTTCATCCGCAGCATTACTTTTGGTTAATACCGTCTCTGCTTCGCAAAAAGATTTCAGCCGGCAAATGTCATTGGGCATTAGGCAGGGGTCATTCGGTTATTTATCTCCTTATTTCTCATTAAGATCATCCTCCCGTAAAAAGTTTTCAACCGGTATCAGCGGAACTTACCAACAGGCTACCGGCAATTACCCTTTTATTTCCTACAGCAGCACCGGCGTACCGGAAAAAAGGATCAATTCGGGGATAAAAGCATTTCGCCTGGAATATGATGCGGTATATCAACTGAATGATTCTGATCGGGTGCTCTTCAAAACATACTATTATCATTCAAACATGGGCCTGCCTGGCGCAATTATTTTATACAACACCGGCATAAGCAATCAAACCCTAAAGGATGAGAATATATTTATCCAGGCCAAAAGAGAAAAAACGATCTCTGCAAAAAGCAGGTTGCTGCTAAGTGCAAAATATTCAGCTGATAATTACTTCTACAAGGACCCGGCTTATCCGAACAGTTTCGGTAAATTGGAAAATACATTTCATCAGCGGGAAATTTATTTTTCAGCTGCTTATCAATATCAACTCAACCCCGCAATTTCCATTGCTGCTGCATCAGATCTTTTCAACAGCCGGTTGAGACGTTCAGATTTCCTTGCGCAGGGTTTTGCAAATCCGAACCGTAATAGCTTTTTAAATAACCTGGCCCTTCGTTTCCTTAAAAACAATGTAGAAGCTTCCGGTAACCTGCTCTATACCGTGATCAATGAAAAGACATCGTTGGGCAAAGCGGGCAGGAACCTGCGTCAAATCACACCCGCAGTGGCGGCATCTGTTGCACCTTTTAGCGGTGTTCCTATCCGCATAAGAGCCTTTTACAAAAGGATCTTCCGCGCACCTACGTTCAATGACCTGTATTATACCAATATCGGGAACACTGATCTTCGTCCCGAGTACGCGGACCAGTACAATGCCGGGATCAGCTACAGCAGCGGGTCGGCAGGGTTGATCAAAAAAATTATTTTCACCGGGGATGCATACCTTAATACAGTAACAGATAAAATATTAGCGGTACCCAGGCAAAACCTCTTTCAATGGTCTATGCAAAATATAGGCAGCGTACGAATAAAAGGAGCAGATATCGGTCTTCACCTCGACTTCAATAGTTTTAAAAACCTGGGTATTTCTTCCGACATCTCTTATGGCCTGCAGGAAGCGCTTGATGTAACCGACAAAAGCTCCCCGCTTTACCGACCCAACTTCCCTATACTCTAAACATTCGGGGAGTGTACACATTCATGCAGCATACAAAGCGGTTGTACTCAGTTACAATCTCCTGTATTCTTCCTATCGTTTTCGCGCGGGGGAGGCTATCTACGAAAACCTGGTGCAGGGTTGGAGCAGCAATGATGTGTCGGTAGGCTATTCATTTTCCGACAACAAATACGCAACGTATAAGTTTCTTGCTGAAGCGAATAATATTTTTAATACTCAATACGAGATCATAAAGTATTACCCCATGCCCCGTTTTAATTACAGGTTAAGTTTTCTTATTTTATTAAAAACCAAAAGCAATCAACAATAACATTATGAAAAGTAAATTCCTTCAGATCATTCCCGCATTATCCGCCGTGATATTATTTTTGCCTGCCTGCAAAAAAGATTTTATTATTCCGCCGCTTCCGCCGGCAGTTATTTCTCCTGCGATCGGTGAATATATTCTCAGCGAGGGAGGCTTCGGCAGTAATAATACAAAACTTGGTTATTATGCGAACAGCAGTGCAACAGTAACAGGAGATTTTTTCCTGCAACAAAATCCTACGATAACCGGCGGGCTTGGAGATACCGGGAATGACATGATCATCTACGGCGGCAAACTCTACATCGTGATGAATAATTCGGGCAGGGTTACGGTCACGAATGCTTCCAACGCCATCTTTTTGAAGAACATCAGTTTCTTTAACGGGGCTGCGAATAAATTTCCACGCAATCTTGTAGGGGCAAGGGGCAAAGTATATGTAACGGCTTCCGATAATACCGTGAGCGTAATTGATACGACTTCCCTGTCTATCATAAAGACGATCCCGGTAGGTGCCAATCCCGAAGGGATCGCTGCCACTGCAGATTACCTGTATGTTGCAAACTCCGGCGGCTTTAACACTGTTCCTGATTCTACCGTTTCGTTGGTAGACCTCAATACGGAAACAGAGATCAGGAAAATAAAAGTAGGGGTAAATCCGAATAAGGTGGAAGTGAGTGCCGGCGGGAATATTTTTGTGAGCGCTTACGGGAACTTCTCCACGATTCCGGCTTCTGTTTCCGTGATCAACGGGAGCACCAATCTTACTTCGGTTAACCTCGGAGCCGGGTTCAATTATTCCCATCTTAGGATCTTTAATGATTTGGCCTACCTGTACAATAATTACGGCGGCGGCGGTACCGCGAAAGTGTACAACACAGCTACGAACACAATAATAAGGAATGAGTTCATCACAGACGGTACCGTAATTCAAACACCGTACGGACTCAACATCGATGAACAAAACGGCGATGTGTATATTGCCGATGCCGGTAATTTTGTATCTGCAGGCTCAGTTACCTGTTTTACTGCCGGGGGGGTGAAGAAATTTTCGTTCTCAACGGCACCTGGTGTAAATCCCAATAAGATCGTTTTCAGGAGATAAACTGAAGGGACATTACGTGATGAGGATAAGGATCCGGGCAGCGATGAATTACGGTATCATATTTGTAAAATCACCCACGTAAGAACTTATTAACTTTAAACCGATTCACATGAACAATTTCATCCGCACGCTTATCGCAGGTTACGGTGCTAAAAAACGGGAGGTCTTGTCAACAATACTGGTCTTTATAGTTATTTATTGGGCATTGGGCACATGCAATAAATCAACAAATAATGCGCCCGTACAACGTACGCATGTAGAGCAGGTCATCCCTGTTTCAAGAACTTAATAAATTAAGGAATTTTAAGCGGTGCAGGCTCCTCAGGAAAGGGGGCCTGCATTTTTTTCTTCCAGCCATTTATTTCTGCCCCACTGCGGTATAACGTGCTTCTCGCTGTGGTAAGAAGAACGAACGAGCGGGCCGCTTTCCACGTAATCCAAACCAAGGTTATACCCGATCTCGCGATACTCCGCAAATTCGTCGGGATGAATAAATCTTTCAACCGGTAAATGCTTTTTGGTAGGCTGCAGGTATTGCCCAATGGTTACTACATCTACACCGCTGTTATAAAGATCCTGCAGGGTTTGCACTACTTCTTCTTTAGCTTCACCCAAGCCCAGCATAATGCCGCTCTTCGTACGCATGCCGCCTTTCTTCAGGATCTTCAGGGTTTCCATGCTCTGCCAATATTTCGCCTGCACACGTACCTGGCGGGTAAGGCGCTCTGTCGTCTCAATGTTATGGCTCACCACATGCGGTGCCGCCTCTATAATTCTTTGGATATTTTCTTCCTCTGCCTTAAAATCCGGGATCAATGTTTCTAAAGTTGTATCGGGATTAAGGGCATAGACCGCTTTGATGGTGTTTTGCCAGATGATACTGCCGCCGTCCTTCAGTTCATCCCTGTCAACCGATGTAATTACAGCATGTTTGACTTTCATCAGGTGAATGGCTTCCGCTACGCGTTGCGGTTCATCCCAATCAACAGCATCGGGCCGCCCGGTAGCCACCGCACAAAAACCGCAACTCCTGGTGCAAATATTTCCAAGGATCATAAAGGTGGCCGTACCTGCTCCCCAGCATTCGCCCATATTCGGGCAATTGCCGCTTTCACAGATCGTATGCAGCTTATGCGTTTCTACAAGGTTTCTAACATGCTTATACTCCTGCCCTATCGGAAGTTTTACCCGAAGCCAATCAGGCTTTTTCGGCTTCTGCTCTTCTGTAAGAATGGTCGTATTCATCCGGGAGATCGTTCTTTAATTATTGCTGCAAAGATAAGCAGTATCCGGCCGTTACTTTCGCTTACCGAAGAGCAGCGCCACATAAGCGGAAAAGAAGAATTTATTCTCTTTGTTGAAAACCATCAGTGGTATTTGCTTTGTGTAATATTCTGCTGTAATCCCCACTTCAAGCGCGCTGACCATTTCATTGTATTTACCGTAATCAAAGCGGAGCGCAGCTTTCACATAGGCCCCGGGAGAAACTTTCAATCGGTTGAAGCCGGTACCTAAATTAGGAGCGCTGATGGGATCCTCGAAAAGAAAACGGGCGCTGTCGTCTGCCAACCCGCGAAATATCTGCGTACCCGCGCTGTCGTAGCCCAACAGGTATGGGCGAAGTAATCCCAAGGAAACACCCCCGCCCGCATTTGCCGAAATACTTACCCCGTTGCGGTTGCCTTTGTTACCCAGGAGGAATTGTTGTTGCACCCCTAATTTTACCGGGTAGAAATAATTTATTTTACCGTAAATGTATGGGCCGGCATTGTTGTTTTGATTATACTGCTTTTCTTCTTTCTGATGCTTCCGCTCGGTGATCTCCAACTGAAACAGGAGAGAACGTTTCACAGATTGAGCCCTGCCCAATTCCAGGAAACCGCCGTATCCGTCGGTCGTAAGCTTCACACCACCCAGAAAATGCTTCCGATAGGTTATGACACCTTCCTCTTCCAATTTGGCCATAGCAGAGACCCGCTCTTTTCTTTGTTCCCGTTTATCATCACGGGTCTTTTTCGTTTCCTGGGCAACCAGTGAAATAGAAACAGAAATTAAAATGAGCGAAAAAAATATTTTCTTCATGTAATCTTTTTATCGGGGTAAATTTATGTAAAAATAACCTGTTACGGCATTGGAACCGGTTAATTATTAACCCTATTTACATAATATTTTAATATGACAGCATCTGTAATTTATAAAGGCAACCTTCGTTGCGAAGCTACACACCTTCAAAGCAACAGTATCATTGAAACCGATGCTCCTACTGATAACCGTGGCAAGGGCGAACGATTCAGTCCCACAGACCTGCTCTGTGTGTCGCTGGCTACCTGCATCACCACCACCATGGGGATAAAAGCAACTGATATGGGAATAGATATTACGGGAACCATTTCATCCGTCACCAAACATATGTTATCCGAGCCCCGGAGAGTAGGGAAAATAGAAGTGCATTTACAATTTCCTGACGGCTTGAAGATCGATGAAAAAGATAAAATGATCCTTCAAAGGACAGGCGATAACTGCCCCGTAACAAAAAGCCTGCACCCGGATACGGAGGTCAATATCGTCTATGAATGGGGATAGAAAAATTTCAGGAATTCTTTAATATTTGATTGCCGATCGCACATTCCAGGCATCTTTTTTCATTGCAATATTTATTCTTCAGTTGGATCAACGCCTGAGAATCCGCAGCCGAAAGATTCGCCAAACCTATCTTTTCAAAGCCAGCTGTAATAGTATTGTTTTCCGGTTTCAAAGCGGCTGCCCAATTCAGCACCTTCGTTTTATATGCTTCTGCATTATGATACCAACCGTAAGTATATAATACCGGGAGGGCGGTATTAATAATGATATGCTCAGCCATTTGCGACCCGAGCATTTTTTTTCGGAAAGCTGCAGGTTCGTCAAAACAATAACGGTAATGCCAGTAATCATTCGCCGTAACTGCAAACATTTTCTTAACGTCCTTCAGGTTGGTTGCATTTTTTATCTGAGCAAAGAGACTGCTGTTTTCATGTATCAACATGGCCAGTTGTGCCAGTCGGACAGTAGGAAAATTAGCCGGCCGCATACGAAGGAAATGTAGTGGTATACCCGGGGAACGGAGTGAATACTTTTTTTTAAGGAACCGATATTCTTTTTGCAACATTACGGGGTAATCATCCCGAAACTCCTGTTCCAACAGCCCCGCCTGTCCCATCAGCAGGGCTTCCACCTGCAACAGGACCGGTTTGTGTTTCGCGAGAATATTCAGGGGCAGGGATGCTGCAATGCTTTCAAATGCATCACTGTTAAGCTTCATCCCGAAGTTTCTTGCGAGTACCTGCCAAAAAGTTTCTTCCCAATGATGATTGTTTTTTTCAAGGATCTGTTGAATATAAACCGATTTTTCCTGCAGCCGTTCTGTAAGCAATCTTTCCTTCCAGGCAATAAGGGTGAGGTCATTAATTTTTTCTGTATAGCCTTCGCAGGGAATAAATCGTTTTGCCTGCAGGAGGCTTTCATATTTCCCGATCAGTATCCCGGATATCCTGCCGGCTAATTCCAAAACCGGGAACGGCAGCTCCAGTTTTTTATCTTCTGTGAGGACTACGTGAAGGATCACGTTCTTGTAATTGATATCATCGCTGTGCCGGTGATCATTCCATTCCGATGCATTTACATGCACTTCAATATTCCCGGCAAGTACGGTATTACCGCATTTAATTTTAGCATTGAGGAAGTCAGGTCCCTGGTTGGTATTGTGTGTGCCGGTGTGAATGATCTCCAGCGGATCCCCTGACGAAGTGCTTAACTCGGTCATATTAAAATAGCGGAACTGCCAGATGAACTGTAGAAGTTGCTCTGTCATAACGGTACGGATTGATCAGGGCTAAGGTAGGGGTTATTCTAATGGTGTTTAAGACGGTAAATCATGTTTTTTCACCGGGAAAGGGCTAAGAGAAAAAGGAGAAAAAGAGAACAAAGGGGCTAAGGCAGAGCTAAGAGAACAAGGAGAAAAAGAGAACAAAGGGGTTAAGGCAAATAAGCAAATGTGAAGATGGGCAAATGTGAAGATGTGAAATGCCCATAGTTCTTAGCCATGTTGTTGATCAGGTAAAATAATATGGATACTGTCTCATCTTCAAATCTCCAAATCAGCAAATCTCCAAATCGTCTTTTGACAAATCTCGTTATTTACGAATCTCCATTATCAAATTGTCAAATTAGAATTCTTCATTCAAAACCTTCACCACCCTACTGATCGGCAAACCCATAACATTATAAAAGTCACCCTCGGTTTTTTTGATCCCCACGGCACCGATCCACTCCTGGATAGCGTAAGCCCCGGCTTTATCATAAGGTTTGTAGCGGTCAACATAGTAAATGATCTGTTCGGCACTAAGATTGTGAAAATGAACTTCGGTAACATCAGAGAAAGCAATTTCCTTTTCATGATTGAAAATAAATACACCCGTGATCACCCGGTGAACATTCCCGGATAGTAGTGTCAGTATACGGATGGCATCTTCCCGATCTTTCGGTTTACCGATCAACGTATCGTTACAGACGACGATCGTGTCTGCCGCAAGTATCGTCATGTCATTTCCTGTTTTCTCCGCAACAGCGCGACCTTTATTTTTAGCAATAAAGACGGCTGTTTCTTCAAAGCTCAGGCCGGCGGGAAAGCTTTCATCAGTGTCGGCTACGATCACTTCAAACGGAATTTCTGCCAGGTGCAGCAGTTCTCTCCGCCGCGGTGATTGTGAAGCAAGGATGATCTTTTGCATAAGGTTAGAACGTAAATTTTAAGATCGGCATAGAAAGGATCCCTGCAAGGATAATGATCTTCACCAGGCTGCTCAGCCGGTGATAATCTGCAGAGGTTTCCGCTCGGTAAAGATTACGAAGCAAAATGATCAAGGGCAGGATAATAAAAAGGATAATGTAAACAGCGGCGATCTGACGGCCCGATAACCATACATACAGTTGCAGCACGCCGAGTGTTGCAATGCTCATCGTGATCCAAACTCCCGTAAAAACCTTTGCTGCAGGGATCCCCCAGGTTATAGGCATGGTTTTACAATCATACTTCCTGTCCCCTTCCATATCCTCTGCATCTTTTATGACTTCCCGGATGATCGTCATGATAAAGGCAAACCCCGCATATAACAATGCAAACTTAAAGAGTCGCCGTACATCGGATATCACCCCCCCCTCTTTCCAACCGGTAAACAGAAAGGTATGCGTACCGGCAAATACAAAGATGACGCCGATAACCCAGGCGGTGAGAAATGCAATGGCAATATTCCCGGATAATAATTTTCTTTTTAATGTGGTTGAGTAAAACCAAAGGAGGATCACACATATAAAATTGATCAAACTGATCAGCCATATCCCTGTGCGGTAACTGATATAGACACTGATCATCAGGCCCGCTGCCGATAGTACCCAGTGCCATAAAATGGCCCATCTTCTTTTTACCAGCTTACCGACAATGAGTTTCCCCGGCCGGTTCACGGCATCTATTTGCTGATCAAAATAATCATTGATGATGTAGCCGCCCGCAGCGATGAGTATAGAAGAAAGCGAAAGCAGAAAAAATAATATTACGCCGGCAGGGGAAGGCGGCTGAATGAGAAGGGGAACATAAATACAATAATAAAACAGGAACTGCGTCAATACAATGAACAGCAGGTTGGGCCACCGTATCAGCCTGAAGAATGCAGCAACTAATTTCATGGAAAAATTTGTCGGGACAAATGTAATCAACCGGGGTTACATAGAGGCGATTTCCGGGTGGTCATTCCAATCCCCGTTAAGCTTCATCACTTTTTCAATTACATCCCTTACGCAACCGTTACCGCCACTCAGCGGAGAAATATAATGTGCAATACTTCTGACCTCGGGCACAGCATCCGCGGGGGCACAGGCCACGCCTACAGCCTGCATCGGCATCACGTCCGGGATATCATCGCCCATATACAACACCTCGGGCATGATATATTTCTTTTCAGTTACATATTTCAGCAACAGTTCTTTTTTATTCAATACACCCAGGTGAATATTTTTCAAACCCAGTTTTTCAAGCCTTTGTTTTACCGCGGCGGATGTTCCGCCGGAGATAATGAGTATGTCATACCCTTTCTTTACCGCAAGTTGCAGGGCATACCCGTCTTTTATATTCATCCTTCGGACCATCTCCCCGCTATCCATTAATAGAAGAGAACCATCGGTAAGCACACCGTCCACGTCCAATACAAACAAACGGATCTTTTTTAAAGAGGAAAGAATATTCATGAAATTTATTTTTGATTATCCCGCCATTCATAGACCCAGGTACTTTGGATCATTTCAAGATGCCCTTCGTTACTGTCTTCGGGCCTTCCTTCAAAGGTCGGGATCTCCAGTACCCACTTGCGGAGATCGGTGAATCGGATCCGGTATATTCTTCCTTCATTAAAGTCATCGCCGAATCTTTCATACAGCTTTATGGCAATATCTTCATAATCGTTCCAGTGAATGGGAAGTTCAAAACTCATGGTAATTTGATAATTTGATAATTCGACAATTTGATAATGGAGATTCGTAAATAATGATATTTGTCCATAAATTGATTTGGAGATTTGTTGATTTGGAGATTTGAAGATTTGGAGATTTGAAGATTTGGTAATTAGATAATTTGGTAATTAGATAATGGAAATACAGCATTCATTTTATTTAACAAGATCAACAACATGATAAGAAATATGGGCATTTAACATTTGCCCATTTGCCCATCTTCACATTTGCTTATTTGCCTTAACCCCTTTGTTCTCTTTTTCTCCTTGTTCCCTTAGCCCCTCACTCCCCTAAAAACTGCGTCTGATCCGGCAAGGTCACCGTTACCTGCCCGGATTCTTCCGTGAGCACACATTGGCATCCGAGCCGGGAATTCAACCGGGGGTTAACGGCCCTGTCAATAAAATCCTCTTCTTTATCGCTTAGTTCCTCCACCAGGTCTTCGCCGGCTTCCACATAAAGGTGACAGGTACTGCAGGCACATACGCCGCCGCAATTATGATGAAGGTTGATATTATTCTTTAAAGCCACTTCCAGAACAGACTGTCCCGGCTCCACATCATTTATGGTAACCGGCTCCAACCCCTTCTGCTCAAATTTAAAACTGATACTATACATATTTTCTTCTTTCGGGTTGCAAACGTAGTGCAAATTAGCTATTATCAAATACCCCCATGTACGGGTAACGGAATATTTAAAAACATTATAGCTATTTTGCAGTTATCGTTTCACTTATAATACCAACATGTCAAGGATCATCAGCCTGCTCAGCTTTATTGTTATCTGCTCTGCCTATGCAGGTTGTAAAACAAAAAAAGAGAAACCTGCGCCGCCCCCGCCGGTGATCAGGAAGGAAAAAAGCGATAGCTCAGCGAAACAAAAAGGGCCGATCATCAATGTAATCGATACGGTAGAATACAGACGCACGGTACTTTGTGTAAAAGACAGCGCAGCTACTGCTGCCGGGTTGAGCCTGAAGCTGAGCAATATCTACAATGTAAAAATTCCGGGTGCTATTAAAACAGGAAAGTTGAAAACTGCCGGCCAGCCCATGGCATGGTACAAAACACAAAAACCGCCGTTCTTTTTTGAAGCCGGGATTCCCGTCGAAAAAGCACCGGCAAAAGCCATAAAAGGATTTTATATAAAGAACACCGGCGGCGACAGTGCGCTGGTGGCACATTTTTTCGGGCCAAATGAACTGAGTACGGTCGGTTATGATGCCCTGAATGAGATCCTGAAAGAAAGAAAAAAGAAAAAAGCCGCACCGGCCTATGAGATCTATGTAAAAAATCCCTTTGAGCAATCCAAAGAGAAAAGAGATCCATATAAAATGCAAACAGATATCGTAGTTCCTTATTAATAAAGTTACCGAAATGAACAGCGTGCGGGCCTAGGGATTCATGATATTGTCGGTCATCCTCATGTACATGGTCCGTAATTTAGGATATGGTGCGAGGAGCCTAAGATGCTTATCGAGGGTAATGATATCTTTTCTTACTGCAGGGCCGGTCTGTAGCAAGCAAGGAGAATTTTCCAATACCCGATCAGCGGTCTCTTGGATCAGGGGTTTAAGAATATTAAAATCCACCTGTTCATCATCGCAAAATTTCTCTGCCGAACAATAAAGATAATTTGTAAAATTATTCACCATTACCGCAGCAGCGTGTAAACATAACCGGTTTTTTTCGCTTTCGCCTTTTACATGGTCGCTCAATGTCCCCGCAAATTCTGCGATCAACCGGAACGTTTCCGCATTGTTTGCTTCAACCAAAAAAGGTATCTGCGGAATGCCTTGCAGATCTTTTCGCAGGCTTTGCAGCGGGTATAAGACCCCAAAGTTTGCTGCATTATTTTTCAATACATTAATGGAAACCGCCCCTGCCGTGTGTACCACCGGTGTGTCATTAAAATTAAAACCGGAGATGGCATCAGGCAAAGCATTATCGGACAATGCAATGATCAGCAGGTCCGTCGGATCGAAACGGCATTTGTCGATATGCTCAAAACTTCCCCCCACAATATTGATCAACTCCTCTGCAGCTTTAGCGTGTCTTGCGATCACCTGCCTTACAGCATGGCCCTTCTGCACACATAATCCTGCAAGCACCCACGCCACATTCCCCGTACCCATTACCGAAATATTCATGCATTCAAGTTTGAATGAAAATACAAATAAATAACATATTTATGCATCTTAAGCATGCATATATCCGTTAATTCCTGTCGGGATCAGGGCATTTGTTCACGCCTGTTCAAATCATTAAAAGGGCATTTTTCAATTTTAAATTAATATTGCAGAAATCCCGGTACAGCATTTATGCCATTATACCGGGTCTACTTACCTTATAAAAACAACGAAAAGAAAATTTTAAAGCAGATTATGGCAAAGAACTTATTGATAGTTGAATCCCCCGCAAAAGCGAAGACCATTGAGGCCATCCTCGGGAAGGATTTTGAGGTAAGAAGCTGCTACGGCCATATCCGTGACCTGGAGAAGAATGATATGGGCATTGACATCGGGAATAATTTTATGCCTAAATATATTGTACCGGCAGAAAAAGAAAAGGTCGTAAAAGAACTGAGAAGCATTGCAAAGAGATCAGACGAGGTTTGGCTGGCGTCGGATGAGGACCGTGAAGGAGAAAGTATCAGCTGGCACCTCGCGGAAGTCCTGAATCTTGACCCAAAGACAACCAAACGCATTGTTTTTCATGAGATCACCAAACCGGCCATTCAAAAAGCAGTCGCCAATCCGCGCACTATAAATATGGACCTGGTGAATGCACAGCAGGCCCGCCGAGTGGTGGATCGGATCGTAGGTTTTGAACTCAGCCCTGTATTATGGGCGATCGCATGCAGGTGGCCTGAGCGCCGGCAGGGTGCAGAGTGTGGCGGTAAAATTAATTGCAGAAAAAGAAAGAGAGATCACGCGTTTTGTGCCGGTAAGCAGTTTTAAGGTCGAGGCTATGCTCGGGGCCACAGATCTGAATGAGCGAACAGTCGGATTTAAGGCTGAGGGTGGAAAATTTGACGAAGAGACCAATGCCGAAAAATTTGTACAAAGTTGTATCGGGGCAAAATATACCGTAAAAGATATACAGGTTAAACCCGGGAAACGTACTCCGGCAGCCCCTTTCACCACTTCTACACTTCAGCAGGAGGCCAGCCGGAAAATGGGATATGGCGTGAGTAAAACCATGTTGCTTGCCCAGAAATTATATGAATCGGGAAAGATCACTTACATGAGGACGGACAGTGTTAGTCTCAGTGAGACGGCCATGGACGCTATTAAAAAGGAGATCACCGGCAGTTTCGGTGATCAGTACCTACAGGTACGACGCTACAAAAATAAATGAAAGCGCAGGAGGCACACGAAGCGATCCCGCCGACCTATATGGAAAACCGGCGGTAAGCGACCCTGACCTGAATCGATTATATGAACTCATCTGGAAGCGCACCATTGCCTTCGCAAATGAGCGATGCTGTGTTGGAAAAACAACCGCTAAAATTGAGATCAGCACTAATAAAGAAGACGGATCGCAAGCGGTGAGGTGTTGAAATTTGACGGCTTCCTTAGAGTCTATATCGAGAGTACGGATGAAGAAGAAGAAGGTGATACCACAGACGAAAGCCGCCTGCCCAACCTGGCTGTAGGTCAGCAATTGGATTTTCGGGAAATGACCGCTACAGAAAGATTTACACGCCCCGGTGCAAGGTATACAGAGGCATCGTTGGTAAAAAAACTGGAAGAGCTCGGTATCGGGCGCCCAAGTACATATGCGCCGACGATCTCTACCATCGTAAAAAGAAATTATGTAATAAAAAAAGACAGGGAACCGATAAAAAGGATCGTGCGTTGTGTAAAACTTAAAAATGATCACCTGGAGAAATGCAGCTATGAAGAAAATACCGGCGCGGAAAAAGGAAAACTGTTTCCCACCGACCTGGGGTTGGTGGTTACCGATTTCCTGAGTGAGCACTTTAAAAGAATAATGGATTATTCCTTTACGGCGAATATCGAAGAAGAATTCGACGCCATTGCAGAAGGAAAAATGCAGTGGAACAAAATGGTGAGCGATTGGTATACTCCTTTTCATGTAGGAGTGGAACATACCCTGGAAACAGCCGAGCGCGCCAAAGGAGAAAGAATACTGGGAGCTGATGAAACCTCCGGCAAGCCGATCAGCGCGCGGATGGGACGTTTTGGGCCGATGGTACAGATCGGTGCGCAGGGCGATGAAGAAAAGCCGCGCTTTGCGAAGCTGAAAGCGGATCAAAGCATAGAGACCATAACACTGGAAGAAGCACTGGATCTTTTCAAACTTCCGTTGATGCTCGGTGAACATGAAGGCGCGGAGGTGTCGGTGAATATCGGCCGGTTCGGTCCCTATGTAAAATGGGGTGACCAATTCATATCAGTACCCAAAGGAGAAGATGTGTACACCCTCGATATGAAGCGGGCCGTGGAGATCCTGGAAGCAAAACAAATAGAGGATGCCCCCATCGGTTTATTTGATGAGAAGCCCATCACAAAAGGTAAAGGCCGTTTCGGGCCGTTCATAAAATGGAACAACCTGTTTATTAATATTCCTAAGGCCTATCATTTTGATACGCTTACCCAACAGGATTGTAATGAACTGATCGAAAAGAAAATTGAGAAAGAATCGAACCGCTTCATACAACAATGGCCCGATGAAAAGATCGCATTGGAAAACGGCCGTTGGGGCCCGTTCATCCGTTTCGGAAAAAAAATGCTGAAGCTCACCGGCTCAGGTGCATCCGGGAAATACACCCCGGAAGAACTGGCGGTGCTGGATGTTGATACCGTTAAAAAAATGATCATAGCCCAGGACCCCAAAGCATTTGATAAAAAAACAACGGCGAAAAGATCATCAGCTAAAAAAGCCGCGCCAAAGAAGAAAGCCGCGGTTAAGAAAAAAAATTAACGGATGGTTTCGCTCCATTATACCATTACTAAAGATGATTACGTGAACTTTTACACACACGTGATGTGGGATGCGGCTGACAGAAAAAGATCACGTATGAAGAGTATCCTGAAACAGGTTGGCTTTGTAGGGGTATTTATGGGTATATATTGGTTTGTCGGTGGTTTTCGTTTTATGAATAATATATCTGTTATTATCATCCTGCTGATGTTCGCTACTTCTCTCCTGCCGCTGATGACGGGAAGATCGGGAATCCGCCGAAATGCGGAAGATATCGCAGATGACCCGGAGAATGCATCGGTATTCACCGATAATTACCTGACCGCTTCCGATGCCGGTATGCATATCAAAACAGCGGTCTCGGATAATAATTATAGCTGGAAGGCGATCGTACGTAAAACTGAAACGTCCTCGTATTATTTCCTCTTCCTGAATGCCATTCACGCGATCATTATTCCTAAAAAAGTATTCGGGAGCATGGAAGCCTTATCAGAATTCAATAAATTACTTTCGAAAAATCTGTCACTCGAAGCCGAAATAAAAGATGCCATTATTAATGCAGGAGAATAAAGAAATACAGGCCCTGTTGAAACTCATCGAAGATCCCGACCGGGATGTTTATGAGACCGTAAGTAACAAGATCGTTTCTTTCGGCAAAGCCATCATTCCAAACCTGGAGCATTATTGGGAAACAGCATCAAATTCCGATTTACAGGAAAAAATAGAAATGCTGATCCACCGGTTACATTTCACGGATCTTCAAAACGAATTTACCCAATGGGCCCGCGGCAATGCTGATATCCTGGCCGGAACCATGCTGGTATCCAAATATGCGTACCCGGATATGGATCCGTCTTTCATTTTTAAAGAGATTGAAAAGCTGAGGCGGAATATATGGCTGGAAATGAACAGTTACCTCACCCCGATCGAACAGGTGAATGTGATCAACAGCATCGTATACAGTTATTATAAGCAACGAGGCACCGAGATATCGTATGAACAACCCGAGGGCTTCCTGTTGAATAAAACCCTGGAAAGCCACAAGGGCAATGCTTTCGGCAACGGCTCCATGCTGCTGATCCTTTGTGGCCTGCTGGATGTTCCCGTGCATGCGATTAGTATTCCCAAACAATTTATCCTGGGTTATTTTGATCAACAATATGATATCCTGAACCCGGCAGGACATTCCTCAGAAAAAATAAAATTCTATATCGATCCCCTGAACGGGCAGATGTACTCACACAAGGACGTTGAAAATTATTTTAAAAAGATCGCTGTCCCGCCGGTGTCTTCCTATTTCCGCGCGCTGGGCAATAAAGACGTGATCAGGATACTGTTGGAGGAACTGATCAAATGCTACGATAATAATGCACAGGAATATAAAGTGAACGAACTATCCCTCCTCATCGAATTGCTGGAAGAATGATCTACCATGTTACGGATAAAGAAACCTGGGAAAAGGCATTGATAACCGGTTCCTACGAAGCGCCTTCTTTACATACGGAAGGTTTTATCCATACGAGCAGCGCTGAACAGGTAAAGGGCGTTTTGGAAAGATATTATAAAGGGAAAACAAACCTGGTCCTCCTGCATATTGATGAAGAAAAACTCCGCTCCCTGTTGAAATATGAACTTGCCCCTTCTGTGAATGAAGAATTCCCGCATATCTACGGCCCCCTGAACACTGATGCTGTCATTAAAACAGAAATGCTATGATCAGTTGGGAAGATTTTGAAAAGATCGATATCCGCGGGTACTGTTATTGAAGTCACAGATTTCCCAAAGGCCCTGAAGCCCGCATATAAATTAACCATCGATTTCGGTGCGGAAGGCATCAAACGTTCCTCTGCCCAGATCACCGCCCTTTATACCAAAGCGGATCTTCTAAACAAACAGGTTTTAGCCGTTATCAACTTTCCGCCTAAACAGATCGCGGATTTTATCAGTGAATGCCTCGTTTTGGGAGTATACAATCAGGACAATGAAGTTGTATTGTTAGAAACGGGAATGAAAGTGGGGAATGGATGTAAGGTTGGCTAGAAGAAATTTGATAATTTGGCAATTTGATAATTAGTTGATTTGGAGATTAGATGATTTGGAGATTTGGAGATGGATGATCCGCTAATAAGAAATCTCCTGCTTTACATTATGAAAAGGATGCCGTATGGTTTGGAGATGTGTATTCTTCTAAGATTGTAAAAGCTGCTTTCATCTTCAAATCTCCAAATCGACTCATTTCCAAATCTTGTCCTTATAAATTTTTCTAAGATTGTAGATGCTGCTTTCATCTTCAAATCTCCAAATCGACTCATTTCCAAATCTTGTCATTTTAAATTTTCTAAGATTGTAAATGTTGCTTTCATCTCCAAATCTCCAAATCAACTCATTTTCAAATCTTGTCATTATTAAATTTTCTAAGATAGTAAATGTTGCTTTCATCTTCAAATCTCCAAATCGACTCATTTCCAAATCTTGTCCTTATAAAATTTTCTAAGATTGTAGATGCTGCTTTCATTATCAAATTGGCACATTATCAAATTATCAAATTATTTCATATCCCCGCTTTTAAAACTAAACGGAAGCAACTGTCCCGCGCTTTCAATGATCATCACCTTACCTTCCATGCCGGATAAGATCAGGCGGATAGGTTGACCCACACGTTCTTCGTATTCCGCGAGGCTTTGGCGACACATGCCGCAGGGAGAGATCGGCCGATCGCTGTCACCGTTACCGGAGATATTATTATAACTGATCGCAATGGTTTTTATGGGCTCATCTGTTTGCAACATCGAAGCTGATGCCAGCAGCACCCGCTCTGCACAGATACCCACCGGGTAAGATGCATTTTCCTGGTTGGTACCGTAGACCTTATCGCCGTTATTAAATACGGCCGCGGCACCCACTAAAAAGTTACTATAAGGCGCATATGCTTTTTGTGTGATCTTCCTTGCCGATTCCAGCAAGGCTGCATCATCTTTTGAAAGCCCGCTGATATCATCAAAAACCTCGAACCCGATATTGTATTGTTGTTTCATGTTAAACAGATTAAAGAAAGCCGGTTATCCCGTAGCCTCCCTGTAATAAATGTCTCAGATAAAAAATCCTCCCGGCTCTTACGCCGGGAGGAAAAAATTATGAGGTTGAAGTTAAGAATTAATTCTATATAAATTACCTGATGCTGTTAAATAAACGATTCCATCTCGGTCCGCCTTCCCAAC
Organism: Ferruginibacter sp.; assembly: GCA_037719665.1. Lineage (GTDB taxonomy): Bacteria > Bacteroidota > Bacteroidia > Chitinophagales > Chitinophagaceae > Ferruginibacter. The sequence continues at coordinate 24,389 of JBBJLU010000014.1, forward strand.
TAAACCAGATCAATGAAGCCTTGCCTACTACATGGTCCTCGGGAACAAAGCCCCAATAACGGCTGTCCAGTGAATTGTGGCGGTTATCTCCCATCATCCAGTAATAATTCATTTTAAAGGTATAAGAGGAAGCTAATGAACCGTTAAGGTAGATCTGCCCGTTCCTATTCTCCAGTTTATTTCCTTCATACACTTCAATACAACGTTGGTAACGGACCAGGTTGTCGGGGGTCAGGGCTATGCTGCTTCCTTTCTGCGGGATAGTGACCGGGCCGTAATTATCCGGGCTCCAATGATGAGAAGTATCATAGTAAGGAAAGAGCCCTTTGTCTTCCGGCATGATGTAATCTGTAACGGAATAACCCTGCGGCAATTTCAACTTTGGTTTTTCGTCGTTGGTGATATTTACCAGCCAGTGCGCCTGATCTAACTGGCGGACATCATTCTGATCAAAGCGGGAGTAGATGCCCATTTCAGCCAATTGTTCTTTTTCCAAATAACTGTTCGCCGGCACTTCTAAGATATAGTATCTCTCCGATTCGGAGAATAACGGTTGCGGCTGTCCGTTCACAGAGACCTTTCCATTCACTACCTGTAATACATCTCCGCCTACTGCTACACACCTTTTAATAAAGTTCTCTCTTTTATCTACGGGGCGGGTAATAATGTCATTGCCGTAACGGTTCCAAACTTCATCCCTGCCCAGTTCTCTTTCGGCTTGGTAATAAGTGATCTGGCTGCCGAACTGTTGCTGTGCATCATTGATCAATGTATCATTTACCGGGAAATTGAAAACAACAATATCATTGCGCTTCACCGGCTTTGCAAACCAACGGGTATAAGGGATATAGGCCAATTCGGAATAAGATCTCATCGTTCCAAAGGGCATGGTATGATGCACGAATGGCATCGCTATAGGGGTATTAGGGATTCGCGGGCCATAACTGAACTTACTTACAAAAAGAAAATCATTGACGAGCAACGTCTTTTCCATTGAGGGCGTTGGGATGGTATATGCTTCAAAAACAAATGTGCGGATAAGCGTGGCGGCTACAATTGCAAAAGCTGCAGCATCGATCCATTCTCTTGCAGCGGATTTTTTATAATTGTCCACTACCCTCTTTCCGGCATAGCGCTCGGATTTGGAATATCCCAGGTATGGGAAATAAATAAAGGGAACAAACACAGCCGCTGCGTGGTGCAACACACTGAACCTTCCGAAATGCTCTACGAATTTTATAGTGATCCAAATGGTGATGAAGAAACCCGCCACGGGAATGAACTGCAGGAAGAACCAGATCCTTTTCAGTTCCATCTTTTCTACCATACACCAGGTATTGTAGAAAGGAATAAGAGCTTTCCAAGGTTCAATGCCGGCTTTACGGAACATGCCGTACATCCCGATGAACCAACCCAAAATGTAAATGATCAATAGTATCCATCCAAAACTCATAAGCATGTTTTTAACGGGCTCAAAAATAATATTTGATAAGGAGAAAGGAACAGATTTAACAAATTGTAATCTGTTCAACATATAAATTGGTAAAAAACTAAAGGTATAAATAAAAAGAAAAGAGAATGTGCCGTGCAATACAAGAATAATATTATCTACGTTTATATTAAAACCTGCGGTCCGCTAAGGACTGCCTTTTAAGTCCCCTCTCGGGGGATTTAGGGGGCCTTTACACATAGTTCTTCACATCCTCCATGGTAATACTTTTCCCCCCCATGATGATCAGCCTTTCCACCACATTACGGAGCTCACGGATATTGCCCGTCCAATTATACGCTTTCAACGCATCCATAGCAGCCTTATCAATTATTTTCTTCGGTTGGCCATATTCTGCAGCGATCAGTTTCACAAAGTGTTCGATCAGGATCGGGATATCATCCTTACGTTCATTCAGTGAGGGCACATGAATGATGATAACGCCCAAGCGGTGATAGAGATCAAGGCGGAATACTTTATCATCCACCTCTTTCAACAGGTCCTTATTAGTGGCAGCTATTACGCGTACATCTACATTAATATCTTTATCGGCTCCTACGCGGGTGATCTTTCCTTCCTGCAATGCACGCAACACTTTTGCCTGTGCATTCAGGCTCATATCCCCTATCTCATCCAAAAACAACGTGCCGCCGTTTGCCTGCTCAAATTTTCCGATCCTTTGCTTGATCGCCGAGGTGAACGAGCCTTTTTCATGACCGAACAATTCACTTTCTATCAGCTCACCCGGGATGGCTGCGCAATTCACTTCTACCATCGGCCCGGAATCACGGTTGCTTTTTTCATGGATCCAACGCGCGACCAATTCCTTACCCACACCGTTTTCGCCGGTGATCAATACGCGCGCATCTGTCGGCGCGACCTTATCGATGGTATGTTTTATCTTTTGGATAGCGGCGCTCTCGCCTACCATTTCTATCGTCTTATTGACCTTGCGTTTGAGTTGCTTTGTTTCTGAACTCAGTTTCGTCCGATCTGTTGCATTGCGAAGCGTGATAAGCAAACGGTTCAGATCCGGTGGCTTACTGATATAATCAAAAGCGCCTTTTTTTACAGCTTCCACTGCGGTATCAATGTTACCGTGTCCGCTGATCATGATGATGGGGATGTCTGCATTATGCGCCTTGGCTTTATCTAAAAATTCAATACCGTCCAGTTTCGGCATCTTAATATCACAAAGCACTACGTCATAATTCTTTTGACAGAATTTCTTCAGGCCCTCTTCACCGTCCACGGCTTCGTCGATCGTATACCCTTCAAAGTTTAGAATTTCCGTAAGGGTTTTACGGATCGCTTTTTCATCATCTATTATTAAAATATCAGGCATTATCGGTTTATTGGTTGGCTCAAAAATAGGAATAAAAAAACGGAGGGGTGTATTAAGAAAAAGGGCCCATCCCCCGCCTTCCCGAGAGGAAGGAGCTTAGTTCGCAATTTTTGTGGTATAATATAGTTTCGAAATTATCACTTTCTCTTTATTCTCTTTTTCTCCTTGTTCCCTTAGCTAAAATTTAAAGTTCCACGTAACCGCCGGTATCACCGGGAACAGCGACACCTGCTTTGCCTGTACTTTCAATGAGCCGTCGTAGGGACTTCCGGTCTGATCATAGTAAATAAAATAAGGATTCTGCCGGCTGTACGCATTGTATAAACTGAATACCCATTCGGTTTTAAAATGCCTGCCGGCATTCCTTTTCGGTGTGAGCACAGCAGAGAGATCCACGCGATGGTATGCAGGAAGACGGTATTGATTGATATTGCTGTATTCCTGTGTGAGTACACCTTCCACGATATAAAACCGCTGCGGCAAAGTGGCGGCATTGCCTGTGCCGTATACAAAGGTTGCAGAGAATTTCCATTTTTTATTCAGCTCATACATCGCTACAATACTCATATCATTCCGGCGATCGTATTTTGCGGGATATGGATTGCCGTTATTCAATTGTGCAAATTTCCGGTTTGTCCAACTTAAGGTATACCCTACCCAGCCGGTAAATTTTCCCTTCACTTTATTGATAAAAAGTTCTGTACCATAGCTCCAACCTTTACCGAAAGTAAAATCATCCTCGGTATCATTGAGGGTGCTCGGGATATACCCTTCACGGTATTCGATCTGGTTCTGCATGGTTTTATAATACACCTCTATCGATGTCTCATACATGTTATTTGAAAAATTCTTAAACAGCCCTGCTGCATAGAGCCAGCTCAACTGCGGCTTCACTTTATAAGTGCTGGGGACCCAAAGATCTGTGGGAAGAGTGGTGCCCGAATTACTGACCAGGTGAATGTATTGCAGGTTGCGCGTTACAGATGTTTTTACCGAGGTCTCTTCATTTAATGCGTAACGAAGGGTTAGCCGTGGTTCCAAACCGCCGTAGGTCTTCACCGGCTGACCGGCATTGAACACCGTACTGTCAGAGCGGTTACCAAATGCATCCGCTTGGTATATCTTATAAGAGCCGATCTGCTGAAAGCCGCTGTAGCGAAGCCCTGCATTGACCTTTATTTTTTTTGAGAGATCCCATTCATCCTGCAGGTATACTGCTGCTTCGTGTGCAAACTTCACCTGTGCGTTCTGCGGGTTGAATACAACAGAATCCTGTTTACCGCTCACCACCGACGGCGTGAAGCGATGATAGGTATACAGCCAGCCGAATTTTATTTTATGCGAAGAAGCCGGGTAATAATCATAATCCTGTTTAAGGCTTAAATCGCGGATACCGGAAGCAAGTTGGATCTCGAAATTATTCTGCGCACCTTTAAATTTGAACCGGTAATCATTGTACACCGCCGTGGTATTTGCAAAAAGTTTGCGGTTGAATACATGGTTCCATCGGAGGGTAGCTGTAGAATTACCCCAGGGTATATTTACCCGCAGACTTTGGCGGTTGTTCACAAAGTCAAACACATCCCTGCCGAAATAACCGCTGAGGTATACACGGTCTTTTTCGCTGAACTTATAATTGATCTTGTCATTCAGGTCATAGAAATAATAACCCGAGCCGTAGAACTGGCTTGTCTTTTTTACAAACGGTTTTACCAAGGCATCTATATAGGTTCGTCTTGCAGAAATGATAAAGGAAGATTTATCTTTTACGATCGGCCCCTGCACGGAGAACCGCGAAGCGATCAGCCCAATGCCACCTTCCGTTTGAAATTTCTTGTTATTTCCTTCTTTCATGCTCACATCTAAAACGCTTGAGAGGCGGCCCCCGTATTGTGCAGGCATTCCTCCCTTGATGAGGGAAACATTTTTAATGGCATCTGCATTGAAGATGGAAAAAAAACCGAAGAGGTGACCGGTATTGTACACCACTGCATCATCGAGCATGATGAGGTTTTGATCAGGACCTCCGCCACGCACATAGATCCCGGCACTCCCCTCGCCTGCATTGCGTACGCCCGGAAGGAGTTGTACTACTTTCAGCAGGTCTACTTCTCCCAAAAAAGCCGGTACATTTTTGATCTGTTCAATGGGCAGGCTGATCTTTCCCATCTGCGCTGCTTTAATATTGTTTTCCCTTTTCGTTGCAAGTACGATCACTTCTTCAGAGAGTGCTGTACCGTTTTGAAGAAGAATATTCACGGAAGTATCCCTTCGCAGATCCAACTCTGTAAACTTACTTTGATAGCCGATATGTGAAGTTTGAAGGCGATACCTGCCCGGCGGAAGGGTAATGGACCAGAAGCCATATTGATTGCTGGTGACGGCTGCGCTACGATCGCGCACACTGATGTTGGCAGAGATCAGGGTCTCATCACTGGAAGCATCTTTTACATAACCGCTGACGGTGATCTTATTCTGCGCAGAAGAATGGAAAAATACAAAACAACAAAAGAGAAAAGAAATGGCAAATTTCATCAGCGGGGTAAAGCGTTTCAATCGGTTATCGTTCTCCTGTTTTTATAATTCCTTATCACTTTAATCAGTATTGATGTTGCAAATATCCAAAGGAATAGCAAAAAAACATTGTGAAAAACAAAAAGAGATTTTGTATAAAAATCGGTAGCATTTGTTATTGACAAAGAAAGACCAACCATCCAAATCACAATAGTGAGAATCAATTGCTTTTTTGTAGGATGCTTAACCCAATTGGAATCTAAGATACTCATAAGCTAAAGTTTTCTGAAATGAATATAAAAAAATAATTACTATCAATAAATCCCTCAGTAACTTTTTCGGGATCTGAAAAAGTTTGCAACAACCCATAACAAAGCTACTGTTGCACCTATCCACAGAAAAAAGACCACTGTATTCTTAGATACAAAAGGCGAAGTTGTATAAAGATCTGTTGCCGCAGCCAAGGACAAAGACATCCCGGCAAGCCAAATGGCTGAAAGAATGATCAAATGCTTTTTTGTAGGATGCTTTACCCAATTTGGTTGATTCGGGCCCATAAATATGAATTTTCGTTTGAAATATAATTTAATTATTTCGCAACAATAGAATCCTTCACTTCACCGCAATTCAACATCGTTGATTTATATTTCGGATGATCTTTACCGATATAAGGATTAATGATCTCGGCGCTGTTGCTGATCCAGTTTGCAGCCACGTCACCATCGAATGCCATCGGGCAATTTACATAATACAGTTTCGGCCCTTCATAATTGATCGCCGTAAAAAAGGAGGGATACATCTGCTCCGTCACCGCGTTAAAGTCTTTGCGCATTTCCGTGATATTGGCCTGGTTGAGTAAAGAATTCGCGTTCAATTTCAGGTCCCCGACGTTGGCTTCTACCGTAGCTAAAACCATGGCAGTATCTTTTTTCATTTCCTCCATCGGCAGCCGGTTCAGCAGATCAATGAATGAACGGGTAGCATTTTTTGCACCGGCTGTATCATTTTCCACGAATGCATTCTTGATCGCCAGGTAAGAATTTACAATACTGTCTATGCTTTTATTAAAAGTTTCGGAATGCTTTTTCAACGCCATAGGTACCGGCTTTGGGCCTTCGGGACGGGCTTGCTTTCTTTTTACAGCAAACCAATACACCGCGTAAGCAGCCAATACTATGAGAACAAAGAGCAATATTTTTTTGACCATGATGATTTTTTTTCAAAGGTAAGCAACAGCCATTTTCCCGCAATTAAATTATTGGGCATCGGATGCTTACCGGGCCTGTTAAATCAATGATTCGGGCCAAAATTGTTGCCCGGAAGACGTACTTTTGCAAAAATTTTCAATACATGTTATTAGGGCTGCAAAACCTGACGTTTGAATTCGGGGCAAGAACCATTGTGGAAGACGCTACCTGGCATATACAGTCGGGTGAGCGGATCGGACTGATAGGTTATAACGGTACGGGTAAATCTACCCTGCTGAAAGTGCTTACGGGCCAATATAGCCCCGCGAAGGGGACGGTCGAAAAAGGCAAGGAGACCACGATCGGTTTTCTCAACCAGGATCTGCTTGGTTTTGAAACGGATGATTCGATCCTTGACGTGGCCATGGGTGCCTTTGAAAGGGTGAAGCAGGTGGAAAAAGAGATGGAATTGGTAGGGGCCGAACTGGAAAGCACGGGCAACGAAAAACTGGCAGAAAAATACGCTGACCTTTTACACGAAATGGATGTATTGGATGGCTATAGCATTCACCATAAAACCGAAGAGATATTACAGGGGCTGGGCTTTCAAAATGCAGACCTGAGGAAGCAATATAAAAATTTCAGCGGTGGTTGGCGCATGCGCGTGTTACTGGCCAAGATGATCCTGATGAATCCCGATGTACTGTTGTTGGATGAGCCTACGAATCACCTGGATCTTCCGAGTATCGAATGGCTGGAAAAATATTTGTCGCATTACCCCGGCGCCGTGGTGATCGTAAGCCATGATCGTTTTTTCCTGGACAGGATGGTGAATAAGATCGTGGAACTGTACCAACGCGAATTGCATTTCTACACCGGCAACTATTCTTATTACGAAACCGAGAAAGATATCCGCGTGGATATGCAGAAGAAGGCCTTTGAGAACCAACAGGACTATATCCGCCAGCAGGAACGATTTGTAGAACGCTTTAAAGCCAAGGCCAGCAAGGCTGCCGCCGCGCAGAGTATCGTAAAGCGTTTGGATAAAATAGACCGTATTGAAGATGTAAATATTGAGCGGCCGAATATGAAGATCAATTTCCTGTTGAACAAATCACCGGGAAAGATCGTAGCCACCTTAAAGAATGTAAGCAAAAGTTTCGGTGACGTGGAGATCCTGCGCAATACCGGTGCGGAAATAAACCGCGATGACAAGATCGCGCTGATCGGTGCAAACGGTAAGGGTAAATCTACGCTGCTGCGTATCGTAGTAGGTACCGAAACATTTGAAGGAGAAAGGGAATGGGGGCATAATGTAGATGAATCCTTTTATGCGCAGCACCAACTCGAAGTATTAAACCCTGAGAATAACCTGGTAGAAGAATTGCAGGAAGCCCGCAGCGGTAAAAATGACCTCGAGCTTCGCAGCCTGTTGGGCGCATTTTTGTTCAGCGGCGATGCCGTAGATAAAAAGATCAAAGTATTGAGCGGCGGTGAAAAAGCGCGGGTTGCCCTTGCAAAGACCATTGCCAGCAAGGCGAATTTCCTGATGTTGGATGAACCGACTAATCACCTGGATATCCATTCCGTGGACCTGCTCGTAGAATCATTGAATAAATACGAAGGCACGATCATCCTCGTAAGCCACGACCGTTATTTCATCAGCCGTATAGCCAATAAGATCTGGGAGATCGAAGATTATAAGATCCGCGAATTCAAAGGCAGTTATGCAGAGTGGGAAGACTGGAAAGAGCGGCGTGATAAAGCTGAAGCGGCGGAAAAGAAAGAACTGAAAGCCGAGGTAAAACCGGAAAAGCCTGTTGAAATTAAGAAGGAAAAGAAGCCGGAAAAACAATCATCACATCAAGGAGGGATCGATCCGAAAAAAGAAGCGGAGAAGATAAAGAAGCAATTTCTACAGTTGGAGCATACCATTGCCGAACTGAATAAGAGTAAGATCGCTCTCGAAAACGACCTGGGTACACCGGGGATCTATAACGATAAAAATAAATTCGCTCAAACAGAATCGGCATACAAAAAAGTATGTGATGAACTGATCATCGTCAATAAGGATTATGAGACCGTGTTCGAAAAAATGATGGAAGCGGAAACGGGTAAATAAGACCACAAACCTGTATTATGAAAAAAACAGCGATCATCGGCGGCGGAAACCTGGGCAGGGCAATGGCAGAAGGATTGCTGAAAAGCGGGTTTTGTACTGCTGAAAATATCACGGTCACGCGGCGCAATACTCAAACGCTTGAAACATTAAAAACAGCCGGTGTCCTCGTAGATTCCGATAATAAAAAAGCGGTGAAGGAGAACGAGGTCATTATTCTCGCTGTAAAACCATTCCAGGCAAAGGAAGTGTTGGAAGAGATCAAAGGTGATCTTACCGATAAACATATTTTAATTTCTGTGGTCACCGGTATCACGTTGGAAGAGATCCAATCTACTGTGGGCGCAAACATCACTGTTTTTCGTGCCATGCCGAATACCGCTATCGCCATTCAGCAAAGCATGACCTGCCTTAGTTCGGTAAACGCGGGTGAAAAACAAAAAAATTATACAGAAGAATTATTCAGCACCCTTGGGCGTGTGATCAGTATCGACGAGAAACTGATGAATGCCGCAACCGTATTGGGCGCATGCGGCACAGCATATGCCATGCGTTATATCCGGGCAAATATCCAGGGCGGTATCGAGATCGGTTTTGATGTGGCGACTGCAAGCCTTATTGCGGCACAAACTGTGAAAGGCGCGGCTGATCTTTTATTGAGTTCAAACACCCACCCTGAAGCAGAAATAGATAAGGTTACCACACCGCGGGGATGTACGATCGCGGGATTAAATGAAATGGAGCACTGCGGTTTCAGTTCTTCGCTGATAAAAGGAATTGCGGCCAGTTATAAAAAGATCGGCTAATAAAAAACGCAAAATGTCATTACATTTTTGCGTTCTTTTGATATTGACCTTAAAGTGGAACTTTTGTTTATGTTATGATCAAACTGATCAGCGGAGTTGTTCTTTCCCGATATGAGGCCGTTTCCGATCCCTTTCCCGGTTATAGGGAGATACCGGTATACTTGCATTAAACATGCCAATTGCATGATAAAAAATAGCGGTTATAACATGCGCACTTTATCGATACGGATAGGGTTCGTAAAATGATCACCCTCACTTTGTTGCGCCTGGATCTTCCTTACGATATCCATCCCTTTGGTAACCTTACCAAATGCAGCAAAACCAAGGCTATCTGCCCTTCCCGGCCTTCCCGCATCCAGTGATGACTGATCGCCAATGCAGATAAAGAATTCCGTTGTAGCTGTCCCAATATCTGTTCGGGCCAAAGAAATGATCCCGTTTGTATGAGAGAGCCCGGTTTCCCGTGTAGATTCATGTTCAATTCCCTTAACCGGTTGCTTTACCGGCCAGGTGCCACCCTGGATGATGCCGGTATTAAAATCGTTGGGCATTTCATCGGCCTTTAGCACGCGGTAAAAGGAACTGTTCTTATAATAACCCGCCTGTATAAAAGAATGAAATGCAGCCGTGGTCTTGGGTGCTTTAGCGGGGTATAATTCCGCTTCAATATCCCCGAAAGCCGTTTCAATGATGATATGCGGCTCTTCATATTTTTTGTTGTTGCAGGAATACAATATAAAAAGACAACCGGCAAGCAATAGATTCTTCAACATACCGAAGTTTTATTTTACTTTACAAATACCGTACGATGCGGCTGCGAATCATTTATGAAAAGAACAGGAAAACCACCGTTGATCTTAACTTTAAACATTGATGAAGTCGCGCATTCATTTTTTGCAGCGCAACGTCGCCTCTATTTCCCGCCGCATATCAACTATCTGGATGCACACCTCACGTTGTTTCATAACCTGCCGTCTGATGATACTTTGATCGCTGAGGCTTTGAACGTTTTCGCAAACCGGGAACCTTTTGAATTGCGAATGTCAGGCGTCCGGCATATCGGTAAAGGGGTCGTGTATACATTAATCTCTGATGAACTACAACAGTTGCATACTACCATGCAAAAGACTTTCAGCACAATGATCAGCGGCAAGGACACTCAAAAGCTTTGGCCGCATATTACGGTACAAAATAAAGTAACCGCCAACAAAGCAGATCTCCTCTACAAAAAACTTTTAAAAGAATATGAGCCATTCCCCGTAACTGCAACCGGTTTTTCTACATGGCTTTATTTAAAAGGTCCCTGGGAAAAAGTAACCGAATATTCTTTCGGACCTGATCATTTCACTTCGTAAATATTATCAGCGGCTACTTTATCGGGTACATAGAAACTGCCGAGCTGAACTTTACGGATGACCTTATCCGTATCTACCTTTATGTTCAACAGCTTTTCGCCCAATTGCCATACCCCGATATTTTTATGTAACACCCCCTGCGATCCGTCGGTGTACGTCACCGTTACATCTACGGGCATGGGCTTTTGGCTTTTGTTCTCTACAGTGATCGTGTACCCGTCGGACTCTTTCTTTACGCCTGTTACAGCCATATCAGTAACCCCGCCTTCGAAGAACCAACGCTTCCAAAACCAATCCATATTTTTCCCGCTACCGGCATTCATGCTATAAAAGAAATCATAAGGCATGGGATGTTTACCGTGCCATTTTTCAATATAATGATGCAGGGCCTTTGTAAATAATTCATCGCCTAAATAATCTTTTACAAACAGATAACCGAATGCAGGTTTGGGATAGGAATTTGTAAAAAGGCCGGTGCCTTTATTATCGGGCGTAAGGGTCATGATCGGGCTGTCGTCTTTTTCGCCCGAAGATCTTGCTGTTGGCGTAATGCCGTAATCATCTTTGTAGGTAGTGTCGATCATCGAAGAGATGAGCCACTCGCCTATCGTGGCCCAACCTTCATCCATCCAGCCGTATTTGGTTTCGTTGGTGCCCATGTAAAACGGAAACATAGTGTGAAAGATCTCATGATCGGTCAGCGTAATGGCATCTTCTCTTTTTTCCACAGGGTTATCATTCACCATCATGGGGTACTCCATTTGGTCCAGGCCGTCGAACACCGTTTCATGAGAATAAGGGAACGGCCATGCAGGGAATGTGTAACTCATAGCTTCTACGGTCTTCCTCGCAAAATCGATCACCTCGAAATAATCTTTATGAATCGGGTTGAATGCAGCATCCACGCGGGTTCTCCTGCCCGTTCGCCGATCTACAACCAGGCTGGTTGACCGCCAGATGTAATGATCACTCAGCGCAAATACAAAATCAGTTACGTTCCCTGCAGTAAATTTCCAGGTATTCAAAGCATTGTGTTTGGTCACATTCTTAGCCTTCATATCCATACTGTCGATCACGTAAATGACATCATCAGATCGTTCGGCGCGTTTGATCCGTTTTACGATAGGTTTATTGAGAACCGATTTGGCATTGCGAAGATCACCCGTGGCCCATACCACAAAATTGTCGGGCACTGTAATGCTTGCTTTAAAATTGCAGAAGTCATTGTAAAACTCTTCCGAGCCGCGGTAAGGATATTTGTTCCAACCGTCCACGTCATCATACACGGCAACGCGCGGGAAAAAATATGCGATGAAATAAGAACCGGGATCTACCTGCCCGGTACGAACATGTGAACCTTTGTTGAGGGTATAATTATAGTCAACGTTCAATGTAACAGATCTCCCGGGGAGCACCTCCTGCACGGGCATATGCATGTTTGTACCGTCAATGATCATTGTTGAAAGATCTGCGGGAGATCTATTTACACGCATTCCTGTTATGGACATGCCGTTATGCTGATCTTCGGGTTTTATGTTCGCGGGGGCGTTGCCTTTTTTGTACAGGTTGGGGTATAGCTTGAACCATAGTTCGCGGAGGGTATCGGGACTGCTGTTTTTGTAAACAATTTTCACTGATCCTTTCACTAACCTTGACGCGGGATCAAAGTTTACGTTGATATCGTAGTTTGCTGTGTTCTGCCAGTACTTCGGGCCGGGACTGCCGTTGCGATCCCTTGTTTGTTTGGCGTATGCCGCACGGATATTGGCGGGAACGGGCAGTGTATCCTGGGCGATGAGTTTACTTATTGATGAGAGGAGAAGAAGAAGTATGGAAAGGCTTTTCATTTAGTGAATTTTGTTATGCAATATAATTAAAAAACTAAGGCAGTTTCCGGCAGATAAAAGGAGAAGGCAGTTTCCCGCAGATTGTCGGGGATTGAAGACGCAGATTATCGCAGAGAAAGAAGGTTCCCACAGATTTTCACAGATTTGGCCACAGATATACACAGATTTCTCTGCAGCTTTGCGGTTCCTTTTGCCTTTGCGTGATGCTATAAAAACAGATACCGCAGATTGCCTGCCGAAGGCAGGTCCTTCGTGTCTTGGTGCCTTAGTGGCCCAAAACCTTTGCGTGAAAACTTTCCGGCAGATTTTTTTAGGAATTAACCACAGAGGTCACCGAGTTGGATTCACTGAGTTCCACAGAGTAAAGAAATCTGTGAAGATCCGTGTGATCCCCTTAATCCGTGTTCAAAAAAAGTTTCCCGCAGATTTGCCTGCCGAAGGCAGGCTCTTCGTGTATTCTTAGCGCCTTTGTGGTCCAAACCCTTTACATGAAAACATTTCAAAAGATTATCAGAGATATTTTGCGGCTTTGCGGTTCCTTTGCGTCTTTGCGTGAAACCATTACCTAATTCAGATTTCTAAAATCCACCGGCACCAACTTACTCACCCCCGCTTCCTGCATCGTAACCCCGTAGATCACATCTACAGCACTCATCGTTTGCTTGTTGTGGGTAACGATGATGAACTGGGAATTTTCGCTGAATTGTCGGATCATATTGGTGAACTTACTCACGTTCGCATCATCCAACGGTGCATCTACCTCATCGAGGATACAGAACGGTGCGGGCTTGATCAGGTAGATCGCAAACAGCAATGCAGTAGCAGTAAGGGTTTTTTCACCGCCGCTCAATTGCCCGATCGATGAAGGCCGTTTTCCCTTTGGCTTTGCAATGATATCAATACCGGTCTCTGCAAGATTTTCCGGGTCTATCAACACCATATCCGCGGTATCTTCTTCCGTAAACAGTGCTTTAAATACCTTTTGAACATTCTCTCTGGTCCGGTTGAAGGTTTCCAGGAACTGTTGGTTGGCTGTAGCCTCCACTTCCTGTATCGTTTGCATCAGGCTTTCTTTTGCAGTGACCAGGTCGTTCTTCTGCTCAAAAATAAACTCATACCTTTTTTTCATTTCGGTATAAGCCTCGATGGCAGTAGGATTGATCTCGCCAATGTTCTCCAGTCTTTTCCGCATCCGCTCATTCTTCTCTTTCAGTTCTTCCACTTCCGCATCACCGGTACGCGGCTCATCAATAATGGTATCAAGGTCTACCCTGAATTCCACGCTCAGCCTTTCTTTCATACCGCTGAGCTGCAGTTTCAGGTCGGTAAGTTTATCTTTTATGTCGTTCAATAAAGTATCGATCGACTCTTTTGATTTCTGTTTATGCCTTAACTCACTCTCTTTTTCGGTGAGCACATTCCGCAGATTGTAATAAGCCTGGTCCGCTTCGTTCAGCTTTTTCTCTTCCGATTCCTTATTCTGCAACAGGTGCAGCACCAGTTCTTCCAATTCCTTTAGCGCCGCAGCGGTCATGTTGATGGCCTCATCCGCATCCCGGAGTTGTACCGCGCTGTTTTCTACGCGGCTGGTCAGTTCCGTTAACTGGTCGGATTTAAAACTATGTTCGGTCTTGAGTGACGTGACCTTACTCTGTTGTTTGGTAAGGGTAAGATTGCCCTCATTAAATCCTGCAGTGGCAGCATTGTACGCTTCTTCTGCTCCGGAATATTCTGTTTCCGTTTTTTGTAACTGCCCCGTAAGATCTGCAAGCTGTATGTTGAATGTATCCAACGCAGCCCTTGTATCGGCGATAGCTGTTTGATTTTGCTGCAACTGAAGATTCATTTCTGCTTTCTTTGCCGGTTGTTTCCTGTTGGGTGAGGTTTTCCGTTTTGTTACCTAAGGAGAACACCAGGTTCGTCAGGTTGTTGATGTCCTGCTGTGCTTTTTGCACCGCTGCTTCCTGCAGGTCCTCATGGTAGCCCGTAATATCGGTGTAACGCTGTTGGATAGACGCTTTCAGCGCATTTACGATCACCTTTTGCGCGGCAATTTCTTTTTGCAGTTTTTCCAGGTTCTTTACGCGGCCGATCTTTTTCCCTTCAAATAAACCAACGCTGCCACCGGTAATGGAATATTTTCCTTTTACAAACTTTCCCGTCTTTTCGAGGATCACCGCGCCGTTACTTTCTTTCAGTGCATCCTCATTTTCCGCAATAAATACATTGCCCAGCAAATGCTTAGCAAGGTTTGCATATTTAGCATCAAATTCTGCCACATCCAGCGCGGGGATGGTTCCCTCGGGTTGATGTGAGGTTTCGGTACCGGTAAATTTATCGAGCAGGAAAAAATTGGCCTTTCCTTTTTTATGTTCATCGAGTAAATGAATGGCCTGCAAGCCTTCGCCGAGGTCATTCACCACGTAATAATTCAGGTATTGCTCCAGCACGTTCTCTACGGCGGCGCGGTAGGTTTCTTTTACATAGATAATATCTGAAAGCAGCGGCGCATCTTTATTCCAGCCGGTATTGTTGTGTAGAAATTTCACACTCTCCGGGTAGCCGTCCATCGAATCGATCAGGCTTTTCAGGAGATCATGCTCATTGGTACGTGCATCCAACTTACGGCTTTCTTCCGCCAACTCATTGCGCATACTTTCCATGATATTCTGCGTTTCCAGGATCGATTGCTTGGTGCGTTCCTGGTGTTCGCGCAGTTCTGCCAGTTCATTTTGCTTTGCAGTTAATGCCGCTTCTTTTTCTTTCTTTTCTTTGTCAAGGATCTCCATTTGTCCCTTGCGCTGCTCCTGTTCTTCCGAAAGGCGGAGAACGGCCTGTTGTATATTCCGGATGCCGGTATCCGCTACGGCTACTTTTTTCTCGGCATCAAAGCGGTTGAATTGTATGGTTTGGTTATCCTTCCGAAGGCGATCGATATTACTTCTCTTTTCATCAAAATAAGCGCGCTTCTCCTCCACTGTGGCTTTCAGGGCATGCAGTTTCTGTTCGAGCTCTTCGATCCTGCTTTCTTCTTCCTGTACCTGGTTGCCGGTGAATGCAATGCTTTCTTCCAATCCTTTTAACTGTCCCGATGCTTTTTGCAGGAACTCGTCCAGGTTCGATTTTGTTTCTTTCAGGTGTTGCAGTTTCTGGCTGCTCAGGTTCTTCTCATTTTCTTTGCTGCGCACCTTATCGAGCATGTCATTAAAAGCATGTTGCATTTGCTGCAATGCTTTCTCCTTTTCAATGAATGCCAGTTTTTCCTTTTCCAATGCCGCGTCTTCTGCAGCAATGGCCGTTTCCAGTTCGATCCTGCGGTCCACTTCCTGCTGCTGTTGCTCATTCAGGTCGCGGTAGGTGATATTAAAACCTTCCAATGCTGCTTTGGCCAGTTCAATGGAAACCTCTTTATATTCTTTCTTGATCTCAAAATATTTCTCCGCCTTCTTCGCCTGGTTCTCCAGGCTTTTGAGTTGGTTGTTGATCTCAAACAAGAGGTCCTCGATCCGCGCCAGGTCCTGCTCTGTGGCATCCAACTTAAGTTTGGCTTCTTTCTTTCTTGTTTTGTAAATGGTGATGCCGGCCGCCTGTTCCAGCATTTTACGGCGACTGTTTTCCTTATCCTTGATGATATCATCCACCATGGACAGTTCGATGATCGCATAGCTATCTGTGCTTACGCCGGTATCCAGGAAAAGATTATGAATATCCTTGAGGCGGCAGGCCACATCATTGAGGCGATATTCGCTCTCGCCGCTTTTATAATATTTGCGGGTAACGGTCACGGTGTTGAATTCCGTGGGCAGCAGGTTGCGTGTATTTTCAAAAGTAAGGCTCACTTCTGCCAGGCCGCTGGGATTGCGGGTCTTGCTCCCGTTGAACACCAGGCTCTCGAGGTTCTCACTGCGGAGGTTGCTGATCTTATGCTCGCCGATCACCCAGCGGATGCTATCGATGATATTGCTTTTCCCGCAGCCGTTGGGGCCGATCACCCCGGTAATGCCTTCGTCGAAGTTGAGTACGGTCTTATCCGCAAAACTTTTAAATCCTTTTATCTCTAAACTCTTTAAGCGCACGTTGTCAGTTTTTAGTAATGTGTTACTTCTTTTAATGCCGGGTTTATCTTTTCCAAGGCCATGGTAAACCCGAAACGCCTTCCCTCATACCTCTGAGCCTGATGTTTTAGATGACGTCGTCAGGTTTAGAGATTACACCCGCAACTCGCAACCCGCAACCCGCAACCGATCTAAGTAAGGCGGCAAACATAACGGAAAATCCCTGAAAGCAATAAAGCGAAGGATATAATGTATGCACAGTGTGTTCACATGTGGAGAACAGGTGTAAAGAGGGCTAAATCGGAGGGCTTCGAAGTGAAAACAAAGCCCTTAGAACCTTATGGAATACTATTCATTATTAAAATTATTAATTTATTTGTAGCGGAAGGGCAGAGGAACTATTTTTGAGACGGCTGAACGTATCAATTAATCCCCCGTTATGAAAATGATCACCCTCTCCTATCTGGTGCATCGCGGCAGTGACCATATTGCCCTGCATTTTGAAAAAGATTTCTTATTTACACAAGGATTGCGAACCTTAATTTTACTGCGGTGGAGCCTGCAAAACAGTTGTTGGTATTGCCCGTACAGCAAAGAGAATTTTTTATTGTTGAAAAAATATGTTTTGTCGAAAGGCTACCCAGTAGAATACAACGCGCTTGCTGAAGGGGTAAAGAACCGCCTCTCGCCGGCGGAAACGATAGCAGCTTTTCCGCCGAAGTTAAAAGCAGTTGTACAAAACAAAGCAACCCCGTTGCAGTATGCTATAAGTGAAGAGAATGCCGAAGAATTTAAAAAATTCCTGCAACGGCTTTCCCTCAAAATGTACAGTCCGTCTACGGTACGCACTTACAGCAATGAATTGATGCAATTCTTAAAGATCCTGGGTAAAGCCGCGGCGCCGACAGTAACGGTAGAGCGCCTCAAAGATTATTTTCAATACTGTCACAACAGTTTGAAGTTATCGGAAGCCACGCTGCATAGTCGGATCAATGCGTTAAAATTTTATTATGAGCAGGTTTTGGGTAGGGAAAGATTTTTTTGGGATATTCCGCGACCAAAAAAACCTTTCCAATTACCGAAAGTATTGAGTGAAGCGGAGATCGGGCGTTTGTTTAATGCTGTGGGGAATATTAAGCACAAGGCGATGTTGTTTGCTGCGTATAGTGCGGGGCTTCGGGTTAGTGAAGTGGTGAACCTTAAAATTAAGGATGTAGACAGTGATCGAATGCAATTGTTCATCGAAAGAGCCAAGGGAAAGAAAGACCGTTATGTGAACCTGAGTATATTGCTGTTGGATGTGTTGCGGGCATATTTAAAAAAGACAAGGCCATTGCCACGTGTATATGTATTTGAAAATCCGAATCAGGCCGGGAAGCCATACAGTACCCGTTCGGTACAACAGATCTTTCAAACAGCCAAAGAAAAAGCCTTTATAAATAAAGCGGTCGGCGTACATAGCCTGCGGCATAGTTTTGCCACGCACCTTATGGAAAAGGGCATTGATATCCGTTATATAAAGGATCTTTTGGGCCATTTGAGCATTAAGACAACGGAGCGGTATTTACATGTAAAGCGGGATATGTTGGTAGCCATCCCGAGTGTCTTGGATGAGTTAAATAAAAACGTACATTTGGATTGGTAACTGCTTTACGCAATCCTGAAATAAAAAAAACGAACATCGCCCGTTGTGGGAATCAATTAGTTAAGTGAGGGTGATGGTTCGTGTAATTGCATAAATACTAACGTTGAACTAACATCGCCTATTCAGGCGGTGAGTTTAGATTCTGTAAATTGTAGTTTATTATTTAACAACAAAATTTACAGTAATCATGGAAAAAAAAATCATTAAACCCGCAAGCTGTTGCGGCATTGGAAAAAGCTGATCAGTACCTTTCTATCGGCCATTACAGCCCTTCAACGATCCGTAATTATCTCAGTGAACTTCGTTTTCTTTTTGTTTATTATGCAGATTCAGACCCTTTAGGTTTTACTGAAGATATGATCCTGGAGTATTTGCTCTACCTGAGTAAAACACTCGGGTGCAGTCGGGTAAAATGTAAGATGGCGGCACAAAGCATTTCCTTTTTTTTACGACATGTTGCAAAACGCCCATATATAATTCCTACGGTTATCTATCCCCGGGCCACTGCTAAACTTCCGCCGGTGATGTCGCAGGAAGAGATAATGAAGTTGATCAGCGGCGTTCAAAACCTGAAGCACCGTACTATATTAATTCTGCTGTACAGCACCGGCATGCGCGTCAGTGAGATAGCCAATTGCAGGATTGCGGATATAGACTCTAAGAATATGCGCATTAAAATAGTGCAGGGCAAAGGATCCAAAGACCGCTATACCATTTTATCTCAAACGGTGCTGTTGGAACTGAGGGCTTATTATATTATTTACAAACCCAAAGAATATTTATTCAACGGAAACAGCTCGCGCGGGCGATACAGCGTTCGCAGCATTCAGCACCTGATGCAAAAAGCTTTAATAAAAGTCGGGCTTGAAAGTAAAAAATATAGCATACATACCATACGCCACAGCTTTGCCACCCACCTGGTAGATAACGGAACAGACCTGCATACTGTAAAAGAATTGCTTGGCCACAGCAATTTGCAAACCACGATGAAGTATATGCATCTCAGTTCAAAGCGCATAAGCCGAATCGTAAATCCTTATGATGCATTACCTGAGGAAAAAGAAAACAGACATCATTAAAAACAAATTTAAAATGATGTTTTATGTTATCTTATACAGCGCCCGGGGCTACGCTGCAGCAACTGCTGCAAAAGCATTCTTTACCGTTTAATAAAAATATACATGTTGCAAAAGTTTTGGAACGCATAAAAAACTGCCGTACAGCAGCGCTTGGGTATCATGTGTATCAATGCAGCAACAATGACTGCGGCCACATTAAATATCAGTATCACAGTTGCAGAGACAGGCATTGTCCCGGCTGCGGTGCTGTAAAAAAACAGGAATGGATAGAAGCACGCATGCAGGAGCTGCTTCCGGTAAAGTATTATCATGTGGTATTTACACTCCCTCATGAGCTTAACAGTTTAGTGATGGGGCACAGAAAGCTCCTGTTTAAATTATTGTTTGATGCATCTGCACAAACATTGCTCAGCTTTGCAAAGGATCAAAAATATTTAGCCGCAATGCCGGGCATTATCAGTGTATTGCATACCTGGGGACAGCAACTCAGCTTTCATCCCCACATTCACTGCATTGTAAGCGGTGGTGGCATTACCAATGATAACAGTTGGAAAGACGCCAAAAGAAATGACCATTCTTTTTTGTTTCCTGTAAAAGCTATGAGTATTGTTTACAGGGCAAAGTTTTTACAGGCTTTACAACAACTGATAGCAAAAGAAGAAGTGGTGTTGCCCGAAAATGCAGGCGGCAAACAACTCTTTAATCTGCTGTATCAAAAAGATTGGGTGGTGTACGCCAAGGCGCCGTTTGGCGGACCTCAGTCAGTCATTGAATATCTTGGAAGGTATACCCATAAAGTAGCCATCAGCAATCATAGAATAGGCAATATAAATGATGAAGCCGGCACAGTAAGTTTTGATTATAAAGATTATGCAGGTGAAGGCAAAAAAAAGCAAATGACACTTGCGGTTCCTGAATTTATCCGCCGTTTTGAGCAGCATATATTGCCGGTAAGATTTACTAAAATAAGAACGTACGGATACCTCGCTAACAGGGGCAGGCACAGGCGCATCGCACAGGTATTAAAGAAAATGAAATTGCCTTTGCATAAAGGGTTTGTGAAAATACCCATACAGGTGCGAATGAAAGAGCAATTTGGTATTGATATAGCGGAGTGCCCGGGTTGTAAAAGCAAAACTTTGCAGTTAATAAAGATATTTTATCCGTGGAAACTTTCCGGTGACGGATAACACATAAGGGTTAATAGTACTTTTTAAACACAAGGGAAGGCACACGTTAATAACGACGGGAAAACTATGCCCCTTTGGAAAAAAATAAGCGGAAAATCCTTTGGTGGTGAAAGATAAATCCTAAATTTAAAAGGTCAGGGTTTTTAAATAAGATAAAACTCATCAAAAAAGCTATGACAACAACTAAACAACATTTTAAAAACAACAAACAGTAAAGAGTAAGTCGATACTTTATCCCCAATAGGAAACTTTACGGCGACATCAGTCAACTCAAAAGTATACCGCAAAGCCCCGGAAGCATATTTAATGCCGGGGCTTTATAAGGGGGCTTTTCGGATACTTTTCTATATGTTGTGCGTCACTTGACAAACCCCAGTTTCAAAGCGAACATGAAAAGAACTTACATATTAATTAGTCTTTTGATTATTTGCACAGTGTCCTTTGGACAACAGAGGCTTATGGAGTACAAGAAAATCGCGGAAAAGGAAATTCAAAAGCATTTTGAATTTCCTTTGACAAAAACGAGGTGTACCGTTAAATCTAAATTAGGCGTAGATAACAGAGAAGGTTTATTTACTAATAACTATTTAATTGAAGAGAATGATACGGAATCGTTTATATGGATAACATTGGAGTATTCAATATTTAGTACTGAAATCAATGATTGGTTTCCAATCCTTATGACAATAGACAGTAATAAAGTTATTGACTATAGAAAGACCAATTTTTCAATAATTCCATCCTGCCTATTAAAAAATCAAGGATGTAATTTTATAAAAAGCGACAGGGCTGCTCTAATTGCAATCAAAGACTCAATTTTATATCCAGATAATCTCAAAACTTTCTTTTGGGTTGACGAAAAATCAGGCAAATGCTTTTGGACAGTAAAAGGTTATCTCAAAACAAAATCAATAACAGGTTCTAAAAATCAATACAGAAAAATAGATGCTTTAACAGGCGAAATTATTAAGTAGCATAACTTAAAATATATTTCAAGCTGACAAACAGCGAACGCACAACAATGGGTTTGCTACTATGCCGGCTGAAGAATAAATCCTCATCTTTTTATTCGCTATCAGCAGTTGTTCCGGCTGAAGAATATCTATCAGCTTTTTGTTCTTAACTTCAACTTCAGTTTTTCAAATCGGGCTGCGGTTACGGGCTGAAAGTTCAATGAATTCCGGCACAGCAGCAAGCCCTACCGTTGGGCGTCATGCTATGTGACCTTACAATCCGACAAACCGAAACCTAAAAAAGACCGTGATAAAAGTGTTAATTGCTTTGTAACCGCTAAATTTGCGCACTTTGATAGCTTATGGAGTATTCGTTTATTAAACCTGCTGTGCTAAACATATTAGACCAAGCTCTGACATCAGGCGGGTGGGCATCCCATGCATCATCAAAAGTTTCAAGAACAGTCACCGCTCAAGTAATAATTACTTTATCTAAATGCTCTAAACAGAATTTAGGAAATACTAACATTAATAACCAAATTGAAGCGGGCATAAATTATTTAATAAACAGTATTTCACATGGCAACCGTGAAATCACAACGTTCGCTTTTTCAATAATTGCTCATGTAGAGCATCATAAGAATTTTCCCGGAAAGCATAAATTAAAACCTGATTTCATCAAAAAATGTCTTGATGAAATGATAGGTAAAGAGAATGAAGGTAGTAACTTCTATCGCTATAGGGATGGACAAGCGTTTTCCTACGACAGAGGACATGCACCTTATTTCGGAACTTATATGGCGATGGAGGCATTGTTGTTATTACTGCCTTTAGTAGATAATGCCCCAGACCTATTACCGGGATATTCAAAAACTGAACTCAAAAGTAAAATTGATGAATGCTTTTCTTTTTTAAAAGATTATTATCAAACGAAAGTCCATGCAGGAAATCTAACTTTTAATAACGAAAACACAGAATTGTTTTCGTTCGGCATACTTATATCATACTATTACCAGAAATACAGACAGGAATATCACAATCTTAAGGAAGACCCATTATTTCTGACTGAAAGCATTAATTATTTTTATTCAAACCTAGAAACTGGAGTATTCAAAAATTGGAGTATTCCCATTAGTGATACGCCAGATTTTCATTTGCTCTACATTTCTAATTTGTTTTCTGGATTAAAGAAATACAATGAACACTATAGCGACTTCTTTCCAGAAGATGGTGTCAAATTGTTGTATTCATTGGGCAATTTTATATGTACAAATTCAAATCTTCATGAATTTCAAGGTAACAATATAAAATTCACAAGAGTTTTCCTTAAGGACAAAGCACAACCTCAATCTGTTGTTTGGGGAACAGCCCATTCGCTTAACGCAATTTTGAAAATGAAGTGGGGTTCTTTAAAAGAACTAAGTGTGTGTACTATAAATTTATTGCCTGATAATAAATCAGTTTCAACGCAAATTCCAATTACGCAAAAACATGCAACCAATAAAACCCACTCTCTCTTAATAAGCGGCTTATATCCTTTGTTATGTGGAATACTTTCAACTTTTTTGATAGTAACGTACTTGCTATCCTTTTTTCAAGTGTGGTTCGCTAATGTAACATGGCAGAGCCTTGCAGTTCTGATAACAAGTTTGTTTTCAGCTTTCGTACTGTTCAAACTACCTTTTGCTGTATCATATATTGTAAGTAAGCATTTTCCAAACAATAAACCCCAATTGATAGCTAATATCGTTTTTGCCCTTATTAGTGCTAGCTTGTTATTGTTGCCAGAAAATAAAGGCTCAAAAATCCTTTCCATTCTTACTTATTTACTCGGCTCATTTTATTACTTAAATTCAAACTTTCATAACAAACATAATCAACAACAGATACATGGAACAATCACTAGTAATCCTTAAACCGGATACAACAGAACGCAAATTAGTCGGCAAGGTAATTAGCCGGTTAGAAGCCGCAGGTCTCAACATTATAGCAACCAAGATAGCTACTGCAACCGATGAGCAAATCAACAAGCATTATCAGATTGATAATGATGATTATTGCACATCTATTGTCTGTAAGAGCAACAACATATCAGTAGTTACTTATCATGAGGCGGCAAAGCAGTACGGTCAACAAAAAGCTGACGAACTACGGGACATGGGTAAAACCGTACTTGGTTGGAATAAGAACTACATGAAAAGAAAGCCGGTTGTTTGTAATGCTCGTAGAAGGCAACAAAGCCATTACCCGTATACGTTCAATTATTGGCTCTACAAATCCGCCTAATGCCTCACCCGGCACAATTCGCTTTGAATACGGCTTAGACAGCATTGAGCAAGCTAATGCTGAACAACGTGGTGCGGAAAATATGGTACATGCTAGCGGAGCACCCGACGAAGCAGAGACAGAAATAGAAATTTGGTTTCCTGAATTAAACGGAAAAAATGGATACTAAAAACATAGAAGTGGAACTAAGAGGTCCACTCGGTGAAACAGGCTACCAAAAATTAATGAGTGTCCTTCAAACAAGAGGGACACTCATTAACACCCAAAATCGCTTTCTTTTAGACTATTCAACATTTTTAGAAGGTATTGGCGAGAGAACGTTAGACGTTCGTGTAAGAACTACAAACGGAAAAGTAGAAATCGTTGTAAAGAAGGGCAAATTTGGTGGAACTTCCCGTGAGGAAGTTTCTTTATTTCCGGCAGACCAAAACTTTGAGAACACCTTAAAGTTTATGAGTATGCTCGGATACAACAAGGCAGTGGCGTGTGACCGGGGCATCACACGATACGTGATTGATGATATTGAGTTTGCAATTCAAGACGTAAACGATTATACGCATCAGGGTAAAATTCATAGCCGCTTTTACGAAGCCGAAATCATGTGTAGTAACGAGAATGAAAAAGATAACGCAGTAGAAAAAATCAGGGCATTCCTTTCGGAAAATGGTTTAAGCGAATTTAGCGAGACTGACTGGAACAGCTACGTGAAGAAAATGAATGAAGAAGCAAACGGAGTATTTGATTATCAAATCGACAGCGTTGAAAAAGTAAAAAAATTAGGACAAAAAAGTAATGGAAATTAAAACAGTTGATAAAGGACTTGCTGAAAGTTTGCTGAAAGAATACAAGACTGAAGACTTGGTATTTTGTTTACAGCAGATTGGCGTAATCAACACGGAAGAAATACTAATTTCCTACAACGACCTTACGCCATGGCAACGAGGAGGCGCAGAAACATATAATGCAACTGCTAACATCAAACTACAATCTTCTGAAATCAAGCTTATTGCTAAAGCTTTAATTTCAATGGCTACGCCACCTGATAGACAGCTTGCAGATTGGAACAGAAGAAGAACAGCCATTAAAGCCTTAGGCATTGCAACACCTGATTTGTTTTCTTCAGGTAATGGCGCTATTTATGAAGCCTACATTGCAGAAGACTTTGATATCGCTAGTGCGACATTGCCAAATCAAATTTTAGAGCAATTGGGATTTATTGCAGGCAAGCTTGACAAAAGTGGTTTCGCAACTATCGCTTTTTCTCGGGACTTGCGACATCAGGACAACCAACTCTATTATGTGGACTTCGGCTCTGACTTAGGCGAAGCATCAAACCAGCCAACGACAACCGCTTGGCTACATTTGCAAGCTAAGCTGACAAATAACCAAGTTGAAATTCTTCGTGTTTCTTACGACAATAGCCTTAACTCGTAACCGCACGAACGCCCAACAAAAGTATTGCTGCAATTGGGGCTTGACGGAAGAACAATCAGCAGCAGTGCATATCCAGGCTTTGGTTTCGGCGGACGGAATTCTGTTGGGCTTTTGTAGGTTAACTTCGGCTTTTGTTTATTAATTTAGCTTCAGTTCAGGGGCAGACAGTTGGTCAATTCCACAACTGCAGCAATACTCGAACGTAAGCGGAAATGCTATGTTGGAAACTACTGATCGAAATTCAGTATATTTGA
>JBBJLU010000059.1:0-17176 GCA_037719665.1 Ferruginibacter sp.
CGGTAGCTCAGCTGGATAGAGCATCAGCCTTCTAAGCTGAGGGTCATTGGTTCGAGTCCAATCCGGATCACATTTTTACAAAAGCCGCCTTGTAGCGGCTTCTTATTTTCGGTATGTTTACGCAGGAAACCAATCGTAACTTTTTAAACAGGTCAGCAAAGCCCATGGACGTACAGATCAATGAAACATGGAAAGCGTTGCTGAAAGAGGAATTTGCAAAGAACTATTTCCAAGGCATCGTAGCATTGTTGAAAACGGAGAAAGCCGCCGGCAAAACCATCTACCCGCCCGGTCCGCTGATCTTTAATGCCTTCAACCAAACACCTTTTACTGAACTCAAAGCAGTAATACTCGGGCAGGATCCCTATCACGGGCACGGGCAGGCACACGGACTGAGTTTTTCAGTATTGCCCGGGATCAAGCCACCGCCATCGCTGGTGAATATTTTTAAAGAGATCAGATCAGACATCGGCATACAAATGCCGTCTGATTTCGGTGACCTTACACATTGGGCGAAGCAGGGAGTTTTATTACTGAATGCAGCCCTCACGGTGAGAGCGGGTGAACCGTTCAGCCACGCCAAATCGGGCTGGGCACAATTCACCGACGCCGTGATCCGGAAAATATCCGAAGAGAATGAAAATATCGTTTTCCTGTTGTGGGGTAAATTTGCGCAGGAAAAAATGGCGCTCATCGATGAGAACAGTCATTACATTTTAAAAGCGGCGCACCCCTCTCCTTTATCGGCACACAAAGGATTTTTCGGATGCAGGCATTTTTCCAAAACAAATGAATTGCTCATGAAGGATCGGAAGGCGCCGATAGATTGGAGCATCAAGGCTGAAAAATGAACATGGTAAAAAATATTTTTGCAAGGCTATGGGCCCTCTGGGGAATCATCAGTTTTGTGCTCACCTTCCTGCTGATCTTTATCCCTTCCATGTTTTCGTATGCATTTCGCAACGAAAAACAAGGACAGGTATATTTTATTCGCGTGTCCCGGATCTGGATGAAGGTTTGGCTGGCCCTGATCGGTTGCCCGGTAAAAATCGACGGCCGTGAATATTTTCGCGATAACAAAAACTATGTGGTGGTCTTTAATCATAATGCCCTCCTTGATGTACCCCTGTCCGCTCCTTTTGTACCCGGCGCCAATAAAACCATTGCTAAATCTTCTTTTGCAAAGGTCCCGCTCTTCGGGCTTTTTTATAAAAAAGGTGCCATTCTGGTAGACCGTAAAAAGGAAGATAGCCGCGTGAAAAGTTTTGAGGCCATGAAAGCCGTCTTACGAAAAGGTATGCATATGTGCATTTACCCGGAAGGTACGAGGAACCGCACGGATAAGCCACTCAAGGATTTTTATGACGGTGCATTTAAACTCGCCGTAGACAGCGGGAAAGATGTTATACCCTGTATCATCAGCGGTACAAAAAAGGCGATGCCGATACACAAAACTTTTTATCTCCTGCCGGTTAGGTTAGGGATGAGATTCCTGCCGCCGGTCTCTTCGCAAAATACAAATGCTAAGAAATTAAAAGAACAGGTTTATGGGTTGATGCTTGAAGAACTCTATTACACGAATTAAGCGAATTACACGAATTTTTTCTCATATCTAATTCGTGTAATTCACCTGATTCGTGTAATAAAAAAATTAAAAATCCGTAAATGACCTCGTTCGATTGATCTTCAGATCGCGGAGTATGGGAGATTTCGGACTGATGTTGATGCTGAAAAAACGGTACCGTCCGATCGGGGAAACATTTATACCCATCTGCCAGCAGTGCAGATCGCGGGAAAGATAACCGCTGAGCACACCTAATTTTTTTGTCGTAATATCAAAGGAGCCGTTCATGCCTATTTTCCATTTTTCCGTAAGGTTGGCAGAAGTATTAAAAGTAAGTCCCTGGGTCAACGTGGTGATAAAACCGATCCTGTTGATATCAAACGTTCTGTAGAAAAGTAATGAATAAGAAAGATCCACGCTCCATGGAATGGAAAAGTCTGCAAACTCCGCCGGGTTGTTTTGGATATAAGCAGCCTCCCGTTGGTATTCATCCATGGTCACTCCCTGGCTGAGCACAGAAGGATCGGGAGTAAGTGAAGAAGATCTTTTTGATTTATCCCCGCCTTTAAAGCTGCTTTGTAAAAACACCCCGCCGCTTACAAGGTTACCCAGCGATATCGGCTTTTTGGCCCAGACCAATTTATTGACCCTGATGCCGAGTTCATTGGTTTGGTAAGGATCGAAAGTGGCATTACCTGTTATATTGATCTTATCAAACAAATTACTCCGCGCCGATAAAGAAAGTTGTGAGAACTGAAAAGAATCGACTAAGAAATTATAACCGCCGGAAAGACTCAGCCCGTCGAGGATGCTGATCTTTCGGTCTGCGGTGGCAGCCGTATCATTTTTACCCCGGAGCTTCATCGTGATATTATTATCCAAATTGAAACTGAGTCCGCCGAAGCGTTGGTTCGTATAAGCGCCGTAAATGCTCCCCTCGTAAAATGAGACCGGTTGTGTATTTCCAAGTGCATCTACACGTGTACGGTAATAGTTACCCTCATTAAAGTTCGGGGAATAACTTGCCGAAACACTCGGGCGGAATTCATGCCGGATCGCTTTTACGCGGCTGTTCTTTCCGAAAGCGAACATTCCGAAAACGCGGGTGGATGCACTGAGGCCAAACGACATTTGCCTTGCAGTGTAAAATCCTTTTCGCACGGATACGGTATCCGTTTTATTCAACAGAGGGTTAAATTGCCGCTCCAGTTTTTGCTGGTACCAGCGTTCCTGGTAAGTGACCGAAGGGGAAAGCTGCAATACCCCCAGGGGCGGCAGGGATAAACTTATCGGTATATTATGCTGTGCGCCGTATTGCAGGTTCTTTGTTAACTGTGCCCCGATATTGCCGGCCGTATCATAAAAGGATGTGAGGCTTTTTGCCGTTCCATTATAAGCCACACCGATATTCTCGAACCATTGGTAATCGCCGATCGGCTCCGCCCGGCGAAAGGGGTATAATGTATTAACATTAAAAGCCACATCCGGTAAGTTCAGGTTGATCAGCCGCTGGATCGTATTTTGATTATGGTTGGCACTGACGGATAAATTGTAAGGCTTATTCTTCCATACCTTGGAGTATGTGATAGAAGAGTTCAACTGGTTTTGAAAATTCAGGGAGGGGCTGTTAGGCACCTGTGAATTGTACTTGCTGCTGCCTGCATTTACATTGGCCATAAAATTTACACCGGGCCGGGCCTTGGTATCGGAATTATGACTCCATTGCAAATTCACTGTGCGGGTGCCGGGCTGCTCCAACTGCCGTATCTTTTGAAAGGCGAAATTTATATTACCCAGGTAACGGTATCGCCGGTAATAGCGCGGGTTGGCACTGAAAGTATAACTGCCGTAAGAATATAAAGTTCCGCGCGTGATCACATCCCAGTTCGGGCTAATGATGCGGTAGTAACCCAGGTTTTCCAATGCCAGTCCTAATTGATCATTAGCCGCAAAACTCGGCGCCAGCAATCCCGAATGCCGCCCCTGTGAGAGGGGAAATATTCCGAAGGGCAATGCGATAGGTAACGGTACGCCTTCAAACTCAGGAACGACCTTACCGGTATAGGCCCATTTTTTATTTACAAATTTTGCGCGCCGCGCAATGAAAGCGAAATGGGGCGTATCAAGGTTGCAGGTGGTAAACCTTGCACCGAGGGCATAAAAAACGGCAGTATCCGCTTTCTTGATCTTATCGCCGTAAACGAACAACTCTCCCTGCTTGGTATAAGTTCCCTTTGTAAGGCCGCGACCGGTCTTCATATTGAACCGAATGGTGTCGCTCACGGATTGAAAATCACTTTGCGTATAAAACGGGTAAGATATTACTTTGCCGGTACTGTCCTTCTTCAAAAAAGCACTCACGAGATTTGTGCGCTGATCAAACTGTATCTGCGGTGCTGATAAATTATTGTCTTCATATTTTACAGAAGATACTTTTCCGTAGAGATACATTTTTTGCGCAGGCACATCTATCACCATGGAATCATCGGCGTGGTAATATATCGGTGCATTCAAAGAATCCTTTGATGTCCGGAAGTTGAAGGTATCCGTTACCGGTATCAGGCTGCTGTCTGCTTTTACGGGTTCGGTTGCGCGGATGCGGGGCATACGGATAAGATCAGGATTTTTTTTGATCAGTGAATCCGGATCTTTTTTTACCGGGGGCGGTGTATCAACTGACACATGAGAGAAAGAATATATGCCCGGCCGCAGGAGGCCAAAGGATTCAAAATGATACGTTAATAATAAGAACAGCAACGGGCACGAACAAGCCAAAATATATTTTGCCTTACCTTTGTTACTGTTGTTCATAAGCGAGAAAGCGCAAAAATAGCTATTAAATTTTGAGAGGTCTTTCTTTACATCAATTATAACAAAACCTATAAACATCGGGAATATTATGATGAAATACGGATCAGTGATGTTTTTATGCCTGCTGTTATCAGGTGCTTTAATAAATGAATGTGCTGCGCAGACCAAAAAATTAAAAACAATTATTGTGGATGCCGGCCACGGCGGCGAGGACGGCGGGGCCGTGGGGCAATATGAAAATTCGCTCCGTTCAAAAGAAAAAGATGTAACGCTGGGCATTTCAAAGAAGCTGGTGGCGGAATTACAAAAACAACTCCCGGGTGTTAAGGTGGTGCCAACCCGTACAACGGATGTGTTTGATGACCCGCGGGTAAAGGCCCGTATTGCCAATGAAAATAAAGGGGACCTGTTTCTTTGTATCCATGCGGACTCCGGGCCGCTGAAGACTGCACGCCGGCAGACGGGCACAAGGACCGTTACAAGGTATAAGATCACCTATACCGGGAAAGGGAAAAAGAAAAAGAAACATTCCAAACCATACGAGGTAGAGGAACCCGTGTATGAATATTATAAAATGCCGCTGTCCGCGCGCGGTACCAGTGTTTATATCTTTGCCGCCGCCAAGACCAGTGACAAGCTGAAGGCGATCATGAAAGATGCCGGTGACTTTGAGATCGAAACGGGCGATTCCGACAGTTCGTATAATAATTTTAATTTCAATTCCCCCGAAGGAAGGCAGCTTGCACAGATCTATGCTAAGCTTTACCAGGAAAAAAGCGATCGCATTGCAACTTATGTAAATGATGAGATCGAAGCAACGGGCAGGCCGGCCCTGGGAGTGAACCAGCGTCAAAAAGGAATTTGGGTGCTATCTGCCACTAAAATGCCTGCCATCCTGATTGAGACGGGCTATATCAACAACCCGGAAGATGAACGTTATATCAACAGTGAAAAAGGCCAACAGGAAATAGCGGAAGCCATTACCCGGGCAGTGGTGAGGTATAAAGCGCAGCTGGAAAACACCAAACCGACGGCTAAAGCAGAATAAAATTACATATAAACCGAATTTGGCTGATAAATTGAAGTAGGGAACGGAAAGTTCCGCTACGTGTATAATTCAGCGGGATACCGATCACTAAACCACAGCAACACGTGAAAATTTCTAATGAAACCAAAGTAGGCGCTATAGCCATTGTGGCCGTAGCATTACTGATCCTGGGCTTTAATTTCCTGAAAGGGAAAAAACTCTGGAGCGATGATAAAATGATCACAGGCGTATACGGCAATGTACAGGGCCTGCAAAATTCAAATCCTATTATTATTAACGGCCTGCAGGTTGGTACGGTCTATAAGATCACCACTGATAAAGATATGCGTCGGATCATGGTGGATATGAATATCACGAAGGATATTAATATACCGAAAAATTCCATCGCGATCATCAAGGGGAACCCGATCGGTACGACCAGTATTGAGATCAAACTCGGCGATGCCGCATTGACGCTGGGCAATAAAGACACGATCTATACCGAATCCAATTCAGGCGTTTTTGAGGATGTATTGAAGAAAGTTGACCCCGTATTGTATGAGGTCAGGAAAGCCGTGGCTTCTATTGATACCCTTTTGGGAAATTTTAATAAGGTCCTCGACCCGAATGCTAAAAATAATATCGCTTCAGTATTAGCCAATCTCAATACGGTGACCACCGCAATGGTCATCACAACATCTTCTTTGAACACCTTGCTGAATACGCAAAGTGGTGCCCTGGCTAAGTCCCTGAATAACGTAAATGCGATCACCGAAAACCTCGCTGCGAACAATCCGAAAATAAATAATGTGGTATCCAACCTGGATAAAACCACGAGCCAGTTGGCCGCTCTTAATTTTAAAAAGACATTGGATACACTGGACCGAACAGTGAATGAATTAAATAACATGGTGAGCAAATTCAATAACAATAACGGCACACTCGGTAAATTAATAAATGACCCTACCCTGTATCAAAACCTTGCTTCTACCGGCAATAAACTTAATCTTTTGCTGGATGATATCCGGGTGAACCCGAAACGTTATGTCAGCATATCCGTGTTCGGTAAAAAGCAAAACAATAACCCGCTCCTGCTTCCTTTACCCGATACTCTGAACAGCCCGTATTACGTAGAGAAGGTTAAAAACTAGCATTTGTTTCTTCCGAATGCAGGGGAATGCACCATCAAACAACAATAGAAATTCCTGTTAATTCTGTTATTCACTTTATTAATCGTTTCTTAATTCGTGTTTATTCGTGACATTCGTGGCCAATATAAACCGCCTGTGCATAAACATATTCTCTTAGTCTTTTTTTATTCGGTGATCTTCTTTACAAATGCTGTCCAAGGGCAAATAACAACTGCTGCATCCAACTCAGATTCTACCCGCAGGATCGAGATCATCAGCGGCAGCAGTTCCCGTTTTATCACCCTTGATGATTCCACATCTTTACGAACCCTTGCGGGAAATGCAGTGGTACGTCAGGGTAATACCATTCTTTCGGGCGACAGCATCGTCCTCAATTCGCGCACACAGGTGGCTGAAGTATTCGGCCGCGTTCATATCAACGATGCCGACAGTGTGAATACTTATGCGCAATATCTCCGTTACATCGGCAAGGACCGCGTGGCCTACCTGAAAAGAAATGTAAAGCTTACCGACGGCAAAGGAACGCTGCAGACCGATGATCTTGTGTATGACCTGGCAACAGGAATTGCGACATACAAAGGCGGCGGCAGGGTGGTCAACGGCAGTTCTGTACTCACCAGTTCTGATGCGGTGTATTATTCCAACACCAAGGATGTATACTTTAAAAAATATGTGCACTTAACGGACCCAAAATATGATATTATCGCAGACAGTCTTTTGTACAATACTCAGCAGAAGATCGCGACACTGATCTCCCCTTCCGTTATCAAAACCAAGGACGGTAAGACCATTCGTTCAAAGAACGGCACCTATAACCTACAGACCGGGGAAGCCAATTTTTATGACCGGACGATGATCAGTGACAGCAGTTTTTCCGCTACGGCCAATAATATTTTCTTTGATGAAAAGACGGGCGTTTCCGTTCTCGAAGGCCGGGCGAAATACGTGGACAGCATTAACCATATCATTGCACTCGGAAACAGGATAGAAAGCAACCGTAAAGAAAATTCTTTTCTTGCCACGCAAAAGCCCGTGGTGATCATTGTAAAAGATAAAGACAGCACTTATATTGCGGCAGACACTTTATTTTCCGGGCTGCGCAAATACGACAGTACTACCAAAAAGAATTATACGAAAGTAGATACGGTCAACAACCGGCAGGTGCTCACGAAGACGCCGCAGGACAGCATTCGATATGTGTTGGGTTATAACCATGTGCGCATCTTTAATGATTCGGCACAAGCGGTCTCCGACAGTATGTATTACTCTACTGAAGATTCTGTGTTCCGTATGTTTCGTGATCCTGTATTCTGGAAAGAAAACAGCCAGGTGAGCGGCGATACGATGTACCTGTATACAGAAAATCAAAAAGCAAAACGGTTATACGTTTTCAATAACAGTTTGGTGGTAAATCAATCAAACCCCGCTATGTATAACCAGGGCGGGGGCCGAACGCTTAATGCCTATTTCAACAGCGGGCAGATCGATTATACGCGTATCAAAGGCACACCCGCGCAAACGATCTTTTACCCGCAGGATGAGGACAGCGCCTATATCGGCATGAACCGCAGCAGCGGCGATGTAGTAGATGTGTATTTTGTGAATGAGGATGTGACGAAAATAAAATTTGTAAAAGATGTGAACGGGATCATGTATCCTATCAGCCAAATACCGCCTGATCAACGCTACCTGAAGAATTTTAAGTGGGAGGATAAACGAAGGCCGAAAAATAAGTTGGAGTTGTTTGAATAAGTTTTCTGAACAACAATGGTTTTGGGCCACAAAGGCTCTAAGTCACAAAGAACCTGCCTTAGGCAGGCGAACTGCGGGAACCGTTTTGAACACGGATACACAGATGACACGGATTTACACAGCTCCTTAACCCGGTGCAACCCTGTGAAATAGCTCCGTGTATTCTATTCAAATGCACAAAGAATTACAAAGAAAATCTGTGGCAAAATCCGTGGAATCTGTGGGCACCCCTCTGCGAAAATCTGCGTTACTCATCTGTGATAATCAGCGGGAACCATCTGCCGGAAGCCCTTAAAATCTACCACTTAGCACCCTTTGCGGTAAAAAAACAAATACAGAACGGAGAACATTTGTAATTAACTTTAAGCCTATAATTCGTGTAATTCGACTAATTCGTGTACTAAAAAAATAATAAGATGTCAGCAGCAAAAGGATACGCAGCCCAAAGCAGTACTTCACCCGTAGCCCCCTGGGATTTCGAAAGAAGGGAACCCGGCCCGCATGATGTGGCCGTTGATATCATGTTTTGCGGGGTATGCCACTCCGACCTTCACCAGGTAAGAAATGAATGGGGTAATTCCATTTACCCGATGGTACCCGGTCATGAGATCGTGGGCAGGGTCACCAAGGTAGGTGATCAGGTAAAAAAATTCAAAGCGGGTGATTTCGCCGGTGTCGGTTGCCTGGTAAACTCCTGCAGGGAATGTGAGAACTGCGGGAAGGGATTGGAACAATATTGTTCAAATGGTTGGGTAGGCACGTATAATTCTTTGGAGAAAGACGGGAAGACCGTCACGCAGGGCGGTTACTCCGATCATATTGTCGTACATGAAGATTTTGTGCTGCGGGTTTCTGATAAATCAGATCCTGCGGCCACAGCTCCCCTGCTTTGTGCGGGAATCACCACTTACTCCCCGCTGCGGCATTGGAAGATAGGCAAGGGACATAAAGTTGCGGTGCTCGGACTCGGCGGACTCGGGCATATGGCGGTAAAATTTGCTGTTTCTTTCGGTGCGGAAGTTACCGTACTCAGTACCTCGCCCGCTAAAGAAGAGGATGCTAAAAAGTTAGGCGCACATAAATTCGTTGTAACAGGAGATGAAGAGCAGGTGAATGCTGTAAAAGGTTATTTCAATTTTATCATTGATACCGTTTCTGCAGAGCATGACCTCAATATGTATCTTGGCCTTTTAAAAACAGACGGTGTCCAAATTTGTGTAGGCGCCCCTCCTACGCCCGCACAGGTTATGGGATTTTCTTTGATCGGCGGGCGCAAAAGCCTTGCAGGCTCGGGCATCGGCGGCCTGCCGGAAACACAGGAAATGCTGGACTACTGCGCCGAACATAATATTGTCTCTGACATAGAGATGATCGATATTAAAGACGTGAATGATGCCTATGAACGCATGCTGCGGAGTGATGTTAAGTATAGGTTTGTGATTGATATGAAAAGTCTGAGGAGTTAATAATGAATATTTAATAATTAATAATTCTTCCGGGCGGGAAAAAATGTAAGATTTAAGATTTAAGATTTAAGATTTTTTCCGGTTGATAGATCGTTATTTTTTGAAGCCTGCTTTCAGGCGTGTTTTTTGTGTGCGTGTTGTAAAAGTTCACCCATCTCCAAATCTTCAAATCAACTCATTTCCAAATCTATTCTTCCCATCTCCAAATCTCCAAATCAACTCATCTCCAAATCTGCATTTCCCCATCTCCAAATCTTCATTATCAAATTACCAAATTATCAAATTACCAAATTATCAAATTACCAAATTGTTCATTATATTCATAGTCCATTTCACCCAAAAATAATTTCATGAAATTCTGTTCACGCTTAGTCTTGTTTATGTTGGCAATTGTTTGTTTTATACAAACAAATGCACAGAACCTTTCTCTCGGATCGCTGAAGCAAAATCAAAAGACCAACGGCTTCACTGCACAGGCAGTATACCTCAATGATGCGGGGCAGCCAATGGGTGCAAGGTTCTTCCACGACCGCACGGGTTTTACATTTGACCTGTTGCAGATCGAATCCGTACCGCAGACCTTCATTTATGTGAACAGCCTGCCGGTCTCCGACAAAGGTGAACCGCATACGCAAGAACACCTGCTCATTACAAAGGGCAACAAGGGCCATGAGCTCAACACCCGCCAGGGCATGTCACTGGCGTTCTCCAACGCTTTTACCAGCCAGGTATATACTGCCTATCATTTTAATACCGCCGGCAGCGGCGAGGTCTTTTATAATTTATTTGAAGGCTATATGGATGCTTTGCTGCACCCGGATTATACAGACGAGGAAGTGAACCGCGAAGTGATGAACTGGGGTGTAGCCGAAGACGCCGCCACGAAAAAATTACGCCTCGAAGAAAAAGGTTCCGTGTACAACGAGATGAAGACCTCCATGAACAGTGCTTTCCGGCAGGTAGCGGGAAATATGGGCAGGATGTTGTACGGTGACGCGCATCCCCTTTCCTACAATGCCGGTGGCAGCACAGAAGGGATCAGGATCATGAACGCCGCGGATATCAAGCGCTACCACGACCTTAATTATCACCTCAGCAATATGGGTGCGATCGTGTCATTACCAAAGGCGATGAACCTGCAATCAGTATTGCAAAGAACAAATACGATCCTGAACAGGTTGCAACCAAAGACCGAAAAACTCACCGTTGTAAAGTCCATACCACCCGCGCAACCCGCGCAGGCCGGCACGGTGAAGATCGTTGACTATCCTTCTGCTAATGAACAGGACCCGGGCATCATCCTTTTCGGCTATCCCGCAACATTGAAGCTTGACGCAAAAAATGACCTAATGCTGAATGTATTCTTCGGCACTATTGCCGGTGATGCCGGTACTAATTTGTATAAAATATTTATTGACGGCAAAACACGGGAACCGATACTGGATGCAAAAAGTGTTTTTGCCTATACTGATGAGCATCAGGGCCAGCCGAATTTTATAGGCTTCTCCGATGTGAATCCCTCCAACCTTACGGAAGAAAAAGCGAAGGCCGCCTGGACGAGGATACAACTGGAACTGAAAAATATTGCGGCGTATAAAGATGGTTCACCGGAACTGCTGGAATTTAATGCCAGGATCAAAACTAACCTTACCGATTACCGGCGCACGCTTGCAAAACTCACGAACACGCCCCCGTTGTTTGGCGGAAGAAATACCGGCGATACCTGGTTCCAGCAGTTGGAAGAGATGACGAAGATCCGCGGGTTTAAAAAATCACTGATCATGGTTCCGGAGTTCAATACTATAGACGCCATGCTGGCCTCCGGGAAAAACTTTTGGGGAGAATATTTATCACGCTGGCAGTTGATCAATTCCAACCCCTATATCGTGATCTCTCATGCTAACCCGAAGTTGTTGCAACAACAGGAAACCGAAGCAAAGGAAAGAGCAGATGCGCAGTTGGCGTTATTCAAATCAAAATACAATGTAACCGACGACCAGGAAGCGATACGCCGGTACAAAGCGGAATACGACGCTAATACGGCGATCCTTGAAAAGGCCGAGCAGGGCCATTCGGCGAAGTTCATTGACAATCCTCCCCTCACGTTGGATGACCAATTGAATTATAAAGTTTCAACATTACCGAATAAGATCCCGCTGGTTTCTTCGGTGTTTGATAATATGAGCGGCGCCACTACCGGCATCGCGCTGAACATGAATAAAATGCCGCAGGATAAATTGGTGTACCTGGCCATGCTGCCGCAATTGCTTACGCAGACCGGGCTGTTTAAGGACGGGAGGGGTATTTCTTTTGCAGATATGACCCAACTGCAGCGTAAACAGATCCTCAGCCTCAATGCATACTACAGCAGCAATTACCTTACGCCACGTGCCGAGCTTGTAGTAAAAGGCGCAGGCAACAATTCCACAGAATCGGTAACGGCGGTATCATGGATGAATGATGTGCTTCAATACCCTTATTGGAAAACGGAAAATCTTTCGCGGATCCGTGACCTGGTGAACCAGTCATTGAGCAATATGCGCAAGACCATGCAGGGCCGCGAAGAAGCCTGGGTAAGAGACCCCGCCAATGCATACCGTGCACAGGATAACCCTTTGCTGTTGGCCACGACTTCCTTCCTTACCCGCACGCATAATGTGCAGCGCCTCCGTTGGATGCTTATGGATGCGGGATCTGACGCTGACCGGTCGGCAGCATCTGCCTATTTGCTGCGTTTGGAAATTATTAAGGGCAGCAGGGAAGACCTTAATAACCTGCTGAAGGCTATCCGTACGGATAATGCTCAAACGATCGCGATGCCGAACGACCTTGCAGTTATTGCGGCGGCCTATTCTACCCTGCCGGCTAATACGATGAAGACCATTAAGGAAGCCGCCAACGACCTGCAACAAACGTTGACCGAGTTACCCGACGCGACATTGGCCGCGGATTGGAAATACCTCTGCCGGCAGATGCGAAATGATATGGAGCAGGGACCGGAAAAAACACTGGCTGACCTGGAAGAGCTCAGAAAAACTATGTTGCACAGTGCCAATGCGCGGATGTTCGTGATTGGTTCTACGGCAGGACAGGCAGCATTGCAACCGAACATCAAACGTCTCCTCTCCGGCCTTTCAAATGAAACATTACGGGCAGTGAAATTTTCATCTACCAAATTAATTGATCAACGCGTACAGAAAAGGTTGGGCACAACGGAGGGGCCCATTTACGTAGGACTGATCAACACTAATTCAGCTACCGGTGTCTTCATCAACAGTGCACCTATATTACAATACAGGGATACTTCCCACGAAAAGCAATATGAATATCTTGCTTCATTGCTACACGCGGGGGGCGGCAAGCAAAGTGTATACACTAAGAGCACGGGCGCAGGATTATCTTACAGCACCGGCGCGAACAATTCCCCTGCTGCGGGATTGTTCACGTATTATGCAGAGCGTACACCCCTGCTGCCGCAGACACTGGCCTTCATCATCGACGAGATCAAAAAAACGCCTAATGACCCTGAAATGCGGAGTATATTATTTCACTTGCCCTAAGCGCCAGCCGTGCCTCCGGCCAGTACGAGACCCGCGGGGAAGCCATCGCCACGGACCTTGCGGACGGCATTACACCTGAGCAGGTAAAAACATTCCGTACAAAGATCCTTGAACTAAGGAAAAGCCCTACCCTGATGACAGAAGTGTATCAGCGAAAAGATGCGGTCTACGAAAAGATCCTTCGGGTATGGTGCAAAAGCCGCTATGATCCCGGTGAAATTTCTTCGTCATCGGCCCGGAAAAACAAATGGTGGCGTATGAGAGTTACCTGCAATCGAAGGAAGGTGCAGATTCAAAATTGGTGAGGATCTACCCGAGAGATTTTTGGATGGTGGATTGAGGGGGTGTGAAACCGTTCAGGGTTAGCATGAGGAAGTTAAAAATCGCCTTAGCGCCTTAACAATTTAAAAAAGGATCTCCCCGGCATTTGAGTTCCAGACAAGGTAGCGGTATCTACATTTAAAAGCGATATGTTGGTAGCCATCCGTAATGTATTGTACGGGTTAAATAAAAATGTACATTTGGATCGGTAGCTGCTTGACGCAATACTGAAATAAATAAAACGAATATAGCCGGCTGTGTGAATCAATGAGTTAGGTGATGGTGATGGTTCGTGTAATTACGTAAATACTAACGTTGAACTAACATCGCCTATTCAGGCGGTGAGTTTAGATTCTGTAAATTGTAGTT
Source organism: Ferruginibacter sp. (assembly GCA_037719665.1). Lineage (GTDB taxonomy): Bacteria > Bacteroidota > Bacteroidia > Chitinophagales > Chitinophagaceae > Ferruginibacter. Next base: position 14,022 of record JBBJLU010000059.1, read on the forward strand.
TATTATTTAACAACAAAATTTACAGTAATCATGGAAAAAAAAATCATTAAACCCGCAAGCTGTTGCGGCATTGGAAAAAGCTGATCAGTACCTTTCTATCGGCCATTACAGCCCTTCAACGATCCGTAATTATCTCAGTGAACTTCGTTTTCTTTTTGTTTATTATGCAGATTCAGACCCTTTAGGTTTTACTGAAGATATGATCCTGGAGTATTTGCTCTACCTGAGTAAAACACTCGGGTGCAGTCGGGTAAAATGTAAGATGGCGGCACAAAGCATTTCCTTTTTTTTACGACATGTTGCAAAACGCCCATATATAATTCCTACGGTTATCTATCCCCGGGCCACTGCTAAACTTCCGCCGGTGATGTCGCAGGAAGAGATAATGAAGTTGATCAGCGGCGTTCAAAACCTGAAGCACCGTACTATATTAATTCTGCTGTACAGCACCGGCATGCGCGTCAGTGAGATAGCCAATTGCAGGATTGCGGATATAGACTCTAAGAATATGCGCATTAAAATAGTGCAGGGCAAAGGATCCAAAGACCGCTATACCATTTTATCTCAAACGGTGCTGTTGGAACTGAGGGCTTATTATATTATTTACAAACCCAAAGAATATTTATTCAACGGAAACAGCTCGCGCGGGCGATACAGCGTTCGCAGCATTCAGCACCTGATGCAAAAAGCTTTAATAAAAGTCGGGCTTGAAAGTAAAAAATATAGCATACATACCATACGCCACAGCTTTGCCACCCACCTGGTAGATAACGGAACAGACCTGCATACTGTAAAAGAATTGCTTGGCCACAGCAATTTGCAAACCACGATGAAGTATATGCATCTCAGTTCAAAGCGCATAAGCCGAATCGTAAATCCTTATGATGCATTACCTGAGGAAAAAGAAAACAGACATCATTAAAAACAAATTTAAAATGATGTTTTATGTTATCTTATACAGCGCCCGGGGCTACGCTGCAGCAACTGCTGCAAAAGCATTCTTTACCGTTTAATAAAAATATACATGTTGCAAAAGTTTTGGAACGCATAAAAAACTGCCGTACAGCAGCGCTTGGGTATCATGTGTATCAATGCAGCAACAATGACTGCGGCCACATTAAATATCAGTATCACAGTTGCAGAGACAGGCATTGTCCCGGCTGCGGTGCTGTAAAAAAACAGGAATGGATAGAAGCACGCATGCAGGAGCTGCTTCCGGTAAAGTATTATCATGTGGTATTTACACTCCCTCATGAGCTTAACAGTTTAGTGATGGGGCACAGAAAGCTCCTGTTTAAATTATTGTTTGATGCATCTGCACAAACATTGCTCAGCTTTGCAAAGGATCAAAAATATTTAGCCGCAATGCCGGGCATTATCAGTGTATTGCATACCTGGGGACAGCAACTCAGCTTTCATCCCCACATTCACTGCATTGTAAGCGGTGGTGGCATTACCAATGATAACAGTTGGAAAGACGCCAAAAGAAATGACCATTCTTTTTTGTTTCCTGTAAAAGCTATGAGTATTGTTTACAGGGCAAAGTTTTTACAGGCTTTACAACAACTGATAGCAAAAGAAGAAGTGGTGTTGCCCGAAAATGCAGGCGGCAAACAACTCTTTAATCTGCTGTATCAAAAAGATTGGGTGGTGTACGCCAAGGCGCCGTTTGGCGGACCTCAGTCAGTCATTGAATATCTTGGAAGGTATACCCATAAAGTAGCCATCAGCAATCATAGAATAGGCAATATAAATGATGAAGCCGGCACAGTAAGTTTTGATTATAAAGATTATGCAGGTGAAGGCAAAAAAAAGCAAATGACACTTGCGGTTCCTGAATTTATCCGCCGTTTTGAGCAGCATATATTGCCGGTAAGATTTACTAAAATAAGAACGTACGGATACCTCGCTAACAGGGGCAGGCACAGGCGCATCGCACAGGTATTAAAGAAAATGAAATTGCCTTTGCATAAAGGGTTTGTGAAAATACCCATACAGGTGCGAATGAAAGAGCAATTTGGTATTGATATAGCGGAGTGCCCGGGTTGTAAAAGCAAAACTTTGCAGTTAATAAAGATATTTTATCCGTGGAAACTTTCCGGTGACGGATAACACATAAGGGTTAATAGTACTTTTTAAACACAAGGGAAGGCACACGTTAATAACGACGGGAAAACTATGCCCCTTTGGAAAAAAATAAGCGGAAAATCCTTTGGTGGTGAAAGATAAATCCTAAATTTAAAAGGTCAGGGTTTTTAAATAAGATAAAACTCATCAAAAAAGCTATGACAACAACTAAACAACATTTTAAAAACAACAAACAGTAAAGAGTAAGTCGATACTTTATCCCCAATAGGAAACTTTACGGCGACATCAGTCAACTCAAAAGTATACCGCAAAGCCCCGGAAGCATATTTAATGCCGGGGCTTTATAAGGGGGCTTTTCGGATACTTTTCTATATGTTGTGCGTCATCCAAAATCAGGACGATGCACATCCATTAACAGTAACTTGAACACTGAGACGGACATTTTTTTAATAACTTAGAACAGCAATTTTTTTTCAAAACAATGCCCAACAATTAAAAATATGATAACATGAAAAAGACAATTCAACTTTCTTTATTTATAATCTTTTCTTTTATGGTATCTGGTGGTCCCCTGCTGGCTCAAAAACACCATAAAGAAATGCTGAAGCTTACTAAAAAATATGAAGACGCATATAACAGGAAAGATGACAAAGCAATAAAAGCACTGTACAAAGTAGATGCAACCATGATAGGTCCAGGTGGGCATATTGTCAACGGCAGTGAAGCTATCAGAGCCGGATTGAAAAGAGACTTTAGTGCCAATGATAGTACAACAAAAATCGTATTTACAGTTGAAAGTGAACAAATCGGTGCAGACAATACTATTATAGTAAAAGGGAGATTACATGTAAAAGGGAATAAAATAAAATCCGGTCTGCCGTTTGAATTGGAAGGTCCATATGCCACCATTTTTGTAAAAGAGAAGGGAAAATGGAAAATTTTAAAAACTTCATACACTGCTGATCTAAATATTAATGATTGAGATTTAAGGGTAGACTTAATAAGCACGACGCACAACAGGCGGTTTGGCAATATGGCGGGGCGACGAATATATTCTCAGCTTTTTG
>JBBJLU010000060.1:0-16899 GCA_037719665.1 Ferruginibacter sp.
GGCCCCGCATTAAATGTCAACACATTCAGTAAGTTTTGTGTTACGGGACTTCCGCTTCCGTCTAATTTATAATCATCATAATACAACCCGATCGCAGCGAGTACAACGCCGCCTACAGCCTGCAACTCAATGGTCGTTACATCATCTTCCAGTCTTCGTCCGTTTGGAAAGCCATCCATATTCGGAATGAATTGAATTGAAGTGTTGGTGTTATACGCCGGGTCTGTAAGTCCGAGCACTGCGGCATTGATCAACCCCAGGCTACTGAATTTAGGATCATTGCGCGGGGTTACCGGAACCGCCATGTTCAGGCGAAGCATATCACCCAGCGTAGGCAAAAAGTTATTGACGAAAGGTTTCCCTGCAGAAAACGGTCCGCCCGTTTTTCCTGTGGCCAATTGGTATGGCGGAAGGTTAGGTACACCGGTTACAAAGATCGGAAGGATATCTACAGAACGCGGACTCGCATTATCCGGTAATAAGATACTGCCGAAATTTGCTTCAGACAGTGCTGTGCCGTTCAGGGCAGCGGTCCCTTTCAGGTCAAACAGACCGGGTCTGCCATTCCTGAAATCAAACCGGCCAAGCGATTTTGATTGTATACGCAGCGCATTCAAAGAAGGCACAGCTCCCCCGAATTTGGAATCGTCCATGTAAAGGGCTAATTCAGGATTACGGAAGAAAGGAACAAATTGGCCTTCTCCCGCAGAGTTCGTAATGACTGCATTCCAACTATCCTTCATCCCGATGGGAATAATAGCTTCGTTTGTGAGGGGCATACCCAAACGGGATACCTGAACCCACTGACCGGAAAACGATTGTGTACCGCCGGGATTCAGTGTTTTTATTTGTTGCCTGCTGGCACTGGCCCATACGCCGATCACAAAATCTCCGTCCAAAATACTTGTTGCCTGTGAAACGCTCTTGCCGTCTTTTTGCAACATGTTGATCGGAATTTTCAATGCGATACTGTGCACATTAAATCTAGTCACCGCATCTTTGGGAGGATTGACGGTATTGCCTTCCGGGCGGAAATTACCTACATCAAATGCGCCGGCAAGGTCCACGAAGAAAGGATCATCTACGGGGCCGCAAAATACTTTTTCACCCGAGGTTGCCGTTGCAATGGCACCGGTCATTAATGCATTGTAATTGGTATTTAAACCAACAGGAGACTCAATGGCACGCGGCCCGATATTATTCGGCGGCACGATCCCGTTGGTAACAATGGCTACGAACGGACCGCCGTTCACGCTTTTTTCACAGGTATAAGTGGTCTTAAGGTTTTGCATGCCTAACCTTATGTTGAAGAAAGTGGTAGGATCCTGGTTGGTCTGGAAAAACGTAAAACGATATAGGATATCGTCGATGGTTGTGGTGGTCTTATTTTTTATGTGGATCTCGTAGCGGATGTTGGTACCGAAACTTTCATAATTCGGTCCGCCTTCCGGAAGCTGGAATGGAATATAGTTACATATAATAGTAACGGTATTCGGATCATCAGGGCTTCTGAATGCATATATATCCGTGTTATCCGCGAGGGGATCGTTGGAGATCAACGGTGCTTCCCTGTGGCTCGAGGCTTCGGACACGAAGCTTCCGGCTAGCAGGCACATCATCAGAAACAAATGTTTTGCTTTGAGGATAATTTTTTTCATTTTTACTGTTTGTGTGAATTATTGATATATGAGTAGGAATTAAACAAGAATAACATACCCGGCGTGAGAGATATTACATATCATGAACGCGGATGAAAAGTATAATGATTTAGTAACGCGTTCGGAGTGGGTAATGTAGATCTTAAGCCATATTATTTTTTATTAATAAAAGAGGATAACCTGTTAATAATTACATACGCGTTTAAACATTAAAAGGTTCTTAACGTTTATAAATAATTACGCCGGTAAATAATTTTTTTGTAAAAACCGGTAGCAGCAGGCTTTTCAAGGGATATATTGACTCTCGCCGGCATTAATTCCAGGGTGTAGGTGCGGGGGAAAAAACAACAAACGGGGGAAGTACGGGTAAGCAATTGCCGATAGCCTACAAAACCGGGAGTTGTGAAAATTCCGGAGTAGAGGTGGTCGGGTTGCGGGTTGCGGGTTCCGGGGAGGAGGTGGTCTGTCGTCGGTGGTCGGTGGACTGTCGTCGGTGGTCGGGTCGGGATCACTCTTCTTTTTTCGCCTCGCCCGCAACCCCTATTTTTCGGAATTGGTACAAAGCATTCAATACATATTGATTGAATGCGATCTCCGTACTGTTGCCGGTAAATTCATATGTAGGCCGGTACCAAACCAGGAAGGTATCGAGCGCAGGGCCTTTGAGCTGCGTGATGCGGCGGACGGTTGTTTTATTAAAGCGGTAGTCGATGTATTTTTCCTGCTCCTGCGTTTCGAGCCGGCGCTGAAATGCGCGGAGATTTTTATTTCTCCGGAAGCGAAACATATTGATCAGTTCATTAAGGTCCATCCCCACGCCACCGCCGGGACTTATGGAAGTTTCTATGCGGGGCTTGCGGTAATCAAAAACGTTGGCGTAGGTTTCCCGGTTCTCCGCCGAATCCCGGCGGAATCCTTTCGAATACACGATCACTTCTTTCAAAATGCTGTACCTGCTATGTACGGGCACCAATAAGGAAATGTCAAACTGCCCGGTATTTTGAACTGCACTTACAGGGAATTTTTGGGTAGGCTTATTATTATATACAAAAAAAAGAGAGTCGCCCTTATCCGCGGCAATGCTATAGCGGCCCATTGAATCTGTGAAGGACAGTTTTCCGCCGGTGCTGATCACCCGCACACCTTCCACATAATTTTTTTTACTGTTGTCATACACGGTTCCGCTTACCTCAGGCTGTGCAAACGACCGGGCGGCAGAGAAATAACAAAGAGATAAAAGGAAAAGTTTGCGCAAGCCGTTTGTTTTAGCGGAGTAATATTACGGTGCAAATGGTTCACCGGGAAGCTATGGCGTTTTTTTAACGGCGATTTTGCGAATGCAGCACCTGCGCAATAATTTTCGGATAATGGGTATGCTCGAGCATATGTATTTTTTTTGCCAGTGTTTCCGGCGTGTCATTTTCATCCACAGGGCAAGTAGCGCGAAAGATGACCTCGCCGTTGTCGTAGATCTCATCTACATGGTGGATGCTGATGCCGCTTTCTTTTTCCCCGGCAGCGATCACCGCTTCATGCACCCTGCTGCCGTACATGCCCGCGCCGCCGAAAGCGGGTAATAATGCCGGGTGAATATTGATGATCTTCCCGGGATATGCTTTGATGATCTCCGACGGAATCTTTTTGAGGTATCCGGCCAACACAATAAAATCTACTGAATATTTTTTCAGGGCCAGGAAATATGCTTCGGTTCTTTGGTCAGGCGTTTTATTTTTCAGGGACAGTACTTCCGCGGGAATCCCGTTTTTTTGAGCGATACCCAGCACCCCGGCCAAAGGATTATCTGTGATCACTGCAGCAATATTGATATTTGCCGCAGTTGTTTCACCTTCCCTGTAATGGCCCGGCAAAGCAGCGATGATCTGTTCAGTATTGGTACCGGCTCCGCTGGCAAATACAGCAATATTAAGCGGTGCGGGCACGGGGGCTGCTTTTTTTTTATGCATCCTGCCGAAGATCCGTTTGAGGTAATTCCTGAAAAATGAAAATTGGCCGAATACGATGCTAACCAAGATCACCGCTGCGGGCCAAAGAAGCGTTACCAGTATAATATATAATATCACGCGGAATACTCCCTGCTCAATATTCATCAGGCCCAGTAATTTTCGCCCCGCATACCCGCAAAGGCTACCGCCTACTGCAAATGTGGCGATGATCAGGATCAACCTTCCCCCGGAAACTTTCCATTTTTTCTGAAGCCTTTTAAGCATGCGCAAAATTGATTGAAAAAATCCGGAAACTGTTGCGCGTATGCAAGAAAAATCTGTTTTCGAAAGCCTTTACAAAAACATGACAATCATCTTTTAAGAGAAAAGTTTTTCCGGGAATTTGCGTTGCAATTCGGTAAAAAAAATTAACAATTGTTAGTAGTTTGTCAGTATCGTGTCTTATTTTTGCCGGGATTTGGTTTCTTTTCTACACAAAAGCCCGGCTTAGGTATGACTCGCTACAGAAAAATCTTATATCGGTTTGTTGCAAGCTTAATTTTTATAGTTTTTCTTTCTAATAACAGTGCATTTGCCCAGGGAGAGGCATTATTTAAAGCAAATTGTGCCAACTGCCACAAGCCTGACCAGGACTACACCGGGCCTGCATTGAAAGGATCAAGAGAAAGAGAACCCTCAAAAGACTGGATCTACTCATGGGTTCATAATCCCGCCGGGATGATCGCTACCGACGCTTATGCAAAGTCATTAGCGGATAAATGGAAGCCAACGATCATGACGGCTTTTCCGAACCTGACCAATAAAGAGATCGATGACATCATGGATTACGTGGAGTCATACACTCCACCGGCGCCGACGGCAGGAAATGCAGCAGGAGCGGGCACTACAGGCGGCGATTCGGATCATGACTCACTCTTGTTCGGTATCCTTACCCTTATTCTCGCCATCGTTGCTTTTGTATTATTACAGATCAACAGCAACCTCCGGAAATTATCAGATGAAAAGGAAGGCGTTCACCGCGGCGAGCCGGTACCTTTTTACCGCAACAAAACATATTTAATGATGGGTGTGCTGATCCTTTTCGGCATCGGCGGATATTATTCCATCAACGCGGCAATGGGCCTGGGTCGCCAAAAAGATTATCAACCCGTTCAGCCGATCTACTATTCCCATAAAGTGCATGCCGGCACCAACCAGATCAGTTGCTTATACTGTCACGGCGGAGCGCAGGACAGCAAACAGGCAAGTATCCCTTCGGTAAATGTGTGTATGAATTGCCATGTTGCTATTAAAGAGTATAAAGGAGAAGCTATCACCAGGGAAGACGGTACTTCAGTGAACGGTACTGCGGAGATCCAAAAACTGTATGCTTATGCCGGTTGGAATCCTGAAAAGAAAGAATATAACCCCGACAATAACGGCGACGGCGTGCCGGACGGCGCACACCCGATCGAATGGATCAAGATCCATAACCTTCCCGACCATGTTTATTTCAACCACAGCCAGCATATTAAAGTAGGTAAGCAGCAATGCCAGACCTGCCATGGCAACATCCAGGAAATGCCGGAAGTGAAACAGTTTACAGACCTGAGCATGGGATGGTGTATCAATTGTCACCGCGAATCGAAAGTGGATTTCTATAATAAAGATGACAGCAGCGGTAATAAGTTTTACAGCATTTACGAAAAATTCCATGCCGACCTGAAGAACCATAAGATGGACAGCGTGACGGTAGAAAGTATCGGCGGTACGGAGTGCCAGAAGTGTCACTATTAATTAGCTGATTAGCTAATGTGCTAATTAGCTAATTATAAAAAATAATACGGTTCGATTATAAAAAAGCAGGTTTGAGGTTCATGAATTAGCACATTATCAAATCAGCACATTAGCAAATTATGAAGAAGTATTGGCAAAATTTCGGTGAGCTTACACGGTCAGAGGCTTTTACAAAATCTGCTGAAAAAGAATTTCAGGAGGAATTGCTTCCCCTGGAAGAACTGGACGGAAAGGGCTTGCTGGATGCAAAGACACCGAGAAGGGATTTTTTGAAATACCTCGGATTCAGTACTGCGGCAGCCGCCATAGCAGCAAGCTGCGAGATGCCTGTGCGCAAAGCAATTCCTTACGTGCAGCGCCCGGATGATATCATCCCGGGTATCTCTAATTATTATGCTTCTACTTATGTGAACGGCGGCGATGCCATCAGTGTGGTAGTAAAGCAACGCGAAGGCCGTCCCATCAAAATAGAAGGAAATGAATTATCTTCTTTGACCAAAGGCGGGACCAGCGCGCAGTGCCAGGCATCGGTGCTTGACCTGTATGATCCCACAAGACTTCGCCATCCTTTACAAAAAAGCGGTAATGACTATAAAGAAGTAACCGGCTTTGATGCGTTTGATAAAATAATCAGTGAGGGAATGGCCGGACTTACAGGCAAGCCTGTGGTGTTGCTTACTTCTACCATTCATTCGCCATCTACCCTACAGCTTATTGGGGAATTTTTAGCGAAATACCCCGGGAGCCGCCATGTACAATATGATGCGGTGAGCTACAGCGGCATGTTGCTCGCAAATGAAGCTGCATACGGCAAGCGGGCATTGCCTTCTTATCGTTTTGATAAAGCAAAAACCATCGTGAGCCTGGGTGCCGACTTTTTAGGGACCTGGTTATCACCGACAGAATTCAGCCGTCAATATGCTGAAAATAAAAAGATCAAAGGAACGAGCCCGGAACTCAGCCGTCATATACATTTTGAAAGTATGATGAGTATGACGGGCAGCAATGCTGACGACCGTTATACGCACAAACCTTCAGAGACCGGGATGATCGCGTTGGCAATTCTTGCCAAACTCGGCGGCGCAGTAACCGCCCCTGCTTTTAAAGATGCGGCACTTGCAAAAGGCATTGAGAAAACTGCAGCTTTGCTTGCAGCATCAAAAGGAACTTCCCTGGTAGTATGCGGCAGTAATGATGTAAATATTCAATTGGCTGTAAACGCTATCAATGAAGCGATCGGCGCAAACGGTACCACCATCAATTGGGGAGCCACTTCAAACGTGCGCAAAGGAATTGACAGTGACCTGGTGAAGTTGGATAATGAAATGGCTTCGGGTAGTATCGGTGGTGTTTTGATCTACGGTTGTAACCCGGTATATTCTTATGTGAACGGAAAAAAATTCGGAGAGTCTTTAGCAAGGTTGCCGCTCAGCGTGTCTTTCAACAGCACGATGTGTGAAACATCCGAACGCTGTAAATATATTTTACCTTCCCATCACTGGCTGGAAAGCTGGGGTGATGCGGAACCGGTAACAGGCTTTGTAAGCCTTATTCAGCCGATGATCAACCCGCTGTTTAAGACAAGGCCTTTTCAAACTTCCCTGATCAAATGGATGGGGGGCAGTACCACATCTCCTGCCGCTCCTGTAAATCCAAGCGTAACGGATACCACGAACCGAATGATGGCAGTTGCCGCACCGGGCGGGGATGCATACGAAACCTATTTTAAAAAATATTGGTCCGGCAAACTGGGCAGTGCTGATCTTTGGGAGAAAGCACTTCAGGACGGCGTAATAGAATCAGCTGAACAGCCGGCAGGCGGCGGAGCATATAACGGCGGCAGCTTAGCAGCAGCCGCAGTTAAGATCGCAGCAGTTAAAACAGGCAACTACGAAGTGGTACTGTATGAAAAAATATCTATGGGCTGCGGAAGCCAGGCCAACAATCCCTGGTTACAGGAATTGCCTGATCCCATCTCTAAAGTGACCTGGGATAACTATGCAATGGTTAGCCCCGCATTGGCGAAAGCCATGTTTGGTTTTGATGTAGCTTCTAAAAGTAAAAAAGAAGGGGATGTTTATGAAGTGCATCCTGAAAAACCGGTATTAAAAGTTACGGTGAACGGTAAAACTTTACTGCTCCTGGCATTGATCATCCCTGGCCTCATCCTTCCACGATTGCGATTGCAGTAGGTTACGGCCGCGCAAGTGCAAACACGGACAGGGCATTGAACCTCGACCGCATCGGTCGTGCAGCATTCGGCGCAGGCCAAAATGCTTACCCGCTTGCGGGCTGGGACGGCACAACATTCTCCTATACTGCAGTAGCCGCTATAGAAAAGACCGGTGAAAGATACCCGCTTGCGCAAACGCAGGTGCATGGTTTTACAGAAAGCCGCCCCGTAATATATGAGACCAACCTGGAAAGCTATAGGAAAAACCCAGAGGCTGTATTAGCAGAGCAACGCCATGAAAGAGAGCTGATCACCCCGCACGGAAAAACAGATTTTGTAAAGGACGCCACCATTTACCCGGATTTTGCAAAGCCCGGTATCAAATGGGGAATGAGTATCGATCTGAACAGTTGCACCGGTTGCAGCGCCTGCGTGGTAGCCTGCACAGCAGAAAATAATGTAAGTGTTGTCGGTAAGATACAGGTGCAACGAGCACATGAAATGCATTGGCTGCGGATCGACCGTTATTTTACCGGTAACCCGGAGAACCCGGATGTTATATTCCAACCGATGCTTTGCCAGCACTGCGATAATGCACCATGCGAAAATGTTTGCCCTGTGGCGGCAACCAACCACAGCACGGAAGGATTGAATCAAATGACCTATAACCGTTGTATCGGTACAAGATATTGTGCCAACAACTGTCCATATAAAGTACGCCGTTTCAACTGGCTGGATTATAACGGTTCCGACAGTTTCGGTGCTAACCAAAAGCCGCTGATCGGTTCTGATATGGATGAAGTGGTCAACCAAATGAATGATGACCTTACCAGGATGGTATTGAACCCTGATGTAACCGTTCGCGCAAGAGGTGTGATCGAGAAATGTTCTTTCTGCGTACAACGTTTGCAGGAAACTAAACTGGAAGCGAAGAAAATGCAGGATCCTTCGCTGGTACGTAATGTAAAAGTTGCGTGTGCACAGGCCTGCCCGACGAATGCCATCAGTTTCGGAAATGTAAATGATAAACAATCTGATGTGTATAAGATCCGGAATGTGGAGCAGGTGAACAGGAGTTTTTATGTGTTGGAGCAACTGCATGTATTACCGAATGTGAGTTACCTGGCAAAGGTGAAGAATACAGACAGGGAAGTGGAAAATGAAACACCGGGCGAGCGTGAAAAAGGACAGTTAGGGGTGAGTGAGAAGGAAGCGGTGGTGCACTAGGCCCCCTAAATCCCCCGAGAGGGGACTTGAAATGCCGGGCTTAAAAATTGAAGGCAAAAATTAGGTTGGCAGGCTGAGTCTGTCAAGGCCGAGTTTGAAAGATGAATGTTAGGTCGAGCGTATATGAAGTACTTGTTTGAAGGTAAATATCAATTTTAATAAAATGAAACAAATATTATCAATACTCATCTATAATAGAGCACGAACTTTTTTTTTCATTTTATCATTATTACTCTGTTCACTATTAAATTTTCAGTGTAAAAAAGAGCGTAATGAGTATTGTACACAGGAGCGTGTCAATTTTATTTCTATAAATAATAAAGAAGGTATAATTGTAAAATCAGATAAATATAATTACTATGGGGTTAGTTTAAAAGTAAATACGCCGGGCAATATCGATGACCAAGTCATTGGTTACGTTTGTACTTTACCTCAAAATCTTCAGATTGTCGGCTTATCTGTTATTGTAAGTGGAAATTTAAAGAATTTTAATCCTGAAGAAAATATTAGCTCTGAAATTGCGGGCCAGCAACTATACTATTTAGAATTTAGCTCAATCATAAAGAAGCCTTAGAAATGAAAAAAATAGCATCAATTTTATTATTAATATTTTTTTATAAGCTATCCTTTTGTCAAATTCTTTACGACAATGGAGGACTTGGTGGCAGCAGTAGTTTTACAACTAATGGAAGTTGGAACACACCAAATCTAACATACTCATTTCAAAATGGCACACCTGATATTATTGGAGATGATGAAAGAAATTCTATAATTCAAGCTTTTCAACTATGGGCAGATTACACAAACCTCACATTTACACAAGTTTCCTCAAACGGTGACATAAATATTTTATGGGGATCCTCAAATCATGGCGACGGATTTCCATTTGATGGAGTAAATGCAACATTAGCCCATGCTTTTTACCCGCCTCCGACAGGTGGCGGAATTTTATCAGGGGATATTCACTTTGATGAAGATGAGACTTGGAGTACCGCTTTACAACCCTCCCCTGCTACTCAACCAATCGATTTAGTAACTGTTGCAGCTCACGAAATCGGTCATGCATTAGGACTGGGGCACAGTTCCGTATATTGTGCGTTAATGAATCCGGTATATAATGGTTCACACCGATTTTTATCTCAGGATGACATTGACGGAATTCGAAGCCTTTATGTAAACCGAAACGTTATAAGAAATAATGGTTTTACATGTGCAGGAGGTGTGTTTTTCATAAATAATTTGCCACCAAATACCTCAGTATTTTGGACTTCTTCAAATACTTCAATTGCCACTGTTCAAAATAATATTTTCACAAATGAAGGTACTGTCAGCTGGACAGGAACTAATTCAGGTCCTGTTACTTTAATAGCCACTATTAGTTTGCCATGTGGATCATCTGTAATTGAATTAGTTAATTTAAATATTGGAAGTTCCTCTGCAATAAATGGAATTTCAACAGAATATTCTCAAATTCATTGTACTATTAATGGTTACAAACATACAATTAGCGGGGCAGAAAATGCCACAAATTTCAAATGGTACTACCGAAACATAACTCAAGGAACTACATTTATCCTTTATAAAAATAGCCCCTTGAGACAGCAAAGAAGCCCAATTGACGGAGGAAGTTGTGATCAAATCGAAATTTTAATTGAAGCAACTAATCCTTGTAATCCCACCACCCCACAGACGTTTACATTTTTATCAGATATGTGTCCTCCCTTTACTGATGGGAGTTGTACTTCAGGCAGAACTGTAAGCGCAAACCCTAATCCAGCGACCTCAAATATTCAAATAACATTGATAGACGATCCTACGGTAATTCCCGTAAATAGTCACCCAAGAAAAATAAAAAAAATAAGAATAATTGATAAACTGGGACAAACTAAGAAAAATTTTGTAGGCAATAATTTAGAAAGCATGACAATTAATATTTCTGAGTTGCCTTTAGATATTTATACCGTCTTAGTTTACGACGGTAATGCATGGATGGGTAAACAAATTAGTAAAAACTAGTTTTTAGCAGCTAATGAATCACAGGTTTAAAATTGCTTATACTGATTAAGTTCAAAATATTATGTCATTACTGAAATACGAATCGCAACAAAGGGAGCCGCTGGTAGACGGGAATAAGGATTATCACCGGGTAACGGAGGATATCATCAGCCCCATTGAAATGAAGCCGAGCCGGCTTTGGTACATTGGTTTTTTTATCAGTGTAGGGTTGTTGCTGTTCGGGGTATACAGTGTTTACCGCGAGGTTACTTACGGTATCGGCCAGTGGAACCTGAATAAGACCATCGGTTGGGGTTGGGATATCACCAACTTCGTTTGGTGGGTAGGTATCGGTCATGCGGGTACACTGATCTCTGCGATCTTATTACTTTTCCGACAGGGTTGGAGAACGGGTGTAAACCGTGCGGCCGAGGCGATGACCATATTTGCGGTAATGTGCGCGGGCCAGTTCCCGATCTGGCATATGGGTAGAGTGTGGATGGCATTCTTTGTACTTCCTTACCCGAATACAAGAGGCCCGCTCTGGGTGAACTTTAACTCTCCCCTTCTTTGGGACGTATTTGCGATATCAACTTATTTTACGGTTTCCTTGTTATTCTGGTACTCGGGACTGTTGCCGGATCTTGCAACGGTAAGGGATCGTGCAAGAACAAAATTGCGCAAAATGCTTTACGGCGTTGCCGCATTCGGTTGGACAGGCAGCACCAAGCACTGGCAACGGCATGAATCATTGTCGCTGGTATTGGCCGGATTGAGTACACCGCTGGTACTTTCCGTACACACCATTGTATCTTTTGACTTTGCCACCTCTATTGTACCGGGCTGGCATACCACCATCTTCCCTCCTTATTTCGTGGCGGGTGCGATCTTCTCCGGCTTTGCCATGGTGCAGACGCTGTTGATCGTGGTTAGAAAAGTATTGAACCTGCAGGATTATATTACTATCGGCCATATCGAAGCGATGAATAAAGTAATTGTATTGACGGGCAGTATCGTAGGTATTGCCTACCTCACGGAGTTGTTCATCGCATGGTACGGGCAGAATCCTTACGAGATGGCCGCGTTCTTCGAGAACAGGGGAAATTTGTTCAGCCCTTACGGCTGGAGTTATTACATCATGATGTTCTGTAACGTGGTGTCGCCGCAGTTATTCTGGAGCAAAAAATTAAGGAGAAATATTACAGTGACCTTCTTCATGAGCATCATTGTGAATATCGGTATGTGGTATGAGCGTTTTGTAATTATCGTTACATCCGTATACAGGGATTACCTGCCGAGCAGTTGGAGTACGTATTACAGCCCGAGCATTTATGAGATCGGTTTCTACCTCGGTACGTTCGGATTGTTCTTTACCTGCTTCTTCCTGTTTGCAAAATACTTCCCGGTTATTGCCGTGGCAGAGATCAAATCTATTCTGAAGACCAGCGGAGAAAATTATAAAGTGAAGATGACGGATATAGAAAAGGCAGATGCCGAGAAATTTTATATTGAAGAAGTGGAGCATGCTCATTAAAAACCAATTTGGTAATGTGCTGATTTGATAATGTGATAATGCTTGCCAAGGAAAGGAAATATTAATTATTACCTATTAATTATTAAATAAAATGGGCGGTATAAAAAAATTTGTGGTAGGATCGTTTGACGACGAAGCTGTGCTTTTTCCTGCGGTAAAGAATGTAAGAAAGGCAGGCTATAAAATCCATGACGTGTACACGCCGTTCGCGGTGCACGGGTTGGATCATGCTATGGGCATCCGGGAGACCAGCCTGCACACGGCCGGGTTTATTTATGCAATCACCGGTACCGCAACGGCATTGGGTTTTATGAGCTGGGTATTTACAAAAGATTGGCCGCTCAACATCGGCGGTAAACCGTATTTCGCCTTACCGGCCTGGATCCCGATCACATTTGAGTTGACCGTTCTATTTTCCGCAGTAGGGATGGTGCTCACGTTTTGTTATTTGTGCCAGCTATCCCCGTTTGTAAAAAAACATCATTTCAGCCCGCGCGCCACAGATGATCATTTTGTAATGGTAATAGAGTGTACGGATAAGACCAATGACGGTGAAGTATCGCATTTTTTACAACAGGCCGGTGCATCGGATATAAACATCCAGGTAGCGGAAACCGGCTGGTGGCTGGGAAGGTATGACAGGGACCAGAAATTATATAAAGAGGAAATAGGGTACTAGGAGGCGAAAGCTCAGGAAAAACTAATAACGTCTTTGCGCATCCGGCAAAGAGAAAATAAAGAAAAGGGGTTTATGAAAAAAATTACAATCATAGCGGGAATACTGATTACGGGAGCAATTGCTTTTATCAGTTGCAACAGCAACCGTCACCCGGGAAGAATTTATATGCCGGATATGGCATACAGCCGGGCATACGAAAGCTATGCGGAGCGTGACAGCACAAAGTTTACTACAGACAATTCCAAGGCAGGCGGAAATATGATCTTTTATAATGCCATGCCGGTAAAGGGCACATTGAAAAGAGGAGAGTTATATCCTTATACCGTTCCCAATGACAGCAACGGTTATAAAATGAGCGCGGCAGTAAAAAATCCTTTTGATTCATTGTCAAAATCCGACATGTCGGAAGCGGGAAGACTGTATAATATCAATTGCGGGATATGCCATGGCGCAACAGGTGTGGCAAACGGGCCGCTTGCAACCTCAGGACATATCGGCGGTGTGGCAAATCTTACAGGTGACGCTTATGTGAAGATGTCTGACGGTACCATGTTCCATTCCGTTACTTACGGAAAAGGCATCATGGGAAGCTATGCATCGCAGCTCACCAGGGCCCAGCGTTGGATGGTGATAAAGTATGTAAGGACATTACAGCCAAATGCAGCAGAAAAAACTGCAGCGGTGGCAACTGCAGATTCCGCAACAGCAAAGAAATAAGTACGGGCAAAGCATAATAAAAAGAATAAAAATATTTTAGATGGATCACAATTTTCAATTACCGGGAAGCTATAAAAAATGGACATGGGGTCTTATCGTTGCCGGATTGCTGGCCTTGCTTTACGGCTTTATCATGTTTCATCCTTTTGCACACCCGGCACACGGTGCGCACGGTGCGGAGGTTTCTCATGATGCAATAAACAGCACAAGATTTTGGGCAGTGTTGTTGCAAAACAGTGTGTACTTTCTCCTGGTTGTAAATGCAGCGATGTTCTTTATCGGGGTGACCACGTTGGCGATGGGTGGATGGCAGGTAGCACTGCGCCGCGTACCGGAAGCGATCTCCAGTGTAGTACCAATTCTCGGCCTCATCACTTTCGTTATACTACTGGCCATCATTTTAGGCGGGCGTACAGATATTTACCATTGGCTGGATGCAGACCTTTACAAGCCCGGCACCTCTACTTTCGATAAAATACTGAACGGTAAACACGGATTCCTGAACCCGACCTTCTTCCTTGTATGGTCTGCAGTAGCGATCGGCCTTTGGTCCTTCCTCGGGTATAAAATGAGAAAATTCAGTTTGGATTCTGATAAGCAGGGACCAATGGATCATGTGACCGCTAAAAGATGGATCGATAAAAATTTTACCTACGCATCTTATTTCATCGTCTTCTTCGGTTTGACTGTGGGATCAACCGTTCCCTGGTTTTGGCTGATGAGCATTGACCCGCATTGGTACAGTACGATGTACAGTTGGTACACATTCGCCAGCACATTTGTATCAGGCATGTCGCTGATCGCCATCTTCGTGATCTACCTGAAGAACAGGGGCCAGCTCGAATATGTAACAGAAGAGCACCTGCACGATATCGGTAAGTTCATGTTTGCATTCTCTGTTTTCTGGACCTATCTCTGGTTCAGCCAGTATATGCTGATCTGGTACAGTAACCAACCGGAGGAAACCCGGTATTTTGTTGACCGCCTCGGCACGGCAACTAAGAGCGGACCTTATAAAGGCATCTTCTTTTTTAACCTTATTGTTAATTTCCTCGGACCGTTATTGATATTGATGAAGAAGGGGACCAAAAGAAGTTGGACCGTGGTTACTTTTGTAGCCGTATTGATCATCTTCGGGCATTGGATAGATTTTTACCAGATGGTAATGCCGGGAACATTACATGAGCATGCAGAACTGCTGCCGTTTGAATTCGGGATCGCCTGCCTGTTTATCGGGATCATCATGTGGGGCGTGGGCCGCTATTTCAGCAAGCATTCGTTGCTGGCAAAAAATCATCCTTTCCTTAAAGAAAGTATGATACACCATACATAAAGGGTTCAAGGTTCAAGGTTCAAGGTTCAAGGTTCAAGGTTCAAAGTTCAAGGTTCAAGGTTCAGGTTGAAGGTTTTAATATGTGGAAGGCTGAGATTGTCGAAGCACGAGAGGATAAAAAAAATAACATACATGCAATGAGGGGTCTGACATCTGATGTCTGTTATCCGATCTCTTGCATCTAATTTATACGATATGAAAGAGTTTTTTTTGTTACTGATCATCATCATGATTTTTGTGGTCATTTTCCAGATCGCAAAAGCCAGTGAGTACGTGAGTGTATTGAAAGGGGAAGAAAAGACCCGCCGTCAAAATAATAAGATCAACGGTTTTATGCTGGTCGCGTTTTTGGTTTTCGGGTTGATCGGTGTTTGGGTTTGTAACGAATGGTATTTTAAGAAAACCCTTTTTCCGCAGGGTTCTGCTTCTATTGAAGGCGAAGAGATTGATTTTATGATGTACCTCACCATCGGGGTTACCGGTGTGGTATTTATCATCACACAGATATTATTGTTTTGGTTCGCTTATAAATACCAGGAAAAAGACGGTAAGAAAGCCTTTTACTTTCCGCACAATACAAAACTGGAATTGTTGTGGACTACCGTACCGGCAATATTCCTCACGGTCCTGGTTGTATTCGGTCTTATCACCTGGTTTAAGATCACCGGCGACCCGCCTCCGAATGCGGTCGTGGTGGAAATTACCGGTCACCAGTTCGGTTGGGAGATCAGGTATCCCGGCAAAGACGGTATTTTAGGTAAAAAGAATTACAGGCTCTATAACCAACCTTCCGGAAATACATTAGGGGTAGATTTCAATGACCTGAACAGCCTGGATGATATCCATGTGCCAACAGACATGCACCTGCCTGTGGGAATACCGGTAAAACTGGTTATTCATTCGCAGGATGTAATTCATGATGTGGGCCTTTCCCACTTCCGCATGAAAATGGATGCTGTACCGGGTATACCGACCACTTTATGGTTTACGCCGAAATATACAACAGAACAAATGAAGGTGCGTACCGGCAATGCAAATTTCGTTTACGAGATCAGTTGCGACCAAATGTGCGGTAAGGGTCACTTCTCCATGAGAGGAACTATCCTGGTAGAGTCACCGGAAGATTATAAAAAATGGCTGGCTACACAGAAGCCGGAATACTTTACTTTTTTCCCGGACAAGGACCCGGAAAAAAAAGCAGTAGCTGATTCAGCTAAACTGACAGCAGCGGTAGTACCGCCAACAAAATAAAATAAGAAGGTTCAGAAAAAATTAAGAATATGAGCAGTACAGAAACATTACATGGCGCATCACTTCACACGGCACATGAAGAGCATCATGAACATCACCACCACCAATCCTTTGTAGCTAAATATATTTTCAGCCAGGATCATAAAACGATCGCGAAACAATTTTTGGTTACCGGTATCATTTGGGCGATCATTGGCGGACTATTCTCCGTGTTGTTTCGTTTGCAGTTAGGTTATCCTGACAGTACTTTTCCTTTCCTGGAAGATATCCTCGGGCACTGGGCTAAAGGCGGAAAAATATCCCCTGAGTTTTATTATGCATTGGTAACGATGCACGGTACCATTCTTGTATTTTTTGTATTGACGGCAGGATTGAGCGGAACGTTTGCAAACTTTTTGATTCCCCTGCAGATCGGTGCGAGAGATATGGCTTCACCGATGCTGAATATGTTGAGCTATTGGTTCTTCTTTATGGCATCAGTAGTTATGGCTGCTTCACTGTTTGTGCAGACCGGCCCGGCAAGCGGCGGTTGGACGATCTACCCGCCGTTGAGTGCGCTCGGCGATGCCTCTATAGGCAGTAAGATCGGTAT
>JBBJLU010000015.1:0-48836 GCA_037719665.1 Ferruginibacter sp.
TTTTATCCAGGCTTTTTCTAAAATAGGTTTGATACCTGACAGCGGCGGTACGTTCTTCCTGCCAAGATTGATCGGGTTCCAAAAAGCCTCGGCACTGATGATGACCGGTGATAAAGTAAATGCAGCAGAAGCGGAAAAACTGGGTATGGTTTATAAAGTGATCCCTGATGAAAGTTTTGCGGCTGAAAGTTTTGCGATGGCAGAAAATCTTTCACAGATGCCTACGCGGGGATTGGCCTTTACAAAAATGGCGCTGAACCATTCTATGCACCGCACACTTGAAGAGCAGCTTTATGAAGAAGATATTTTGCAGAATAAAGCCGCTGCTACAGCAGATTATGCCGAAGGTATCGCTGCATTTTTAGAAAAAAGGAAAGCCGTATTTACCGGCAAATAATTAATATGGAAAATATCAGCCCTGCAAAAGTTGTCGACCACATGATGACCCATGACCTGTTCAGCCAATGGTTGGGTATAACAGTATTGGAAATTAAAGCAGGTTACAGCAACATCAAAATGACGGTGCGCCCCGAAATGATCAACGGTTTCGGTATCGTGCACGGTGGCATTGCATTTTCCCTGGCTGACAGTGCCTTCGCATTTGCCTGCAATAATCGGAATAATTTATCTGTAGCACTGGATACCTCTATTAATTTTTTAAAACCCGTGCAGGTAGGCGATTTACTGATCGCTGAGGCTGCCGAGATCCATAACGGAAGGACCACGGGGTTGTACCATATCACGATCACCAACCAACATAAAGCGGTGGTGGCTGTTTTCAAAGGAACCTGTTTCCGTACGGGTAAAGAATTAGTAAAAACCTGAAAAGAAATCTTCAGTACATTAGCATACCAAAGTTTTTGCATCAGTTGGGCTTAAAAGAGTAGAAACCTATAAGGTTTACCAAACCTTATAGCGTTTTGTAATTCTATTCAATATTTTCTGATCCCTTCAGGTAAATTTCCTGTTGATGGTATTTTATAAATCCCTCCAATCCGCCGAACCATTCCATTAAATGAATTCCGGCAGGTTGGGTCGGCGTTTTATGTAAATAAGAATGATAGGATGACCATTCCCATTCTTCAGGCCTCTTACAATAGCCGTGATGAACAGGGTTTTTATGAATATAAAATGCAGTGGCGCCAAATTGAGCGTCATCTTCAATGTGGACCCTTCTCAGATAATCGATAAAAAGCGATCCCTTTCTATTATAAACTTTATTAAAAGATTTTGTATAACTGTTTAAAAGATTTGAAAAACATTTCATGATAAATACAGGGAAATCTTCCGTCCTGAGGCTTTCTTTTTTATTCAGTGTAGCATAATGATCATATAAAAAATTCTCTTTCCTGATCTTTATCATAAAATGAAAATGATTTGGGAGAAGTACCCAAGAATATACTTCTGCAACCGGCAGAATATATTTTTTAAACTTTGAAAGGAAAAACCTGTAATTTTCGCAAGAGAGAAATAATTTTTCGCTGCCGACCGCACGGCTATACACATGATAGCTATGATCGGGTAAAAGATCATGGTGGTACGGGGACATATATTAAAAATACAAAATTATTTATTATTTAAAACGCTATAAGGTTTTGCAAACCTTATAGGTTTATAACTAACTTATAATGCCAATCTACACATTCGATTCCTTCATCCCCGTCGTCCACGAATCATCCTTCATACATCCCCTCGCCTCCGTTACCGGGAATGTGATCATCGGCAAAGATTGTTATATAGGGCCGGGAGCCGCTATCCGCGGGGATTGGGGTGGCATCGTCATTGAGGATGGTTGTAATGTGCAGGAAAATTGTACCATACACATGTTTCCCGGCGTTACGGTTTTATTGAAGCAGGGTTCGCATATCGGCCACGGCGCTGTTATACACGGAGCCACTATCGGAAGGAATTGCCTCGTAGGTATGAATGCAGTGATCATGGATAATGTGCAACTGGGGGATGAGAGTATTGTAGGCGCATTGAGTTTTATAAAGGCTGATGAGGTCTATGAAAAAAGAAGCCTCATTGTAGGAAATCCGGCAAGGAAAATAAAAGATGTATCGGATGAGATGTTGTCGTGGAAAACGGCCGGGACAAAATTATATCAGGAACTCCCTTTATCGATGAAGGATACATGGGAGGAATGCGAGCCCCTGAGGGAAATGCCGGCGGACAGGAAGATGCAGGGGAATAAGTATAAGAGTTGGGGGGGAATTAAAAAAGAAGAATAGTAATTACACGAATTAATCGAATTGCACGAATTACACGAATTAAAATCCAAGGACACGATTACAGGTTATCCTCATTATCAAATTACCAAATTACCAAATTATTAAATTATTAAATTACACGAATTAAAACCCAAGAACACAATTACAGGTTACCCTCATTATCAAATTACCAAATTACCGAATTATCAAATTACCAAATTTGCCATCTCCAAATCTCCAAATCAAACCATCTCCAAATTTCTTATTTCCTCGTATCCTCCCACAATAGTTTTTCCGCAGATCTGTTTGATTCGAAATCGGGGATCTTACCGTCGCCTCTCCCGGTAAAGCCACCGTCAGGATGGCCCATAATCCGGCAACTGTCATTATACAGGTCACTGAACTGATCACAACATATCGCGGTAACGTAATAAACTTTTTTAGTATCGTACACGTAACTGTAAATTTTTCGCGGGGGATTGCTCACCGGTTCGCTTTTAAATTTTTCAATCAGCACTTTTACACAAACGGGCAATGAATCACCTGTTACCCTGCTTCCTTCGGGAACAGGTTGTTCCGAAGCCTTTTTAGAGCAATGGCAACTGCTAATCGCTATAATGATCCAGAAAAGTAAAATTTTCATGTTGTTCATTTTAAGGTAAATGCAGTAACCCCGCACGGGTTCCCGCACGGAAAATGCGGTAGAGAACGCACCCGTACAACTATTACTAACAAAAACCCTTCCTGAAATTAACACGGTATTTTTTCTGACCTTTGCAGGGATGGAAAGATCGAATTTTGTAGACCAAATCAAGATATTCTGCCGTACAGGGCACGGCGGCGCGGGCAGTAAACATTTTATGCGGAATAAGCTTACAGCCCTCGGTGGTCCCGACGGCGGAGACGGTGGCCGCGGCGCTCATATCATCCTGAAGGGTAATGCGCAGCTATGGACCCTGTTGCACCTTCGCTATTTTAAAAACGTATTGGCAGAGGATGGCAAAGACGGAAGCGGGAATAACAGTTCCGGGAGAACGGGTAAGGATATTATCATTGAAGTACCGTTAGGTACCATTGCCCGCGATGAAGAGACCGGCGAAAAGGAAGCGGAAATATTACAGGACGGAGAAGAGATCATTTGGCTTAAAGGCGGTCGCGGCGGATTGGGTAACAGCAATTTTAAAACCTCTACCAACCAATCACCGGAATACGCTCAGCCCGGTGAAGCGGGGATAGAAGGTATAAAGGTCTTGGAGCTTAAAGTATTGGCAGACGTTGGATTGGTAGGTTTTCCGAATGCCGGTAAATCAACTTTGCTTTCTGTGATCACTGCGGCAAAACCGAAGATCGCAGACTATGCATTTACTACGCTGGTACCCCAATTGGGTATGGTAGAATACCGTGACGGTAAAAGTTTCTGTATTGCCGACCTGCCGGGTATCATAGAAGGAGCTGCGGAAGGAAAAGGGTTGGGACATCGTTTCCTGCGGCACATTGAAAGAAATTCTATTTTGCTTTTTCTTATACCCGCAGACAGTACCGATCACAGGAAAGAATTTGAAATTCTGCGAAACGAACTGGAAGAGTATAACCCCGAAATGTTGCAAAAAGATTTTGTGATCGCCGTGAGCAAATCCGATATGTTGGATGATGAGCTAAAAGAAGCGATACAAAAAGAATTACCGCAGAATATACCTTCCGTATTTATTTCTTCCGTGACGGGCTATAATCTCCCGCAGCTGAAAGATATGCTGTGGAGTACGTTGAATGCAGGGGTAATAACTTAAGGTATCGTTGAGGAGGATGCGAACGGGTTGCGGGTTGACGGGTTGCGGGTTGCGGGTTCGAAGCAAATAAGCATCGGCGTATTTTCTACCTGCGGCCTTTTTACTTCTTTTTTTCCATTGTCATACATCGAAACAACCCACAACCCGTTACCCGCAACTTTTACAATTACCACCCAAAACTTTCTCCCCCATTATTTATTGTAATAAGCATCGGCGTATTTTCTCCCTGCGAACTTTTTACTTCTTTTTTTCCATTGTCTTACATCGTAACGAACCCGCAACCCGTCAACACGCAACACGAAACTTTTACAACTACCACCCAAAACTTCCTCTCCCTATTATTTATTGTAATTTGCTTAGCTAAAGAAATAATATGTTTCAAACAAAAATTGCGGGCATCGGAAAGTATGTGCCCGAAAATATTGTTACCAATCATGATCTCGCTGCTATCATAGATACAAGCGATGAATGGATACAGGAACGGACGGGCATTAAAGAACGCCGTTATGCTCACCGCACGGAAGAGACCACTACTACTATGGGTGTTAAGGCTGCAGAGATCGCACTGGAGCGGGCCGGCATTACCTCAAAAGAAGTAGACTTTATCATATTCGCTACCCTAAGCCCGGATTATTATTTCCCGGGATGCGGCGTTTTATTACAGCGTGCCATGAAGATGAATGAGATCGGCGCCTTGGATATCCGTAATCAATGCAGTGGTTTTATCTATGCCCTTTCCGTGGCTGACCAGTTCATAAAGACCGGCATGTACAGGAACATTTTACTTGTAGCAAGTGAAAAGCATTCCTTTGGTCTTGACTTCAGCACCCGTGGCAGAAATATTTCCGTGATCTTCGGTGACGGTGCCGGCGCAGTGGTGTTGCAACCTACAGCGGGGCCCGGAATATTAAGCACCCACCTGCACAGTGACGGCGAAAGTGCAGAACAGCTGGCGATGTTCAACCCGGGCACTCATGCTAATCATTGGGTGAATGAACCCGTTGCGGATTTTGATGAAGCCGAAAGAGGTGAAATGTTCATGAGCCATACCATGCTTGATAAAGCCCAAAATTTTCCCAACATGGACGGACAGGCTGTTTTTAAAAAAGCCGTGGTAAAATTCCCGGAAGTGATCATGGAAGCATTGGCAAAAAATAATTTTTCTGCGGAAAACATCGACCTGCTGATACCGCACCAGGCCAATCTACGGATCGCACAATTCGTTCAGCAAAAATTAAAACTTCGTGATGAGCAGGTTTTTAATAATATTGAAAAGTATGGCAATACCACCGCAGCCTCTATACCTATTGCACTTTGTGAAGCTTGGGAGGAAGGGAAAATAAAAGAAGGTGACCTGGTATGCCTGGCAGCATTCGGCAGCGGCTTTACCTGGGGGAGTGCGTTGCTGCGGTGGGGGTGAGGGGTATTGTATACAAGTATATAGGGTTGATAAGTAAAAGGCAGTCTGAAGTAAGTTGACGGTCTGCTTCGCAAAGTAAAACGAATGTTGAAACAAAGAAAATTCCTGGTCTTTATTAATCCTGTATCAGGAACCAAAAGCAAGGCGGGTACGCGTATGCTCGTGGAAAAGGTATTGACCGAAAATCATTTCAAATTTGAAGTACTGCCGGCAGAACGTTCGGGTAAATATGATTTCTTAAAAGAAAAAATTGCAAAAGATAAGATCACCGATATTATTATATGCGGTGGAGACGGAACTGTAAATCAAATCACCGCATACCTGCAGGGAACAGGCATCAATGCAGGCATCATACCGATGGGCTCCGGGAACGGGTTGGCATTCGCAGCCGGCATACCCAAAGATCCGGGCAGGGCATTGGATATTATCCTTACCGGCAAATCGGATTATATCGACGCTTTTACGATCAACAACAAATTCAGTTGCATGCTCTGCGGTTTGGGATTTGATGCGCAGGTGGCCCATGATTTTGCCAAACAACCTGCAAGAGGAATTACCACTTACATTACGCAAACGCTGAAACATTTCTTTGTAGCCGTACCTTATCCCTTTGTAATAAAAGCAAACGGTGTAACGGTAAAGACAGAGGCTTTTTTTATCAGCATCGCCAACAGCAACCAATTCGGAAATCATTTTACCATTGCACCCAAAGCCAGTCTCAGTGACGGATTATTGGATATCGTTATCGTAAATAAAACAGGTAAACTAAACCTTATCCTGAAGATCCTGAAGCAGGTAAGGAACGGCATCGTTTCGCCCGTAGATGACCCCAAACAAACCGTACAATACTTTCAAACTAAAAAAATGGTCATATCCAATCCCGGCCTGGCCCCGTTGCATATAGACGGCGAACCCGCAAAAACAGCGGTCCGCTTTGAAATAGAGATCATAGAAAAAGCATTTCGTTTGTTGCAGCCCTGATCCTTACTCCTGCTTTATCAATGCACCGATCTTTTTCATCGACTCCCGGTTCACTGCATTGTTAAAGGAGCGGATCACATCACGTTTTTCGCCGGCTGACAAGTGAAAATTCAAGGCAGCCATCCCCTCTTTTTTTTCCGGCATATACATGATAACGCTTTTGTACACATTGAATCCTGCACCGGCAGGGAAATACGCGAACTCATCTGACTGGTGATAATCCTGCAACTTAAACCAGTTATGCTGCAGCATGGTGGCGGGGGTTACGAACATATCGGTTATAGACTTTGTTTCAAAGGGCTGTTGCCAATTATCATTGAAGCGGTCCCGAATCTGCAGGATCAATACGCCCGCCGTATTTTCTTTTATCCAATCTGTGAAATTACTGATGAAACGGAGCGATGTTTCCTGGCCGAAATTATCGCGGAGCCCCGCATCCATCACGTCGATGACCGGGTTGCTCGGGAGCCATACATTTGGCAACACATAGGGGAAGGTAGCGTTCATTCTTAAGGCGGTCAGCATTCTCAGGTCCATCGGTTTCAGTGCATGAAACATAGCCGCAAAATCAACCGCATCAGGGCTTGCGGAACTGTCCTGCGATAAGGAGAACGGCTTCATCATAAATCTCAGGGGCTGTGTGCTGATCATCAGTTTGCGGGCATCGGTCTTGATCACGGAATTAAAGATCATCAACGGGATCCTTGCTTCGGATTCCTCTGCCTGCAGGTCTTTCATCTGCCTGTTCAGCAGTCCACCGGAATTATCGCCCAGTTTTTTTTCAAAGGCATAACCCCGGTCCTTTACATACTTAAAATTCCCTGCGGTAAATTTTTGCATCGGGGCAAAAATATCCCTGGCCATCAGGGATGAAAAGACGGGGTTCAACAGGTCCCCGGCAATGTTATCTGTATATTTTTCATCTGCAATATTTAACCCGGGGTCGGCAAGTTTCTTCCTGTACAATTCGCGATAATACGCAGCTGCCAGCATACCGCCGCTGGCACCGCTGATGAGGAATGTTTTTTTCATCAGCTCCCCGCCGGAAATGCTGTCGGCTTTTTGCAGCGCATTCATCGTGAAAGCTGCACTCCGTAACCCTCCGCCGCTTACATTGATAAAGATCATCAACGGCTTGGCTTCATGCTGTTTTGCTTTCCATTTATTTAATACGGACAGCATTTGTTGGCGGTCCGATCCTGCTTTTTCCGGGGTACACAATGCCTGCAGGGATGCTTTATCATAGGAAGGCCGGCCTTGTTTATTTTCATAATCCAGGCCGTATGCTTTATTCCGCGGATCAATGATCTCATGGCTGTATAAAAAATTCAAGGCCAATAAAAGCAGGATCACAGCAGGGAGGCTCCAGCTTTGCAGGAAATATGCCAGGGCACCGATAAGGGCTATCAACAGGGCAAAAACAATCAATATGCTTGCGGCCGCGGGCATTTCAAATATTTTGTAATCCAACATTAAACCGGTTGTCACGATCAATACAAAGGCAAACAGGATACTGATGATAGCGGCAATATGATGGCGGTGAAAAACCGCGTCAAGAAAATCACTCCGGTAATGGGAAACATTCCTGCAGGGCCGGAGGTGGAAGCGTGCGTTGAAGTACCATTTCACTTTTAAGGCTAATACATCGTCACTGTTATTTTTTCCCCGAAAGCGTTTATTGAACAACTGCGGGTTGCTGATGACCGGTGCTATGGACCGATCGATCTTTCTACCCGCGCCAAAGAAATATGCGAACGAAAATAAGACCAAAACCAGTACACCCCCGGCAAGAGCAGCTATTTCCGCAACTGCCATGGTGGCCGTCATCAGTTCGCGGTGTACATCGAAACGATACATTTTGATAAAATAAAACACCAGGAAAATAATCGGAAGCAAACTGTTATTGATACAATATTTCAGGAAAGGATCGGAAGTGGTCGCCAGGAATCTCAGCCGCCTGCTGTGGAGGATAAACCCGCTGATATTCCAGCTCATGATAAATACACCGAGTGCAAGGCCTGTAATAAATGCACCGGTGACCGTAACTTTTCCCAAATATTCCGGCGCAAAGAATAATGCATCCGCGCCGAAATTTTTCATAAAGCTGCTGCCTGCTGTACTGAACAGGATATACCAAAAAAACAGCAGCACCTGGTATTTTCGGAAGTGCAGTACAAATAATTGCACCGGCAAGGAATAAAATATATTACTGAATAAAGATCTCATCCGGGCAGTGGTTTAGTATCAGGTATCCGAATGTTAAACGTTCTTAAAGTTATTTTATTAGCCGTTTAACAAGGTCGGTAGTGTTTTTTGTACTGAGCAGGGCATGCGTAGTTTGGGTTATCGCAAGGATGGCCAGTAGCAGGTGAAGAGGCTGTGCCACAGCCGGCATATCCAGGTAGTACAAAATGATCCCGCTGGTCATGCTCAGGATAATAATTGTAACCAGGCGCTGAAAAGGAATCCTGACAGCAGGGACTTTCCGGCAATACCATGCCCCGTAAAGCACCGCCGCTAATACAAACCAGGAAAACGTTCTGTGTATTAAAAATGCGACAGGTAACCGGGCCAGCCAGGCTTCCCGTTGGTCATACTGAAGCGCTTTGGAAATATCATCTATATACATCCGCACAATTGTTCCAAAAATACTTTGTACGAGGAGGATGATCATTAAAAATAACAACACGCGCCGGATCTTCGTACCCGTGGTTTTTCGGAATAATTTCCCGTTTACATTCATATATAAAGCCAACTGGATCTGCGTAAGCACCAGGGCAAAAAACAGGTGGATGCTGACACTGCTGTGCGTGAGGTTATATTTTACCACCAATGCGCCCAACAGTCCCGTAAGTATAACGAACGACAGGAATGCAATCGAAAGCCGAAAAGCATTCGGGTGCGCCCTTTTTTTTGCATACAAAACTATCGTTTGAATAACGGCGAAAATTCCGAGTAAAACGCCAAGCAAGCGGTTGAAATATTCTATCCAGGTATGATATACATTGAAGCTGTGATCGATATCCTGCACTTTCAGGTACTTTTCAAAATCAGGAGGAAGTTGGGAGGCATTGATCGGGGGGATCCATCTTCCGAAGCAACGGGGCCAATCCGGGCAGCCCATACCGCTTTGCGTTGTACGCACCACTCCCCCGGCAAGGATGACCAGGAAGCAGAGGATGAAAGTGGCAAGCACCCATTTTTTAAGAAAACGCATGTGTGGAAGTTGCCGCAAAGTTAAGGGCGGCTGAAGAAATTAAATATCGGATGTCTGTATATATTTGCAGCCGAAGATGCTTCAACCGTATTTATACAAAACTAAAAAAGAAGCCGGCCTTGATGAGGCCGGTCGCGGCTGTTTTGCGGGTCCTGTATTCGCTGCAGCAGTGATGCTTCCGAAAGATTTTTATCATCCCTTGCTCAACGACAGCAAACAGGTCACGGAAAAAGACCGTGAGTTGCTTCGCCCTGTAATAGAGAAGGAAAGCATTTGTTATGCGGTGGCTTCGGTTTGCAATGAGGAAATAGACAGTATCAATATTTTACAGGCTTCTTTTAAAGCCATGCATTTAGCACTGGATAGCCTGCAAAGGAAACCTGATCTTTTATTGATCGACGGCAATCGCTTTAAGCCGTATGGCAGTCTCCGCCACAAATGTATCATACAGGGCGACGGGCTCTATGCCTCCATAGCCGCTGCAAGCATCCTCGCCAAAACATACCGGGATGAATACATGAAAAAGCTTCATCTCGAGTACGATCATTACGGGTGGGATAATAATAAAGGCTACGGTACTTCTCAACACCGAAAAGCTATTGAAGAAAAAGGCCTCTGCAAATACCACCGGAAAAGTTTTAATATGCAATCCTGCTTCTCTCCTGTAGCAGAATAACTTTTGGAGTGTTTTAAACTTTTATTTCCCCACGGCGTCATAACAGGGAAGTGATCAACAACTATCTACTGAAAAAAATTATCATGAACCTGAAAACAATTGCAACCCTTGCATTATTGACCGTCGCATCTTATGCATCAACCGCACAGGCCGTTAGCGCAAGACCCGTAAGTACACTTTCCAATGACAACAAGCGCATACACCAAGGTGTAAAGAGCGGTGAGATCACTGCCGCTGAACGCGCAAGGCTTAAAGCACAGGAAGCAAAGATCAGGCAGGAAAGAAAAGCGTACCGCGGGGATGGTATCAGCAAAACAGAACGGAAAGACCTTCGGAAAGATAAAAAAAGACTGAGCAAAAATATATATCGTCAAAAACATGACGGACAGGTACGCCCCTGATAAACCGACGACCTCGTTTGGTTTTCAAAGAGCAATTTGCGGCAACGTGAATTGCTCTTCTTTTATTACTAATTTTACAGCATAAAATGCGACCATGGAGCTTCAGCCTGTAGATACCGTAGAAACGATAACACCGGAAGAATTTAAAAACAACTATTACAAAACCGGGAAGCCCCTGATCATTAAGGGCCTGGCAAAAAACTGGCCTGCTTATACCAAATGGAATTGGGATTATTTTATTGAGAAGGTCGGAGATAAAGAAGTGGGCGTGTACAATAATATAAAGAGCGATTCCTACACCCCCATCAATACAGCCGATGCTTATATGAAATTCGGGGATTACCTGCGCAAAGTAAAGGCCGGGCCACTGGACCTTCGCATTTTCCTGTTTAATATATTTCAACATGCCCCGGAAATAGTTAAGGACTTTACCTGGCCGGATGAATTGATGACCGGGTTTGTAAAAAAATACCCCATGCTGTTTGTAGGCGGGGAAGGTTCGGTTACACATATGCACTTCGATATTGACATGAGTCATATCCTGCATACCCAGTTTGCGGGAAAAAAACGGGTTTTGCTTTTTCCCCATGAAGAACAACATAAGCTGTACAGGAAACCCTGGGAAGTACTGAGTATTGCCAATTATGCAGGGTATAATAAATATTTCGACTATGAAAATTTCCCCGCTGTTAAAAAAGCCCGGGGATACGAAGTGATCCTTGGACCCGGGGACACTTTATATATGCCGGCAGGCTTTTGGCATCATATGGAATATATAGAATCCGGGTTTGCGATGAGCCTCCGCGCCATGCAAAAAGACCTGGGTGGAAAATTGGGCGGCCTTTGGAAACTATTCGGAATGAGAGGGATAGATACCCTAATGAAGAAGACAGTACCTAAATGGTGGTATGAACGGAAGCGAAAAATGGTTTATATGTTAGCCGCAAAGGAAATGAATAAATAATTGGAGTGATTGGGAAAATTTTTTTTAAAAATAGCGTTTTGTTAAAATTTATCCCTACTTTTATGCCCCAACTGACCTAATAAGTCATTCGGCCCTCCAATTTCTTATAAATCTCCGTCCCAATTTCCTTTCTAAGATTTATTGACATTATTTATTACGTATATAATTTATATATAACCTTTTTTTTGTGGTTTCAGAGGTAAGCAAGGCCGGTGATATCTATCATCGGCCGTTTTTTGTCCCTGCTTTATCTAATTCACTCCTTTTCTATCCCGGCTGCCGGTCTTATTCTATTTTTGTGCCTGTGAAACTTTATATTAAAAACATGGTTTGCGCAAGGTGCAAAACTGCCGTACAAGGCGCTTTTGACAAAAACAATATTCCTCTCGGATCACTTGAACTTGGTGAAGCAGAAACGGAGGACCCTGTTTCAAAAAATACCCTGGGACTTTTAAGACATGATTTGGCATTATTAGGATTTGAACTGTTGGACGATAAGAAAACACGGATAATCGAAAAAATAAAGAATGCTATTGTGACCTTAGTACATCATTCCGAAGAAACCCTGCAAACAAACCTTTCAGCATATATCAGCTCACGGATACACATGGATTACCATTATCTCAGCAATCTTTTTTCAGAAACGGAAGGCATAACCATAGAGAAATATTTTATTGCACATAAAATTGAAAAAGTAAAAGAACTGCTGGTTTATGATGAATTGACCCTTTCTGAAATTGCTGATCGCATGGGTTACAGCAGTGTGGCTTATTTATCCAATCAATTCAAAAAAATAACCGGCCTCACCCCTTCTTATTTTAAATCGCTGAAAGAACACAAGCGAAAAAGCATTGAAGAACTGTGATCATAGGCCCGCCGGTATTATTTCAAAGGGATAAAATAAACGGGAAATCTTACAACAATCATACAAAATTCCGTAATCACCCCCGTACCCTGGAGGGTTACCTTTGTGGAACAAATAAAAAATACAAATTATGAAAACGGAAAATGATCAGCTTGAAAAAAGTTGCGGAAACCCTAAATGTTCATGCGAAGTTTGCCTTTGTGAAAATTGTACATGCGGGAGCTGTTGCGGAAAGGCTTAACCTTATCTGCTTTAATAATAACTTTAAAGCCGCTCAGATGAGCGGCTTATTTTACAGAAAATTATGACACATACCTATAACATTACGGGAATGACGTGCAACGGCTGCGTAGCAAAAGTAAAAAGTGCCCTTCTTAAAATGGGCGATATCACGGAAGCAGAAGTACAATTGCAGGCACCACAGGGGAAAATAACCATGCAAAACCATATTCCTACAGATACGCTTCAAGCAGCATTAACACAGGCGGGAAACTATACCATTACAAGTGCTGACTGTGGCATGGCCCATGCAGTAACGGGTGCAACGGAGGATAACAGATCTTGGGTAGAAATATATAAACCTATCCTGTTGATCTTTGGTTATTTGCCCGGTATCACTTTATTGGTTGAATACATGAACGAAGGATTTTCCCTGATGCGGTGGATGAATAACTTCATGGCAGGCTTCTTCCTGATCTTTTCCTTTTTTAAATTCCTTAACCTGAAAGGATTTGCTGAAAGCTATGCCATGTACGATATTGTAGCGAAACGTTGGAACGGTTGGGGGTACGTTTATGCCTTTTTGGAGTTAGGATTAGGTATCGCTTTTCTTATAGGTTTTGATCCTGTAATTACAAATGCCGCAGCGTTGGTGATCATGTCAATCAGTATTATTGGCGTATTACAATCTGTATTGAATAAACGGAAAATAAAATGTGCCTGCCTTGGCGATGTTTTTAATTTACCCATGAGTACCCTCACCATTTTGGAGGATGTTATCATGATTGTGATGAGCGGAACAATGTTGGTAATGATGCGATGAGATCCTGCTACGTCACATCAGAATTTTGCCGCAACGGACAGGAAAAATGTTCTCCCGTCTGCCGGTAATACACCCGGTCCGGGATAGCCACCTGCACGCCGGGTAAAATAAATTTTATCAAGGACATTATTTACTCCGCCTTTGAATTGAAGATTTTTATTAACCTTAAACCCGGCGGCGATATCCATTATCGAATACCCGGGTATAAGCCCGTTTTGACCGTTGGCTGTTGCAACTAAAGTGTTGTTGGCATCGCTGAATGTTGACGCGACCGCGCTCAACTGTCCGGACAATAAAAATCCTTTGTATTCGCCGGAAATCCCTCCGCGAAAAATATTTGCCGGAGCATTCTCTACTTTCTTTCCCTTGGTATTCGCATCTTTATGACTTGCGCTGTAGCGGGCATCTGTATAGCTGTAGGAACCGAAAATGATGACCTCCGGTTTTATGTCCTGTGAAAAAACTTTCAAAAGGTTGAATTCAATAAGACCCTCAAAACCTTTGGAGACACTGCTTCCCACATTTGTGATCAAACGGTACGTCGCTCCTGCGGGCGTGACAGTCCCTACGCGGTTATTGTACTGCAGGAAAAATCCGCTTACATCAAATTGCAGGTAATTTTTTACTTTTCCCCGGTAGCCGAGATCAAAATTATATCCTTTGGCATCTTTTAAATTTTGGTCAACTACATCCGTGGTAGGCGGGGCCTGCAGGTTGGCAAACTGGATGGGTCGGTAAGCCTGGCTGATATTTGCATAGACCTCCGTGCCCGTTGTTACATGGTATTCCGCGCCCAAACCCGCAATGATAAACCGACGGCTGCGCTTAATGTTTTGCAATAAAATTTCCGTGCCCGCCGAAGTATAGCCGTTCCGCCCCGAAGCAGCTCCCTCTAACCATTCATACCGAACGCCGGGTATAAGCAACAGTTTATTCCCAACCCGAAAAATATTCTCTGCAAATACCGCGGCATTGCGGGATTTAAACAGAAAGTCCCGCGGATAATTTCCTGCCACCTTTACATCATACTCCACACCCGTGCTGCCCTTTCCGTCTGCCTGTCGCCCGGTACTGCCACTGTACAACCGTATTCCTCCTGATAAAGTATTGTTCATTTTGCCAATATGGTAATCTGTCATGATGCGACTTTCCAAACCGAGGTTACGGTACTGATCAATATTCACCACGCGGTTATTATATTGCTTTGTCGCCGCGTTGATACTGTCTTTGATGGTAATAGATTGCAGGAAACCTACACTGTTCCGGTCGCCGATCGTGGCAAATAACTTTGTATTCCACCTTGTCTTTTCATTGAGGGTATAATGAGCAATGATCGCCGGGGTTGTCCAGGTGATATCAAACCAATTCCGGCTGCGCAAACTTTGCTGCGGATCATCCTTCACCTGCTGATCCGTTAACCCGCCGGGTTGTTGACTGCGAATATAAGAGCGCATCAATTCTGCCGTTACATAAAATTTTTTGTTGAAATGATAGGTCACTGTACCAAATCCCGCATCGTATGAATAAGCACTGTTTTGCCGCCAACCCTTTCCGTTCCTATGATCCAGGAAAGCATAGTAATTTATTTTTCCCGTTGTCCCGCCCACGGCATTATAGCTGTTGAACATTCCGTTACTGCCGGTGGTTTGTTGTGTGGAAAATTCGAAGGGCCTGGTGATCCCGCTGCCGTCGCGTAAAATATAATTCACCAATCCCCCGAATTGCGGGCCATACTGCAAAGCACCCTGCCCTCTCACAATTTCTATCCGCTGCACCGCCTGCAACTGCGGATTGTAATAGGCTTCAGGGTAACCGTATGGATCCGCAGCGATATCATAACCGTTTTGGCGAACATTAAATTCCCAGCTTCTGTTTGGACTAAGTCCCCGCGCCGCTATCCCGATCTGGATGCCACTCGGGTCACTTTCCCATACATGAATACCCGGCACCTTGGCCAGCACCTGGCGCATCGTATTGGTGGATACATTACCCTGTACATTGTCCATAACGATCAATGCATTCTTCTTACCGGCATAAATATTTGTTCCCACTATTTCCGGCATTTGCTGGTAATCACTTTTACTGTTCCTGCCTACCACTTTTACATCAGGCAAAAATTTAATATGCAGCGTATCTTCAGTATGGTTCTTTACCTGTGCCTGTAAACCCATGTTAAGGATCAATGTTGTAACCGTCATCAAAACGGATCTGCTTATACATTTTCTCATGGGTGCAAAATTGCCGGCTCGATTAATATTCCGTTTACCCTATCGGGAAAACTGATTTACGGGATGAGGAAATCAGTTTTAGTGTTGCAGAGATTCATATTGTTAAATAATGATGTAAACTCATATTAACGGGGCACCGGCACTTGATTTACGGAATAAAACTTTAATTTTACAGTGTTGAAAAAATTCATTGCCATATTTTTCCTTACGGTCTACGGTATCACTTCTATGGGGGCTACGGTATACACCCATTATTGCATGAACCAATTTGCCGGTACAGATCTTTGGCACAATGATAAATGCGGAAAATGCGGCATGACCGAGGACGAAGGCAAGGGTTGTTGCAAAGACGAGAAAAAAGTTTATAAAATAACGGCAGATCAGAATCTATCGGTTTCGCAGGCGGATCATTCCGTTTTTCAGGCACCCGCAATTGTTCCCCACGTTTTAGCATACAAAGAAATAGTTTTTATTGCTATGGCTTCGCCTTACCCGGCAAACCATGCTCCTCCCGATATCGGCATCAGCCGAAATATCCTTCATTGCATTTTCAGAATTTAGAAAGTAATTAAATTTTTCAATCGATATATATTATCGGTTGGCATGCCTGTGCATGTACATTTAATTATCATTCTAAATTATTTCTCATGAAAATATTACTCTTGGTTGTTACATCATTCTTTGTAACATTATCCCTTTCCGCACAAAATAAAAACATCTCTCTGCAAGCCGCCGGCCTTACCTGCAGCATGTGCAGCAATGCCATTAATAAATCTTTAAAGACCCTTCCGTTTGTAGAGAGCATTCAGGCCAATATTAAAACGTCTACGTTCGATATTGCCATTAAACCGGGTGCGGTGGCAGATTACGACCTTATGAAAAAGAAAGTAGAGGATGCCGGATTTTTTGTAGCTAAATTCCTTGTGACCGTACCATTTACCGTTGCCGGGGTAAAAGAAAATACTACGGTTGAATTCCAGGACAAGCGTCTTCGTTTTGTAAATAATACTGCAGTAAAGATATCAGCCGGCGATCAGCAGGTCCGTATCGTAAGCAAAGGGTTTATTTCCGCTAAAGAGGCTAAAAAACTGAAAATACCATCATCTCCCACAGCATCAAAAGAGTATTATGCAACCATCTGATCCAAAAACCTCAGGGTGGCTTAAGCTTTTAAAAAGCATACCTGCCCTGCTTATTTTATGCAGCACGGGTATACGGGCCAATGCACAGGAGCTGTTTGTTTTTACTGAGCCTGCAAGTAATATGGCAGCCGGTACCGTGGGTTTAAGGCTCGGCAATTCTTTCATGAAAGAATTACATACCGGGAAAACAAACTACCACCTCATACCGGAAGTGATGATGGGCCTCTCGAAAAAAATAATGGTGCATGGAGATATGTTTCTCAGCAATCGGAACAATGCCATGGTGAGTGAAGGCGGCAGCCTGTATGCCAAATACCGTTTTTACAGTATAGATGAAGTGCAGAAGCATTTTCGCATGGCCGCCTATGGCCGGTACAGCTTCAACAACGCAGATATTCACCAGGAGGAAATAAATCTTTATGGTCATAATACCGGTTGGGAAGGCGGTGCGGTTGCAACACAGCTATTACATAAGGTTGCGCTTTCTTCATCGCTTTCTTACCTGGCCGCACAGGATAACAGGACGTATAAATTCCCGGTAAGTACTAACGGCGAAATAAACAGGAAGGCGATCAATTATACTTTTTCCGCAGGAAGGCTGATGTACCCGGAAGAATATACCGATTACAAACAAACCAATATCAACCTGATGGTGGAAGTGCTTGGGCAATACAATACCGGGTTGAAAAAACATTACCTGGATATTGCGCCCTCTGTTCAGTTTATTATAAACAGCAGGAGTCGTATTGACGTGGCATATCGCTATCAACTGGCAGCGTCATTGAGGAGAACAGCACCACAGGGAGTATTTGTAAGACTTGAACATAATTTTTTTAATGCGTTTAAATAACCTTTTTAACCGCAAACATTTATTAAATCATTTAAAAATAAAATCATGAAAATAGTATCAACATTTATTGCGCTTCTTTTTAGTATGACATTTGCATTCGCGCAAACAGGGGCTAAAACAGAGAAAATTAAAGTTTGGGGTAACTGCGGCATGTGCAAAGGAAAAATAGAAAAAACAGCAAAGAAGGCCGGTGCTAAAACAGCCGACTGGAATGAAGACACTCATATCCTCAGGGTAACTTATGCAGAAGATAAGACGAGCAATGTAAAAATTCAACAGGCTATTGCTAAGGCAGGGTATGACACGCAGGACTACACGGCCGATAATACGGCATATGATAACCTGCATGGCTGCTGCCAATATGATAGAAAAGAAATTTCAAAGGATGTTGTTATGGTTAAGTTGCCTGATAATGCCAAATCTGCTGAGGTAAATAAAGAGGTCATCGCAGAAAAGAAAAATGATCTTCCCCGATTGCTTTCTGCTTATTACAGCGTAAAAGATGCTTTAGTAAAAAGTAATGCAAATGCAGCAGCTGCAGGTGCGGCAGAATTGGTAAAAGCAATAGAGCTTACCGGCAAAGAAGAATTGAGCAAAGATCTGCAAAAGGATCTTTTAAAAGATGCCAATGCCATTGCGCAATCAAAAGACCTGAAAGTACAAAGGTTAAAGTTTGCCACCTTATCGGCCGCAATGGTTGAACTTGCAAAAACAGTAAAGTTTTCCGGGAATCCTGTTTATCAGCAATATTGCCCTATGCAAAAAGCATCATGGCTCAGCGACAATAAGGCTATAAAGAATCCATATTATGGCAATGCCATGCTTACCTGTGGTAATTTGAAAGCAACATTCTAAAATTTTATCATGACTTACCGGCCACCCGGTGTAGTGCACCATAAACTGAAAAAATGAAAGATCTGACTTTATCACTGGTAATTGCTGTCACCGCTTTAGCAGCCTGCAACAATGAAAAAACAACAAACTCAGAAAATAAAAAACAGCAGGATAGTATTGTGAATGCATCCAAAAGTACAGCTACAGGTACCGCGGATAATACTGCTGCATCCATGAAAGAAATGGTGGGTCAGTATTTGCAAATAAAAAATGCCCTGGCGAATGATAACGGGGAAGAGGCAGCGACGGCAGGCAAAGCTTTCGTAACATCGATGGGTAAAATGGAGAAGACCACATTGAGCCCGGAGAAATTGAAAATATGGGAAGACCTTTCTGACGATGCAAAGGAAATGGCGGGGCATATCGGTATGAATCACGGGAAGATCGATCACCAGAGAGAACATTTTGATATGCTGAGTACCGATATGTATGATATGGTGAAGGCCTTCGGCACGGATCAAACGCTTTATATGAGTTATTGCCCGATGTTCAACAATAATAAAGGGGCTTCATGGCTTAGTGAGACAAAAGAAATACAGAATCCCTATTACGGAAAAAAAATGCTCACATGCGGATCGGTAAAAGAAGAAATTAAATAAGATGAGGCTTTTTAAAAGGATCCTCTTAATACTTTTGATCGGCTTCGTGGCTATACAGTTTTTCAGGCCCCGACGCAATATAGATACGGCAGTACTTTCATCAGATATCATCAACATGGTAGATATGCCGGAAAGGGTATCTGTTATATTGAAGAATTCCTGTTACGATTGCCATAGCAACAATACCCGGTATCCATGGTATATTAATATCCAACCAATGGGATGGATCATGGCGGATCATATAAGAGACGGCAAAAAAGACCTTAATTTCAGCGAGTTTGGCAGCTACTCTCCCAGGAAGCAAACCAATAAATTACGGGCAATAGAATCCAGTGTAAAATCGGGAGAGATGCCCATATCCTCTTATACCCTGATGCACTCCGATGCAAAACTCAGTGAATCGGATAAACAATTGATAGCTGAATGGGTATCAGCTGCTAAAGACAGCCTTGCTCAAAAAAACTAAATATGTTTGATCGGATCAGGAATATATTATTGACCATTTTGAAAACAATTTTTCTCAGAAAGAAAAGATGTTGCAAATAACTCTATTTTAAAAATATGAAATACTTATTTTTTATAATCATTACTTTTTTATCTACGGAACTCCGTGCACAGCACGACATGCACAATATGCCGGGTAAGAGCATGCCTAAGGCAAAAGCACCTGCACCTGCCCGCAAGCCGGTAATTAAAAAGCCTGCGCAACCGGTAACATACACCTGTCCCATGCACCGGGAGATCAAAAGCTCAAAGCCGGGGAACTGCCCCAAATGCGGGATGAACCTGGTTCCGATGAAAACAAAAGCCGCTGCAAAACCTGTGGCCCGCAAACCCGTTCCCAAGGCCGCCCCGTTAAAACCTGTTGCAGAAAAACCACATAACATGGCGGATATGAAGGGTCATGATATGAGTAATATGAATGCAACAGGAAAAAAAGACGCGGGTAAAACAGATCAACCCGCAACATATACCTGTCCCATGCACCCGGAAATTCATTCTGACAAACCGGGGAATTGCCCTAAATGCGGTATGAGCCTGGTGAAAGAAAAACCGCATAACATGGCGGATATGAAGGGTCATGATATGGGTAATATGAACATGAATGCAGCAGGAAAAAAAGACGCGGGTAAAACAGATCAACCTGCAACATATACCTGCCCGATGCACCCGGAGATCCATTCAGACAAACCCGGCAATTGCCCTAAATGCGGTATGAACCTCGTAAAGGAAAAATCGTCTTCCCATGACGGTATGCATGATATGGAGGGCATGCAGATGAATGATAATGCGAATATGGAGAACATCATGTTGGCAAAAAAGAATTTAGGGCCGATAAAAACCATTGCCGCGACAATGCGCCCCCGAACAGTCGTCTATCATTTATACATTAGAGATACAACGGTAACATTCGGAAAGAAATCAAAGAGAGCCATCGCGGTAAACGGTATGATCCCAATGCCCACCCTCACATTTACCGAAGGTGACACCGCAGAAATATGGGTACACAATGAGTTGAAAGAAACCACTTCCCTTCACTGGCACGGATTGTTTTTACCCAACAAAATGGATGGCGTACCGTTCCTCACTCAAATGCCCATTAAACCGGGAGCTACGTATTTATATAAATTTCCCATCATCCAGCACGGGACGCATTGGTACCATAGCCACAGCGGACTGCAGGAACAGATCGGTATGTACGGTGCATTCATCATGAACAAAAGAAAAGAGTGGGATATCCCGACTATCCCGGTTGTATTAAGTGAATGGACGGACATGAACCCAAAAGAAGTGCATCGCAGTCTGCATGCCGCTACAGATTGGTTCGCTGTACAAAAAGGAAGTACACAAAGTTATTCCGAAGCCATAAAAAAGGGTCAGTTCAAAACCAAGATCACCAATGAATGGAAGCGAATGAATGCCATGGATCTGACGGATATCTATTACGATAATTTCCTCATCAACGGTAAAAATCAAAATGAGCAGCCTCAATTCAGGGCGGGGGATAAAGTAAGGTTGCGTATAGCCAACGGCGGCGCATCAGATTATTTTTGGCTCAGTTATTCAGGCAGTAAAATAACGGTAGTGGCCACAGACGGCAATGATGTGGAACCCGTGGAGGTGGATCGGTTGATCATAGCGGTATCAGAAACTTATGATGTGGTGTTAACAATTCCTGATAATAAAAGTTATGAATTTTTAGTAACGCCGGAGGACCGAACCAAGAATGCTTCTATGTGGTTGGGCAGCGGGGAAAAAGTACCTGCTGTAAAACTGCAACGCCCAAAATATTTTGCCGGCATGAAGATGATGAATGCTATGATGGATATGAAAGGCAATATGATCGAGATGCAGGGTATGCAAATGAAAAACCAGATCATGGATATGAACACAGTAGTGTATCCGGAGATCACGGGTCCGGAAAACCCAAATGATACCACAATTACCCCG
Source organism: Ferruginibacter sp. (assembly GCA_037719665.1). Classification (GTDB taxonomy): domain Bacteria; phylum Bacteroidota; class Bacteroidia; order Chitinophagales; family Chitinophagaceae; genus Ferruginibacter. Next base: position 21,728 of record JBBJLU010000015.1, read on the forward strand.
AAAATGAAGGGCAAACAAATGCAAATGACACACGGCAGTCACGATATGGAGGGCATGAATATGGGCGGGGGTGAGGGAGATATTGTGTCTCTTAATTACGAGATGCTTCGCTCACCTGAAAAAACAACTTTGCCGGCGGGACCGTGGAAAGAATTGAAGTTTGACCTTACCGGCAACATGAACCGTTATGTTTGGAGCCTCGACAATAAAGTCATTTCAGAAACAGATAAGATACTTATTAAAAAAGGAGAGAACATCCGGATCATCATGTTCAACAACAGTATGATGCGGCACCCTATGCACCTGCACGGGCACGACTTCAGGCTTCTGAACGGGCAGGGTGAAAATGCCATTATGAAAAACATAATAGACATTATGCCCATGGAGAGGGATACGATAGAGTTTAATGCCAATGAAGCCGGCGGAGACTGGTTTTTTCATTGTCATATTCTTTACCACATGATGAGCGGCATGGGCAGGGTTTTCAGTTATGATAATCCATTAGTTGATAAAACAGACATCACAGATACCAAGGTAGCAAAGCGCGGATTAAATTCCGAGGACCGGAAATTCCACCCGATGGGGCGTTTAGGTATTGAAAGTAACGGCAGTGACGGGGAATTTATGTTGGCACAAACCAGGTGGAAAGCAAGCACCCTTTGGCATTTGGGCTATCATGACCGGCACGGTTATGAAAGCGAGACAATGATCGGGCGATACCTTGGCAGGATGCAGTGGTGGTACCCTTATGTAGGCTATGATTACCATTTTAAAAAGGAAGGAGGGCCGAAAAATCTTTTTGGTAATGAAGATAAAAACCTGTTCGGGCAAACAAGTAACAAGAATAAGCGAAGTGCGGTTGTAGCAGGTGTTGCCTATACATTGCCGATGCTGTTTGTGGCCGATGGGCGGGTGGATGGTGACGGAAAGTTCCGTTTCCAGCTCAGCAGGGAAGATATCCCGGTATCACCCCGGTTACGATTTAATATCATGTTTAACACAGATAAGGAATATATGGCAGGGTTCCGGTATATCCTTACTAAATATTTCTCTCTTTCCTCTCATTACGATAGTGATATGGGGATCGGGGCGGGAATAACATTTACTTATTAATTACGTTTTTAAACCACTTAAATCTATAACAATGAAAACAATTATCATGTTCTTTGCGGTTTTATTTGTCACGGCAGCCGGTTATGCGCAGGTTCAAACCACTGCAACGAAAAGCCAAAGCGCTGCTCATAGGCAGGGACCAAAAGCAAAAAAATATAACTATACCTGTACGATGCACCCGGAAGTCAGGAGAACAAAGGCCGGCAAATGCCCGAAATGTAAAATGAAGATGGTGAGGATACGACCTACTAAAATGCCCCCTGTTGCGCCTATATGAAATTAGGTAGTCAGGCTTGTAAATCACATAGGGGAAAACGAAATAATTTCAATGCGTGATCCCGAATACCATGTTTTAAAAGGTGCAACGATGTTGCACCTTTTTTTTCAACATCGAAACATGAGATGAAAGGCGCCGGATGATCCGGAATAAAATAAATTTGTTACACAACTTTTCCTTTGCAACAGATCCTTCATTATTTTTTGCACTTAATTTTTCCTGCCATCATTGCACGGTGGTTCTTTAAAAACAATTGGAAAAGATCCTATTGTATCATGCTTGCCACTATGCTTGTTGATCTTGATCATTTGTTGGCAACACCTGTTTTTGATGCCTGTCGTTGCAGCATCGGTTTTCATCCCGGGCACAGTCTTCCCGCGATCATATTATACCTGCTGCTGCTGTTTCCTGCAAAAACGCGGGTGATTGCTTTAGGATTATTAATGCACATGGCGACCGATGGTATAGACTGCCTGGTGAGTACGCGATACTGTAGTTGAAAGGATCAGCGTTGGGATAAATTCTATTTATAACTCAGACAATCATGGACAGATTATTGTTGTATATGCAGTATTCCTGCCCGGCACCCGCCGGAATGAAACTCACAGCAATGAAAAAAGACCCGATTATGGCCGATAAGAAAATGGACCATGATAAAATGTAAGTTTTAATTTTTTATTACTTAAAAACAAATATATGAGCCATCAACACAACCCCGAACTCCTGGCTGCACTCCATAAATGTGCAGATGAATGTAATCATTGTGCCACCGCCTGCTTAGATGAGCAGGATGTAAAGATGCTTTCAAAATGTATCAAACTTGATATAGATTGTGCGCAGATCTGCAGCCTTACCGCTTCTCTTATAGCAAGAGGATCTGAGCATGGCAAACATTTATTAAAAGAATGTGCTGAAGTATGCAAAGCCTGTGCAGATGAATGTGATAAGCATGACGCAATGGGCATGGAGCATTGCAAAAAATGCGCAGAGGCCTGCAGGGCCTGCGCAGAAGCCTGCAATAAAAATTAAATAAAAAAGGTGCAAACTAAATTGCACCTTTTTTTTAATACATACAGAAATCGGAAAGAATTCAACCTAAAAACGCAAAATCATGAACATTCCATTGAAATTATTATCTGTAATGGTTACAGTATTTTTCTCTCTTACTGCATGCAACGATAATAATATGAAAACAGCAAAAACCGAAATAGTAACCGATAATATGAAACCGGATTCAAAGCCGGGCAATATGGATGAAATGAAAGGCGATAACGGCATGATGGCTTCCATGAATACCATGATGCAAAAAATGAGCGGCATGGAAATGAGCGGCGATTTTGATATGGACTTTGCTAACATGATGATCGAACATCATCAGGGTGCCATAGATATGAGTGAGGAAGAACTGAAATCCGGCTTGGATGCAAAAATGAAAAGCATGGCACAAAATATCATTACTGCACAAAAAAAAGAACAGGGCAAATTAAGGGATATCATAAAAAATGCGAAGCCGATGACCATGGATATGGGAAAGCATGAAGAACTGAATGAAGAAACGAAAGCCATGGCAGCGGATATGAAAAATATGCAAATGACTAAAAATACGGATCAGGATTTTGCCCGTATGATGATCTTTCACCATGAAAGTGCAGTTGAAATGTCTAAGGCAGAATTATCTCATGGCATGAATGCCGAATTAAAAACTAGGGCAAAAATGATGATTGCAGATCAGACAAAAGAGATAACGGAATTTAAAACATGGTTGTCAGAAAATAAATAATCAGCAGACCCGATATTGAAGATACAAATAAAGCCTTATTCCGCTACCGCCCTCGCCCTTACAGGTTTGCTTCTTGCGGGTATGGGATTATACTTTATTTATATCCGGCCGGCTTTACTAGGGGAAGATCTCAAATACATGGGCACAACATTTCAGAATGTACAGGAAAATATGCCCGGCCTTTTTAAGCGGTTGCAAAAAGTCTTTTGGGTGATGGGCGGCTATATTTTTTCAACAGGGTTGCTGATCATTTTTATTTCATTCACATCATTTCGTTACCGACAACCCGGAGCATTTATTATCCCAGCTCTCGCAGGAATTACTTCCATTGGCTTAATGACCGCTGTGAACTTTATGATCAGCTCCGATTTTAAATGCAACTTGTAATTAATACAGGGACAACTATTATAACCTTCCTTATGGTTTTTTTGATCCGGCGAACACAAAACAAAGATTCAAGGGCAATCCATTTGAAACTAAATGAATTGATCGCTTCTTTAAAAGGGCCAAGTAATCGCCTGATAGATATCGAGAACTTATCGGAGGGTGAACTTACAACCCTACATATATTTTATCATCAACTTGCGCTTTTAGCGAAGAAGGAAAAGGATCTATCCGTTTCTCATTCAATCGATGAAGCACATGAATTGAGTAAAGAAAAGAATTTATAAATATGCCGGGGTTGGTTTGCGCAAGGCGGGAATTGGATACAACATGATGCAAAAGTAATTGCAGGCATACAGTTGGGGGATGGAACAGACTATTTTTATCGGATTTATTAATTATGGAAATTGTAACGCTCATATTTAAGCTTGCTGCCGGGATCGGTTTGTTCCTTTTTGCCATGTACCTGCTGGAAGAATCCTTAAAAAACCTTTCCGGCCGGAATTTCAAACGCTTTCTGCAACGCACTACAAAAAACAGGGTTGGTGCAGTAGCAGGCGGTGCAGTAATAACAGCAGTGCTTCAAAGCAGTTCGATGGTCTCACTAATGGTGCTGGCATTTGTAGGGGCAGGGGTTTTTACCATGAAAAATGCAATGGCAATTATTTTGGGCGCTAACCTGGGCACGACGCTGGACAGTTGGCTGGTCGCTACTCTTGGTTTTAAAGTAAATATAGAAGTGGCGGCATACCCGGTAGTTTTCATAGGTGGTATGCTTCTCATCCTGTTCAGCAACAACAAAAGAATTAAATATATATCTTATTTTCTTTTAGGATTTGGGTTATTGTTCATTGGCCTTTCCTTTATGAAAACCGCTATTGAAGGACAGGTTAAGGCGTTTGACTTTTCACAATATGCGGACACTTCGTCCGCCGTTTTCCTGCTGATAGGCTTTGTCATCACTTCGCTTGTTCAATCCAGCTCAGTAACAATGGCGCTTACACTCAGCGCACTTCATGCAGGGGCGATCAGCTTTGCCCCCGCAGCTGCTATTGTACTTGGTTCGGAAACAGGCACTACCCTTAAAATATTACTGGGTTCTATCGGGGGCATCGCTGCAAAAAAGCGGGTGGCGCTCGGAAATTTCCTTTATAATGTTATTCTTACTGCATTTGCTTTCATATTGCTAAAAGCAATTTTGTTTTTGATAACTGATATTTTTAAGATCCACGATCCGCTTATTGGCTTGGTTACCTTTTCAACACTGATCAATTTCGTCAGTATCATGGTCTTTCTTCCCTTCCTGGACCCATTCGTAAAATTGCTCGAAAGATTCTTCAGGGATACGGACGCTTCCGCTGCCGCTTTTATCGGTCATGCGGATATTAAAGAGCCGGAAACAGCCTTGGACCTGTTTCGCCGGGAAACGGAGTATTTTATACATAACTCCATTCTTTTCAATCTTGCGTTGTTTGATATTGATACCGAACAGCTGAATGAAAATTTCGGGTTTAAAGAGATCAACGAACAAAGGAAATTCCTGACAAAGAATCCCGAAGAAAAATATGAATTTTTAAAACAGTTGCAGGGCGAGTTGCAGGTGTTTTATTTAGCGCTCAGAGGAAAATTGCAGGATGAACAATATACTCAACTCAGCCAATTGATCTCGGGGGTGCGCAGCGCCATGCATTCTGCAAAAAGTATGAATGATATCGGAAGCAATATTAAAAACCTAAAGGACTCCTCCAATGATATTAAATTTAATTTTTTTACACACCACAAAAAAGAAACTAAAGAGCTATACTACCGGTTAAACGGGATGATGAGAGATAAAACAAACGCGAACGCAGAAAAGCTTAAAAGCTTATTTAACGAAATAGAAGATAACTACAGCTTATCGCTGAATGCCTTTTATAAAGAGGCGCAAAATGCCACCATAGATCATTTAGATGTAACTACCGCCCTGAATTTAAACCGGGAACTTTTCACATCAAACAAAGCGATGCTCATGTCAGTTAAAGATTTTTTATTAAAAGAAAATGAGGCGAATGATTTTAATGATATACCTATTTATAAAACTTAAAATGGAAAAACATCAACATAGCGAAATGCCTATAAAGCCCGGAACAAAGGATCATCAACAACATTCGGGAAGTACTCCAAAGCCCGAAACGCCGGATCATTCAAAAATGAATCATGCCAATAGGCATAGCAGTCATAATCCTGCAATGGGTATGGCGGGCCATGACCATCATGCTATGATAGCAGATTTTAAAAACCGGTTCTATGCAGTGTTGATCCTCACTGTACCAATCGTCCTGTTATCAACCATGATACAGCATTTTATGGGCGTCGATTGGCAGTTTCCCGGCTCTGAATATATTTTATTCGGATTATCCACAGTGGTATTTTTTTATGGCGGGTGGCCATTTCTAAAAGGATGGTTCACTGAAATAAAAGCAAAGAACCCGGGCATGATGTTCCTTATTGGTTTTGCAATAACTGTTGCATATACGTACAGTGTTGCTACAGTATTCGGTTTACAGGGAGAAGATTTCTTTTGGGAGCTCGCTACCCTTATCCTCATTATGCTCTTGGGCCATTGGATAGAAATGAAATCTGTTGCCGGCGCATCAAGAGAGTTGGAATTGCTGGTTAAGTTAATGCCCGCCGATGCGCATATGGTAATGGGGGATAAGGTGCATGATGTAAAAACTGATACCCTTAAAGAGAACGATACCATTCTCATAAAGCCCGGCGAAAAAGTGGCAGCCGACGGGATCATATCAGAAGGTGAAAGCTATCTAAATGAATCTATGCTCACCGGGGAGAGCAAACCCGTACAAAAATTAAAAGGCGATAAGGTGATTGCGGGTGCCATTAACGGCAACGGTTCAATAAAAGTCACAGTATCCCACGCAGCTAAAGATTCCTATTTATCGCAGGTAATTAAACTGGTAGATGATGCACAAAGATCAAAATCCAAAACACAGCTTCTTGCAGACAGGGCTGCAAAATGGTTGACGATCATCGCGATCATTGCAGGTATCGGCACATTTATATATTGGTACTTCACCGGGCAATCATTGTCATTTGCTATGGAAAGAATGGTAACGGTAATCGTGATCTGTTGCCCCCATGCCCTGGGGCTGGCAGTACCGTTGGTAGTGGCCCGATCTACGGCTTTATCTGCTAAGAACGGGTTACTCATAAAGAACCGCACTGCCTTTGAAAATGCCCGAAAAATAACCACTATTGTATTTGATAAAACCGGAACACTTACCGTAGGAAAATTTGAAGTATCTAAAATAGTTTCCCTGCAAAAAGGTATTACAGAAAATGAGATCCTCCGCCTCGCATCTGCGTTGGAGCAAAAATCCGAGCATCCTATTGCGACAGGTATACTGCAAAAAGTGAAAGACTTATCCATCACCATCCCGGGCACGGAAAATTTTAATGCCATTACGGGAAAAGGCGTTGAAGCTACCGTGGAAGGAAAAAAGATATTGGTCGTGAGTCCCGGTTATTTAAAAGAAAAAAACATTCCTTTACCTGACGGCTTTGCTGCCAATGATACAGAAACAGTTGTATTTGTACTCATTAATGCTGAATTGGGAGGATACATCGCTTTGTCGGATGAGATACGTCCTGAATCAGCAGAAGCCATTAAAATTTTAAAGCAAAATAATATCAAATCAATGTTGCTTACCGGTGATAACAGCAAGGTAGCAAAAAGTGTAAGTGATACGTTGGGTATGGATAGTTTTATCGCTGAAGTGTTACCGCATCAAAAATTGGAGAAAATAAAAGAGTTACAAAGCCGCGGTGAATTTGTTGCAATGACCGGTGACGGTGTAAATGATGCGCCTGCTCTGGCCATTGCAGATGTTGGTATTGCAGTAGGAAGCGGCAGCGATATTGCCGCAGAAACTGCCGGGATCATTTTAGTAAACAGCAATCCCAAAGATGTGGTAAACCTGATCTTATTCGGCAAGGCCACTTACCGTAAAATGATTCAAAACCTGATTTGGGCAACCGGGTACAATGTAATTGCAGTGCCGTTGGCAGCAGGGGTTTTATATAACCAAGGTGTATTATTAAATCCTGCTGCCGGGGCGGTTTTAATGACAGTAAGCACTATTGTAGTAGCTATAAATGCAAGTATGCTGAAGGTAAAATAAACCGGAAATAAATAACTATCAAAAAAACGGTTATAGCCCCAGGTTAAAAATTAATTTCAACCATTGCTACTTTCTTATTTCTCATAATCGCAAAGCCGGACAGGTTATTGCCGGATACACATTACCCCTGTTCTGCATCGGGAAACGGGATCCTTCTTCTTTTCAGCCCACACAGGGTTAACCCGGCAAAACTAACCCTTGCAGTAAGAATGAAATCACAAAGCAATACTATTCTCAGCATCAACGGGGGTTCTTCAGGAATAAAATTCGCTATGTATGAAGCCGGTGATTTATTGAAATTGTTGTTTTCGGGAGAAATAGAATCCGGGGGTAAAAACAATTCATTTCAAATTATTGATGCCGGTACATTAGAAAAAAGCAGCATTCAAATAGCAGCTACTGATCGTTTGGGTGCTATAGATCTTCTCATTGCACAACTTGAGAGGAAAGATCAATTTAAGAATATAACAATGATCGGGCACCGCATTGTTCACGGCATGAAACAAACCGAGTCTCAGCTGATCACTGATGAATTATTAACAGCATTAAAAAATATATCAGGGTACGATCCTGAACATTTACCGGGCGAAATAAAACTAATTGAGGCCTTTGCAAAAAGATTTCCTGCCATCCCGCAGGTGGCCTGTTTCGATACTGCTTTTCACCATACCATGCCTCCTGTTGCAAAACTAATGGCACTCCCCCGTTGGTTGTATGAAAAGGGAATTCAGCGTTACGGCTTCCATGGTTTGTCTTATGAATTTCTCCTGCAGGAGTTGGAAAGAATTGCCGGGAAGGAGACCGCAGCCGGGAAGATCATTCTTGCCCATTTGGGTAACGGTGCAAGTTTGGCTGCGGTAAAGGCCGGCAAAAGTATTGATACATCCATGGGTTTTACACCGGCCTCCGGCATTCCAATGGGCACGCGCTGCGGTGATCTGGATCCCGGTGTTGCATGGTATTTAATGCAATTTGAAAACCTGACAGCGAAAGGATTCAGTCAACTTATTAATCACGAATCCGGCTTATTGGGCATATCGGAAACAAGTGCAGACATGCGGGAATTATTAAAAATACAACATACGGATAGCCGTGCTGCAGAGGCCATCGAATTATTTTGTTATCAAACCAAAAAATGGGTGGGATCCTTTGCGGCAGTACTCGGCGGCCTGGAAACATTGGTATTTTCAGGAGGCATCGGCGAGCATTCTCCGGAGGTTCGCAGGCAGATCTGTGAAGGGCTTCAGTTTTTAGGAATAGAACTGGATGAAACAAAAAATGTAAATAATGATGCTGTTATTTCTAGTGATGCAAGTAAGGTTTGTGTGCGGGTAATACCAACTAATGAAGCATTAATGATCGCAGGAACGGCATGGAGTGTACTTAAAAAATTAAACAGGAAATAAGCGTATGGAAACAGTATATGATGTAACCGAAAAAGAAAGTGTTTCGCCGGAATTACTCCAAAAAATGAATGCCTGGTGGCGTGCCGCTAATTATTTATCTGTCGGCCAGATCTACTTATATGATAACCCCCTGCTTAAAAAACCTTTGACGTTAGATCATATAAAACCACGGCTATTAGGACATTGGGGGACTACGCCCGGCTTAAATTTTATTTATGTACACCTCAATCGCATTATTAATAAATACGATCTCAACATGATATATGTTACCGGCCCGGGACATGGCGGACCTGGTTTAGTAGCGAATACTTACCTGGAAGGAACGTATACAGAAGTTTACCCGGATATTTCAGCGGATGAAGATGGTATGCAAAAACTATTCAAACAATTTTCATTCCCCGGCGGCATTCCAAGTCATGTGGCACCCGAAACACCGGGCTCTATTCATGAAGGCGGTGAATTGGGGTACTCACTTGTTCATGCATTCGGTGCTGTATTCGATAATCCTGACCTGCTCGTTACCTGCGTTGTAGGAGATGGTGAGGCTGAAACCGGCGCACTCGCTGCAAGCTGGCATTCCAATAAATTTTTAAATCCCGTGCATGACGGGGCCGTACTTCCGATCCTGCACCTCAACGGTTATAAGATCGCAAGCGCCACGGTGCTTGCGCGTATCCCGCAGGAAGAACTGGAACAGCTTTTTATCGGTTATGGCTACAAGCCTTATTTTGTTGAAGGTTCCGTACCGGAAGATGTTCACCTGCTGATGGCTTCTGTTTTAGATATTGCAATAAAGGAGATCAAAGCAATACAGGGCGAAGCGCGCAGTAAAGGTTTTACCAAACGGCCGCAATGGCCCATGATCATTTTGCGCACACCGAAAGGATGGACGGGCCCGGAAAAAGTGGATGGTGTTCAGGTGGAAGGAACCTGGCGCTCTCACCAGGTGCCGCTGTCAGAACTGGCAACCAAACCGGGTCATGTAACCATGCTGGAAGATTGGATGAAGAGTTATAAGCCTGAAGAACTCTTTGATGATAACGGAAAATTAATTGCGGAACTGGCAGACCTTGCCCCTTTAGGTGAGAAACGCATGAGCGCCAATCCTCATGCAAACGGAGGACTTCTTTTGCATGATCTGGAGATGCCCGATTTTAAGAACTATGCGCTAAAGATTTCTATGCCCGGAAATGCCGTAGGGGAATCCACAGTGGTAATGGGAGCTTTTCTCCGTGATGTGATGAAGTTGAATTGGGCAAAGCGAAATTTCAGGATCTTCGGTCCGGATGAAACAACATCTAACCGACTGTCAAAATTATTTGAAGTAACTGAACGCGTATCCACTGCTGAAATTCTAACAAGTGATAATCATATTTCCACCGAGGGCCGCGTAATGGAAGTATTAAGCGAGCATCTTTGCCAAGGCTGGTTGGAAGGATATCTACTCACCGGCAGGCATGGTTTATTCTCCTGTTATGAAGCATTCATCCATATCATTGATTCCATGTTTAACCAGCACGCTAAATGGCTGAAGGTTACCCAAAGAATTCCCTGGCGCCGCCCGATCGCTTCTTTAAATTACCTGCTCACCTCGCATGTATGGCGTCAGGATCATAATGGAGACAGCCACCAGGATCCCGGTTTTTTGGACTTGGTAGCCAATAAAAAATCCAACGTGGTGAGGATATACCTGCCCCCGGATGCAAATACATTACTCACGGTAACGGACCATTGCCTTCGCAGTAAAAATTATATCAATGTTATTGTTGCGGGCAAACAACCGGAAATTCAATGGCTGGATATGGATGCGGCAGTACAACATTGCACTGCCGGCTTAGGCATCTGGAATTGGGCCGGCAATGATGAAGGCGGGGAGCCCGATGTGGTGATGGCCTGTGCGGGCGATGTGCCTACGTTGGAAACAATCGCGGCAGTACAGGTTCTCCGTGAACATTTACCCGAGATAAAGATCCGTGTGGTGAATGTCGTTGACCTGTTGGCACTGCAGCCTGAAACAGAACATCCGCATGGGTTGAGCGATCAGGATTATGACAGCCTGTTCACAAAAGATAAACCGATCATCTTTGCTTTTCATGGTTATCCCTGGCTGATACACCGCCTCACGTATCGGAGAACGAATCATAAGAACCTACACGTTCGCGGCTATAAAGGAGAAGGAACAACGACCACACCTTTTGATATGGTTGTACTGAACGACCTGGACAGATTTCACCTTGCAGAGGATGTGATAGACAGGCTGCCGGCCTTGGGTTCAAAAGGTGCTTATACAAAGCAATACCTGGCTGATAAATTATCGGAGCATAAGGAATACATTCAAATTCACGGTGAGGATATGCCCGAAATTTTAAATTGGAAATGGAAATCCGGTTAAGTTTATAACGCTTTAAAAAAGCTTTATAAACTTACTCAAATAATTGCATTGCCATCTTTTTATCATGGCCGTAAATATCTTTTCTAAAGTTGAGTAATCCATCATTATCGACCCATGCAGTAAAATAGGAAATAAAAACCTGTACCTCTTTGGATAAAGGCACCCACTTTTCTTTTGATGCATTCATAGCTTCCCCGATTGTTTCCGTTGTCCATTCGGGTTGATCCCGCAATAAATAAGTTGCAAGTTTTTCCGGTTCGGATAATCGTATGCACCCGTGGCTGAAAGCGCGCTCCTCCTTATTGAATAGCGACTTTGCCGGTGTATCATGGAAGTATATATTATAGCTATTGGGGAAGATAAATTTTACCCTGCCCAATGAATTGTTTCCGCCCGGCTTTTGGCGGATAACAGGCAGGCCGCCGCTGTAACCCGTACGCTCCATATTCATCTTTGAAAGATAATTAGGGTTTCTGCGTATGGCCGGAAGAATTTCTTTTCGCACAATGCTTGGGGGTATATTCCAATAAGGACTGAATACAACATATTTCAACTGATTTGTAAAGATCACTGTGCCGTTCGCTGATTTCCCTACAACGATACCCATACTGAAAAGCTTTTTGGCATCCTGAAATACGTGTAATTTGAATTCAGGTATGTTTACGAGGATCATATCCGGTTCCGGCTCCTGTGGTGCCCATCTCATTCGTTCCAGGTTTATAAGCATTTGCCTGATCCGCTCTTTTACAGGAATATTTAATGCTGTTACCAATGCATAGCTGATAACGCCGTCTTCTTTAAGGCCGAAACTTCTTTGTTTTGACTTTACAGCGGGGAGCAATTCTGCTGAATAATAAGAACCGATATCAGTTCCCTGATACTCACCGGAAATCTGCAGGCGTTTCTTTATTTCTTTTATAAGGAGTGCGGAATCGCCGGGATTATATTTTATCAATTTATCTGCAGGTATTTCCTTCCAACCCCCTGCTTTATCAATGACATGATAACGGAGCAGTGCTGTTTTTAAACGTTGGTAATAAATATTGACGGGTTCCCAGTCCTGCAGGATTTTGCCACTTCGGGACAGGAAAGAATCGAGTAAGGCAACTTCATTAATTTTTTTCGGGAATGTACCATTGTAGTTTATTCGGGTCAACTTTCCCCGAATAAGCATTCTTCGAATATTCGAAAAAATGTTTTGTTAACTGAAGTTCCTTTTGCAAAATTATCCCAGGCGAAAGAACAGCAGAGGTATCCCCGTTTAACAGGATGTCTATTTCACGGTGCAAGGCCTGATATTTTAACGCAGTGTCGCCAAAATCGCTGATATAATTATTATGAAGGCTCCAAAATGAGCGGGTATGTTCAGCTATTCCGTTTTCTGTGAACCATGCAAATTGATAATTCCTACCTGCATAAAAATCACGCATTTGCGCTGCAGCATTAGTTCCCGCCTGTTCCTTTGTAATGAAGATCGCGAGTTTGGCACTGTCTAAAAAAAGCTTAGAGAAAGCTGTAGCAGTTGTTATGGTCGTATCTCTCCCTCCCGTATTGACGATATCCTTTTGTTGGCCGTTACAACTGCTTAAAGCTGATATAATACCAATAATTAAAGCCTGTAAATATTTATTATTTTTTAAGCCGGGCATACATATGGGGTGCTTTGAAAGTAAAATTGAGTTGCGGGAGATAGGGTCGGATCAAACTGTAATCTAACCTTTAATAACAACTGCCCGTGTTAATTGTGGTTTTGAAGACATTACGTGCAACTTTGACCCGAATAAATAAGAAAGTTATGAATAGTCGGGATCGTTGAAGAATGGATAGATTATTGACACCTTACCTGAAGTAGTTGCTGAACGGGAATTTAAATGATCTCATTCCGAAACACCCGGTTATAAAGGCGTATGTTTGATGACTTCTATAAACCGGCGGAATACATCCTACCCGATCTGAGCATGCTTCATTGTTCCTTTTAGGCGCTTTATAAATTTTTAATTACAGCTTTTATATTTAATACAAGACTACAAACTAATAAACCGAATAAATATCATCATGGTAAAAAGAATTCTTGTCACCACAGATTTTTCAGAAAATTCGAAAGCAGGTTTGCATTTTGCCATACAACTGGCTTCACAGAATAATTATGAACTTGTATTCTTTCATACTCCCCATATTCTCATACCCAATGCCTGGAACAATAACAGGATAGAGGTATATGAAGAATCAGAGATCAAAAGGTTTGAAGATAAACTGGATCTGTTTGTGAAAGAAGTGTATGACAGTTTGCATATCACACCCCTAAAAATGGACTGTGTGGTTAAAAATTCCGTTTTCCCGCAAAGTAATATTATGGAATATGCTGTTGAAAATAACTTCAGTTTTATTTGTATCAGCACAAGGGGGGCCGGGAAGGTTGCAAGATTGCTCGGCACAAATACGGGAAATCTGATCAATCATTCCGATGTGCCGGTAATTGCCGTGCCCTATAATTATACAATGACGCCGGTAAAAAGCATATTATTAGCATCCGACCTGGTTCATATAAAGAAGGAAATCGCAGAGGCAGTCGCTTTTGCGGAACCTCTGGGTGCAAAGATTGAGTTGCTGCACCTTACAGCTGTAAATGAGCAAACTGCAAATCTGACTGCAATTGAAGCGGCGGTAAAAGAAGAATCTTCTTATCCTGTTCATTTTAATTTTATAAACAGGGATCCTAATACATCCTTGGTAACCGATATAGAAACTGTAGTAGAGAACATGAAGCCCTCAATAATGATCATGTTTACAGAGCAAAACAGAGGTTGGTTCGAAAAGATATTCCTGTCGAGCAAATCTGCCGAATATTCCTTCAATGCGAAGGTCCCTTTATTGGTTTTTAAGAAGACATAACTCCTGCTGATGGAAATTACCTACCCTTACGATGATCCTCATGCTCAGGATGCAGCGGAAGTTTTAAAAGCATTTCAAACAAATGCAGACACCGGCCTCAGCCAATCTGAAGCTGATAACCGTACAAAGAAATTCGGTGCAAATGTTTTTGAAGCGCAAAAGCAGAAGAGCGTATGGTTAATGCTACTGCTCCAATTTAAGAGCCCCATTGTGTATTTGCTGGTCTTCGGCACTATTGTCTCATTTTACTTTAAGGATTATATAGAAGCCATTGCAATTGTTGCGGTGATATTGATCAATGCATTGATTGGTTTTTTTATGGAGTTGCAGGCACGCAGTTCTATGAAGGCATTAAAGGAAATGGATGTCATACATTCTAAAGTTATTCGCGACGGAAAGACCATCGATATACCCTCCGAAAAATTAACGCCCGGGGATATCGTAATGCTTGAGGCGGGCGATGTGATCCCCGCAGACGGCCGTTTATTGGAGTCCAATCAATTACAATGTGACGAGTCATCACTGACGGGGGAATCGCTGCCTTCGGAAAAGAATACAGAAAAGCTTGAAAAAGATACCGGGCTTGCCGATCAACTCAACATGGTGTTCAAAGGTTCATCTGTAATGGACGGAAAAGGAAAGGCTTTAATAACCGGTATTGCAAAAAAAACACAATTGGGTGCCATCACATCATTGGTAGCCGATTCAGGAGAAACGACCACACCGCTTGACAGGAAGCTAAGTGTGCTGAGTAAAAAACTAATTTGGTTAACATTATGCCTGATAGGAATTTTTGCCGTCACCGGGTTTATACGGGGTGAAGAATGGGTATCGGTTATTAAAACCTCCATAGCCCTGGCGGTAGCGGCGTTCCCGGAAGGATTGCCGATCGTAGCCACGGTTGCCCTTGCACACGGCATGCTGCTTATGGCGCGTCGAAACGCCCTTGTAAAAAAACTTTCTTCTGTAGAGACACTGGGGAGTACGAATGTTATTTTGACCGATAAGACGGGCACGTTAACGGAAAACAAAATCTTTGTCGATACTTTTTCTTTTGCCGAAGCAAAACTCAAAGTCCGTATAAAAGATAAATCGCTTGAGATTGAAAACGGAGATACTGAAAAAGTAAAAAAGGAAATTGAACTATTGACATTGGTCGGTGCACTGTGCAACAATGCTTCCGCAAAACCCAAAGATGACAAAAAGAAATTATCAGGCGACCCCATAGAAACAGCACTGATCACCTTAGCAAACGCTTCGGGTAAACCTGTCGAAGAATTAATACAACAATATCCCCGGGTAGCAGAGATCCCATTTAGTTCTGAAACCAAGATGATGGGCACTTTACACAAAAGTCCAACCGGGCAATTTGCAGCGGCAAAGGGTTCTGTAGAACATCTGCTGGAAAATTGCAGTAAGATGCAGAGCGGAGAGACCATCAGTGATCTGAGCAGCGACATTAAAAAAAATATCCTGAGTGAATCCGAACAAATGGCAGCAGAAGGCCTTAGGGTATTGGCATTTGCTTACCGGGATGATGACGGGCTCACAAAGGAAAATTTCCTTGATGAATTAACCTATGTGGGTATGATCGGTTTCCTCGATCCTCCCGGTTGGATATTAAAGAGGCCATTGCATCATGCAGAAAGGGAGGGATACGGATCGTGATGATCACCGGCGATCACCCCTTGACCGCGCTTAACATAGCCGGCAAGGTTGGCGTAGTTGATGAAGGCGAACAAAGAGTTATTATCGGAAAGGATCTGCCGGCTATGGATTCCATTACAGAAGAATGGAAAAAAAAGATCCTTTCCACTGCTGTATTTGCACGCACCACGCCAAAGCAAAAATTAGACGTGGTTGGGATCTACCAAAAAGCAGGGAATATTGTAGCGATGACCGGCGACGGCGTAAATGATGCGCCCGCTTTAAAAAAAGCAGATGTGGGTATAGCCATGGGATTGAGGGGTACGCAGGTAGCAAAAGAGACTGCAAGTATTATATTAAAGGATGATTCCTTTACTTCAATTGCCGCCGCAGTAGCCCATGGCAGAATTATATTTCAAAACATACAAAAATTTGTGGTCTACCTGATATCCTGCAATTTGAGTGAGATATTGATCGTGACTGCACTTAGTTTCCTTTCCCCGGCATCCGTTTTACTCCCTCTGCAAATATTGTTTTTGAATATGGTTACGGATGTATTCCCCGCATTGGCCCTGGGTGTAGGTAAAGGGGATAACAATGTAATGGACCGACCGCCACGCGATCCGAAAAAGAATATTATAACCAAGAGAAATTGGATCGCGATCGGGGTATATGCCGGTGCCATGACTGTATCTGTATTGCTGGCTGTATTCTATTGCAGGTACACCATGACAACAAACAGCCGGATGGAAAACAATATTGCATTCATTAGTTTGGCATTCGCACAATTATTTCATGTGTTTAACATGTCTTCCCGGTATTCCGGGTTATTGGTAAATGATGTAACGAAAAACAAATTTGTATGGTGGGCGTTGATAATCTGTTTCGGCCTGCTTGTCCTTGTTTTTATACTGCCGCAAATGCGTTTGGTTTTACACCTGGAAATACTTCCTGTTAAGATCTGGATCGTATCAATAGTGGCAGGCCTGTTGCCACTCATCTTTGTTCAGGCATACAGGATGATTAGGGGAAAGAAAAAATAAGTTGTAAATATGCCTTCGGATAATTTTAATATAAAAGGATTTAACCGATGAATCGAGCAGGGATTAATGATAACTGCAGGCACTTTAATCACTTATCAATATGCGGTGCATACCGGGTTTAGCGAATCACTAACCCGAACTATGGTTTTCACAGTGCTTATAGCAGCTAATGTATCCCTTACGCTTGTAAACCGCTCATTTTATTATTCTGTTATTACTACCATGAGGTATAAGAATAATTTGGTTATTCTTATACCTCAGCATTACGATTGCTGTAACAGCATCATTGCTTTCTTTAAACCCGCTCACAAAATTCTTTCAATTCGAACATTTGAATTTATTTCAAATATTCATTTGTATAGGAATAGGCTTCTTATCTGTTATCCGGTATAAAATAATAAAATAGAGAAAACGAAAAGATCAGATCTGAATTTAAAATTATAACTTATAAAATAATTGAATCATGGCAAATAAATTTTCCGAAATAATACAAAGCGATGTACCTGCGTTAGTTGATTTTTTTGCAGAATGGTGCGGACCCTGCAAAACAATGAAACCTATTTTGGAAGAGCTGAAACGCAAAACCGGAGACAAGCTTGTTATATTAAAAATAGACATTGATAAAAGCCCGCAGGCCGCATCTGCATATAAGATACAGGGCGTACCCACACTTATCCTCTTTAAAAAAGGGGAAATAAAATGGCGGCAATCGGGTGTTGTTTCTTTAAATGAGCTTGCACAGATTGTACAGCAACATACTGCCTGAATTAATTCTTTTAATGTAATCAACGTATAATGTTGTTCATAAAATATTGGAGCAAAAAAGACAAAATCTAATTAGATTATAATTATATCTTACTTTATTTTCTGCTAATATGCAGAATCGGTTGCAAGCCAAAAAAATTAACAATGTACGTGGTTAACCAAAAAAACTCAGCCGGATATTCAATTCAGAACAAAGTAAAATTAATCCCCGGAGGTAAAGAATATTTTGAACTTCTTTTAGAATTAATTAATAAGGCCACTGACAGCATTCACCTGCAAACCTATATTTATGATGACGATGAAACAGGGAGCATAATTGCAGTTGCATTAAAAGCTGCTGCTAAAAGAAATGTTTCTGTTTATTTATTAACTGATGCTTATGCTTCCCGGGTAATGTCTCAAAAATTCATAGATGATTTGAGAGAATCGGGTATCCATTTTAAGTTTTTTGAACCCTTCTTCAGAAGTAAATATTTTTATTTCAGCAGAAGGATGCATCATAAAGTATTTGTTGCGGATGCGAAATTTGCGCTTACAGGCGGAATAAATATTGCCAACCGCTACAATGATATGCCCGGCATGCCTGCCTGGATTGATTTTTCGCTGTATGCTGAGGGCGAAATTGCAGGAGAACTTTGTGTGCTTTGCTGGAAGGCATGGAATGACTTTCCTGCCACAATGGGCATTACTCCATGTGAAGAAAGGAAGTTATTGTTTGACTTTAAAGATGATGAAAGAAGCCGGGTAAGAATGAGGCGAAATGACTGGGTAAGAAGGAAGAATGAAATTTCTGAAACTTATATTGAAATATTCACGAATGCCCGATCGCATATTACCATTTTGTGCAGTTATTTTTTGCCCGGAAAAATGATCCGCGGTTTACTCCGTAACGCAGCTGAACGGGGAGTGGAAATTAAAGTAATTATAGCAGGTCCTTCGGATATTATGCTGGCAAAACATGCGGAACGCTGGCTGTATGACTGGCTGCTGCGCAATAATATAAAACTGTACGAATATAAGGCGGCTGTTTTACATGCTAAGGTTGCTGTTTGCGACAGTGAATGGCTTACCATAGGTTCTTATAATATTAACAACATCAGTGCTTATGCGAGTATTGAGTTAAATGTAGACGTAGATAAAAGGGATTTTGCCGCCGGTGTCGAACAAACCCTGCAAACCATTATTCAACATGAATGTGCAGCACTTACTAAAGAAGTGCATATTCAAACAAAAAATATTTTTATACAGTTTATACGTTGGTGCTCCTATCAATTTATACGGATCGTTATTTACCTGTTTACATTCTATTTCAAACAAAGAACTTAAATCGCAACAAATATAGGATAATGTAGAACTCCTTAAACAATCAGCAGAGTACAATCAATTAATGCCCTTTATTCTGCTGATCAGAGATTTTACTGTTTGCCGGTTCCATCCTTCAAACCTGCCACGCTGCACTACCATAGTATTATCTGCCGGATATTGCAGAAAATAATGAAATACAAATTTTCTCCTGTTTTTTTCCCAACCAATGATCTGTCCAAAACGCAAATCATTAAACAAAAGTGTATCACTACGGGTTTCTACCGTATAGAATTGCTGAGAAAAACGGATGAGTTGCTGAAGATCCTCATGGTCCTGAACAGGGGATAATAAAGAATCATTGCGGGGAAAATATTGAAAAGTAATTTCTTTTTTACTGTCGAATAATGAACGAAAACCAATATGATAACCACTGTCGTTACCTGCTACTACATACCATAACCAATTTTGTAAAGGGGCAGGCGTGGTAAAATATCTTGTATAACTGATTTGTTGTTTTTGCAGTATTTCTTTTACATCAGCATCTATTTGGGCTTTGTTAGATAAACAATACAGTAAATACAATGCACTTAATCCAAGCCCCATCCGCCACCATTTTTTTCTCTGTGGTATTCGGCTTTTTAAATAAACCAGGGCGAGGCAGGCAATACCGGGCCAGAAAGAAAAAAACGGATCAGCTACATAAATTACATTAAAAGAAACGCGTTGGTGACTGAATGGCTCAAACCAGCCTACGCCGTAATTATTAAATGCATCAATAAAAATATGTATGAAAATCACACCGCCGAAAAACAACATCCATTTTAGCAAACCAATATTATGCGGCCGGTGCAGGCGTTCTGCAAGCAAAGCACCCAAAAGAGTGATGATGGCTAAAAACAAAAAGGAGTGAGTAAATCCGCGGTGGGCCAATAAGTTTGAGGATGTGTCCATCCACATTGATGCTATGAAATCAATATCCGGGATGCTTTGCGCTAAAGCTCCCCACAGCATTGCTTTTTTACCCAATATTTTTCCGGCAAAGGCTTCACCCATGCAGGCGCCAAGGGCAATGTGGGTAATGGAATCCATACTTAAAATTTATCGTTTGGAGTATCTTTTTTATCAGGATAAAAGTTCACAGCCAATTTATTACTTTGCTTAAATCTACCTTTATATTACCAATAAACTATCAATCTAAAAGTATTACATTTCATCTTATTTGTTGTGATGCGATTGTGTGAAGAAAAAATTCTTGTTTAGTGAAGAGAAGATAGTTTTTAAAAAAATTAATTCAACAGTTATCCGCTTACCTTTAATAACAGGTTTGTCCGTGTAAACCCTTGGATTAATTTCTATACATTGCTGAGTATCCGATTAGCTATAACAAATTTCCTAAAAACTGAATGTTAAAAAGACGATGAATGTTTTCCGGGGAAAGAATAATGACAAAGATCTGTTTCAATTACTACCGCAGGCAATTGCGGGGTTAAAGAAAACTATTATTGATCCTTTATTAGGTGATAGTATTATTGATAGGTATGCAAATGAACAGCCGCCGCTGAGGTCTGAGATATTTACCAAAGAAAAACTTGAAGCGCATGCCGTTACTATTGCAAAAAGGCATGAACTGACCGCAGAAAAAACTGATGAGCGGTTACTGAAGCGCCTGGCAGAAAATGAGAATATACTGTTGGAAGTGTATGCACTGTTGTCTGAAACTTTAAAACAAAATAACCGCATTTCCCCGGCCGCAGAATGGCTGCTGGATAATTTCTACTTAATTGAAGAACAGATCTATACCGGCAAAAAGCATTTGCCTAAAGGGTACAGTATAGCATTGCCGCGACTGCTGAAAGGAGAATCAGCACATCTGCCGCGTGTGTATGACATGGCAGTGGAAATTATTTCCCATAGCGATGGGCATGTTGACAATATCAATCTCACCGGTTTTGTAAAAGCATATCAAACGGTTAGTTATTTAAAACTTGGCGAGCTGTGGGCTATACCGATCATGCTCAGGCTGGCATTGATAGAAAATTTAAGACGACTGTCTGTTCTCATTGCAGAAGAAATTACAAATAAAGCTTTGGCTGATCGATGGGCAGATGAAATGATAGAAATTGTAGAAACAGATCCTAAGAATCTGGTGTTGGTTATTGCAGATATGGCAAGGTCAGCGCCGCAAATGGTCAGCACATTCGTGGCAGAGCTTCATAGGAGATTGCAGGAAAAAGGTAATTCACTTTCGCTTGCCCTCAGCTGGATAGAACAGAGACTTTCTGAAATGGGATTAACGAGCAATGAGATGATACGGCTTGATAACCGCAACCAGGCTGCTACACAGGTATCCGTAAGCAACTGCATCAGCAGTTTTCGTTTTTTAAGTACTGCTAACTGGAAAGACTTTATAGAAGAAACGGGAATTGTAGAAGCCATCCTCAGGCAGGATATAAATGGTGTTTACGGTAAAATGGATTTTCATACACGTGACAGTTACAGGCATGCCGTTGAAAAAATTGCAAAGTGCAGTAAATTATCTGAACACGCTGTAGCTGAAATGGTAATTAACGCTGCAAAATCCGGGGATCCTGATAAGGAAAATATAAAACTCTCGCATGTAGGTTATTACCTTACGGGCAAAGGTTACCGGGCTACTGCAAAAGCAGCTTATGCCCGTAGGTCAGTTTCTGAAAAATGCAGAACAACTGTAGCTAAAACCCCGTTACTTGTTTATCTCGGCAGCATCTTGATGCTCAGCTTCCTTTTTTGCTGGCTACTAATTGCAGAGGCCTTAACGGAGAAGCTTCCCATCGGCATTTTTATAGCGGTATGCATTATATCATTCATTACCACCACAAGGCTGGCTGTTTCCCTTGTAAACTGGGTGAGCACTATTTTAGCGGGCCCTTCCCTGCTGCCGAGAATGGATTATTCTAAGGGAATACCTGACGATGCTAAAACGATGGTAGTAATACCTACCATGATCACCGGTATGGCGGGGCTTGATGAATTGACTGAAGGATTGGAAGTTCGGTATCTGGCAAACAGGGAAGCGAATTTATATTTTGCATTACTAACAGATTTTAAAGATGCTGCTACAGAACATTTACCCGAAGATGCATTATTACTTACGGGTTTAAAAAACCGGATCATTGATCTTAATAAAAAATACCGGCAAACAGCCGGGGATACTTTCCTGCTCTTTCACCGGCCCCGCAGGTGGAATAAAAATGATAAAATATGGATGGGTTATGAAAGAAAGCGTGGCAAGCTCAGTGAACTTAATGCAGTATTAAGAAATAAAGGAGAAGGATATTTTTCGGAGATCATCGGGGATCCGGCAACTTTCAGCAGTATAAAATATATTATTACGCTGGATACAGATACACAATTAAGCCGGGACACTGCCCGCCAAATGATAGGTACAATGGCGCATCCGCTGAACCGGCCTGTATACAGTGAAAAGTACAAACGGGTTACAGAAGGCTACAGCATACTTCAGCCAAGGGTATCAAACACTTTACCTGCTTCCGACAGTTCCTTATATGCACGCCTGCATGGTAATGATCCCGGAACGGACCCATACACAAAAGCTACTTCTGATGTTTATCAGGATTTGTTCCGGGAAGGATCTTTTATAGGTAAAGGAATTTATAACCTGGATGCATTTGAGTTAGCACTCAAAGACAGGTTTCCTGAAAATCGCATACTGAGCCATGACCTCCTGGAGGGTTGCTATGCAGGCTCCGGTTTGATCACAGATGTACAGCTTTTTGAAGAATATCCCTTACGGTATGACACAGATATGCAGCGCCGGCACCGTTGGATCCGTGGAGATTGGCAAATAGCGGGGTGGGTATTCCCTTATGTACGGACCCATGACGGGAAGTTCCGGAAAAACCCTCTTTCTTCTCTGTCAAAATGGAAGATTTTTGATAACCTTCGGCGCAGCCTTGTACCCGTATGCCTTTTACTGTTATTGTTATTCGGCTGGACACTTTCATCTGCTGCATGGTTCTGGACACTCGCTGTTGCAATCATTATTATTTTACCGGCTGTAGTTAACTCTTTTCGGGAACTAATAAGGAAACCCCTTGACGTTGTTTTAAAACAGCATATTGCTTATACAACCCGCTCTGCATTTAGTAATTTCAACCAGCAGCTGCTGGAACTTATTTTTTTGCCGTATGAAGTTTACTCAGGTTGTGATGCCATTTTACGCACCTTTTGGAGGATGGTCATTTCAAACAAACAACTTCTTCAATGGAATATATTCAGTAGCAGGCCATACAGGCAAAACGGCATTTTAAAGTCCTATATTATTATGTGGTTTGAGCCGGTCTTTGCTTTCCTTGTATATTCATGGTTAACTGTTTACAATCCCGATGTTGTTCTCATTGCATTGCCTTTTCTTACTTTCTGGATGATGGCTCCTTTTATTGCGTATGCAATAAGCAGGCCTTTGCCACCTGATAAGAATGTCATTTCATCAGAACAAACTGATTATCTGCGGATGTTGGCCCGGAAAATATGGAACTTTTTTGAAAAATACGTTACACCCGAGGATCACTGGTTACCGCCTGATAATTACCAGGCCGAGCCGGTTGAGAGAATTGCCCGGCGTACTTCTCCGACTAATATTGGATTATCGTTATTATCCAATCTTACAGCATATGATTTTGGGTATATAACACTCTTACAATTTATAGAACGCACAGGCAACACGATCAGTACAATGCAGCAAATGCAACGGTACAGGGGGCATTTTTATAACTGGTATGATACAGGTTCTTTATTACCCTTATATCCGAGATATATTTCTTCAGTTGACAGTGGAAACCTGGCAGGTCATCTCCTGACTTTAAAGCAGGGACTGTTAAGCATCGTTGATAACAAAATAGTTTCTCAAAGTTTTTTTACCGGATTGTGTGATACGCTCAGTATCCTGGCAGAATATATTGATCAAAAGGAACCTGTGGTAAAATTTCGGCTGGACATTGAAGAAAAATATCCTCAGTTAAATACAGTCGGAGAAATAAAAGATTACAGCGAACAACTTGAAACATCCTTTATAAAGATTCTTCTTGATCTGGAACCTGATGAAAAAGCGGGCATATGGGTTCAAAAAGTATTATTACAATTATCAGAACAGAAAAAAAACATCAATTCACTTGTTCCATGGTTATTTTATCCAACTGCCCCTGCCAAATTTGAAAACCTCCTCCGCGAATTACCTACTGTGCCCACCTTAAAGCAGATCACATTAATAGAACAGCTTTTATTACAGAAAATTATCAGCTACCATAAAGAAGAGAATACACCTGAAGAGAATGAATGGCTTACCGGTTTCAGGACTTCTGTTACAGAATCATCCAGGCGTGCTAAGGAAGTAATGCTTACTGTTGAACAGCTTGCTGCCGCCTGTATGAATCTTTCAAATATGGACTATGATTTCCTATTTGATAAATCACAGAATTTATTGGCTATCGGGTATAATGCAGATGAGCACAGAAGAGATCCCGGGTTTTATGACCTGCTTGCTTCCGAAGCAAGACTAACAACGTATATAGGAATAGCCATGGGGAAATTACCGCAGGAAAGCTGGTTTGCCTTAGGCAGAAAACTTACTAATCAGGGTAATAAGCCGGTGTTGCTTTCCTGGGGCGGTTCCATGTTTGAATACCTGATGCCACTTTTAGTGATGCCCGGTTATGAAAATACTTTATTGGATCAAACCAATAAAGCTGTTGTTCATAAGCATATCGAATATGGCAAAAAACATGGTGTACCATGGGGAATATCTGAATCCGGTTACAATATGGTTGATGCTCATTCTAACTATCAATACAAATCTTTTGGTGTTCCGGGTATAGGGTTTAAACGTGGTTTGGGTGAAGATTTGGTTATATCTCCCTACTCCACTGTCATGGCTTTGATGGTATCACCAAAAGAAGCTTATAAAAACCTGCGGGTTTTAAAAGAAAATGGTTATGAAACAGATTACGGCTTTTACGAAGCGATAGATTACACTGTTTCACGCCTGCTCAAAAAACAAAAAAGAGCGATAGTAAAATCATTTATGGCCCACCACCAGGGCATGAGCTTCCTTTCAATCTCTTACCTGCTTCATAATAAGCCCATGCAACAAAGGTTTGAGTCTGAAGTTCATTTTAAATCTGCCTTATTATTATTGCAGGAAAGGATACCGAGGATCAGTACGTTTTATAAACCGAGTGTTCACGCGGGAGATGCAAGCATAGTTTCCGCCGGCGATCAATCTATCCGGGTTATAAATACCCCTAATACTGTCATTCCGGAAATACAGTTATTATCAAATGGCAGGTATCATGTAATGATCACTAATGCCGGTGGGGGATACAGTCGCTGGAAAAATCTGGCGGTTACCCGCTGGCGGGAAGATATTACCTGCGACAATTGGGGCAGTTTCTGTTATATACAGGATGTGGAGAGTAATCTTTTCTGGTCTTCAGCTTATCAGCCAAGCCTGCAGCAGGGAGAAAATTACGAAGCGGTTTTTTCTGAGGGAAGGGCAGAGTTTCGCCGACGGGATTTTTCTTTGGAAACTCATACAGAAATTGTAGTGTCACCGGAAGATGATATTGAATTACGAAGGATACATATAACCAATCGTTCCCGTAAAAAAAGAATACTGGAAATAACAAGTTATGCAGAAGTGGTACTGGCAACCCCCGAAGCTGATGAAGCACACCCGGCATTCAGTAATTTATTTGTGCAGACGGAAATCATTGAACAGCGCCATGCAATTCTGTGTACCCGTAGGCCCCGCTCTGCCGAAGAAAAAACACCATGGATGTTTCACCTCATGAAAGTTCATGATGCAGAAATAATAAATATCTCTTACGAAACTGACCGTGATCTCTTCATTGGCAGGGGTAATAATCTCAGTAACCCCCTTGTGATGCAGCAGTCCGAAACTTTATCAGGCACAGAGGGATCTGTTTTAGATCCTATAGTATCTATACAATACCGGATCATTTTAGAAGGCAATGAATCAGCGACAGTAGATATTATTACCGGCATGGCGGAAACAAAAGAAATATGCAAACATCTGGTTGATAAATATCAGGAACACCATATATCCAACCGGGTCTTAGAACTGGCATGGACACACAGCCAGGTAATTTTGCGACAGATCAATGCAATAGAATCAGATGCACAATTGTATGCTCAACTCGCGGGCTCCGTTATTTTTTCCAATCAACTGCTAAGGGCAGATCCCGATGTGATTATAAAAAACAGGAAAGGGCAATCTGAGTTGTGGCGTTATTCAATATCGGGAGATCTTCCGATCGTTCTGGTTCAGATTGAAGACGCTGCAAATATTGCACTTGTAAAAAAAATGATACAGGCCCATTTGTACTGGCGCCTGAAAGGATTACGGGTAGATCTTGTAATATGGAATGATGATCACGGCGGCTACAGGCAGGAATTGCTGGAGCAGATCCTAAGTCTTATTACGCCTGAAACAGGCCATGAACTTAAAGAAAAACCGGGAGGGATTTTTATAAGATCTGCGGAACAAATAACCAATGAGGACAGGATATTATTTGAGTCTGTAGCGCACATCGTTATCGCTGACCGCTTTGGCACATTAGAGGATCAGGTGAACAGGCGCATTAAAATTAAAACGTCCATACCTTATTTTCTTCCGACCAAATTTTATCCTTCTGTATATACCTCAGTTGCTGAACGTAATGATCTGCAATTTTTTAACGGGCTCGGCGGCTTCACTGCAGATGGAAAAGAATATGTTATTACAACCACTCCTGAAAACAGGACACCGGCTCCCTGGATCAATGTTTTGGCAAACCCGAATTTCGGAAGCATCATCAGTGAAAGCGGGCAGTCGTATACATGGGTAGAAAATGCGCACGAGATTAGA
>JBBJLU010000061.1:0-16879 GCA_037719665.1 Ferruginibacter sp.
ATTCACACAGATGGTTTGTGTGGTCGTAGCTGCTGCAGAGGTCAGGGTGATCGTTACATCCGGGTTTACAGTTATCGAACCGGTCAACACAACTGTGCCGCAGGTACCGGTTGTAGTAACTGTATAACTAAATGGCCCGGCAACCGTAGGTGTACCCGAGATGGTGAACGTTCCGCCGGCAAAAGTTCCCGTAACCCCGGCAGGCAAACCCGTAACAGTTGCACCGGTTGTACCGCCACCGGCTGTATAGGTAATATTTGTGATGGCTGTATTAATGCATAACGTTTGACTAGTAGTTGCCGGAGCTGAACTTAACACTAAGGTTGATGTAGGATTTACAGTAATGGTACCTGTCGCTGTTGGCGTGGTACAACCACCGGATGTAGTAACGGTGTAAGGAAATGTACCCGTTGCTGTTGGCGTTCCGCTGATGGTAAATAGGCCGCCTGCAAAAGTACCCGTGATACCCGCGGGTAACCCGGTAACGGTGGCACCCGTTGCGCCGCTCGCCGTTGAATAAGTGATATCGGTCAATGCAGTATTCACACAGATCGTTTGTGTGGTCGTAGCTGCTGCGGAGGTCAGGGTGATAGTAGCATTAGGGTTCACGGTGATCGTGCCGCTAAGGGTGATCACACCGCAACCGCCGGTGGTGGTAACGGAATAAGGGAATGATCCGGAAGCAGTAGGTGTGCCCGTAATGGTAACTGTTCCCCCGGCATAAGTACCTGTAACGCCGGCAGGAAGTCCGGTAACAGTTGCACCGGTAGTACCGCCGCCGCCTGTATAAGTAATATCAGTGATCGCTGTATTTATACAAAGGGTCTGGGTTGTGGTTGAGGGAGCGGAACTTAACACTAAAGTAGCTGCTGTACTCACCGTTATCGTACCTGTTGCAGTCGGAGTGGTACAACCACCCGACGTGGTAATTGTGTAAGGAAATGTACCCGTTGCTGTTGGCGTTCCGCTGATGGTAAATACACCACCTGCAAACGAGCCCGTAATACCCGCCGGTAAACCCGTAACGGTTGCACCGGTGGCGCCGCCGGCGATTGAATAAGTAATATTTGTCAACGGGGTATTCACACAGATGGTTTGTGTGGTCGTTGCTGCTGCAGAGGTCAGCGTTAAGGTTGCATTCGGGTTCACGGTGATCGTGCCCGTAAGGGTTACAACTCCGCAGCCACCGGTTGTTGTGACCGTATAAGGGAATGTTCCCGCAGCAGTAGGTGTACCTGATATGGTAACTACACCCGCAGCAAATACACCGGTAACACCGGCCGGTAAACCGGTTACGCTTGATCCCGTTGCGCCGCCGCCGGCATTATATGTTATGTCTGTTATGGCGGTATTGATGCAGACTGTTTGAGTGGTTGTAGCGGGCGCTGAAGTTAACGTCAGTGTTGCCGCTGTACTTACCGTAATGGTGCCCGAAGCAGTGGCTACGCCGCATCCGCCGGATGTGGTAACGGTATAATTAAAAACACCCGTAGCGGAAGGTGGTGTACCGCTGATGCTCACAGTACCGTTGGTTCCGCCGGAATAAGTTCCGGTAACGCCTGCAGGTAAACCCGTGACTGTTGCCCCTGTTACACCGTTTGCAGTGGAATAGGTAATATTTGTGATCGCGGTATTAACGCAGACGGTCTGGTTAGTGGTTGCACCCGCGGATGTTAAAGTGATCGTCGAATTTGCCGAAACATTCACCAAGATCGGGGTACGGGAAGATTCACATGAGCCGCTTGGGTTCTGCGAAGCATAATAGGTGGTGCTTCCAACCGGAGTAGTGGGGGGAGTAAACGTAGTTACCCCGGTGCCCCCGGTAGCAACAGTGTAATATAATATATTGGTTCCGCTGGTTGTGGTCAACGGTGATGCAACTGCATTCTGGCAATAATTCACGGGCTCGTTACCGTGGGGCCGGGCCGCGGATGCCGGCGGATTAATCGTAAAGTTCTGGAAGGCAGAACAACCGACGGCATCCATAACCGTGAGGGTATAAGCACCCGGCACTAAGCCGTTGAAACTACCTGTACTGTTGGTACCGCCGCCCGGCGTAAGCGTAAAAGTTGTTGCGCCCGAGGCATTAAATACCGACCCCTGAGGAACAGAAACACTTCCTGTAGGGGTAGCACAGGTTGGTTGTTGTACATTAGGAGCGGTCATGGCAATATTCGGAGGGCAACCGCCGGAAAAAGCATAGGCTTTCCTGGTTGCGCAAACCGAACTGACAGGGCAACAAGCTGCATAGATCGTACCCGGGCAGGAAGTTGTAATGTATGTAAACGGAGAACCGGTACCCACCTGTGTTCCGCCTGTTGCTGCGGTCCACCACGTAACACTGGTGGAGTTACCGCAGGTTGCATTAAGCGTTGTGGAGTATTGGGTAGGTGAACATGTTTTCGTGATAGGAGTATTCGTTGCGGTAGGTGTACTGTAAAGCGGCGTACAACCGGGTCCGATATCGAGGGTAAATATTACTGTATTTGGGTTTAGATCCGCATTTACCCAACAGCCGGTATTACCATCGGAATCCGCTCTTACTTTTACAATAAGAGGTGTGTTTGCCACCAATTGGTTATTACATATTCTGATCCTGAACGGATAAGTAAAAGATACTCCGCAGTTCTTACTGCCGTCTCCCCAGTTATCACAAGCAAGGTTAGTGGTAGCGCCGCCACCGGGGCAACAGGATTGACCGGCCCCTACATAATAAAACCCGGTACCACCCGAAATAACGCCGCCTTGCGGACAGGTACCGGTACAGCCACCCGGAATGAAAATATATGGAGTAGCAAAAGTAGGCAGTGCCGGATTTTGAGTAACCAAAATGCCTGCCTGGGCAGGAACATAAATACTGTGGATCCAATTAATCCCGGGAGCCTGGTTCCATTGTAAGCCGGCCATTATGATATCAATCGTGGTGGTATCACAGGCATTATTGCAAACAATTTGCCCCCCAGCAGTAACAGTTGAACCCGGGCTGTTAGCAGCCACAAACGTTGCTGTCACCGTAGGAGCTGCATTTCCGCAGGTAGCAAAACGGTTGGTAGCAGGGCTGGGAACTGTTACAGAACCTACATTGACCGGCTGCGCTTGTGCAGCAACGAGCAAAATAAAAATCAATAAAAATAAGGAGAGTAATTTTTTGAACATCTGCTATATTATTTTTGAGAAGTTAGAAGGGTTTTCATATTCTGAAACAGGAAGACCGGTATCCCGGCGCCGGGGCGACTGTTTTGCCTGATCAGTTCATCGCAGACCATCAGCCTGTCTTCACGGGAAACCTCCGTGTTATACACCATTTTCACGATATAGGCCTGCTTGAGGATAAGGGCTTCCTGTTGGCCGGTTGTAAAGGCATAATCCTTAAGGATGCGGTAAACCGAATCCGGCAGCACAATTTCACTGCTTTTATTAAAGATGGAAGTGAGCTTCTGCGCGTAGCGATTCTGCTCTTCGTGTGTTGTACCGGTTTGGCTAAAT
Organism: Ferruginibacter sp.; assembly: GCA_037719665.1. GTDB lineage: Bacteria > Bacteroidota > Bacteroidia > Chitinophagales > Chitinophagaceae > Ferruginibacter. The sequence continues at coordinate 3,487 of JBBJLU010000061.1, forward strand.
GCCGGTGCGGAGTACAAAGCCAGGAGCACAAAACATGCGATTATTGTTTTTTTCATAAAAATTAAGTGATTTCCGTATAAATTTTGGGGTATGAAGATACAGATTAAAAGGCGTTTTAACCAATTCAATTACTATGAATGTCAATAACATCTTAGTAACGGGAATAAGCTAAATTCAAGAGGGAGATACTATAGGTGAAACAAATGTTGCCTGAGGGTAGGAAAAGATGAATTTTTGAAAAGAAAGGTGATTTTTTAGAGGGGAGGATTTCCCTGATCCCAAGGTTCCCTCATCCCCGACCCTTCTCCACGGGTGGAGAAGGGGGGACGTCGCAAGGGCGGAAACTTTTTGTAGGTAGGAAGGAGGGGTGTGTAAGAAGTGGCTTTGTTAAGGGTGGTAGCTTTTTTCCTCTTCCCCGGGATTTTCTCATCCCGGCCCTTCTCCTCATAATGATAAACGGTCGCATTGATCGTGCCCCCTAACCCCTTTAGTCTTCGCCTTACCGGCCACTTTTTTTGCCGTGAAGACGGGAAGTCGGAGAAATGACATAAGCCCGCAACGTCTTGAATTCAACTCCCGGGATAGTAAAGGAGAGGTTTCTCTGCGAAACTTGCCGTCTTACCGCCTTACCGGCCACTTTTTTTGCCGTGAAGACAGGAAGGCGAAGAAATTACATAAAGGCCCGCAACGTTTTGCCCTAATAAGAGTTGAAGCATATACTTCAGCGGCTCAATTTTTCACAACCGGCAAAATAAACTTCGTCTCATTCTTCCCGTTATGAAAAATACGGATGGTTTGTTTTTGATAATCTTTTTCTTCTGATTTATAAATGTTCATAAACTTCTGCGGGTTGCGATCAGCCAGTGGAAACCAGGAGCTTTGTATTTGTATCATCAGGCGGTGGCCTTTTTTGAAAGTATGGGCCACATCAGGTAACTCATATTTCACCCGGGTGATCTTATTCGGGACGAACGCTTCGGGCTTTTCAAAACTTTTTCTGTACTTGCCCCGAAAAATTTCACCGCGTACAAGCATTTCATATCCGCCCATGGGGTAGTCTTTCCCATTGGGGATGCCCGCTGAGGGATAAGTAAAATCGTCGGGGAAAACATCAATGAGCTTTACAACGAAATCCGCATCCGTTGAGGAAAGGGAAACCTTCAGATCTGCAATGACCGGGCCCGCAAGGGTGAGGTCAGCGGTGAGGACCCCTGTTTTAAACGTCAGTACATCCGGGCGGCGCTCCGCAAAGCGCTGGTCATCGGTCATGTATTCCCTCGTTCGCCGATTATGAACATCTTCTGTATACGGTACAGGATGTGCAGGGTCACTGATGTATTCGCTGAAGGGCATGGTGTTGCCGGCAGTGAAGACCAGGGAATTGCCGGTGCCGATGAACAGATCGGTATTCAATTTATTTGCCGGCGGCCATACCGGGAACTGCTTCCAGTTATTTTCCCCGGTGAAAAATATATTGGCTTCTGCAACGGAGTTTGCATTGCCCTTTCCTTTCAGGTGATAATTAAAAAAAGGCACTTCCATATTTTTCTGAAAATGATCTGAAGTGTTTGATCCGAAACGGACATTCCCGAGGAAGGACCCTTCGCGGCTCCATTGACCGTGGTACCAGGGCCCCATTACGATCGATGAATTTGTAGCAGGGCTTTGTTTTTCACAGGCTTTATATGCATTCCATGCACCCCAGCAATCTTCCGCATCAAAGAGACCGCCGACCCATAGCATCGCGGGCTTTACATTATACAAACCGTTGCGCGCATTGCGGGCCTGCCACCATGCATCATAATTCGGGTGCTCATACATTTGGTGCCAGAAACGGATGCTGTCGCCGATGAGGCGGGCCAGGGTTTTCGGTGTGCCATTCTCCAGGAAGAATTTGTAATTGTCCCGGATGGCCGTTGTAAATCCCGTTCCGTAATTCATGGTCGGTTTAGGATGCGGTTTCCCAAAAACCGAATAAAAAGAGAAACCGTCCATGGCGAAAAATGCGCCGTTGTGGTGAAAATCATCACCGCTGAACCAGTCCGTTACAGGTGCCTGCGGGCTCACGGCTTTTAATGCGTCGTGCCCGCTGAGCGCGGCTTCTGTAGCATAAAAACCAGGGTAGGATGTGCCGGTCACCCCGACCTTGCCGTTGTTGTTGTCAATATTTTTTACCATCCAATCTATTGCGTCGTAGGTATCGGAGGCTTCGTCAATTTCATTTCCTTTTTTATTTTTATTAAAGGGCCGCACATCTTCAAACAGGCCTTCGCTCATGTAGCGGCCGCGCACGTCCTGGAATACAAAAATGTAATTTTCTTTGACATAAGCATTGCGGTAACCGTCCCAGATCCGCGCATATTTATCTTCACCGTAAGGCGCACAGGAGTAGGGTGTGCGGACGAGGAGGATGGGATGTTTTTCTGTGCGGTCATTCGGAATATAAAATGACGTAAAAAGTTTTACACCATCCCGCATGCTGATGTTGAACTCTTTCTTGGTATAATTATTTACAAACCACAGGCTGTCCGTATTTTGTGCGGCTACCGCCAAACTAACCAGGAGGAAAAACGTAAAAGAAACTATTTTGTGCATAGTGATTTTTTTAATGGTTAAATTTAATTAAACCTAATGAGATTATTATGAATGAAAATGAAGCATTGATCAACCGGTTCTATTCGTGCTTTCAACGATTAGATGCAGCAGGGATGAATGCATGTTACAGTGATGACATTGCTTTTTATGACCCGATGTTTGAATTGCTGCAGGGTGACGCCGTAAAGGCGATGTGGGAAATGCTTTGCAAAAATGCTAAAGACTTTTCGCTGGGCTTTGATAACATCAAAGATCTCGGTGACGGCTACTACAACTGTAATTGGACAGCCACCTATACCTTCTCAAAGACCGGGAGAAAAGTGGTGAATATGTGCAAGGCGTATATGTTCATTGAGAACGGCCGTATCACAGAGCACAGCGACGGTTGGAGCCTGCAAAAATGGAGCGCACAGGCGATCGGGATCATGGGCACGCTGTTCGGCTGGGCAGGTTTTTTCCGGAGGAAACTGAAGAATAATGCGAAGAAAAATTTAATGAATTATATGGAAGGGAGAGAGATTGGAATTGGGAATTAGGAATTGGGAATTGGGGCGGAGTCTGTGTGGCCGGTAGTTTATTATGAGCTGAGGAATTGGGAATTGGGAATTGGGCTGAAGGCTGTGTGGCTCGGTTTTTTTCATTAATCCGAGCTGATTTTCTGATTTCAATTTCGGAATGCTTCACTATAGCACAATAACATTTATTGAGGCTTTAAAAAAGTTTAAGAAAAGTCAAAAAAGCATTTCCCTAAAAATAATAAGTTTAAAGAATTGCGAACTTCACCCAATTCCCAATTCCTTTAATGAATTCAAAATATTGCAAACCTCACCCAATTCCCAATTCCCTGTTATTCAACTCTCGTTATCTTAATAATATTCGTCGGTAAATGATGTTCTACCGGTGTGCTCCCGGTGTTAATGACAATATCACCTGCTTTCACAAAACCTCTTTCTTTGAGTATATTGATCTGGTCAAAAATGATATCATCCAGGCTTTCTTCTTCTGCATAATAAAATGCCCTTACGCCCCAACTCAGGCTGAGCTGGCTGATGAGCGTGCGTTCTTTGCTGAAAATATACAACGGTGTTTTAGGCCGGTAACTGCTGAGCATAAATGCCGTGTAACCGCTTTGTGTCATGCCGATCAGCCCGTGTGCGCGACTGTCTTTCGCGAGCTTACAGGCACTGTAACAAATCGCATCACTGATGAACGAGGGAGAATGCGGCTGCGGTGCAAGTATATCATCGCGGTCATAATCGTACACTGTTTTTTCCACTTCCAGGATAATCTTACTCATCGTCTCCACTACAAGGGTAGGATAGAGGCCCATGGCGGTCTCCCCGCTGAGCATCACCGCATCCGCGCCTTCCAGTACGGCATTGGCCACGTCACTCACTTCACTGCGGTTGGGTTTGGTACGGTCGAGCATGCTCTCCATCATTTGCGTGGCAACGATAACGGGCTTCGCGCGGTGCATGCATTTGCGGATAATATCTTTTTGGATCACGGGTACCTGTTCGATCGGCACTTCCACACCAAGGTCGCCGCGGGCCACCATGATACCGTCGCTCTCGATGATAATATCCCTTAAATTCTTCAGGGCTTCCGGCATCTCGATCTTGGCGATGACCTTGCTCTTACCCTTCCCGGTTTTAATGAGTTTTTTCAGTTCGGTGATATCCGCAGCTTTTCTTACAAAGGAAAGGGCCACCCAGTCCAGTTTGTGAGCAATAATAAAATCCAGGTCGGTGCGGTCCTTATCCGTCATGGAAGGCATGGTAAGGATACTGTCGGGCAGGTTCACACCTTTTTTCGGTGTGAGGATGCCGCCTAAGGTTACCCTCATCAACACCTCTTTATCATTGAGGATCTTTAAGACTTTGAGTTCCATTTTCCCGTCATCTAAAAAGATCCGCTCATCCTTTTTTACATCCGTGGTAAGATTGGGGTAGGAGACGTAGATCTTTTTATTGTTACCGATCATCTTTTCGGTGGTGAAAATAAATTCATCGCCGTCTTTAAGGATCAGTTTGCCGTCTTCCAGTTCTCCCACACGAAGTTTAGGTCCCTGCAGGTCTGCAAGGATCGAAATATTATAAGGCTCTTCTTTAATGATCCTTCTTATTTTTTCTATCACTGCCAGTTTATCTTCATGCGTGCCGTGAGAAAAATTGAGGCGGAAAACATTCACGCCGGCTTTTACGAGGGAGAGGAGGTTATCGTATGTATCGCAGGCGGGGCCTACCGTCGCCACGATCTTGGTTCTTTTTTGAGAGTGCGCGATCCCTGCTTCGCGATCCATTTGGGTGTGTAAATATTTTGATAAATTCTTAGCCATTCAATTATTTTAAATTTTGAATTTTGTATTTTAAATGAGGGAAGAGGTATTTTAAATTTTAAATTTTGTATTTTAAATTAGTGAATATGCCTGCATTCATTCAAAATTTATAATTCAAAATTTATAATTATCTACGTAGCAAGTATCTTCACAATCTTCATCCATTCTTTACTGATATGCTGTTTCTTTTTTACCGCCTCATTTAAGGGAGTATAGTACATCTTATTATTCACGATCCCGACGAATACATTGTAACGCCCTTCCAACAGGCATTCCACAGCATGGTATCCCATCCGGCTTGCGATCACCCTGTCGAAGCAACTGGGTGAACCGCCGCGTTGAATATGACCGAGGATACATACCCGCACTTCCTGCTGCGGCATTTTCTTTTTGATATGTTTTGCCACTTCATCCGCACCGCCGAAGTCCTCACCTTCAGCCACCACGATCATGTTCACCAGTTTTTTTCTTCTTTCTTTTTCCTGCAGGGATTCCACAAGGTCTATAACACTGGTCTTTTTTTCCGGGATAAGGATATGTTCCGCACCCGTTGAAATGCCGCTGTGCAGGGCAATGTAGCCCGCATCTCTTCCCATTACTTCAATGATAAATAACCGGTCGTGCGCGTCCGCGGTGTCCCTGATCTTATCAATGGCTTCCACCGCGGTATTTACTGCTGTGTCGAAGCCGATCGTAAAATCAGTACCGGCAATATCTTTATCAATAGTACCCGGCAGGCCGATACAGGGGATATCAAATTCATTACTGAAGGTTTGCGCGCCGCGAAAACTGCCATCACCCCCTATAATTACCAAGCCGTCTATCCCGAATTTTTTTAGGTGGTCATATGCCTGCTGCCGACCCTCTTTCGTCAAAAACTCATTGCACCTGGAGGTCTTTAAGATCGTACCGCCGCGTTGAATGATATTGGCCACGCTGCGGCTTTCCATTTGTTGTATTTCCCCATCTACCATACCGGCATAGCCGCGCATGATGCCATACACTTCCAGGCCCGAATAGATGCCGGTGCGCACGACTGCACGGATTGCGGCATTCATTCCCGGGCTATCGCCGCCGCTGGTTAAGACACCTATTTTTTTTATTTTTTTCTCCATAGAATACGTTTCTCGTTTCTGGTTTCTCGTTTGAATACGTTTCTGGTTTCTCGTTTGAATCCGTTTCTTGTTTCTGGTTTCTCGTTTATATTCCTTCAAATCAACGTTCCTCTTGGGTATAAACTTCGGTTTGAAGCAACGAGAAACGAGAAACCAGAAACGGTTCTTATGATATTACATTCTTTCCGGAACTTCGATACCTAATAACCCCATCCCGCTTTTTAAAATATTCGCAGTCATCATCGCGAGCTTTAAACGAAGCTGCTTTTTTTCATCATTCTCCGCTTTTGAAACGGATAACTCGCTGTAAAAAGAATTGAAGGTTTTGGCCAGGTTAAAAACATAGATCGCTACTTTGGAAGGATCTGATTCTCTTGCCGCCTCCGAAATTACCGCAGGATATTGTTCCGCAGCTACCAGGATCTCTTTTTCACTTTTTAATAATGTCGGCGAAGCCGGTTTATGCTGATCAACCGTTTCTTTTCTTAAAATACTTTTTATTCTTGCGTAAGTATACTGCACAAAAGGCCCGGTAAAACCATGGAAGTCGATGGATTCTTCCGGGTTGAAGATCATTTTCTTTTTCGGGTCCACGCGGAGCAGGTAAAACTTCATCGCACCCAGGCCGATGGTCCTGTATAAATGCACCAGTTCTCCCGGGCTGAAATCTTTCACCTTTCCCAGTTCCTCTGTATGCTGCTGTGCGGTGTTGATCATTTCTGTCACCATATCATCCGCATCCACCACCGTTCCTTCCCTACTTTTCATTTTGCCCGTCGGCAATTCTACCATGCCGTAAGAAAGATGATGAATGGCGTCAGCCGAGTCCACGCCTAATTTCTGTGCGATCAGTTTCAGCACCTTCATATGGTAATTCTGTTCATCGCCGATCACATAAATACTTTTATCTATTTTGTACTCATCGTATTTCTGTTGGGCCAGCCCGATATCCTGTGTAATATAAACGCTGGTACCGTCGCTGCGCATCACCAGCTTTTCATCCAGGCCTTCGCCGCTGAGGTCTATCCAAATACTGCTGTCCTCCTTCCGGTAAAAAACATTTTTCTCCAGGCCTTTTTGTACGATCCCCTTGCCGAGCAGGTAAGTGTTGCTTTCATAATAAGTCTCGTCAAAATCGCTGCCGATATTTTTATACGTGGTGTCGAAGCCTTCATAGACCCAGCCGTTCATCGTGCGCCAAAGCTCCTTTACGGCAGGATCGCCGGCTTCCCAGTCCTGTAACATCTGTTGTGTAGCCTTCATCACAGGCGCTTCTTTTTCCGCTTCCTTTTCCGTCAAACCTTTGGCAATAAGTTCTGCTACCTGCCGCTTATATTCATCGTTGAATTTTACATAATACTCTCCCACGAAATGATCCCCCTTGGTATTATTGGTATGCGGTGTAGCGCCGTCTGCAAACATTTGCCAGGCGATCATACTCTTACAAATATGTATGCCGCGGTCATTAACGATGCAACTTTTAAACACCTCATAACCGCAATCCTTTAAGATCTGCGCTACGGACCAACCCAGGAAATTATTCCTCAGGTGGCCGAGGTGTAAGGGCTTATTGGTATTGGGAGAAGAGTATTCCACCATCACCCTTTTCCCGTTTGCCGGTTGCTTGCCGTAACCCGCTTTATCATAATTTTCTTTCAGTAACTGCAACCAGAAATCATCCGCTACATGGAGATTAAGAAAGCCTTTAATAATATTAAAACCCGTGAAAAGCCCGGGGTTATTTTTTATAAGGTCATTTCCCAATTCCTGCCCCAGCAGTTCAGGGGATTTGCCGGTCTTTTTCAACAGGGAAAACAACACCACGGTATAATCACCTTCAAATTCGGGCTTGGTCAGGTTGACCTGGAAATCTTTTTCTGTAAAGGCTTGATTATATAGGTCACCCAGGCTTTTTACCGTTGCCGCCTGCAGTTTACTTACAATGCTCATAGCGGCAAAAATAACGATTAGTATTTTAAGGTTTGGATACTTAGACACCTCACACTTATAAACCTATTCCTAAATACAAAACCCCCGGCCGGGTGCCTCCTCATTACCACGCACCGTATCAAATTTTAAATCAGAAAATCGCGGAGCCCCCTGATTGATGACTTCCAAATTATCAATTATCCATTATCAAATTATCCATTATTATACGTAATTTTGCGCCCATTTCAGAAAATTATGATCAGTGTAAATAACGTGACCCTTGCTTACGGAAAAAGGGTGCTTTTTGATGAGGTAAATATCAATTTTGTAAAAGGGAATTGTTATGGTGTGATCGGTGCAAACGGTGCCGGTAAATCTACTTTTCTTAAAATCATCAGCGGTGAGATAGAGCCGAATAAGGGTACGGTAAACATTACCCCCGGCGAACGCATGGCCGTGCTTGCCCAGAACCAGTTTGCATTCGACGAAGAAACGGTGCTCAATACCGTATTAATGGGCCATAAGAAAATGTGGAAAGTGCAACATGAAAGAGATGCTATCTATGCCAAGCCTGATTTCAGTGAAGCAGACGGTATAAAGGCCGGGGAACTGGAAGAGCAATTCGGTGAAATGGGAGGCTATACCGCGGAAAGCGATGCCGCCACGATGCTCAGTGAGTTGGGGGTAAAAGATGAATTCCACCCGGTGTTGATGAAAGACATGAGCGCCAACCTGAAAGTCCGTGTGTTGCTGGCGCAGGCCATTTTCGGCAATCCCGATATCCTTTTATTGGATGAGCCGACGAATAACCTGGACGTGGAAACGATCGCCTGGCTGGAGAATTTTTTAGCAGATTATGAAAATATTGTGTTGGTGGTAAGCCATGACCGTCACTTTTTGGATGCGGTGTGTACGCACGTGGCGGATGTGGACAAGAACAAAATAAAGATCTATACCGGTAACTATACTTTCTGGTATGAAAGTTCGCAGTTGGCAGCAAGGCAGGCTTCGGATAAAAATAAAAAAGCGGAAGATAAAAAGAAAGACCTCCTGGAATTTATTGCGCGCTTTTCTGCCAATGCGAGCAAGAGCAAGCAGGCCACCAGCCGTAAAAAAGCATTGGATAAACTGGTATTCGAAGATATCACAGCGAGCAGCCGGAAATACCCCGGGATCATCTTTAAGCAGGAAAGAGAGGCCGGCAATGATATCCTAAAAGTTGAAAACCTTTCCAAAAAATCGGATGATGGAAAGATGTTGTTCAGCAAGCTGAATTTTGATGTACATAAAACGGATAAGATCGCATTCCTCAGCCGCGACCCGATGGCACTGACTACTTTCCTGGAAGTGATCAACAATAAACTAAAAGCGGATACCGGTAAGTTCCAATGGGGAACGACTATTACCACGGCTTATCTTCCGAATGACAACAAAGAATTTTTTGAAGGCAACCAACTAAACCTCATGGATTGGCTGCGCCAATACGTACCGCCCCAAACCCGGGATGTGGATGAAGATTTTCTCCGCGGTTTCCTTGGTAAAATGTTGTTTACCGGCGACGAGATCATGAAGAAGACGAATGTTTTGAGCGGCGGTGAAAAAGTGCGTTGCATGGTGAGTAAGATGATGCTGCAAAATCCGAATGTGCTCATGCTCGATGAACCGACGAACCACCTTGACCTGGAGAGCATCATTGCTTTCAACGATAGTATGGTGAATTTCCCGGGAGTGGTGCTGTTTACGACGCATGATCATCAATTCATGCAAACGGTTGCCAACCGTATCATAGAAATCACACCGAAGGGTATGATCGATAAGCTGATGACCTACGATGAATATTTGGAGGATGAGAAGGTGAAAGAGGTGAGGGAAGAATTGTACAATTAATTTGATAATTTGGTAATTTGGTAATTTGGTAATTTGATAATTTGGAAATGAAGAGCAACATCAACTTTTATTTTCAAATATTTGAACAACAGGGTATGGTGATCAACGTATGAAAGTGAAATGATAATTTTTATTGATTTGATAATGAAGGTTTCGGTTGTAAAATTTATTTTATCAAACTGAAATGCTATTGCGGTAATCATTATCAAATTACCAAATTATCAAATTTGCAAATTGTTCTATGAAGCATATTCTTATCAGATTCATCGACATATTTTACCCTCCCTTCCGGCGACTGATGCCTTTACAAACATTTCGGTATGCAGCATGCGGCGGGGCGAATACTGTTCTCGGGCTTACGGTATATTATATCGGGTTTCATTATATTTTCACCAAACAGAATTTCGATGCGGGCTTCATGGTCTTTAAGCCGCATAATGCCGCGCTGTTCCTTTCATTCGTCGTGAGTTTTTGTGTGGGATTCCTTTTGAATAAATATGTGGTCTTTACTACTTCTTATCTGCGGGGAAGAATTCAGTTGTTCCGTTATTTTCTTTCCTTTTTTCTTAACCTCGTGATCAATTATTTTCTACTGAACCTGTTGGTGGAAGTTTGGCATGTGGAAGCTTTTTTAGCACAGCTCATCAATACGGTCATCATTATCACCATAGGTTATCTAACACAAAAGCATTTTACCTTTAAAACAAAACGCCAATAGCGGTATATTTGACCCGATGAATTCCATCTTTTTGTATATCGACCCGGGCAGCGGCAGCTATATTATTCAGCTGATCATCGCGGGCATTTTAGGCTCCCTCTTTTTCTTTAAAAACGCATGGGTAAGGGTAAAGCATTTTTTTGGCGGCAGGAAAAACAGTGAGCAGGAAAAACAGGATAATGAATTGTAATATGCAGCAGCTTGCTTCTTCATATCGCGATGCTGCAGGCTTTGTATTTGAGCAGGAAGGGAAATTCTACCGTTACATCAGCCCGGCATATTTTCATCATTACCGTCTTCTTCATTCTTCCGGTCTATACACTGCACTTACAGAAGCCGGCCGTTTAATTTCTCATGAGGAACAGGACATAACCCTTTTTGCGGTCTCCCCGATCCCGGGGGTATGGTCATCTTACCCGCGCAGATGCCGTTCATCAGTTACCCCTATGAATGGAGCTTTGACATGTGGCGGGATGCGGCACTCGTAACCTTAAAGATCGCTATCGCAGCGATGGAAAAAAGCATGATGCTGAAAGATGCCACGCCGTTCAATATACAGTTTTACAAAGGGCGGCCGGTATTCATTGATACCCTCTCCTTTGAAAAATACGACGAAACAAAACCCTGGATCGCTTACCGCCAGTTCTGTGAATGTTTTTTGGCGCCCTTGCTGCTGATGCATTATGATCACCGCGACACGGGAAAATTATTTTTGACTTACCCTGACGGAATTCCGCTGGACCTGGTGCGGGCCCTGTTGCCTGCACGTGCGAAGTGGAACCTGCACGTCCATTTGCATATTACCCTGCAGGCGAAACTTTCGGCGAAGGCCGGCAGGGGGGAAGAAAAGAAAGGTAATTTCAGCATGCACAAACTTGCCGTATTGCTGAACGGGCTCATTGAGGTGGTCAAAGGACTTAAAATAAAAAAAGCAAGATCAGAGTGGGATGATTATTATTCCGATACCATTTCCGGCGACAATTATCTTTCAGCAAAAACCGCCCTCATTAAAAAATTTACCGATGATCTTTCCTTTAACACTGTTATCGACCTTGGCGCAAATGACGGCTTTTTCAGCATGATGCTGCGCGATAAAGCATCTCATATTATTGCTACGGATGCCGATTCCAATTGTGTAAATGAACTTTACCGCCAAGTGAGGAAACAGGGCATAAAAAATATTGTGCCGCTGGTCAGCACACTTCATCATCCTTCCCCTGCCATCGGGTGGATGAATAAGGAAAGGGATTCGCTTACCGTCCGGCTGAAAGCGGACCTGGTACTGGCATTGGCATTGGTGCATCACCTGGCCATCACCGCCAACCTGCCCTTGGAAAGTATTGCGCGGTGGCTGCATAATATGGGAGAATATGTGATCATAGAATTTGTTCCGAAATCAGATGAGAAGGTCCGGCTCTTATTGAAAAAACGCGAAGATATTTTCACGGATTATTCTGTTGAACATTTCACAGCCACTTTCAAACGGTATTTTACGGTCCTTCACCGGGAGAAGGCCGGGAATACCGATCGGGAGATCTTTTTAATGAAAAGAAACTAATGCGCGCCATCCTGAAGTCCCCGCTGTATCTTTTACTCATAGCCGTCTTCTTTTGTGTGCACGGCAGCGCGGAAAATTTCGGTTCACTTACGGTAAAGGAGGTAGTGCTTACCGGCCTCTCCATCATTTTTTTTATCGCGGTACTTTTCGGAATATTTTGGATCGGTATGCGCAGGATACAGCCGGCAGCGCTGCTAACGGTATTTATAAGTACCTGGTATTTTTTCTTCGGTGCATTGCACGATTTTTTAAAGGTTTACCCGGTATTTAATATTGTACAGAAATATATAGTCCTGTTGCCGCTGTTGCTGCTGGCCACTCTGCTATGGTTCGTTTTCTTAAAAAGGAAACCTGCACTTCACCACAGGCTAACATTATTTCTGAATTGCCTGCTGATCATTTATTGTGCAGTGGATGTATTAAGAATTACCGTGAAAGCATTCTCGACCGGGAAGAAAAATTCGGCAATTAGTTTTAATTACAAAACCGTAACAGAAAAACCCGATGTGTTTTTATTGTTATTTGACGGTTATCCCGGTCAAAAAAGTTTAACAGACAGTTTTGGATTTTCTAATGAGGATATGCTAAAATTTCTTGCCGCTGATTCTTTTTATGTTGTCCCGGGTTCATCTAATTACAGCCTTACACAATTCAGCCTTGCTTCGCTTTTTAATATGAATTATATCAGCCCTGATTTTGATCCCGCAGCCGTCACGCAAAAGGATCTTCAAAACAGGCAGAATGAGATCGGGCGGGGAGAAGTATTTACCATATTTGAAAATATGGGTTATACCCTCCGCAACAACTCCGTTTTTGATGTAAAGGATATGCCTGGTATCACAGATGCCAACAGCTTTATACTGGGTCACAGTTTTTTACTTACGGATAAGATCCTGCTCAATCGCCTGAACCGCGATATCGGTGCAAGCCTTCCTCCCGGGCTTGTAAAATGGGTGCCTTTTTTGCGCGAGCAATCACCTGATCGTCAAAGGAAGGATAATGAATTAACCGTAACGAAGCTGATGGAAATTGCGGCAGAGCCCCAAGGGGCTGCACCTGTTTTTTGTTATTCCCATTTCCTCATGCCTCATACCCCGTTCTATTATGACAGCTCGGGGAACCGGGTTCCGGAGAAAGTCTATATGTATAGTGATGAATACACCATCAAAAAAAATTTTATCTCTTACCTTAAGTATACCAATGGGATCGTCAAAAAGCTCCTGGGGGAACTTAAAAAACAACGACCGGGTGCT
>JBBJLU010000062.1:0-16648 GCA_037719665.1 Ferruginibacter sp.
AAGCATTACCGTAACAGTAGTTTTACCGGTACGGATAATATTCTTGCACGGTATAAAAATTTTAACTCACCCCAGGGCAATTCACCCATAGATAACGGCGGGGCTTTTACATCAGCTGCCACGCTATATCCCGATGCGGAAGATTTTAACCGCGATAATACCCTGAATGAAACAGAAGAGTATTACCAGTATATCGTAGACCTGCAGCCAACGACTTCCACCAGGATGCAGATCGGCCAGAATTACATTGTCGATAAAAAATTAGTTCCGGTAAATTTACCGAACGGCATCACCCGCAATGAGACCTGGTACCAGTTCCGTATTCCCATCAACAGTTATGATAAGAAGATCGGCCAGATCCCGGATTTTAAATCAATCCGATTCATCAGGATGTTTATGACGGATTTTGCTGATACCGCAGTTGTTCGTTTCGGCGAATTACAGCTTACACGGAATATCTGGAGGACATTTAAGTTCAAAGTCGATTCAACCGGTTTGTTCACACCGGCTTCAACCACGCAGTTCAATGTAGGCGCAGTGAATATCGAAGAGAATGATACCCGAAATCCTTTCCCTTACCGTACGCCAAAAGATATTCAGCGCCAGCAGACGTTAAGTAATAACGGGGCAAACCTGCTGCAAAACGAACAGGCTATGACGCTGCAGTTTTGCGACCTGAGGAAGGATGACGCTAAAGGCGTGTTCCAAACTTTCGGTAACCGCGATATTCGCCAGTTTAAAAAACTGCAGATGTATATCCACGCCGAACAGGCTAAGAATTCAACTGTACAACTTAAGAACCGTGACCTCACAGCAGTATTCCGCATGGGTACGGATTTTGTAAATAATTATTATGAGATCAGGATCCCGCTGACCAATACCCCGCTCAGTATTTCTAACCTGAACCCGGACAGCGATTCTTACAATGACAGTTTGTGGAACCCGAAAAATTCCCTTGATCTTGACCTTACGGTCCTGACGAAGATCAAACAGGAGCGCAATCTTTCTTCTGTTTCCCTTACCGACCTTTTCAGAAAGTTGCAATCAAATGGCCAAACGTATTCTGTAATGGGTAACCCTAATATGGGTGAAATAAAAGGTATCCTTATAGCTGTTGAAAATACCAATGCACAACCCACTGCCTGCGGTGAGATGTGGGTGAACGAACTTCGCCTTTCGTCGTTGGATGAAAAAGGCGGTTATGCGGCATTGGCAAGAATAGATTTTACCCTTGCGGACCTCGGTACGCTATCACTTTCGGGGAATATGCATACGCAGGGCTTCGGAACGTTGGAGCAACGCGTGAATGAACGCTACAGGGATAATTTTACGCAGTTTGATGTGGCGGCAAATCTCGAGTTGGGAAAACTGCTTCCGAAAAAGGTCGTCATGTCTATCCCCGTATTTGCCGGCTATTCGCAATCGGTAAGTACGCCTGAGTATGATCCCTATGATCTTGATATCAAACTAAAAGATAAACTTACCGTAGTGCCCGCCAATCAAAAAGATTCTATACGCAAAGGCGCGGTGGATTTCACTTCTGTGAAAACACTCAATTTTACCAATGTAAGAAAACTGAAGACCAATAGCAAGAAACCCAAGGTCTACGATATTTCGAATGTGGACGTAAGCTATTCTTTTATCAAAACGAGCAGCCATAATCCGTTAATAGAGTACAATGATGTAACCAGGCATCGCGCGGCATTGGGCTATAATTATGCTACGCAACCCCGATACATTGAGCCTTTCAAAGCGATGCTCAGAAAAAAGAAAACGCGTTGGTTGGATGTGGTGAGGGATTTCAATTTTAATTATGTTCCTACCCAGGTGAGTTTCCGTGCAGACCTCCAGCGCCAGTTCGGTGTGATCAAACCGCGCAGCCTCGGCGGTGATAAATACCAAACACCGGAGACCTACGATAAATATTTTATTTTCCAGCGGGACTATATACTGCGGTGGAACTTTACCCGTTCCCTCACCTTTGATTATGTGGCTACCAATAATTCCCGCATAGACGAACCTTTCGGAAAATTGGATACCAAAGCGAAAAAAGATTCGGTGATGAGAAATCTTTTCCGTGGCGGAAGGAATACGTTGTTCAATCAAACGGCATCATTCTCTTATACCTTACCACTTGCAAAGATCCCGACATTGGATTTTGTGACGGCGAATATTAAATACCAGGCAAATTATCGCTGGATCGGCGCAAGCAGGCTTGCTGTGAACCTCGGAAACTTCCTGGAAAACGGGCAGCAGAAGGAAGGAACCCTGCAAATGGATTTCAACAAACTTTATCAAAAATCCAAATTCCTTCGACAGTTGGATGCCCCTTCTAATACGGCTGACCGTGAAAAATGGCGCAACCGCTACACGAAGATCACAGACAGTGTAACGACCAAGGACGGCAGGAGAGTATTGCGTACCCGCAGGATATTGGATAAAACCGCATTACCATATGTTAGTACACCGGTGAAAATATTCGGCAAGTTGTTGACGAGTATTAAACAGGCCAATTTCTCCATTGCAGAAGTAGCGAGTACAAGGCTCCCGGGATATACAGACAGCACACAGTTCTTCGGACAGAATTTCCGCAGTATGGCACCGGGCTTCGATTTTATTTTAGGAAAGCAGGTAGACAGCAATTGGCTGAACCGCAAAGCAGCACAGGGCCTCATCACGAAGGATTCTACATTTAATTACCTGTTCCAGCAGAATTATGACCAGGCCATTACTGCAAGTGCTGTATTGGAACCGGTACGAGACCTGAACATCACTGTAAATATTAAGAAGAGCTTCAGTAAAAATTATACCGAGACCTTCCGTTTTATCGATACATCAGGCGGCAATAATAAAAGCTTCATGCACCTTACGCCTTATTCAACCGGCGGCTTTGAGGTGAGCTATATTTCTTTCAAAACGCTGTTCGGAAAATTTGATCCTAACCGTGTATCGGAAACCTTTAAGAAATTCCAGGATAACCGGCGTACGCTTTCACGGAGATTAGGTGAAAAAAATCCATATACTAATGGCCAGGTGGGTGCAGACGGATATTATTACGGTTACGGTAAATATGCCGTGGATGTGCTCATTCCTTCTTTTATTGCGGCTTATACCGGGCAGAGCCCTGAGAAAGTGTCGTTAATAAAACAAACGGATGGCAGAACCAAGTCTAACCCGTTCCGCAGCATCATGCCAAAACCAAACTGGACGATCAGTTACAATGGCCTCACAAAGATCAAACCGTTGGAAAAGATCTTCAACAGTTTTAATATTACACATGCATATAACGGCAACCTCAGCATGAACGGCTTCACTTCCGCGTTGTTGTATCGTGATGTGTCCCGCTTCGGTTACCCTTCATTTTATGATACGATCTCCAAATCGTTTATTCCGTTCTTCCTTGTGCCGAACGTAAGCATCCAGGAGCAATTCTCGCCGTTGATAGGATTTGATATGCAGTTCACCAACCAGTTCCAGGCAAAATTTGAATATGCAAAATCCCGCACGTTAAGCCTAAGCCTTTTTGATTACCAGCTCAGTGAGCAACGCAGTACGGAATTTGTGATCGGTGCAGGTTATCGTAAAAGAGGCTTCCCGCTTTTTGGCGGACTGAAGTTGCCTAAATTCCTGGGCGGCGGCAAGAAACTGGAGAATGAAATTAATTTCAGGATAGATTACCGCATCAGGGATAATGTTACTGCCAACAGCAGGCTTGACCAGGATAATAATTTCGCCACCGGCGGCAGCAGGGAGATCACCATTACGCCAACTATAGATTATTTCCTGAGTAACCGGGTGAACCTGAAATTCTATTATGACCGCAGAAAAGTGTTACCGTATATCTCCTCAAGCGCACCTACTACGAATACAAGGGCAGGAGTGCAGATAAGGATTTCGCTGGCACCATAACAAAATAATTTCCACAAAAAGACCAATGATGATCCATTGGTCTTTTTTATGCGAAAGCTTTTTGAAAAATGATTACGGGCACAGCAGGTTTACAATAATTTTTTTAAGCTAAATGCATGGCCTGTGCACGGCTGTAAACATGAAGTTTATTGTAAATATTGATGACGTGTTTATTGGCGGTGTTGGGGCTGATATGCAGTCGTTGCTGATCTCTATATAATGATCCCCTTACAGTCAATCCCCTTTTGGACTGTAATCAAAATCATAGGCCTATAAAAAAACACCGCCTTTCGGACGGTGTTTTTTATAAATGTTATAAGGAAGTAACGTTGTAGTTAAAATTTTTTAATTAGATCGACATCTGAAATCTGTTGTCTGTGATCTGTTGTCTGTAATCTGTTATCTGTGATCTGTTATCTGTCTTCTACTTCTCCGCTTCTCTAACTTTTTTAAATAACATGATATACCCACACATGGTCTTTTTCTTCTTATTCACCTGCACCGGTTTGATCATATGGTATTCTGTAAAACGCGGAATGTAATCATAGTTAATAATGTTACCGTCCACATCTCCCCACATTTTCTTATGATAGGCAACCTGCTTTTCGTTCCAGTCAAACATTCTCAATTCGTAGATCTTGGAACTCATATCGCCTATAAAAATGATCCGGTACCATGTTTTCTCTCTCAGCGGAACAATAACCGGGAGCTCATATTCTGTTTCCATGTTCATCGGGGCTTCCTTCACCACGATAAAACCTTCTTTATCAAATATTTTTTTGAGACTGTCTACCTGTTGGAGGATCGCCAGATTATCGCATACCCCTTGCACAGCACGGGGCTGAGCCATTGTCGGTTCAGCAAAGCATAACGCGAACAGGGTGGTTAACAATATGGATAAGCGGATCTTCATTATTTATGTTTGTTCAAAGGAAATTCGGATCAGGTCAACTATAAACAACTTATAGCTGCATCTTAACGGAAAAGTAAATCAATTATTGCAATAAGGAACAGTCAAAGTTGTGAAAGTCTTGTAGAATTTATTCTACATTAACTTTTCTTAAGGAAGGTAAAGGAGTTGGCTTGATCTAATGACGTGATTGTGAGGTCATTAATACAAACATGTGCCGGTAGTGAACCACAATAGAATATCGCCTCCGCCACATCAGCCGGGGTAAGAGGTTCCCAACCGGTATACGTGTTTTTAGCTTTGACTTCATCACCCCGGTAACGCACCAGCGAGAACTCCGTCTCTACTCCGCCGGGGTTTACTGCCGTTACTTTAATGCCGTATTTCAACAGGTCAAGCCGCATTGATTTTGTTATGGCATCTACAGCAAATTTACTGGCGCAATAAACATTGCCGTTTTCATAAACTTCCCTTCCTGCGGTAGAGCCGATATTCACTATATGTCCTTTTACCCGTTTGATGGCGGGCATCAGTGCCCTGCTTACATACAGGAGCCCGTTCACATTAGTATGGATCATAGTATCCCACTCTGTAAGATCGGCCTGATCAAACGGGTCACGGCCAAGCGCAAGGCCTGCATTGTTTATGAGTATATGTACATCGCGGTCTTCCAATGACCCTACTGCTTTGAAAACCGCTTCTTTATCCTGAACATCAAAACATAATGTAATGATATCCGCATTATATTTCTTCACGAGTTCCTGCCGCACCTCTTCCAATAAGGCTTCCCGCCGCGCGGTAATAATGAGTCGGTAATTATTTGCTGCAAATTTTTCCGCGCAAGCCTTGCCGATCCCGGCAGTAGCACCGGTGATAAAAACAGTTTTTTTCATAGCACGAAAATTATGAAAAAAAATGCAGGCATGTTGTAAATCTGTGGGAAAGCCTTCACGCAAAGGTTTTGGGCCACAAAGGCACAATACACAAAGACCCTGCCTTCGGCAGGCAATCTGCAGGAAATAATTTAGCCACAGAGGTTCGGGGAGTATTACACAGAGTTCCTCAGAGATCAAAAAACTCTGTGAAGCTCAGTGAAAAAAACTCCTTTAACTCTGTGGTAAAAAAATTGAATCGCAAAAGTTCCGGGCCGAAAAGGGGATAAGGCGTAAGGACCTGCCATCGGAAGGCGATCTGCAGCATCTGCTCTTAAATCATCTTAAATCATCTTAAATCTGCGGGAAAAAAATCTGTGAAAATCCGTGAGAAAAAAATCTGTGCTGATCTGTGGGAACCCTTCGTACTAACGGATAAGTATGACCGTGCCTTTTTTGAAGATCTTATTTCCTTTGTAATCTGTTGCATTTACCTGCCAAACAAAAGTGCCGGAGTCCTGACCCACTCCTTTGAAAGTACCGTCCCATCCGTCATTGATGCGGCTTGTGATATACACCAACTGGCCCCAACGGTTGAACACACGGAAAGATTCCAGCGATCTTATCCCCAGGGCAATTGGCCGGAATAGATCGTTAACCCTGTCTTTCCCGGGGGTAAAGGCTGAAGGAACATACATATCCGGCGGCAGGAAATATACCTTTACATTGATCGTATCATTTGCAGTACAACCTGCGGCATTGCTTACGGAAACCGTATAGGTAATATTATTTTGCGGCAAAGAAACAGGGTTCGCAATATTCGGGTTATTCAGGTAAGTATCGGGTGTCCATAAATAGATTTCACTTCCTGTAGCCGTCAACTGCAGGGGCTGACCCAAAACAACTGATGTATCAGACGGGCCCGCGTTCGCAAATAAACGGATCACGTTCACCGTAATGGTGGCAAAAGCCGGTTTTGGACAACCCAGCGTATCAGTGACGGAAACAGTATAGGTGAGGGATAGTTTCGGAAAAATAGCCTTGGGATTTGGGATCACGGCGCTATTCAGGTATGCAGGCGGAGACCAAAGATAATTGGTGCCGCCCGAAGCCTGCAATTGCGCATCTTTTCCATAACATACTTCCTGATCCCCTGATACCACAGCTACCGGGTATGGAATGGTTGAAACGGTTATGTCCTTTTCTTTAAAACATTTGTTCGATATAGAAGCCTTTACATGGAAAACGGTGACCGGGTCTACGGGGATTATCTGAGGGTTTCGCACCGTAGGGTCAATGATCAGGTTTGTGGGTGTCCAGGTAAAATATAAGGCATCAGTATTTAACAGGAGCCTGGCGGTATCCGTAAGGCAGATCGTCGTATCATTTATGGCCAGCAGCGTTACCTCGTTTACAACATTTACAAAAACCTGGTCTGAAGCGGTACAGCCCGAAGGATCGCTGTAAGTTACGGTATAGGTGGTCGGGACATCAGGGCTAACAAATGGGTTAAAGCTGTTCACATCGCTGATCATATAATTCGGCGACCAGGTGATGGTTCCGGTTGTAACATTGGAAAGTAACTGAAGAGTATCTACAGTGCAGATCAGCGTGTCATTAGAAATAAAGAAATCAGGCTTGTCTATGATCGTTACAACGATCGGGAATAAGGTATCACGACAACCCTTATCTGTGCCTACAATAAATGCTGCATTATACGTGCCTGCTGTGTTATAGGTATACGTTGGATTTTGTAAACGACTCGTATCATTACTGAGTGTGGTAACACCGAAATCCCAATGCCAGTAATTTACTGTACCATAGTTTGTGGTGGTAGCATCACTGAACTGTACAGGTAGGTCTTTACACATAGAGGGTACCGGGCCGAATGCAGGAAAAAAACCGGGGTATACTTTTACGATAGCGTATGCAGTATCCGCACAGGGTGTATTGGCATTTACGATAAGGGTGAGGTTATAATCACCGGCTGTGCTGTAAATATGCGTAGGCATTTCCAGGGTAGAGTTGTTGTTGGCCCCGGAAGCCGGGTCTCCGAAGTTCCAATCAAAAGTGAGGTTCAGCGGGGAGTTATTCAGGTTCTCAAAACTTACATTAAATCCCCCCGGCGGGATATCGCAACTGGTATAAACCGGGTTCAGGTCTGCGCTGGCAAAATCGCAGGGTGCTACGGTAATAATAAAGTCTTTCCGGTGTTCCGAAATATATTGCCCGTTTCGGTAAGATCTTACCACAACTGATACCACGTATTTACCGGCGCCCGGTGCTATCCCGGAAATGATCCCGGTTGAAGTATTGATGGAAGCTCCTGCACCTAAAGGAGAAAGACCGGAATATCCCCCGAAATAATTGATAGAACCGTAAGGTGGCGGTGCAGGAAATGCAAACGCGGCATCAGTTGCAGCACCGCCATCGTAGGCATTCGTTAAAGAATAAGCAAGAGAATCTCCGTCGGGATCAGTGGCACTGAAATCAAGGATAAAGGCCTGGTTATAGCATATGATCGAAATGCCCGTTACAAAACGTGCACTGTTGTCATTGATTCCGCCGGTTAAAGTATTTGTTCCCGGGATTTCGCTGGTATACGTTGCCCCTTCATCACCACCTCCGTTTGTTATACCGGAGACCCTGCAACAGGTTTGATAAGTAACCGTATAGCCCGGTCCGTTATTGGGAAGATCGATCGTGAAAATATAAGTGCCCACACTGTAATCGAAGACAGGAGGGTTAGTCAGGCAGGGTGGAGACGATATGATACCTACAGGTGTATTAGCAACGAGCGGTACATTTAAATATCCGCCCACCTGCGCATTACCCGCATTATTGAAGATGCCGATGGAAACTGAAGCCGGCATAGCAGCTCCACCCATCGTGAGGTTATCCCTAAATAGTCTCAGTGTAACACGGTAAATTTTGGAATTGGAAGCGCCGGGACCTATGTAATCATAAATAACTTCTCCTCCTGTAATATGCCGGGCAAAAACAGGTAAACAGGAAAACCCGACAAGGAGTAAGAGTAACGATCGCTTCATGAATACATATTAGACACTAAAATACGTAATAATGCTGTATGCCAAGGAACACCGACTTAGACAGAATGTAAAAATTGCGATAATTTTTCATTGGCAATTCCCGTTTCCTCTGTCATTCCCATATGTGCACTGCTTCGTAATATATGTATGTACGCATGAGCAGGCAGGTGAGATTGCCGAAGGCTGTCTTCGAAAGGTATAGCCTTATCATGTTCCCCCATCAAAAACAGGATTGGCCCGGGAAAGGTTTTCAACACTGTTGTCCTGTCCGGCCGGCTGATCATGGCCCGGTAATATTGAATGAGCGACCGGGGGGAGAACTCACTCCCCTTATGAATGAGTGTGTCAATAGCCGCTTTACTTTTCACCGTGTCTAAGAATAAACCCGGGATGCTTGTTTTCAGGAATGCTGCACTGCCGTTTTGCTCAATGAACAGGATCGCTTTTTCACGGGTCTGTTTTTTTGCCTCATCATCGGCATAGGCACCGGAATGAAAGAGTCCGAATGCGCCAAGCATATCAGCATATTTTTCCGCAAAGGCCAGGGTGATGTAGCCGCCCATACTGTGGCCGATCATGATAACATTCGTAATTTTCTCCGCTTCGAGGATCGCTTTTATTGCTTCCGCATAATCAGCAATGGAGACGATTTCTTTTTCCAATAATGACGATGCGCCGCTACCGGGCAGGTCCGGAACGATCAGTTGGAAATCCGGTTTTAAAAACTCAACCTGCAGATCCCAAATGCTGCTGTCTTCGCCGAAGCCATGCAGTAACATCACGGGTTTTCCGTTACCGGTAATTTTATATTTTATGATGCTGCCACTGAAGTTTATTTGTTTGATCTCCATATAATATTTTTAGCCGATAAATAATTTTGAACACGAATTACACGAATTAGGCGAATTACACGAAGGTCTGGTTCAAAAAAATCTTTGCCACGGATGTACTGATGAACACTGATAATAACATAAAAAAAACTGTGTTAATTCGCCTAATTCGTGTTCCAAAAAATCTTTGCCACGAATAAACCGAAAAAAATCTGTGTTCATCCGTGGAATCTGCGTTATCCGTGTTCAAAAATCTTGCCACGGATGCACTGATAAACACTGATAATAACAATAAAAAAATTTGTGTTAATTCGTCTAATTCGTGTAATTCGTGTCCAAAAAATCTTTGCCACTAACGCCACGAATAAACACGAATAAACCAAAAAATCTGTGTTGATCCGCGCCAATCCGCGTTATCCCTGTTCAAAAATCTTTGCCACGGATGCACTGATAAACACTGATAATAACATAAAAAAATTTGTGTTAATTCGTCTAATTCGTGTAATTCGTGTCCAAAAAATCTTTGCCACTAATGCCACGAATAAACACGAATAAACCAAAAAAATCTGTGTTGATCCGCGTAAATCCGCGTTATCCCTGTTCAAAAACCTTTGTCCGAAGGACAAAAATCTGTTGTTATTAATGTTCAAAAATCTTTGCCACGGATGCACTGATAAACACTGATAATAACAAAAAAAAATTTGTGTTAATTCGTCTAATTCGTGTCCAAAAAAATCAGTGTTGATCCGCGCCAATCCGCGTATCCGTGTTCAAAAAACCTTTGTCCGAAGGACAATCCTTATCCTCCCTCCCTCGTCTCCAAATCATCCTTCTTCCCCTTATCCCGGTCCTCCAGGCCAGTAAGATGAGCAACGGTATTAGCGCATTATTCATCTCCTGCGCAAGAAAGAACCAACAGCCTAACAACAACAAAAGGAAAACCGCATACAACATGGAATAGGTTATTACTCTTTTAGAACCGCGGTTCAGAAAGAATGCATAAACAATATGCGTGGGCCATGCCCAAAGCAGGTTGTAATTGTCTTTTGTCATGATATGATCAGTAGCCGTCCACATCAACACAATAACTATCCCGAGCAAGCCGACAGAAAAAAACAGGAAACCGTCAAGGCCTTTAAGGATCCGGGTAATAGTTTGGTTTTTGGAAAGACTTAACAATACAAACAGGAGCAGCAGGCCGGTAAAAAAGACCATGGGTGTAAAGAAGGTAGCGTTTGATCTTTTGGGTTCCGTGAGATAAAGACTTTGTGAAGTGAGAACGATCCGTTCATTTTTTACACTATCCAATGCATACATCAGGTTATCCGGTAAGAACTGTTGTTCTGCCGTCGTCATCACCGCATCAGTCGGAACACCCATCAGCACATCGATCCCAAACCTGCTCCAGGGCTGGTTATTCGCATCAAGGTATTGATGAATGGCATTTCGGAAAGTATACGAAACGGGCATTACCGGCGGCAGCAGCGGTTGCGGCGCGTGGTTTTTTACAATGATATCCCGAAGGCGGGTGGTACAATTGTCGAGGAAAAAATCATAGAGGTAAAATTTATTTTCTTCCCGTAAGTTTTCTGTGAGTGCCCGGCGGGTAATTATTTTTTCTTCCGCCGAAAAATTGAGCACCTGCTCCGTCATACCGCGGTTTTGAAAAATATATTCCGCTTTAAAGTCTTCGAAATTTTCAAGACTTACATAATAGCGCAATTGCCCACGGATGAATTTTAGATAAAAGCCTTCGTCCTCAAAATTAAAGGTGCCGTAATTATATACATGATCCGTCACGCTGTTGCTGTCGATGACCCGCAATGCGCTGTGCCCGAAAGTGGAATACAATTCTTCCCCGGGTGTGCAGGTGAGGAGTGATATGCGCAGGCGGGAAGAGTCTTGGGAGAATGTGAAAATTTGAAGATGTACAAATAGGAAAAAGAGCAATACCCGCAGAACAAAAATGTTTTTAAAAACGCTCATATTTTTTCTTTAAACGCACCATGTAAAATACCGGGTAAAATTTCCGCCAAAGGTTTTTATTACCGGCTGTAATTCGGAGCTTCCTTGGTAATCGCAATATCATGTGCATGGCTCTCACGCATACCGGCGTTGGTGATCTTTACAAAACTGCCGTTCTCCTGCAATGATCTCAGATCTTTTGCGCCGCAATATCCCATACCCGCTTTAAGACCACCGGTAAACTGGAAAACCACTTCCCTCAAACTTCCCTTAAAGGCAACCCGCCCCTCGATGCCTTCCGGTACGTATTTTTTAATATCATCTTCAGGATCCTGAAAATATCTATCTGTGCTGCCCTGTGCCATAGCACCCAAGGATCCCATACCGCGATATTGCTTGAATTTTCTTCCTTCGTAAATGATCGTTTCTCCCGGGCTCTCTTCCGTGCCGGCAAAAACATTCCCCATCATTACGCAGGTTGCACCCGCAGCAAGGGCTTTCACCATATCCCCGGTATACCGTATGCCACCGTCGCTGATGATGCCGATATTTTTATTTTTTAAAGCTGCCGCGGTTTCCATAACAGCAGTCACCTGCGGCACCCCTGTGCCGGCTACGATACGCGTGGTGCAAATAGACCCCGGCCCGATACCGACTTTTACGGCATCTGCACCCGCATCCGCTAAGGCTTTTGCGCCGGCAGCAGTAGCAATATTTCCCGCGATCACGTCGGTTTCTTTAAATGTTCTTTTGATCAGTTTAAGCATATCGATCACCCCCTTGGTATGGCCGTGCGCACTGTCGAGACAGATCACATCTACCCCTGCTTTATACAGGGCTTCCACCCTTTGCATCGTATCGTGCGTGATACCCACACCCGCACCTACCAGCAGTCGTCCGAAAGAATCTTTGATGGCGTGGGGATGACTTTTCAATTTAAGGATATCACCGAACGTCACCAGCCCGATCAGTTTACCGGCCTTATTGACCACCGGTAATTTTTCTATTTTATTTTTCTTGAATATCAGCTCCGCTTTTTTCAGGTCGGTCCCTTCCGGCGCGGTGATCAGGTTTTCTTTGGTCATTACTTCACTCACCTTCACTTTGCTGTTGATCTCAAAACGGAGATCGCGGTTGGTGATGATGCCGACCAATTTATGTTGTGCATCTACGATGGGTATTCCGCCGATCTTATTCTCCCTCATCAGCCGTATGGCTTCTCCCACAGTGGCATCCGGGTGAAGGGTTACCGGGTCAAGGATAAGACCATTCTCACTTCTTTTCACTTTGCGCACCTGCTCTGCCTGCAGGTCTATACTCATATTCTTGTGTAAAATACCCAGGCCGCCTTCTCTTGCCAAGGCAATAGCCAACGTTGCTTCCGTTACTGTATCCATAGCTGCACTCAGCATGGGCACATTGAGTGTGATATTCTTTGTGAGCATGGTTTGGATATTCACATCACGGGGAAGTACCTGTGAGTATACCGGCATCAACAACACGTCATCGAAGGTGAGCCCTTCGCCGAAAAATTTACCGGTATTCCTGTTTGGGGAAGTATTTTTTATTGCCATAGGCAAAGGTAGGAAATCAGTTCAAAGTACAAAGTTTAAGGTTCAAGGTTGCAGTTCGAATTGTATTATTTGAGGAACGCTTTCCTTGCGTAGCCTTTTTTATTTTGTACCGGTTCAGATTTACGCTCAACCCGTACTGATTATTGTTAATTTTCGATACGGTTCCAACCATTCAAATCTTAGGGATTCTAAACCTTGAACTTTGAACCTTAAACCTTGAACCGGAGTTATGCCAGTTTAAAAACTTTCCCCGGCAGGACCGTTACAATACCCTGCATCTCCAGCATGAGCAGGGCGTTAGCTGCTGCACTGCTGCTGAGCCCGCTCCGAAGGTACAGCCGGTCTATCTGCATATTTTCCTCCTTCCCGAGCAGGTCGGTAATGATCTTTTCGTCAGGGGTAAGCTCAATGAACATTTCGCGCTGCACCTTTATTTTTTTAGGCACCGCTTTCCAGTTCATGATCTCCAACAGGTCATCGGCGCCGGTGATAAGTTGGGCCTTATTGCTTTTGATCAGGGAATTGCATCCCTCGCTTACCGCGTCATTTACCCGGCCGGGGATAGCAAACACATCTTTGTTATAGCCGTTTGCCAGTTCTGCAGTGATCAGCGAACCGCCTTTCTGTTTGCTTTCTATTACGACCAGTGCATCACAAATGCCTGCTACAATGCGGTTCCTGCGCGGAAAGTTTTGCCGGTCGGGATCAGTACCACCGGTAAAATCCGTGAGTAACCCTCCCTGCGAAAGCATTTCTTTTGCCATCTGCTTATTTTGCGAAGGGTATATTTTATCAAGCCCGTGTGCCAATACTCCCACTGTCTTTAAATTATTTTTGAGAGAAGTTTTGTGTGCGATAGTATCTATGCCGAATGCAAGGCCGCTTACGATCAACACGTCTTCGGCGGAAAGTGCCGCGGTAATTTTTTCGCAAATGTTTTTTCCGTAATCAGAATTATTTCTTGTCCCTACAATGGAAATTATTTTTGAGGCATTCAGGTCCGCATTGCCCTTATAAAACAGGAGAGTAGGGCTATCGAAACAATTTAATAAACGTTGCGGATAATCGCTGTCCGTCAGAAATAAAGCACGGATATTATTTTTTTCTATGAAGCGGATCTCTTCCTCACATGCTGTGAATTCGGAAAAATCTTTTATGGCATTTGCGGCAACTGAACCGATGCCTTCAATTTGTTCTATGGTTCTTTTCGGCGCCCGAAAGATATGTTCGGCGTCACCGAATTTTTCGATAAGCGCTTTTGCACGTACATCGCCGATGTGCGGGATCAGGGTGAGCGCTATTTGATATAGCAGGTCGTTGTTCATTTTTACGGATGAACAATATTACTGAAATCAATTGGAAATTACACTGAGTTCTGTGCGGCGGTTTTGGGCTTTGCCGGCATCGCTGTCGTTTGCAGCCACCGGCTTGCTTTCGCCAAATCCCTTACCGGTTAAGCGTTTGGGATCAATACCTTTACCCTGCAGGTAAGTGATCACGGCCTTTGCACGGTTTACGCTGAGCAATAGGTTATCTGCCGGTTTTCCTACATTATCCGTATAGCCGCTGATCTGAATAATAAGTTTGGGGTTTTCAATAAGCAACACGGCCACCTTGTCCAGCTCCGCAAAAGAAGATGGCTGAAGGTCAGATTTTTTTGAATCAAAAAAAGTGTTTTTTAAGATCACCGAAGAGCCGGCTTCAATGGGTTGCAATGCAATATTTACCACCATCGGCGAATCGCTTGGATTTTCCCTCATCGGAAAATTTTCAGAATAAAAAAGATATCCTTTCCTGTTCACGCTAAAGGCATAATCAGATCCTGCCGGTAAAGTAGTAAGGTAATTTCCGTCCTCATCCGTTTGAAGTTTTGATAACACCACGCGGGATCCCACTGCCGTCAGTTCTACAGAGGAAGGAAGCCCGGCCTTCGTTTTCTTATCGGAAATTTTTCCTTTTACCCAAAGGGTTCTCGCCGCGCGGATATCTTCCCTCAATTCAAAACTATAAAGATCAAGCCCTTTTTGATAATCTCCTTTATCGCTGGCATAATACGCGGTCTTTCCGTCTGATGAAACGATCAGCGAGCCTTCATCATCCGTTGTATTAATAGGATAACCGAGATTTTGCGGCTCCTGCCATTGCGCCTTTTGATCCCTGCGGGAAACGAACAGATCACTCAGGCCGTACCCGGCGTGGCCGTTACTGTTGAAATATAAACTGCGGTTGTCCGCATGGATGAACGGGCACCCCTCATCTCCGGATGTATTAATGATCCCGCCCGCATTCTCAGGGTTTTGCCAAACGCCTTTATCATCGCGGTGAGCAATCCAGATATCCGAACCGCCGTAGCCCCCGGGGCGGTTGCTGGAAAAATAAAGATCACGTTTATCCGGTGACAAAGAAGGTGCACTTTCCCATGCATCCGTGTTTACATTTCGGCCGATATTTTGCGCCTCGGTCCATTCCCCGTTTTTATTTTTGAAAGAAATATAAAGGTCACAACTGCCGAAGCCTTCAGGGTAATTACAGCCGGTAAAGATCAGCCATTCACCGTCCTGCGAAATATTCTGTGCCCCTTCATTAAAATTAGTATTCAACATGCCTGCTACGGGTTTTGCATTTTGCCAAACACCGTTCAGTTTATTGCTTTCATAAAAATCTTCGTCACTGTTTATGCGCCGGTTAAAGATCATTTTATTGCCGTCAACCGTAAGAGAAGGCAAATATTCTAATGCCGCTGTGTTAATACTGTCTCCCATATTTACCGGGTTAAAAACGTAGTTGTTGCCGGGATGCGTTCGGGCATATTGCAATGCGAATTCATAAGCATTCTTCCGGTATTTACCGGCATTTATGCTTTGTTCATTCAGTCGCGGTGTCGCAAGGAACAGGTTCACTTTTGAAAGTGCTTTTTCAAAATTACCGATGCCCGCCAACGATATCGAATACGGTAAAAGAAAAGTATGTGCATAAACCGAATCTTTTTGAAAAGCTGTTTCAAAATCGCTGACTGAAGACTTGTAATTCTTCATGTTTGCATAGATCCCTGCGCGGGAGAGATATACATCAAGGTATTTCGGATCGGCTTTGAGTGCATCACCGAGATGGGAGATCGATTGAGCGTATTTCCCTTCCGTTGCTTCCGCGTAAGCTGTTTCATAAAATGCCACGGCTTTTTTATTTACTTTTTCAGGGTCATACCATTGGGCATTTGTATGGCCGGCAGTCAATAAAAATATAAGAAACGATAGCACTGTAATCCCGGAAAATCTGTTTTTTTTCATCTGCTAAAATATCATTGAAGATAAATCTTATCGTGCAGGATAAAGATGCAGGTTTTGTTAAAAGAAATTCCCAATAATTTGCCTTAAAACAACCCCATTTACGAAAAGAATTCCGTTAAAGAGTTTAAGTAAATAAGAATATCATTAGAAGACGTACAAGCAAATACTTCTGCTGAAGCCACAGTAGTATATAAGTTTAATCGGTGCTGCTCCGGCAATCACGGGGTGATTGATTGCCGGGCTCCTTTTTT
>JBBJLU010000016.1:0-47659 GCA_037719665.1 Ferruginibacter sp.
ACTTTCAGTCAACTGTCTTTTAACCTATGGATTTATAATCCATAGTATATTAAGTCTGCGGCTCTGCGGTGAAAAAAAACTTTGATGCTTACAAACGCCCACCCTTTAAAATTATCTCAGGAAGATTATCTTAGCATACCATCTGTTTATAAAATTCAATGATGAAAAAAACGCTCCCTGCATTTATCTGTCTGATGTTAACTGTTGTTATACTTAACCACTCTTTTGCCCAAACAAACTATGCATCACTCGTAAACCCATTCATCGGAACCGGCGGTCACGGCCATACCTACCCCGGAGCCACAGCCCCTCACGGTATGGTGCAACTGAGCCCTGATACCAGGCTCGAAGGTTGGGATGGTTGCGGGGGCTATCATTATGATGATAAATATATCTACGGATTTTCCCATACCCATCTCAGCGGTACCGGCATCCCGGATTACTGCGATATTTTGGTGATGCCTTCTGCGGGCACGCCTTCTCCTGATAATAAACTATATGGTTCTGCCTTTTCTCATGCCAATGAAAAAGCTTCGGCAGGTTATTATAGCGTTTTGTTGGACAAGGGAAATATCCAAACAGAATTTACGGCAACGGAGCGGGTAGGATTTCATCATTATACATTTTCCAATGCGAATGATAATACGATCATCCTCGACCTGAAACACCGCGATGAAGTATTGGAATCTTCCCTAAAGATGGAAGACGACCATACGGTCTCGGGCATGCGACGCAGCAGGTCATGGGCGCAGAACCAGTATGTATTCTTTGTAATGATATTTTCGAAGCCGATCAATAATTACGGTATTTGGCTGAACGATTCTACGACGCTCAACAATCGTACAAATATTTATTTCGGAAAAAATATAAAATCTTTCTTCCGATTTGATCTTACAGGAGATAAAAATATTTATGTAAAAGTTGCACTGTCTCCCGTAAGCGTAGAGGGTGCTAAAAAGAATATGCAGGCAGAAGTTCCGGGTTGGGATTTTGAAAAGGTAAAGGCCGAAGCAGAACAAAAATGGAATAAAGAACTTTCGAAAATTGATGTGAAAGGTGATGAAGAAAGGAAAAAGATTTTCTACACGGCGTTGTATCATACAGCAGTAGTGCCCAATGTGAACATGGATGTGGACGGCGCGTACCGCGGTATGGACAATAAGATCCACCGCGCTGAAGGTTTTACCTATTATTCCGTTTTTTCACTGTGGGATACTTATCGGGCAGCACATCCGTTATATACCATCATCGACAGGAAGCGAACACTGGATTATATCAAAACTTTTTTAACGCAATACAAAGACGGCGGGCGCTTACCTGTTTGGGAATTGGCTTCCAATGAAACCGATTGCATGATCGGTTATCACGCCATTCCTGTGATCGTTGATGCTTATGTAAAAGGCATCCGGGATTTTGATACCAAACTTGCATTGGAAGCGATGTTGCATAGTGCAAACATGGATCATTTCGGTTTAAAAGCATATCGCACGAAAGGGTTGATAGAATCTGATGATGAACAGGAGAGTGTAAGCCGTACATTGGAATATGCATACGATGACTGGTGCATCGCCGTTTTTGCAAAAGCCATTGGCAATGAAAGCGTGTATAATGAATTTATTAAAAGAGCACAGTATTATAAGAATGTATTGGATCCGAAGACAGGTTTTATGCGGCCGCGGAAGAACGGTGATTGGCTTTCCCCTTTCGATCCGCGGGAAGTGAATAACAATTATACGGAAGCCAATGCCTGGCAGTATTCTTTTTATATGCCGCAGGATATCGGTGGTTATTTAAAACTGTTGGGTGGACAAAAAGCATTAGAAGATAAATTAGATTCCCTGTTTTCTGCATCCCCGGCAACTACCGGCAGGGAGCAATCCGATATCACCGGCCTGATCGGGCAATATGCACACGGCAATGAACCCAGTCACCATATTGCCTATTTATACAACTATGCTGATGCTCCGCAGAAAACGGTGCAAACAGTACAGCGCGTGATGAGTGAGTTTTATAAAAATACACCTGACGGATTAATAGGCAATGAAGATTGCGGGCAAATGAGTGCCTGGTATGTGCTCAGTGCCATGGGTTTTTACCCCGTCACCCCGGGAAAAGAATATTTTGATATCGGGATACCTTATTTCGACGAAGTAAAACTTCATTTGGAAAACGGGAAACATTTTACAGTCAGAATAACAAAAGCTGACGCATCCAAACCTTACCTCAAACATGATATGGTCTTAACAAAAAAGCCGCCCGGTGATGTCCATGGAGATGAGTTGCAGTTGAATAGTAATTGGATCGGTAATAACAATGAATTGGTATTTCATTATACAGATAAAGAAGGCGATGAGCCGGGCCATCAGCATTCATTTCTTCCTACGATCAATAAAAATTTGCTTACAGTCAATCCGATTATCGAATGAGGATCAATGAGTTTTCAAAACAGTCGTACGGTTTCAATAAGTACACCGCAGAAAGATGCAAAGATCTTTTATACAACAGACGGTAGTGAACCCACCGGTAACAGCATGTCTTATGCCGGGCCCATAACAGTTAACCGCTCACAAACGATCAAAGCACTTGCCATCGATGCAAGAGGAACTAAAAGTTTTGTGACCACAGCAGTATATAAAAAAATGGCGCATGATTGGGGGATAAAACTAAACACGAACTACGAACAGCTTTATGAAGGGGGTGGCGCTATGGGACTTGTAGATGGCATTCGCGGAGAAACCAATTGGCGGAAAGGAAACTGGCAGGGATACCAAAACACAGGCGTGGATGTTACGATCGATCTGAAAAAAATAAAAACGATTTCAAGAGTGTCTGCGGGATTTCTGCAGGATACCCGCGCATGGATCGTAATGCCTAAAACGGTGAGTGTCGAGATTTCTGTTGACGGGAAAAAATTTAAAAAAGTTTCTGAGAAAAATAATTTGCTCTCCGTTAAGGATCTGAATGTACAACTGAAAACAGCAGAACTCCGATTTAAGCCGCAGGCTGCAAGATATGTTCGGTTAAAAGCCGCTCAATATGGGAAGTTGCCTGAATGGCACGAAAGCCCCGGAGGAGATACGCATATATTTATTGATGAGATATACTTGGATTAATTGGATTGTTTGGATTTGTTGGATGAGGTCTTTAATTCCCGAAATAATTTCTCACTCCATTCAGATTTCTTCAATCCCAAAATCCAAACAATCCCGGCAATCCAATAAATCCAAGTACAGAATAAGAAAATGCCCCGAAAATTTCGGGGCATTTTAATTAATCAGAACATATCTTAAACACCGGGTGGCCGATTGTTCAGTTTACTTCTTTTCCTGCTGTATCCGAAGTAGATGATGAAACCTATCGCCAGCCAGCCGAGCAGCCTCAACCAATTTGTCCAACCAAGGCCATAGATCATAGCACCGCAAACGATCACTCCGAGGATAGGAACCAACGGTACAAACGGTGTTTTAAACTGGCGCGGGAGTTCAGGGTTCGTTTTGCGTAAAATAATTACAGCTACGCAAACAAGCATAAATGCAAATAAAGTTCCGATGCTCGTCATATCACCTACAACGTCACCGGGTACGAATGCAGCAAACAGCCCTACGATCACCAATATGAAAAGGTTTGCTTTATAAGGGGTTTTAAATTTAGGATGTATAGCACTGAACGCTGCAGGTAACAATCCATCTTTACTCATGGAATAAAATACACGGCTTTGGCCCAATAGCATTACGAGGATCACTGAAGAGAAACCTGCCAATATCGCAACGGTAACCAATTTACCTAACCAGGAATAACCCGGCATAAATTTATTGATCGCTGCTACTACTGATGCTTCGCCACCTTCGGTACGGAAAAAGTTTACATCAGCCATACCGGTAAGTACATGCGCAAATAATATATATAAAACAGTACATACTGCAAGGGAACCTAAGATCCCGATCGGCATTGCTCTTTTAGGATTTTTCGTTTCCTGTGCGGCGGTACTCACAGCATCAAAACCGATAAATGCAAAAAATACCGTTCCCGCAGCACCCAGGATCCCCATGATTCCACCGAAACTATGGTCCACACCGGCATTATCAGTGTATATAGAAGGCTCGGGGATATAAGGAACATGGTTAGCAGGATTGATGAAGCCCCAACCTAAAACTATGATCAAAATTACGATCGCCACTTTTGTAATTACGATAACCCCGTTTACAAACGCGGATTCCTGCGTACCTTTTATCAGGAGGAGACTGAGCAGGGAAACAATAAAAAATGCGGGAAGATTCATGATGCCATGATGTACAACCCCTGCCGCATCCGGCAAAGACTGTTGAAAAGGTGAATGACACCATTCGTAGGCAATGGCCTTCCAGTGAAGCACATTGACCAATAAATTATTCAGGTACTCACTCCATGCAATACCTACAGTAGCAGCACCCACTGCATATTCAAGCACAAGGTCCCAACCGATTATCCAGGCCAGCAATTCCCCCATGGTAGCATACGTATAGGTATAGGCGCTGCCCGCTATCGGTATCGAAGACGATAACTCGGCATAACAAAGCCCCGCAAGTGCACACCCTATGGCAGCTACAATAAACCCGAGTGTAACAGAAGGGCCGGCATTTTGTGCTGATGCAGCCGCGGTTCTTACAAACAAACCGGCACCGATAATGGCGCCGATACCCAATGCCACCAATGCGCCGGCACTCAAAGTTCTTTTCAAACCTTTTTGGGATTCAGATGCTTCCTCAAGCAGAAGATGCATCGGTTTTTTTGCAAATAAACTCATAGTTCAGAATAGTTTGGTTCAAAATGAATTCGGAAATTAAGTAAATAAAAGCTAAGTATTAATACCGGTCATAGATTTTTATTTACGCGTTGTGCACAACAAGCTTTAAATACTATATTGCAAACTATAATTTTCAGTTTATGGAGGAACGGGGCGCAAAGCGAAACAGGCTCACATTGTATATCGGTATTGGGTTGTTGCTGGGCATTATAACCGGTTTCATTCTCAACAAATATTATGTGGGCGAAGAGAATAGCCGACTCGCCAATGCAGAACTGCAGCAGGACCTCCTCAAAAAAAGAATGAAGGTTTTTGAAACCGCCTCCGATACGGTTTTGTTCAATAAACTGGCGGTTCAGAAAAAACAGATCGAGACGCAGAAAAAAGCAGCCGAGCATCAAATGATCGGTAGCAAAGCAGGTGACCCCTCACTCAACCCGGCCTTGGTTCTGGGAGATTCCTTAAAAAATACTGCCCTTCGCATGGGTGCCCTTACCGATACCAATAATGTTCAGTATAAATCGCTGGCAAAACAATTGGCGATCGTAGCCACACAAAGATCCGAAGCCACAAAAGCAAGAGACAAAAAACTCGATTGGTTCACGATACTGGCTGATATCTTTCTTCGGTTGATCAAAATGATCGTCGCGCCGCTGGTGTTCACTACCCTTGTAGTAGGCGTCGCAAAGTTGGGCGATATAAAATCTGTCGGAAGAATAGGAGGGAAGACCCTGTTATGGTTTATCAGCGCATCGCTAATGAGCCTGCTGCTCGGGCTGGTGTTGGTCAACCTCTTTCAACCGGGTCATGCTATGCAACTTCCACTACCCGATGCCAATGCCGTTTCGGGTGTGGATAAAGCTGCGATGAGTGTAAAGGAATTTTTCTATCATGTTTTCCCGTCCAGTTTTGTGGATGCCATGGCAAAAAATGAGATCCTGCAGATCGTGGTTTTTGCCCTGTTCTTTGGTGTGGCAGCGGCCGCATTGGGAGAGATCGCCGCACCCATAGTAAAAGCATTGGATGCTGTTGCGCATATCATCTTAAAAGTGACCGGCTATGTAATGAAATTTGCCCCGTTCGCGGTGTTCGGCGCAATGGCTGCCATTATCGCAAAACAGGGACTCGGCATCTTAAAAACCTATTCCATCTTTATCGGTGAATTTTATTTCGGCCTGGCCATCTTATGGATACTTCTCATTCTTGCCGGGGCCATGTTTATAGGTAAACGGGTATTCACCCTTATCAAAAGGATCAAAGAACCGGTACTGATCGCATTCAGTACCTCCAGCAGCGAAGCCGCATTCCCGAAGACCTTACTTGAGTTGGAAAGATTCGGTTGTAAGAATAAGATCGTAAGTTTTGTTTTGCCCCTCGGTTATTCTTTTAACCTTGACGGGAGTATGATGTATATGACCTTTGCATCCCTGTTTATTGCACAGAGCTACGGGATCCATTTGGATATTGGTACACAGATCAGCATGTTACTCATCCTGATGCTCACCAGCAAAGGAATTGCCGGGGTGCCAAGGGCATCATTGGTGGTGATCGCCGGAACCTTAGCGACATTCAACATCCCCGAGGCGGGCCTCGCATTATTATTAGGCATCGATCCGTTGTTGGATATGGGACGCAGTGCTACAAACGTTGTGGGGAACAGTATTGCGACAGCGGTGGTGAGTAAAATGGAAGGAGAATTATCAGGGGGAGATGATTAAACAGGAATGCATGAAAAAAATTATTGCGGTAGCAACAGCTTTGATGTTTGTTGTGAATTGTTTAAGCCAGGATACGGTCACATTTAAAAATCAATATAAGGCTGATGCCAAAAATATTGAGGTTTCTGCCAATGGTATTAAGATCGAACCGGATGGCAAAGGAAATTATGTTCTGCCTTCACCTGCACCTGAAAACTTAGTTGTCTCCGGCAACGCCTATGATTCTGTCTTTGTAAAGGCCGCAATGGCCGACAGGGACAATGTCATTTTTCTCAAAAAGAATTTCACCTGGACCGACTTGCTTACCCCCATGTTCTATATTGTTTTCGGCGGTCTCTGGTTTATTTTATTTGTCGTATTTGCAGAGACGGGTCTATTTGCCGGTTTCTTTCTGCCCGGCGACTCTTTATTGTTTGTTGCCGGAATCTACAGCAACGAACTTGTACAGACAGGGCTGGGCCTTAGCGAAACAGGATCATTAATAAACCTGCTCATCCTGGGGGTGATCATATCCGCTGCAGGTATTCTCGGCAATTTTGTGGGATATTGGTTTGGACGCAAAAGCGGTCCGTTCCTCTTTGAAAGAAAGGATACTTTCTTTTTCCGAAAAAAATACCTGTTCCAGGCTAAAGAGTTTTTTGATAAACACGGCGGCGGTGCTATCGTGATGGCGCGGTTTATCCCGATCATCCGCACGTTCGCACCCATCGTTGCGGGTATTGTGGGTATGGAAAAAAAGAAATTTACTTACTATAATGTAGTAGGGTGTGTTGCATGGGTGTTTACCATGCTGTTTGCCGGCCATTACCTGCAACAATTATTTATGCGCTCTTTCGATTTTGATCTCCGTGAACATTTGGAAGTGATCGTGATCGGTATCGTTCTCGTGAGCACATTACCGGTGATCATTAAATTGATAACTGCAAAAACGGTTAAGACACCACCCGTCAATAATGACCAACCTCTTACCTGATGCTGCAGAAAAAGCCTGTTACTTCTGTTTTTAGTTTTGCCGTGCTGGTAGCTGCACTGGGATATTTTGTAGATATTTATGACCTGCTGCTGTTCAGCATTATCAGGGTGCCCAGCCTTGCTGATATGGGTCTGTCTACCCAAATGATCACAACCAAGGGTGAAATGATCATCATGTGGCAGATGTTAGGCCTGTTGATCGGGGGTATCCTTTGGGGAGTATTAGGCGACAAAAAAGGGCGTTTATCCGTTCTCTTCGGATCAATCCTTTTATATTCTCTCGCAAACTTTGCAAACGGGTTTGTTCAAACTACAGATCAGTATGCATTGGTTCGTTTCATCGCCGGCATTGGCCTTGCCGGGGAATTGGGTGCAGGCATTACGCTGGTAAGTGAACTTACCCCGAAAGAGAAAAGGGGAGTAGCTACTTCATTGGTTGCCGGTATCGGCCTCACCGGTGCAGTATTGGCATTTATAATGAAAGAGAACTTTGATTGGCGCACCTGTTATTTTATCGGCGGGGGATTGGGTTTGTTATTGCTGCTCCTGCGGGTATCTGTGTTGGAGTCCGGTATGTTCAACGAAGTAAAAAATCTGAATGTGAAGCGTGGAAATTTTTTCATGCTTTTTAATAAAGGCGAAAGGTTTAAAAGATATCTCCTCAGTATTCTTATCGGCCTGCCTACCTGGTTTGTCATCGGGGTGCTCGTCACTTTCTCGAAAGAGTTCGGCGAAAAATTCGGCATAACCGAAAAGATCGATTCGGGTAAAGCTATCATGTATGCTTATGCTGCGATCGCTATCGGTGATATCCTCATCGGGCTCATCAGTCAATATTTTAAAAGTCGACGCAAGGCCCTTTTCTTATTTTACGGGATCACGATATTGTTTATCGTGTTGTTTTTTACCACGCAATGGAACGGCACTGCCGCAAGGATGTATTGGCTCTGTGCCGGCCTTGGTTTTGGCACCGGCTTTTGGGCCATCTTTGTTACCATGGGTGCAGAGCAGTTCGGCACCAACCTTCGCGCTGCGGCCGCTACCACCATCCCGAATATGGTCAGGGGCATGTTGGCCATCCTTATTCTTCCATTGTTCAAATTATTGCGCGGTAGTACGGATTACGTTACCGGGGGATGGCTCACTGCGATAGTGATCATGGCGATCACGCTAACCGCCGCTTTCTTCATCAAAGAAACTTTTCACAAGGACCTCAATTTTGTTGAGGAATAACTGCAGTTGTTATGAAGATCCTCATCATTCGTTTTTCATCTATAGGGGACATTGTATTGGCAAGCCCGGTGCTTCGTTGTGTAAAGCAACAACTGCCCGGTGCAGAAGTACATTTCCTTACGGCACTCCGGTTTAAAATGGTGACTGCACAGAATCCCTACGTCGACAAATTCTTCTACTACGACAAAAATCTTCCTGATCTTATTCAACGTTTGAAAAACGAAAATTATGATCACGTGATCGACCTGCATAATAATATACGGA
Organism: Ferruginibacter sp.; assembly: GCA_037719665.1. GTDB lineage: Bacteria > Bacteroidota > Bacteroidia > Chitinophagales > Chitinophagaceae > Ferruginibacter. Next base: position 8,971 of record JBBJLU010000016.1, read on the forward strand.
GCATTACGGTAAGGCGGGCATTGAAAAAGGATACGCATGTTATTGATAAGCTCAGTTGGGAAAAATTCCTGCTTACGAAACTAAATATCGATATAATGCCGGACAGGCATATCACGCAGCGCAGCCTGGATACGGTATTGCCGTTGGGTGTGCGTGATGATGGCGGCGGGTTGGATTATTTTATTGCTAAAAAAGATGAGGTTTCCGTACATGATATTCCTACGGGTCATTTGGCCGGGTACATCGCCATAGTGATAGGAGCAAATCATTTTACCAAGAAATTTCCCGTGCATAAACTGGCGGAACTTTGCAGTAAATTAGAGCACCCCATCATCCTCCTGGGTGGCGAAGAAGATAAGGCGAACGGGCAGAAGCTTTCTGCAACGGACCCGATGAAGATCTACAATGCCTGCGGCAAATTCAATATCAGTGAATCTGCGGACCTTATCAAAAAATCAAAGTTGGTGGTCAGCAACGACACCGGCATGCAATACATCGCCTGCGCATTTAAAAGGCCCGTCATTGCTTTATGGGGCGGTACATCACCGGACCTGGATGTAGAACCCTATTACGGAGCCAATTTTATGAAGCAACAACAAAAGCCGATCTATGAAAATATTGTGTTGGATCTTCGCTGCCAACCCTGCAGCAGGTACGGCCTGAGTAAGTGCCCGCTGGAACATTTTAATTGTATGGAAAAAATCAGCACGGACCGAATCGTTGAGAAAATAAGATCATTTCTTTGAGAATTATGTTAAAAAGTATCTATGAAAAAAGAATTACCTGAAACGGTAAGGAACATCCTGCTGCCGGCAACAAAATTACTCAGGATAATCATTTTATTTTTCCTGTTAACGTATTACTAATTGTACACCCATTAATACCTTATTCCGTATTTTCTTTGTTCTTTTGATACTGAAATAAGTTCCTGATGAAGTTTGTGTTACTCATTTTCCTGGCTGCTTTAACTGCTGAAAATTCGAATGCCCAATTTATCACCAATGTATATTGGACAGATGAATCGAGCAGGTTAAATAACGATATTATTTATTACGACCCGGCAAAACCGCTGACTTGGCCGGATTTTAAAGGGGTGCCCGGTCCTCCCGGTCCTGTTGCAGCCATTACCAATTCGGGGTTTGGTTATAAGGCCGGTATGAAATCTTCGCAGGGCACCGGTCAAATTAATATAGGTGTGTATTGTTTTTTCGACAAAGACAAATCATGGGTGAAACCGGGTAAGGACACTAAATATATCCTTAACCATGAGCAGCATCATTTTGATGTGAGCTTTTTGGCCGCAGGTGTTTTTATGGATAAAGTTCGGAACGCGGGACTCACTCCTGCAAATTTCAATACGATCCTCCCAAAGCTCTACCGTGAATGTTGCGACCTGATGAATAACATGCAACATGAGTATGACGGTCAGACGATGAACGGCCAAATCGAGGCTATCCAGGAAAAATGGAACGGCTTTTTTGCAGCCAAGGTTCCCTTTGTTACAAAGTAACCACCAGCACCGGTATCCGCAGTTCATGTCTTACTGCATTAATCGTTTCCCCGTATAAGATATCTTTCACCCCGGTATGGCCATGGGCACCGATCACCAGCATGTCTGCATTTTTCTCTTTTACGATACGCACGATCTCTTTTACGCGGTTGCGAAAACCCAATTCCGCGGTAGCTTTCATTCCCTTCTCCGTCAACTGATCCGCATAGGATTGTAATTGTGCCGCATCTTTTTGTGTTTCATGATCATCGCTGTCATTGCCGAGCAATTTGGCGGAAGCACTTTCCACAATATGTATCAGGATGTAGTTGGAGTTTTTATTTCCCTGTCCCACTGCATAAGAAAGGATCTTATGATCATGCTCACTGAAATCCAGGGCAACGGCAATATTGTTATACACAGGCAGTGCAAGTTCCGGCAGCAGTTCTGCCGCTTTATGCATTTCAATTGATTTGACAGGCAATCTTTTCCGGAAGAAATGGAAGAAGGTGATATAACAAAGCAGTGCGCCGAAAAATAATCCTGCAGCTACCAATGCAAGTTTCAGCCAGGTGTTTTCCCCTTCAAATACCGGCAATGCTTTTTCAACCAGCAGTTTTACATTCAGAAAAACCAACACGGCGGCAATGGCTGCAGCGGTAATTTTTTGCAGGTTATTGATGGCGAATTTGCCCATCGTTTTTTTATCGCTCACAAAATAGATCAACGGAATAACGGCAAAGCCAAGTTGCATACTCAGAATGACCTGGCTCATCACCAGCAGGTCACCGACCTGGCGCTCCCCGTAAATAAGAATAACGATGAGGGCCGGAATGATCGCTACCATACGGGTAACTAACCTCCGGAGCAAAGGATTGATCCGAAGGCTGAGGTAACCTTCCATGATGATCTGGCCCGCCAATGTGCCTGTCACGGTACTGCTCTGACCGGCAGCGATAAGAGCCACTGCAAATAATACCGGTGCTGCGCCGCCTAAGAATGAAGGCAACAGTTCATGCGCATCCTGTATTTCTTTCGTCCCGGCATAAGGGGTTCCGAAAAATAATGTCCCGGCAAGAATGATGATGGCAGCATTTACAAAGAATGCGAGGTTAAGGGCGATCGTTGTATCTATCCTGTTGAATTTTATTGCCTGGCGAATGCCGAAATCGGTACGGTCAATTTTCCGGGACTGCACGAGCGCGGAATGTAAATAAAGATTATGCGGCATTACGGTGGCGCCGATAATTCCAACTGCAAGAAAAAGGGCTGTGGCATCTTTGGGGTCAGTCTTGTCCGGCAGAGTAGGAATTAAACCTTTCACAATCTCCCCGGCATCCGGTGCAGCCATAAAGATCTGGATGAAAAATGCCACAAAGATGATCCCTACTAATGCAATGATGAATGCTTCCATGGTACGCATTCCCAGCCTTTGCAGGTACAATAATAAAAAAGTATCCAATACCGTGATGCTTACTCCCCACACCAACGGAAGGCCGGTCAGCAATTGTATACCGATAGCCATACCTAACACTTCCGCCAGGTCGCAGGCCGCAATAGCTATTTCAGCCAGCAGGTAGAGAATAAAATTGATAAAACGCGGGTATGTTTCGCGGTTAGCCTGTGCAAGGTCTCTGCCGCGCACGATCCCGAGCCTGGCGGATAATCCTTGCAGCAGCAACGCCATTAAATTACTCATGAGCAACACCCAGATCAATGCATAACCATAGGTGCTGCCGCCTTCAATATCGGTGGCCCAGTTGCCCGGGTCCATATATCCGACACTGATAAGGTATGCGGGACCCAGGAATGCAAGGATCTTCTTTCCTTTTTTCCGCGGAATGGTTGTGTCAATGGTGTTATGTACTTCGCTCAGCGACCGGTCGTCAAAGTCTTTATTCATAAGTGTAAAACTTCATTATACTAATTTGAGACTTAGACAAACCTAATATTTCTTTTTTAACCGATAAAATCTATTTATTCCGCTGTTCGGTTTCTTCAAAAAGGGTTAAAAAATATCGTTTTATATTGCAGCCTCATTAAATAAGGAATGAATGGATTTTGCTCAGTTTCAGGTACCCTATCCGGTCGATCATCTCTACAGTAAAAAAGTCGCTTATTTTTCAATGGAATTCGCAGTACACCAACCGCTGAAGATATACAGCGGCGGTCTCGGTTACCTCAGCGGTTCACATTTACGCAGTGCTTATGAGCTCCGGCAAAATATGATCGGCATAGGTATCTTATGGAAATACGGTTATTATGACCAGGCCAGGAACCCGGATCAAACGCTCCTGGTTCAATGGAATGAAAAAATATATAATTTTTTAGAAGACACCGGTATAAAATTCCAGGTAGATATTCACGGTCACCCGGTATGGGTAAAGGCATATTACCTCAACCCGGAAACATTTAAAAGCGCGCCGCTTTTTTTGCTGAGCACCGACCTGCCGGAGAATGATTTTGTTTCACAAACCATCACGCACCGGCTCTATGATGCGAATGTTGCCACTAAACTTGCACAATTTATTTTGCTCGGCGTGGGCGGCGCTAAACTGATCGATGAATTACATTTCAACCCGGAAGTATATCACCTGAACGAAGCACATGGTGTGAGTGCAGCTTTTTACCTCTACAGGAAATTCAGCCACAATAAAGAAGAGGTAAGAAAGCGTCTCGTATTTACGACGCACACCCCGGAAGAAGCCGGGAACGAAAAGCATGATCTCGAACTCTGTGAAAAGATGGGATACTTCTGCGACCTCCCGCTTGAAGAAGTGCGTGCACTCACCGGCACCACCGATGATAAATTTAATCATTCGCTTGCGGCATTAAGATTTGCAAGACTTGCTAACGGCGTGAGCCGGCTGCACGGTGAAGTGAGCCGTAAAATGTGGAGCAAGTATGAAAATATCTGTGAAATAAGATCGATCACTAATGCGCAGAACTGGCACTATTGGGCAGATAAACAATTGTATAGGTTTGCTGATGATCATAATGAAGACGGCTTTAAGGACAGGAAACGATATCTGAAAAAACGTGCATTTGAAATGATCGCGGATCAATCGGGTAAAGTATTAAATCCCGATGTACTAACCATCGTTTGGGCAAGGCGATTTGCAGGTTATAAAAGAGCAGACCTCATCACAAAAGATAAGGCAAGGTTCCGTGCATTGCTGGCCAATACAAAATACCCGGTCCAGATCATCTGGGCAGGAAAGCCTTACCCGGTAGATTACCCGGCCATCAATGATTTTAATCACCTTGTGAACCTCAGTAAAGAATTTCCGAATGTTGCAGTATGCGTGGGTTACGAACTAACCCTGAGCAAACGGCTAAAGCAGGCTTCGGATGTATGGTTGAATACACCCCGTGTGCCCCGTGAAGCCAGCGGTACCAGCGGGATGACCGCTGCTATGAACGGTTCTGTTAATTTCAGCACGAACGATGGTTGGATCTGTGAATTCATCAACCATGGCAATAACGGTTTCCTCATCCCGCCGGCAGATTATGAAAAAATGAGTACCCCCGAACAGGATTCATACGACCTGGAGAAAATGTACGAGGTTTTGGAAAACCAGATCCTGCCACTGTATTATGAAAATAATGATGTTTGGCGCCGGATCACCAAAAACGGAATGTACGATGTCCGTTGGCAGTTCGACAGTAACAGGATGGCGAAAGAATATTATGATGTGATGTATAATTAATGCGAAAAGACGACAGTTGTGTCAGGGTAGGTATTGATCGATACAGGCAAACATTTTACCGGATCCTTTTCGTACCCTGCGAAAAGGATTTGTTGTGTCAGACACCTCCCCGGGTGTCAGACACATAAACAACACCATAAGTGTCAGACAGCTCCGCAGCTGTCAGACACATAAACAACAACAAAAAAGTGTCAGACAGCTCCGCAGTTGTCAGACACATAACAACAGCAAAAAGTGTCAGACACCTCCCCAGTTGTCAGACACATAACAACAGCAAAAAGTGTCAGACACCTCCGAAGGTGTCAGACACATAAACAAAAAGTGTCAGACACCTCCGAAGTTGTCAGACACATAAACAACACCACAAGTGTCAGACACCTCCGCAGGTGTCAGACACATCAAACAACAAATATGGAAAAATTTGAAAAAAACGTTGAGATAAGGTGGTCCGACCTTGACCCTAATTTTCATATGCTGCACTCAAACTATTATAATATCGGCGCATATAGTCGCATGTGTTTTTTAACGGAACACGGGTTAACGCCGGCAGTAATGCTCAAACACCATATCGGGCCGATACTTTTCCGCGAGGAATGTGTCTTTAAAAGAGAGCTGACTTTCGGAGATAAGGTGACGGTAAATTTCAAACTGGATAAATTATCATCCGACTTTTCCCGGTGGACCATGGTACATGAGATCTATAAGAATGCTGAAACACTTGCTGCAGTGATCACGGCGGATGGAGCCTGGATGGATACCGGTGCCAGGAAACTTACCCTACCGCCGCAGGAAGTGATACAATTGTTTGATATCGCCCCCCGAACAGAAACCTTTACCCTTTACGAGCGAAAAAAATGATCTCCCGCGCTGTCAGCCTGTATAAGAATGCCTATAGTGGCCTTACTCCAAGGATGTGGCTGTTGAGCATTGTCATGCTGGTGAACAGGTGCGGTACGATGGTCCTGGCCTTTATGACGCTCTACATGCATCATATCGGTTTCAGCGTAAAGCAGGGTGGGTTTGTTGTGGCGGTTTACGGGATCGGTTCCGTTACCGGCGCTTTTTTAGGCGGAAAGATCAGCGACCGTTTCGGGTTTTATTATACACAGTTCGGGGCATTATTTTTAGGCGGGATCATGTTCATTGTTTTGGGCCAAATGGAAACCTACCTTTCTATTTGCATCTGCACTTTTTTCCTGAGCATGATCAATGAAAGTTTTCGCCCGGCCAACGCTTCTGCTATTGCGCATTACAGTACTCCGCAAAACAGGACACAGTCTTTTTCATTGGTAAGGCTTGCGATAAACCTGGGCTGGGGGATAGGGAGTGCATTGGGAGGATTCCTGGCCTCGTTCAACTATCATTTATTATTTTGGGTGGATGGATTTACAAATATCATTGCAGCATGTACCCTGTTGTTTATTCTTCCGAAAGTATCAAAAGAACAGCAACAACGCCCGTTTGAAGAGAAGGAGCCGATCATCAAAGATCGCTCACCTTACCGCGACAAAAAATTCCTTTATTTTCTCGCATTCAAATTATTCTTTGCCGCCTGTTTCTTCCAACTGTTTACTACCGTACCGTTGTATTTTAAAGAAGGGTTGCATTTGTCGGAATTTGACATTGGCCTGGTATTGGCCGGCAATGGCCTGCTGATCGCTTTATTTGAAATGGTCATTGTGTTTAAATTGGAGGGACGCAGGCCATATTTATTGTTGATGAGTTACGGCTCTGCGTTGATGGGGCTTTCGTTCCTTGTGTTGAATTTGCCGGTAGGTAACGGTTTTTTCATTGCCTCCATTTCCATACTGGTGATCACGGTAGCGGAAATGATCTCTATGCCTTTTATGAATAGCTTTTATATTGAAAGAAGTTCGGAACGTACGCGTGGGCAATATGCGGGAATGTATACGATGGCATGGAGTGCGGCGCAGGTAATAGGCAGCAGTACAGGTGCATTGTTTGCAGATCGGTTTGGTTTTCTTTACCTGTGGATCATCGTTTCTGCTTTGTGTATGGTAGCAGCCGGCGGGTATTATTGGCTTCAAACTAAATTCTCCGAATAGCAAACAAAGAAAAAGCCCCGCAGTGGCGGGGCCTTAATAAAATTCGTTTCCTATTTACTCAAACCTGGTAACAGAATTTATCGTCATAGTGATTGGCATTGACTGGCCCATCATATCCAGTGTACCTTCTATATTCCCGTTACTGGTATTGCTTTTCACCAGGCCCGTATTCAGATCGGAGAGGATAGTTGACTTGGTAATACCGTTTATGGTAATGGTCATTTGCATACTTTCTGCTTCTTTCTCAATGGATCCTTTCGTAAGTGCTTCCAGCAAAACAGTTGCAATGCCGTCTTTTACAGATTGCAACTCAAAATACTTTATCACTTTTATCCCCGCTTCAGATGTCGAATCCGTCCATTTGTCCCCGGCCTTTTTACCTTCAGGGAGAACAAAAAATGCTGCGGCTGCAGTAGCAGAAGGAGATTTCGACGCACCCATCAGGTCCTCCATAGGATTACCGCCTGCCAATGCTTTCTCCGGGTTGGCATCTTTAACAGTGCCGTCAGTTTTATCGATCAATATTGCCCCGGGCAGATTAAGCATGCTGCCGGCCTGTTTTCCCATTTCTGAATTACGGTCGGCCGGATTTTCAGAATCATAAGAGTTGGTTTGGCCCGCACCATCCTGTGAGATCTTCATTTTTGTAAGCGTATTTTCTCCTTTGTACATTTTATCATCTGTACCGATGATGCTGATCACACCGGTGGAAACAGAGGAGATCTTCATTTGACCGCCCATACCCATATCCATCTCCATCGTAGCGGTGGTGACAGCAGTAATTTTCTTACCTGTTTCAAGCTTTACATTTTGTGCAAATGCCGCTGCCGTACTGAAACATAAAAACACGGTACAGATTTTTTTCATCTTTTTTTATTTCAAAAATAAACTATTCTTCTGCTGTTATTCAGAATATTATGCAAAAAAAAACGGTCCCTCCGTAAAGAGGGACCGCGATTGAATCAGAATGTTATTATCCTACAACTGTTACGTTAACAGCATTCATTCCTTTTTTACCGTTTTGCAATTCAAACTCAACTTTGTCGCCTTCTTTGATGTCGTTTACCAAACCGCTCACGTGTACGAAAGTTTCTTTGTCTGAATCGTCATGCTTAATAAAACCGAATCCTTTTTCTGAATTGAAAAACTTTACGGTGCCTTGATTTTTGTCCATTTTTTGTATTTGTATTGTATTAATAAAGCGCAAATATAGCGATATTAACTTTAATGAGTGAGAAAACTTTTAAAGTTGTGAGTTTGAAGGGGTTATTATGTATATAAGGTAGAAAGGTATATAAGTATATAGAGTAACTAAGTATGAAGTACGTATTACCAATCGTAATACACTGTATATACCTGTATACTTATAAACTTACTTAACCTTCTTCAACATAACTGCTCACCGGCTCACAGGTACAGATCAGGTTCCGGTCACCGTAAGTATTATTTACACGGCTGATGCTTGGCCAGAATTTATTGGCTTTCACGTATTCCAGCGGGAAGGCCGCCTGTTGCCGGCTGTACGATCGTGTCCACTCATCTGCCGTGATCACTGATTGGGTATGCGGCGCATTTTTCAAAACATTATCTATCTTGTCGGCACCGCCGTTCTCTATCGCTGCTATCTCTTTCCGGATATTCAATAAAGCATCACAAAACCTGTCCAGCTCGGCTTTGTCCTCACTCTCTGTTGGTTCGATCATGATCGTTCCGGGTACGGGAAAGCTCAGCGTCGGCGCGTGGAAATTATAATCCATCAACCGCTTTGCCACATCTTCTGCTTCTATGCCCGCAGTTTGTTTAAACGGCCGCAGGTCCACGATGAATTCATGTGCGCAGGTGCCGTTTTTGCCGGTATACAGGATCTTAAAATCATTTTTCAACGGGCCTTCATATAGTTTGCATTCAGGATCGCATACTCTGTACTTTTTTCAAACCTTCCGCACCAAGCATTTTGATATAAGCATAGCTGATGAGTAAAATACTTGCACTGCCGTATCGGGCGGCACTTACCGCATGAGTTGCCGTATCGGAAATATTATGTGCATTCTCCACCACATGCCCCGGCAGGTATGGCCTTAATTTTTCGTTGACACAGATCGGCCCCATGCCGGGCCCGCCGCCGCCGTGCGGTATGGCAAAAGTTTTATGGAGGTTAAGGTGGCAAACATCCGCGCCGATAAAGCCGGGACTGGTCAAACCCACCTGGGCATTCATATTCGCGCCATCCATGTACACCAATCCGCCGTTCTCATGAATGATATTGCAGATATCAATGATGCTTTCTTCAAATACACCGTGTGTACTCGGGTAGGTCACCATCAACCCGGCAAGATTGTCTTTATGTTTTTCTGCCTGCGCTTTCAGATCCGCTACATCTATATTGCCGGCCTCGTCGCATTTTGTTACCACCACGCGGAAGCCCGCCATTACTGCACTCGCAGGATTTGTGCCGTGAGCCGATATCGGTATCAGGATCACGTTGCGGCCTTTGCCGTTATTCGCAGCATGGTAAGCGCTGATGGAAAGCAGGCCCGCATATTCACCCTGTGCACCGCTGTTGGGTTGTAGTGATGTTGCCGCGAACCCCGTGATATTACTCAACCACTTTTCCAATTCCCTGATGATCTCCTTATAACCTTTCCACTGATCGGCCGGGGCAAAAGGATGGATATTGCTGAACTCCGGCCAACTCACCGGAATGAGTTGTGTAGCGGCATTTAGCTTCATGGTGCAACTACCCAAAGAGATCATGGAAGTATTTAAACTAAGGTCCTTGTTTTCCAGGCTCTTAATATAACGAAGCATTTCCGTTTCGCTTCGGTGTGTGGTAAACACCGGTTGTGTAAGGTATTCGGAAGTGCGCGTGAGTGCAGAAGGTATATTACTCAGCAGCGCATCATTGCTGAAAGAAACTTCTGCCGAATACAATTCTTTTGCTCGTGCAAAAACATGCAGGATATCCAGCACGTCAAACCGGGAAGTAGTTTCATCCAGGCTGATGAGCACATGATTGTCGGTGTAATGAAAATTTACGCCGGATGCTTCAGCCTCTTTTTTTACTGCAGCAGAAAGATTTGTTTTGATGCGCAGGGTGTCAAAGAAATAGCGGTTATCATTTACATAGCCCATGCTTTCCAATTCTTCTGAAAGTGTTTTCGCCAACAGGCTCGTGCGCTTTGCAATATTTTTCAGTCCGTCGCCGCCATGGTATACGGCATACATCGCCGCCATATTTGCCAGCAATGCCTGTGCAGTACAAATATTACTGGTGGCTTTTTCCCTGCGTATATGTTGTTCCCTTGTTTGCAGTGCCATACGCAGGCAGCGGTTGTCCTGTGCATCCACAGTCACACCGATGATACGGCCCGGGATATTTCTTTTAAATTCATCTTTCGTTGCAAAGAATGCCGCATGTGGTCCGCCGAAACCCATCGGTACGCCAAACCGTTGTGAATTCCCGATGGCTACATCAGCACCCAGTTCACCGGGAGAGGTAAGGAGCGTAAGTGCCAACAGGTCCGTCGCCATTACTACCCCGGCATTCACAGCGTGTGCGGCATCAATGAATTTTTTATGATCCTCTATGGCCCCGTTTGCATTAGGGTATTGTACGATCGCACCGAAGAAACTTTCGTCCAATGCTGCAGTAGCATAGTCGCCGAAAACTAATTCGATCCGGATCGGTGTAGCCCTCGTGATCAGGATATCTTTTGTTTGCGGAAAAATATTTTCATCCACAAAGAATTTCGGCGAGGTAATATGTTCGGTATTTTTATTCTTATGATTAAAGAGCATGGCCATCCCTTCTGCGGCAGCGGTTCCCTCATCGAGCAGGCTGGCATTGGCGATCGGCAGCCCGGTAAGATCGGCTACCATCGTTTGAAAATTCAACAGGCTTTCCAGCCTGCCCTGTGCGATCTCAGCCTGGTAAGGCGTGTATTGCGTATACCAGCCCGGGTTTTCAAAAACGGTACGCAGGATCACCGAAGGCACGATCGTATTGTAATAGCCCTGCCCGATATAGGTTTTAAAAACCTTGTTCAGCGAAGCCGTTTTTTTAAGTTCTTTCAGGTATTGGTATTCACTGACCGGGTTGCCGGTCTTCAACGGGAGATCCGCACGGATCGAACCGGGCAATGTCTTCGCGATCAGTTCATCTACCGTAGATACACCGATGGTTTGAAGCATGGCACGGGTCTCTTCTTCATTTGGCCCGATATGGCGCGGAATAAATTCCTGTTGTTGGAGTTCAAAAAGATTCATGAAAAATGTAGGTTTTAATGTTGTCCGAACAAAGCAGCTATGTGCATCATCGTTGTGTCACTCACTTCTGCGGTATACCTATATGCAGCATAACCGAATTTAGTACTGAAACCCGAAAGACCTTTTCCTGCTTAAAATTTGGCGCAAATTTACGTTATTCAGACTACAAAAATCGTGCTTTAACGGGTACCTTTGCATCTCCCTTCTCACAATAGCTCCCGGCGCAACACCGGTCGCTTCCGGCAGGAATTTATTATCATGAGCAACGAAAAACTTCTTACCAATTGGGCCAAAAAATCAGGCGACCGCCAAAGCCTGTATAAAAAGCACCTGCACCGGGCTAATAAAAATGATACCCTTGGTATACTCCCGGATCTGCATGAAGAAGCTTTCCAAAATATTGACTGCCTGAGTTGCGCGGCATGTTGTAAGAATTACTCTCCAAGATTTAAAAGCACTGATATCAAACGGGTATCCAAATACCTCGGTATGAAAGAAGGCGACTTTATAGAGCAATACCTGAACCTCGATGAAGAAAATGATTACGTGGTAAAAACAAAACCCTGTCCCTTCCTGGGAGAAGATAATTATTGCAGCATTTACGAGCATCGCCCGTCTGACTGCGCACGCTTTCCTTATACTGATGAAGATGTAATTCTAAAACGCCAACAGCTCACCCTTAAGAATTCCTCTTTTTGCCCGGCAGTATATTTTGTGTTGGAAAAGTTAATGGAAAAGAAAGGCTCCTAAAAACCTTACAACAAATTTAATTACATATCCTTCTTCCGCTTCGGGATGGAGAGGTTATCCCATTCGCCTTGTTTTAGCATCTTCGCTATAAAAACGATCTGCCCTACATGATAGGAATAATGAGCGATCTGCCGGTTGATAGCTTCCAATACCGTATGCGCTTCTTTCCTGATGTAAACGGTATGATGTAACTCAGCGGGAGAAAGCCCTTCCAGCGCGTCAAACAGGCATTGCCAACCTTTTTCCCAGAGTAGGTAAACGGCAATTTTTGAATGTTGTACCGGCTCAAATTCCTCATCCCTCGTCCGCCATTCTTTTTCCCCATCCGTGGTCATAAAATCCGTCCACCTGCTGAGCATATTGCCGGCCATATGTTGAACGATCATGCCGATGCTGTTGCTTTCCTCATTTGGCTGCGAAAAAAGTTGTTCATCTTTTACCTGTACAAAGGCTTTTTCAGCAAGCGCTTTGTACGTTTGGAATTGTTTTATCGCAAAGACAATATAATTTTCTTCAACATTCATAGAGGAATTTATTTTTCATGAAGTTCTTCCCATGCAGCTTCCAGCGGGCGTGTAATACCATCGCCCTTCCACTCCGGTGAACCGGGGATCTCAGTAGCTTGCAGGAATTCGGCTTTTGTCATTCCTTTGCTGATGCTTTCTGCGGTGTACTTCAAAACATTTTCCAGGTAATCCCGGAATGCCAATACATCAGCTTTGTTGATCACTAAAGGATAACCCGTGGCTGCATGGCCGGAAACATAGGTTGCATTTTCAGTAAAAAAAGATGTGGCTTTATTCAATACCAGTATCCATTCTTTAATATTTGCCCCTGCAGATCTGTCTACGAAAGGATGGCGGCGGTTAAAGACGAGGTCACCGGTATGGATGATGTTGGCTTTCTCAAAATGTACAAAGCTGTCGCCGTTCGTATGGCCCCTTCCCATGTAATGAAGCGTAACCCGCTCCTTGCTTAATTTTTTTGTCCACTTGGTGCTGTATGTAGCGTCGGGATATAATTGCTTCTCCTCATTTTTATTTTTTACCGCAGCAGCCTGCTGGTTTATTTTCGAATTTTCATGTGCCAATACCTTTTCCGCAAGGCCTTTAAATGCAAGGTTTCCTGCTGTATGGTCACCGTGATGATGTGTATTAATTAACAGGGAAAGTGGCCGGCTGCTTTTTTTCTTCAATTCATCAATACAATGCTGCGCGGTATCGGGGAACTGTGCATCTACAACGACAATGCCTTTTTTCCCTAACATAAATAGGATCGTCCCGCCCCTTTCTGTAAAGATGCCGATGTTATCCGTGAGCATTTTAATATTATATGCAGGGTCAGCGGGAAAAGCCGCCAATGAACTTTTGTTTAAAAGGGCGAGTGCACCAAGCGTAAGGGCTGTGTTTTTAATGAATGATCTTCTCTGCATCGGAATGTTTTAATGATCAATATTCAATTTTTCTGAGGTTCGGAAATTTCAACCATGTACCGGCAACTACCAATAATGACATCACGCCCCCGAAAATGACTGCCGGTAAAGTACCGAATAATTTCGATGTTATCCCGCTTTCAAATTGTCCCAGTTCATTGGAGGAATTGATAAAGATCATATTGATGGAAGTCACCCTGCCGCGCAACTCATCCGGGGTATAGAGCTGTGCCAGTACACCGCGTATCACAACACTTATGCCATCACAGAGCCCGGCAGCAGCTAATGCTGCAAAACTCAGCCAATATATTTTTGACAAACCGAAAACAATAATAAAGATCCCGAAGCCTGCAACGGCGGCCAGCATCTTAATGCCCTGTTTTTTTCGCATCGGGTATTTCATTAAAATAAGGATACTTACCAGACTGCCGATGTCAAGTGCAGCATTCAGAAAACCATAACCGATCGGGCCGGTATGCAGCACATTTTCCGCGATCTCGGGAATAAAGGCTGTTGCTCCGCCGAAGAGCACTGCAAACAGGTCCAGGGATATTACGCCCAACAGGGTCTTATTGTTCCATACAAATCGAAAGCCTCCTTTGATCGATTCTATGGCGCCTTCCTTTTTTTCGCGGAATACCGGTGGTTTGGGTTTAATGCCAAATGACAAAGCCAGCGCTACGATCATAAGGGACATACTCATAAAATAAGCATTGGAGATACCCGCAAGTGCTATCAGCAAGCCGCCGGTAGCATGCCCCGTAATAGAGGATACCAACCATGTGGATGAGTTGATAGAAATTGCCTTGGGCAACATTGCACGCGGTACGATGGACGGTACCATACTGCCGGCAGCGGGCGAAACAAATGCGCGTATGATACCCGTCAGAAACACAACGGCAAGTATACCCAAGATCTTTGCATTCACGGAAATTTGAAATACTGAAAGGCTGATCAATGCAAGACTTAACGCACAGATGATATAACAAACAAAGCCTGCCCGTACAATTTTTTTCTTATCGTGGGTATCAATATAATGACCGGCATACAAAGCCGAGATCACCGCCGGTACAAATTCCGTAAGCCCGGCAATACCTACCATATAAGTATTGGAAAGGTGATAGACCTGGTAAATGACAATGGTGGAGATCATGCGCAGTCCGAGCGTGAAGAAAAGTCTTGCACTCACAAAATTCCAAAATTCACGCGGGAGGACCTGGTTGTTTTCCATTGGCTGCTTTAGGGAAGCGTAATGTAATGCTGACCGTTTTCATATTCCTTTTCCAACGCGTCGGTAATGACCTGCAAATGTTCCGGGTTATGCAGGAAATCCGCGTTGGAAGCATCAACAAAAAGTGTTTTTATATTATGTTGCTTGATGTATTGGGTGTAGGTTTCCTGCAGGTTGAAAAGGTAATCATTCGGGATAGACTGCTCATATTTCCGGTTTCTTTTTTTTATATTCTCCTGTAGCTTTTGCACAGGGGTGTGCAGGTAGATCAGGATGTCCGGCTGCACGATCTGCGGATTTATAATATCAAATAGTTTTTGGTACAACCGGAACTCTTCATCCGGCAGGTTCACTTTTGCAAAAAGCAGGCATTTTGTAAAAAGATAATCCGAGATCGTGCCTTTCTGAAACAAATCCTTTGTCTGCAGCAGGTCCTTCAACTGTTTATAACGCTCCGCCATAAAAAAAAGCTCCAGGGGAAACGCATATTGCTCGGGGCTTTCATAAAATTTAGGGAGAAAAGGGTTTTCGGCAAACTCTTCTAAAATAAGTCTCGCATTATAATGTTCACTCAGCAGTTGGGAGAGGGTAGTTTTTCCTGCACCGATATTACCTTCGATGGTGATAAAATTATAATTCATGCGTGCTGCAAAATAAAAGGAAAGAGGAATAGGATATTCAAATCTTTTGCACATTTAATACATCCGGGCAGGAGGCCAGCAATTCAGTTGTTGTTTTTTGCAGAACGGGATGAATAAACCCTGGATCCACCTCGTCTAACGGTATCAATACGAATCGGCGGTCCTGTATTGCGGGATGTGGTACAGTTAAAAAAGGGCTGTTGACGATCTCATGGTTAAAATAAAGAATATCAATATCAATAATGCGGGGTGCATTTTTAACCGTGCGCAGTCTGCCCATTTCTTTTTCGATCTCCAGGATGTTTTTGAGGGCTGTTGTCGCATTGAGCAAGGTTTCCGCAACTAATACACGGTTTACAAAATCAGGCTGTTCGGTATTCCCCCAAGGCGCAGTGCGGTAGAAGGAAGAAGCCTGTGTGATCCTTCCTATTGTTTCTGCGATCATTTTTTCTGCCAGGCGAAGTTGAGCTTCGGGTTTGTAAAGGTTGCTGCCCAGCAGGAGGTAAATCGTATTCATTTTCATAAAGTAAACAGGCGTTTATCTGTTTCAAAATTGCGCACACCCGTGATCTTTATTTTTTTAAAATCCTCATGCTGCGGATTCACCAGGTAATTATGTTCTTCATTTACCACCACAGAAGGAACTTTGATGAACAGGCTTTTGCCGCCGCGGATAAATTCATCTCCCATGAACCTGGTGTAGCCTTCATCTGTTATCCAATTTCCTTTGAGCTTATTTAATTTCACTTCCCTTCCTTCTGTTTCCGGCAAACTGATATGAATCAGGCTCAGCGGGATCGAAAAATCTTTGAATCGGTTATGCACCAACATTTCCAATGCCGCCAGGGAAATGTATTCCGTGACATAGAGCATTTCTACCCCCTTGGAATTCCATCGGCCGCCATACATTTTTGCGCCGGTACCTGAAAGGTCATTTTTGTAAAGGCTATTGCAAATTCTGTGAACGATCATGCGAATATACCGTGTTGTATCCTGCCCAATTGTGTAAGTACCTGTTGTATGCCCTCAAAGCTGTTCAGGGATCGCATGGAAAGGTTGCCTTCAAGCATGTAAGGATTTCGTTTCAGCCAGGTATAGAGATTATCTGTTTTTCCGAAGGTAAGCTTAGCCTGTTGGATGACCTTTTCTACGAGCACCAGCCGCTCCGCATTGCCAGGGGCAAAAACATGGTTGTCTTTTGCATACCGTTGTAAGGTTCGTTCGCTGATATGCAATATATCTGCCCATTCTGCCTGCGTAAATGAAACTTTATCGGCCGTTTTTTTAAAATCAGCATAGGTAAGCGCTTTCAATGCTGTACCCCCGCGCAACTTTCCGTAATAAACGTCCGGCTCCTGCATTTTGGAGGTTTCCTCAATTTTTTTCGGGCCTGTCACGGCCTTTGTTTTTTTCATAACCCGTCATTTGTCACACAAATATACGACATATGTCGCAGCTTCCGGCAATTTCCCCGGTTTTTTTTCTTTAGCTTTGCCCTCCAAAACTATTACATGAAATACAGCCAGTCAAGGGCGATGTTTGCCATCACATGGGCCAGCCTGAGATCTACATTTCGCAGCCCTTCTGCTATTGTTTTCAGTTTCGTATTCCCATTCATATTTATAGTGATATTCGGTTTTATAGGAAACGGCAACGGCCGTCAGAATTTCAGGATCGTGATGGCTGATAATGCAGATACCGCCAATGAATTGTTTGCCGCGCTAAAAGCTACAGAAGGCATAAGGTTCATGCAGTACAAAGATGAAGAGGAATTAAAAGAAGAACAACAAAAAGGCAACATTGCCGGCATTATCAATATCAGGAAAACACCGGGTGCCGCAGCGCCGTATGCTGTTGAATTGAAAAGTACCAGTTCTGCCAATGATAAATGGCCCCAATTAAAAAGTTTGATTGAAAGTAAGATCAATGAAGTGAGCAACGGGTTATATAAGAACCGCACGGCTTACTCTGCGTTCGATTTTCACTACCCCCGGGATATTGCGGTGATCAGGGAATATAAAACGATCGATTTTATATTACCCGGGCAACTGGGATTTTCTTTAATGAGTGCCGGGGTGTTCGGTGTGGCATTCGGTTTCTTTAACCTGCGCAGCACGCTGGTGTTAAAGCGCTTCTTTGCCACTCCTGTTAACCGGGCATTTATAGTATTGGGAGAAGGGCTAAGTCGTGTGATCTTCCAAATGATCACAGCAGTGGTGATCATCGGCGTCGGTTATCTGTGGTTTGGCTTTACACTGGTAAACGGGCTGCAGACTTTCCTGGAAATGCTATTCCTCAGTTTTTTGGGATTAATGTTGTTCATGGGCTTTGGATTTATCATCAGTGGCCTGGCAAAAAGCGACAGCACCATTCCTCCCTTTGCCAATTTGATCACTATGCCGCAGTTCCTGCTCGGCGGGACTTTCTTTTCAATAGAAGCATTTCCGAAATGGCTGCAACCGATATCAAAAGCATTACCCCTTACACACCTGAATACCGCCATGCGTAAGGTTGCATTTGAAGGATTGAATCTTTGGCAGATCCGGGCGGAGATCGGCATTCTCCTGCTCTGGGGGATCGTGGTTTACATTATAGCTGTGAAAGTTTTTAAATGGGAATAATATGAGAATGATCAGGGGAGTGGTATTTGTGTTAAGCGGATTATTTATAATGGTAACGCTCATCTCGCTGTTGATACCGTCTGCAATAGTGGTCACGAGAGCGGAGGCCATGCGTGGAGATTCGCTGAAGATCTATAATGAGATCAGTGACCTGCGTAACTGGAAACATTGGCATCCCGTTTTTAAAAATGATTCGGCAGGGATCTTCTTAAGCAATGTTACAAACGAGGTGAATTCCTCCGCCACATGGTTTACGTCCGGGAAGAGAAATACCCTGCTGATCACGCAGAAACAATTTCCTTTTGTAACGATCGAACTACAAAGAGAAGGCGAGAAAGAGATCATCAACCGCCTGTCGCTGTTGTCTGTTCAGGAAAAAGGTAATAACCAGGTACAATGGGAATCCCTGACCAAACTCAAATGGTATCCCTGGGATAAATTCGGCGGCATATTTATTGAAAAGATGACCGGCCCCGGTTATGAAATGGCTTTAAAGAGCCTCAAAGAATATGTAGAGTCAGATTAACCCGGGAAAGATATTTTTCCCATAGAAACTGCGGGCATTTTTTCTGAAATCCCTTTAAATACTTCGGGGTTCCCGGCTACGCATTCATTCGCCAGTAAGGCAAATAAGATCGCCTCCTTTGCATCAGGATCAATATGCTTTTCGACAGTATCGTGCCATTCCGCTTTATGAAGTCCTGCTTTCAAATGCTGTAACAACAAGGGATTGTGCATTCCGCCGCCACTGATATAAAGTTTATAATTTCCGCCGCCGGTCACGGATCGGATCGCTTCGCAGATCATATCAGCCGTGAAAACATTGAGGGTAGCCATGATATCTTCTGCACTTATTCCGCCGGCATTGGCTACTGTTATTGCATTGTGCACAACATCAAGGTTGAACAGCTCGGGGCCGGTCGTCTTCGGAAACGGCGCGGAGAAAAAAGAATGCGCTTTTAAAGCAGCCAGTACATGAGGGTTTACGGTTCCCCGCATGGCTACAGATGCATTTTCATCAAAATATTTACCCGGGAAATTTAATGTCATCCACTGATCCATTAAGGTATTACCCGGGCCGATATCTGAACAGATCATCGTACCCGCAGCCGGCAGGAAACTGAAATTTGCAATACCGCCGATATTCAACATCACAACATCCCGATCCTTTTCTGCAAAGAGCAACAGGTCCCCGTAGGCTGCTAAGGGCGCGCCCTCACCGCCACCGGCAATATTTTTTTGGCGAAAGTCACTGACGGTGATGATCCCGGTCTTCACAGCGATCCGGTCCGCTTCGCCGATCTGTAAAGTAGCATGGCCGTACTGCGGCAACCGATGTTGGTGCGCGGGCGCATGGTATACGGTCTGCCCGTGACTTGCAATAAGGTCAACGTTTCCTTTTTGAATGTTCCATTTTGCTAAAAGAGCATTGATGATGTCGGCATGATGATCACCGATAGCAGCATGCAGTAATGTGAGTTCCTGCAATGATACCTGTTCTTTGAAACAGGTAGCCGCCATGGTTTTTTTAAAACCGGTTTCATAAGGAACGGTTTCAAATTCTTCGATCAGTATCGTTGTTCCGAAGCCCGTGCCTTTGACGCGGCAAACCGTTACGTCCAGGCCGTCCATTGATGTGCCGCTCATGAGACCGATAATAATACGCTCCTGTTTTGAGGAAATGGCAGCCAGCTTTGTTATATTTTCGTTCATGCCTGTTGAATGAATTGCAAATTTCTTTTTATCCCTGCGTATTTGGTCCGTTTCAACGGAGAGTCCTTAAAAATGATCTTAAACTTTTCTTCTGTAAGCTCGTTCCAATCAGCTTCTGTAAAGCTCAACAGTTCCGGTATGGGTGTAAAGTTATTATCTGTGGTGGGTTTGGAAAAGCTGTTCCACGGACAAACATCCTGGCACACATCACAACCGAACAACCAATTATCAAATTGCCCTTTCATCTTTTCCGGGATCAGTGCATCTTTCAGTTCAATGGTAAAATAGGAAATACATTTACTGCCGTCTATTACTTTGTCGGGGAGAATGGCCTCCGTAGGGCAGTTATCGATACATCGCGTACAGGTGCCGCAATAATCCTTTACACCGGCATCATCGGTCTCAAGTTCAAGATCAGTGATGAGGGATGCAATGAAAAAATAAGAACCGCTTTTTTTATTGATAAGGTTGCCGTTCTTCCCGATCCACCCGAGGCCGCTGCGTTGTGCCCAGCTCCGCTCCAATACCGGTGCACTGTCTACAAAACCCCGGCCGTTGATGACACCGATCTTTTCACGGAGCAGGAAGAAAAAATGCCGGAGTTTTTCCCTGATGATGTCATGGTAATCTTTCCCGTAGGCATATTTCGCAATTTTCGGGATATGCTCATTCTGTTGTAGCTCCGGGTAATAATTGATCAATAAAGTGATGACCGAACGTGCACCGGGCACCAGTTTCTGCGGATCGGTGCGGAGGTCAAAATGATTTTGCATGTATTCCATTTTCCCATGCATGCCTTTATTGAGCCAGGTTTCAAGCCTGCGGGCATCATCATCCAGGAAACCGGCTTTAGAGATGCCGCAGTAATCGAAACCTAATAAGCCGGCAATTTCTTTTACGATGATAGTATGTGCTGCGGCTTTCAAAGTGTCGGAAAGATGCTGATTAAAAAGTAAAATCGTAACCGACCAGGCCGATCAGTTCAAAATAGCCAAAACCGTGGTTTACCCGATTGCCTGTAATTTTCCGTGTATTGATCAGTGCATTCACATAGCGTACATATCCCGTCTTGCCGGTGCCTTCAAAAAAGAAACGCCGGGAAATATAAATTCTTGCACCGGCTTCCGCACTGACGTTATAACCGGAGATGTGAAATTTATTATTTAATTCGTCACCGCGGTACGTAAAATCGGTTCGCGGGATGTTGATCCCTGCACCGGCTTTTACGATAAGGTTGATGAGCGGCCTTGTCTTGGCGGAATTCATGCGTACTGTTTTTTGTTGCACATAATTCACATGAAGTAAATTTCCGCCGTCTGTATGCTCAAGATGCAAAAATCGCTGTGGATCTAAAATGCTGTCACCATCTGCGGATATACCGTTTATCGTTCCCTGAACGCGTACACGCTGCCCGTCTGTAACTACGTATTTGATATGGTCAAAATTAATTTCAACAGCCCGGGTCTTTTTTTGATTTAAATAGAAACCTATCCGGTAATTATATTGCGGGATAGAGATATCACCGGGATTTTTATAGATAGAATTCAGATCAGGCTTATCGTGGGCACGTGCCTTCCGAAGTGTAAAGTCATCCCCGTTGCTTAGCCTGAAATGAATATTGCTTCGGGTATACCATTCTTTATTGTATCCCCATTGGAGGTACATTCCTTTGAAGAGTTTTCCTTTCTGTGCGGAAGCAAAAAGTGAAAACAGGATAAAATACAGGCTAAATAACAGTTTCTTCATAATTGATGGTTCATGCAAAAATACTCTTATTCTCCTGTTCCGGGTCAATTCTGCGTATTGGCCTCATCAAATATTTCTTCAAACCATTGATCGGCAGTGCTGAAAATGTATTGAGCGGTTGCTGCCTGATAAAATAACATGAAACCCAATATCAGGCTGAAATAGAGACAGGTTTTATAGAAATAGAATGCCATAATTTCTGCTTTGATTCTTGGATATGGTTTTGCTGATTAAGTTTAAAATTAATGAATTCCATTCGCGTAGTATAGGGCGTGAATTTACAGACAACGATATGAATCAAAATAATTTTACTATAAAGGCATCTGAAGCGATTCAACAGGCGCAGCAGGTGGCTTATGCTGCCAAAAATCCGAACATAGAAACGGAACATATATTAAAAGCATTGATCACTATGGAAGAGTCGCCGGTAGATTATCTTCTGAGAAAGAACAATGTCTCCATCAACCCGCTCATCACCAAATTGGACACGCTGATCCAAAAATTGCCCGTAGTATCCGGAGAGCCCGCACAGTCACTGGGCCGTGAGGCAAACAGTATGCTGCTGAAGGCCAACGGCAACCTGAAAACCTTCGGGGATGAATTCATAACACCCGAGCACCTGCTGCTGGGGATACTGCAGGGAAATGACACTACTGCACGGTTATTGAAAGATGCGGGCCTTACGGAGAAAGGATTGGTAGCTGCTGTCAAAGAATTGCGGAAAGGGGAGACGGTGAATTCACAGACCCAGGAAACGCAATTCAATGCATTAAATAAATATGCAAAGAATCTGAATGAAATGGCGCGTGCGGGCAAACTCGACCCGGTCATCGGCAGGGATGAAGAGATCCGCCGGACCTTACATATTCTCAGCCGCAGAACGAAGAACAACCCGATATTGGTAGGGGAGCCCGGTGTTGGTAAAACAGCCATTGCAGAGGGCCTGGCTATGAGGATCGTGAACGGCGATGTGCCGGAAAATCTGCGCAGTAAAGTGATCTATTCATTAGATATGGGGCAACTCATTGCCGGTGCAAAGTATAAAGGCGAGTTTGAAGAACGATTAAAATCCGTGATCAAAGAAGTGACGTCCGCGGATGGGAACATCGTACTCTTCATAGATGAGATACATACCCTGGTAGGAGCCGGTGGCGGCGACGGTGCCATGGATGCCGCTAACATTCTGAAGCCGGCATTGGCAAGAGGTGAACTGCGGGCGGTAGGGGCCACAACACTATCTGAATATCAAAAATTCTTCGAAAAAGATAAAGCGCTGGAAAGGCGTTTTCAAAAAGTGAATATTGATGAACCCAATGTGGAAGATGCGATATCAATCCTGCGGGGCTTAAAGGACCGCTATGAAACCTATCATCATGTGCGGATCAAAGATGAAGCGATCATCGCTGCAGTTGAACTGAGCAACCGGTATATGACCGATCGTTTTTTGCCGGATAAAGCCATTGACCTGATAGATGAAAGCGCGGCAAAGCTTCGCATAGAAATGAATTCAATGCCTGAAGAATTAGATAATCTGGAAAGAGAGATCCGCAGGCTGGAGATAGAGCGGGAAGCGATCAAAAGAGAGAAAGATGAGGATAAACTGAAAGCCCTCAATACAGATATTGCTAACCTCTCGGTAGAAAGAGATACCTACAGATCCAAGTGGAAAGAAGAAAAGGAACTGGTGGATAAGATCCAAAACAGTAAGGCCGGTATCGAAGAACTGAAGTTGCAGGCAGAACAGGCAGAGCGCAATGGTGATTACGGGAAAGTTGCCGAGATACGCTATGGTAAAATGAAGGAACAGGAAGAACTGATCACAACCCTTACCGCTCAGCTCGGTGACCTCTCGGAAAAAAGACTCCTGAAAGAAGAAGTGGATGCGGAAGATATTGCAGAGAGTGTTGCTAAGGCCACGGGCATCCCGGTCGCTAAGATGTTGCAAAGTGAAAAGGAAAAACTGTTGAACCTCGAAGATGAATTGCATAAGCGGATCATCGGTCAGCATGAGGCCATAGAAGCCGTAAGCGACGCCATACGCCGCAGCCGCGCAGGCCTGCAGGATGCGAAGCGGCCGATAGGCTCCTTCATTTTCCTGGGTACTACCGGTGTGGGGAAAACAGAATTGGCAAAAGCATTGGCCGAATACCTCTTCGATGACGACAGCATGATGACGCGCATTGATATGAGTGAATACCAGGAAAAACATTCGGTGAGCAGGTTGGTGGGTGCCCCCCCGGGCTATGTGGGGTATGATGAAGGCGGGCAGCTAACCGAAGCAGTCAGGAGAAAACCGTATTCTGTGATCCTGCTGGACGAGATTGAAAAAGCCCACCCTGATGTCTATAATATTTTATTGCAGGTATTGGATGACGGCCGGTTAACAGATAATAAAGGAAGGGTGGTCAATTTCAAGAATACCATTATCATTATGACAAGCAATATGGGCAGCCATGTGATACAGGAAAATTTTGAGGGTGTGGATGAGGGCAACAAAGACGAAGTTGTAGACAAAACAAAAGCGGAAGTGATGAGCCTGTTGAGGCAAACGATACGTCCCGAATTCCTTAACCGGATAGACGAGGTGATCATGTTTCAACCGCTGATGAAAAAAGAGATCAAAGGAATTATCGGCATTCAATTGGAAGAGTTAAAAAAACTGGTAGCTAAAAACGGTATCGTCCTTGAATTCAGTGACTATGCTTTGGAATTCCTTGCAGAAAACGGGTATGATCCCCAATTCGGTGCCAGGCCGCTGAAAAGGCTGATCCAAAAAGAGATCATCAATCCGTTAAGTAAAAAAATTCTTGGTGGGAGTATCGATAAAGCTAACCCCGTATTAACAGATGTTTTTGACGGGACGGTAGTTTTTCGTAATGAGAAAAATTGACGGTTTAAAATTGGAGCACTTTTATCAACAACCTTAAAATCAACCTGTTACAAATAAAATAAAATATTTTATTTAAATGGTTTTCCTTATATTGTAAAATTGGTGTATCTTCATCGCTCTGGTATTACATTATTTTATGGTTTATTTACATAACTCCTTATAGACCAATAACAAACCCACTTTAAATGAAGTCGGGTTAAAAATCAATAAAATGGCATTTAAAAAAGAAATTGTAGAAATCATTGAACCGAGGGATGTATTTGTAGGAAACATAAAAGCAGAAGTTACATTAGAAGAGTTCGGGGAATATGAAAGTGAAGTTTGTGCAAAAGCAAATGAGATCGTTAAAAAATTGTTGGAAGAATTTGACGGGTTGATCCGTTTTAATTTCAGGCACTTTCCGTTGACCAATATTCACCAGCGTAGTCTGAAAGCGGGTGAAGCAGCGGTAGCAACAGCTCAGGATGGCAAGTTTTGGGAAATGCACAATATCTTATTTGCAAACCGGAAAAACCTCGGAACGACCAGTCTTAAATTGTACAGCAAAGAAGCGGGTGTGGTAAACAAACGCTTTCTGGATGACCTGGTAAATGCTACATACGGTTGGCAGGTGCAGGGTGATCTGCGTGAAGGCCTTGATCGCGGGGTAAAAGAAGTGCCTACGTTTTTCGTGAACGGTGAGCGTGTGGTAAAACCTACTTATGAAGAAATTAAAAAACTCATTGAGGACACTTTAAAAAAGATAAAAAAGAAAAACGCTCCTAAAACAACCCATAAGGCTCCGATAAGAGAAGTTCGTAAGGCACCGGGTAAATCCGTTAGGGGAGATTCAAGGTCCAGGTCAGTTCCCAAAGTTGCAGCAAAGCCTGTTGAAAAGGTTATTGTAAAGACGGTGGCTAAAGCACCGGCCAAATCCGTAGCGAAAGCACCCGCTAAGCCACTTGCAAAAACGCATTCAAAAGCAACCGCTAAAACGCCGGCTAAATCGGTAGCAAAGCAAAGAGCTTAAGATCAGTTTTAAAAAATTTAAACCACCCCTGCGGTGGTTTTTTTTATGCCTTTACCTTTAATTGGACGATGGTTAAGTTCTCCGCCACCTTACAGAAATTCGCATCAAAGGGTGAAAAGACAGGTTGGACCTATCTGCCGGTTGCCCGAAAGATCGCTGAAAAGATCAGGCCTGATACCAAACGTTCTTTTCGCGTAAAAGGAACAATTGATGATCACCCCATAAAAGCTGTCGCCATGATTCCCAAGGGAAACGGTGATTATATCATCGCGGTAAATGCAGCCATGAGAAAAGCAATTAGAAAGATCAACGGGGCAAAAGTAAATGCTGCTTTGGAGGTAGATGCCTCACCGTTGAAATTATCGGAAGAACTTCTGGAATGTTTCAATGATGATCCCACTGCATTGAAATATTTTAGCGGCCTGCCACCATCTCACCGAAATTGGTATTCCAATTGGGTGACGGGGGCAAAGACGGAGATCACAAGAACAAAGAGAATTGCAACAGTGATCAGGGCATGCTCACAAAAAATGGATTTCGGCGAAATGATGAGGCAATACCGGGATGAGCGAAAACTGATCGGGTAGTTTCACCGGGTTATTCAGATACCTCGGCCATGTACTGCAGGATCTCTTTACCGTCAACCAATATGGTCAACGGGGTGGTGTCTTCCTGTTTGAATTTATAACTGAAACTTAGTAAACCGTTCTTCTCTTCGAAATTCATATCCTCCGGTTTAGACTGTTTTTTTCCTTCACCGGTAATGACCGTAACAGATCTCACCGGGTTATTTACCCGGAAACTGAAAACAACGGGGTTCTTCAATTTTGTTTTTATCAATCCTGTAAGGGGAGAGATCCTGCTGAGTTCAGCAGCGAAAGCTGCATTGCTGATAATCGGCAATGCATAAAACTCTTTTAGGTTTTTTACACCGCCGCCCAGTTGCCAGGCATCATTTTTCGGGAAGAAACTGAGGTTGAACAATTTTTTATCCGCAAAAAAATATTCCGAGGTGAACCGTTTAGTGAACACCGTCATTTTTTTATCGAGGAAACCGCCGGCGCGCGCTGCATCCGTAAGGAACCAGGTCTCGGGGCTTTGGCCCAACTGTACTACGTTCCAGGCATGATTGATCTCATCTGCGGGATCATTGATCTCTTCGGCATAATTTCTTGTATAGCCGTCTACACTAATGCAACGGATATTTGCCGCACTGCACATTTCCTGCAGTAGCAAAGAAAAACCGAGCGGTGTGGCCTTTCGCAATTCAATGACTTTTTCCGGTAAAGTATTTTTCGGGTCATTCTGTTTGGTAGCCTTGGGATCAAGGGCGATGTTATTAGCGATCCAATAAAAGATGGCCCTGGCTTTTTCTTCTTTGCCGGGGAAGGGTGCGGTAATGGTATCTGCAATAACGGCTACATTAAAAGCCGAAAGCGCACCGAGTTTTTGAACGGTCTCATCTACAAATTTATATTTCCCGGAAGTAGGTTGGCCAAAGGAAGATAGGGCGGCAGTTATAAAAAGTACCGCGAAAGCAAATTTCTTCATCGGGTAAAAATAAGTATGAAGGGATGAAAATGGCCGGGAGACCCTGTTAATATTTACATTAAGTTGGCGGATATAATTCCCGGAGCAGGCACATGATCCTGACTCCAAACAAATTTTACGGCCCGGAAGGACGAACTGTCGGAGGATTTGACTCTTCCCTTCCCTTCCCGTACAGGGTGAGCAACGGTGCTGCGCTCGCCGGTTATAAGGGCTCTGCTTCCTGTATGAAAACGGTTCGAAGCCCGGCTTCCGCCGGGAATATTTTTAAACCGGGGTTATCTTAAAAACAGGATCTCCCGGTATTTCGGCAATAACCACAGACTGTCATCAGTGATCAGTTCCAGTTTATCCGCATGGTAACGGATCACATCAAAATGATTGGCTTTTACATCATCGCAATAGGCAATAGCCCTGTCCCTGCTGTTGCTGATCTCGTTTGCTTTTTTCCGTGCCGCGATCATGGTTGCGGTTTTTTTGCTGATGACGCTGATGTGTTCACTAATCTGTTTTACAATGGCAAGCTGCACTTCATAAGTTTCTTTGGCCACACCCGCAGCTTTAAGGCCGTTGATATTTTCCAGGAGAATATTTTGATATTTTATTGCCGGAGGCAGGATAAGTGTACCCGCCATGTCTCCCATAACGCGGGCCTCTATCTGCACTTTCTTGATGTACTCTTCCAGCATGATCTCGTGCCTCGCCTCCAGTTCCGGTGGCGTATAAATATTATTGGTTTGAAACAGCGCCTTGGTCTTGGCAGTGATAAATGCATCCAGCGCGAGCGGGGTAGTTTTAATATTGGCCAATTTTCTTTTCGAGGCTTCCTTTGCCCATTCCTCGCTATACCCGTCTCCCTCAAATAATACCTTCTTGCTGTCTACAATATATTTTTGAATGACCTGCAGTATCGCTACTTCTTTTTTCTCTCCTTTTTCTATGAGGCCGTCCGTTTCTGTCTTAAAATTCTTCAGGGTTTCCGCCATCACCGCATTAAGGGTGGTCATCGGTACCGCGCAGTTTGCCGAAGAACCCACGGCCCTGAACTCAAACTTATTGCCCGTAAAAGCAAAAGGCGAGGTGCGATTCCGGTCGGTATTATCCAACATCAGCTCCGGGATACTTTTATGAATATCCAGTTTCAGAATGGCTTCATCCTGCTCATCAAAATTTCCGCTTACCCTTTTTTCTATTTCACGCAGCACATCGGTAAGGTACTTCCCGATAAAGATGGAAATGATAGCGGGCGGCGCTTCATTTGCACCGAGGCGATGATCATTGCCGGCGCCGGCTATTGAAGCACGTATCAGGTCTGCATAATCATGAACAGCCTTGATCGTATTCACAAAAAAAGTGAGGAACATCAGGTTCGTCTTCGGGGTTTTACCGGGCGCAAGGAGATTCACACCGGTATCAGTGCTCATACTCCAGTTATTATGCTTACCGCTGCCGTTGATGCCCGCAAAAGGTTTTTCGTGGAGCAACACCATTAGGTTATGGCGCTTGGCCACCCGAAGCATTACATCCATCAATAACGTATTATGATCCACGGCAAGGTTGGTCTCTTCGAAGATCGGCGCACATTCAAATTGTGCAGGGGCCACTTCATTATGCCTGGTGCGAAGGGGTATACCCAACTTATAAGATTCTTTCTCGTAGTCGCGCATAAAAGCATAGACCCGCTCCGGTATGGCGCCGAAATAATGATCGTCCAACTGCTGACCCTTGGCCGGTGCATGTCCGAATACCGTTCTCCCGGTCAGTAAAAGATCAGGTCGTGCATTAGCCAGCCCCGCATCCACCACAAAATATTCCTGCTCCCACCCCAGGGTGCGGTTACTTTACTCACGTTGCGGTCAAAATACTGGCAAACGTCTACGGCTGCTTTATCCAATGCCACCAATGCCTTGAGTAATGGTGTTTTTGTGTCCAACGATTCACCGGTATAGGAAACGAAAATGGTGGGAATGCATAATGTTTTCCCTTCGCCAATCTCCATAATAAATGCAGGAGAAGAAGGATCCCAAGCGGTATAGCCACGGGCTTCAAACGTAGCGCGAAGTCCCCCGCTGGGGAAAGAAGACGCATCCGGCTCCTGCTGTATCAACGCCGCCCCTTCAAATTCTTCAATAGGGGTACCGTCACCCTTCAGCGTAAAAAAAGAATCATGCTTTTCTGCGGATAACCCGGTAAGGGGTTGGAACCAATGCGTGAAATGCGTTACGCCTTTACTTTCTGCCCATGCCCTCAGGCCATTAGCGATCTGGTTTCCCATTGCGCGGTCTATTTTTTTTCCGCCCCGTGTGGAAGAGAGAAGGCTTTTGTAAGCATCTTCGCTGAGGTATTGCCTGGCCGCATTCAATGTAAATACATTTTCATTGAAGATACCCGTGATCTTAGCGGTGTTTTCTACAGCTACCGATTTACCGGGAGTACCTAGTGATTTGATCGCAGCAAGGCGTAAAGTTGACATTTTTGTAGTATTTTCCGACAAAAAACGGCTTTTTGAGGCAAATAAAAAAATAATATTCGCGTTTTTGAAAGAAAAACATAGTCAACAGCAGAAATAAATTAAATATAATTAATTATTATATGATTAATAGGTTCAGGAAAATAACCTTTTCCAATCTATTGAAGCAAGTACCGGCGTAAGGATAAACGGCAGGTAAATACTGCGGTAGCGGATCAATGCCCCTGCTGCCGGGGTAATATACCCGGTGAAAAAGAGTACAGAAAAACTGCATGCCAATCCGAACCATATAAAATCACGCGTGGTAGCCCCATTCGGCAGGGGGAAGATCAGCATAATGAAGAACAGGATCCAATACAAGACCATTTCTGCAGAAAATAAATGTATGAACGGCGATTGAAATTCGCCGGGATAGGGAGAGAGCCAGGCATGCCTGATGGCGGATGGTGCGGCAACTACAAAACTTTTTATACCCGGGGTTAGTGTGTCCGTTTGAAATTCGGTTGCGGCATCGTCTAACGACAAAAAAGACTGTTGTTGTGCCACGATAACCCTTAACGGGTCGTAGGCCGGTGCTGTATAATGCAGGCCAAGGACACCAAGGGCCAACAGTAGCCCGACACTCAAAAATACCTTCGCGGGTGCAATGCGGTACCGGCTGCTGATAAACCAGGCAAGGGCCCAAGGTAATACGATAACAGCGATAAAATTCCTGATCACTAACATCACCAGGAATGATGCGATCAAAAAAAAGATCCTTTTTCGGGATACGCCCTTCCTCAGCAGGAAGAAAAGGCTGTAACAAAAAATGCAGAGTGCAGTGAAAATGATGAGGTCCTTGTGAATGCCCGAACTGAAATACAGCACTGAAGGCAGCAGGAAACAACCTACGATCACCGCACTGTTTCGTTTAGGGTATACGGTAATAAAAACCCGGTATAAAGCTACATGACCTAAAAAAGAGATAAAATTAAAGAACAGGCTGTTGATATAATAATTACCGCCGCTGAATATATTCATTATTCCGAGGACCTTGAAAATGATATTGGTGCGCAGATCATTCCAATACGACCCGGTAGATCCGAAATATTCACCGTACCCGGTGTAATTCGACTTAAAAATATCTGTAAAAAAAAGTGCGGGGTCGGAAAATAAGGTATGATATTCTGCGATCCCCAATTGATTATACGTGTCATAATCGGTTGTATTCCGCAGCAGGAAATGGTTCACCAATCCAAGGGTACAACCCGCGGCAACCTTGATTACGAAAAGCAGCAGTATCGTTTTCAAGCCCGGCTTCTTTGATAAACCTTATACGGGTAATGAAAAAACAACCCGCAATGAACCAGAAGATAAATAAATAAGGAGCCAACGTTAATTTTTAGTTGTGGGAAGATAGTTAAAATAATGATTTTTATTTCTCCCGCTCTACCGATTGCCACTGTAAATTTGCATGCAAAACACAGCTCCCCAAGTAATGGAAATAACCGCAGTTACCGCCACAAAGCTCCGTATCACAGAAGAAGAATTTGAATCGATCAAGACCAAGATGGGCCGCACGCCCAATTTTACAGAGCTCTGTGCATTCAGCGGCATGTGGAGTGAGCACTGCAGTTATAAAAATTCCATTAAACTCCTTAAGACCTTGCCGCGCGACGGAAAAAAGATGTTGGTAAAGGCCGGTGAAGAGAACGCGGGCCTCATGGATATCGGTGACGGCTACGGTGTTGTTTTTAAAATTGAATCTCATAATCACCCCAGTGCCATCGAACCCTTTCAGGGAGCGGCTACCGGCGTGGGCGGCATCAACAGGGATATCTTTACGATGGGAGCAAGGCCGATCGCTTCTTTAAATTCTCTTCGCTTCGGGAATTTGTCCGATGCAAAAACGCAGCACCTCCTTGCAGGTGTGGTGCATGGTATCGGGCATTATGGGAATTGCTTTGGTGTACCTACCGTTGGCGGTGAGATCTATTTTGAAAATTGTTATCATACTAATCCGCTCGTCAATGCAATGAGTGTAGGTATTTTGAAGAACGGTGAAACCGTTTCTGCTACAGCAGAAGGCAAGGACAACCCGGTTTTTTTTGTAGGCAGTGCTACCGGTAAAGACGGTATCGGCGGGGCTTCATTTGCAAGCGCCGAGATCACGGAAGACAGTGCGGCCGATCTGCCGGCCGTGCAGGTAGGTGATCCGTTCCAGGAAAAGAAATTATTGGAAGCCTGCCTTGAAGTGATACAAACAGGTGCCGTGGTTGGGATGCAGGATATGGGCGCAGCGGGCATTATATGTTCTACTGCGGAAATGAGCGCGAAAGGAAGATCAGGGATGCGGATAGATCTGGATAAAGTTCCCACAAGACAACAAAATATGAAAGCCTGGGAACTGCTGCTCAGCGAAAGCCAGGAAAGGATGTTACTGGTGGTAAAAAAAGGGAAAGAAAAAGCGGTGCTGGATATTTTTGAAAAATGGGATCTGCCCTGCAGTGAGATCGGTGAAGTAACGGATGACGGCCTCCTTCATTTTTTCATGCATGGTATAGAAGAAGCGGTATTGCCGGCAGATGAATTGGTGCTCGGCGGCGGTGCCCCGCAATATACCCGCGATATTAAAGAACCCGCCTATCTTAAAAAGATCCATGACTTCAGTGCAGATAATATCCCGGTGCCAAAAGACC
Source organism: Ferruginibacter sp. (assembly GCA_037719665.1). GTDB lineage: Bacteria > Bacteroidota > Bacteroidia > Chitinophagales > Chitinophagaceae > Ferruginibacter. The sequence continues at coordinate 41,231 of JBBJLU010000016.1, forward strand.
TGAAGGCCATTGCGGAGCAATTGATCACACTTCCGAACATTGCTTCTAAAAGATGGATCTATGAGCAATACGACAGTATGGTAGGTGCCGGAAATACAAGCACCAACGGTGTTTCCGATGCCGCCGTTGTGCTCGCAAAACCTACGGGTAAATCGCTTGCACTTACTACGGATTGCAACAGCCGCTATGTATTCGCAGATCCGTATGTGGGCGCAATGATCGCCGTAGCCGAGGCCGCAAGAAATATTGTCTGCAGCGGCGGAGAACCGTTGGGTGTAACCAATTGCCTGAACTTCGGTAACCCTTATGATCCCGAAGTGTATTGGCAGTTTACCCATGCGATCCGCGGAATGGGAGAAGCCTGTATCAAATTTGACACCCCGGTAACCGGCGGAAATGTGAGTTTTTACAACCAGTCACCCGATGGTCCCGTATATCCCACACCCACGATCGGTATGGTAGGTTTACTCAATTCCGTAGCCGATAAAATGACCATGGATTTTAAAACTCCGGGCGACCTGATATTTATGATAGGGGAAAGCCGCAATGATATCAATTCCTCCGAATACCTCCACGGGATCATCGGGGAAAAATACAGTCCCTGCCCGTATTTTGACCTGGAGGAAGAATATACCCTTCAAAAAGCGGTGGCCCTGTTGATCCGGGAAAAACTCGTGGTTTCCGCACATGATGTGAGTGAAGGCGGCCTTTTTGTAACCCTCCTGGAAAGTGCTTTTACGAATGACTTGGGCTTTGCCGCAACTCAGGCGGACAGTGCTGTTCGGGCTGATGCATATTGGTTCGGCGAAGCACAAAGCAGGGTAGTGGCTTCTGTTTCTCCGGCAATGCAGGAAAAACTTGCTGCACGTTTGAAAGGGTTATCTGTTCCGTTTACCCTTTTGGGTGCAGTAAATGACGGGGACATCATGATCAATGATGAAACCTGGGGTAATATTCATGAATGGAAATCCAAATATGATAACGCCATCGGCAGTATCATGAAGGAAGGCCGGGTATAAGATGTTAAATGCATGTTTCCGAACGTTTTTTTAGAGCTTAATTTTTTCTCCTCCCATCCAAATACTTTATCTTTACATGACCTCCGGGAAAAAAGTTCCCAAATTGCAGGTCCTTGCAGTAAACAAAAAAAGATCAATAAAGAAATAGCGTACAGGATTACTAAATGACTGCCCTTTACCGGGCGCCGTTTAAGCTGATAGCATTTAATGCCCGGCACGTATTAGAGAGAAAAAAATAAAAAAATGTCCAAATTCATTTTCGTTACCGGCGGTGTTACTTCTTCCTTAGGGAAAGGTATAATTGCAGCCTCATTGGCTAAGCTGCTGCAGAGCCGCGGCCTTACCGTAACTATTCAGAAATTTGATCCTTATATTAATGTAGATCCCGGTACACTAAATCCTTATGAGCACGGCGAATGCTTCGTTACAGACGACGGCGCGGAAACCGATCTTGACCTCGGTCATTACGAGCGCTTCCTCAACTTACCTACTTCACAGGCGAATAATGTTACAACCGGCAGGATCTACCAAACCGTTATCAACAAAGAAAGAGAGGGCGAATACCTCGGTAAGACCGTACAGGTCGTACCACATATTACGGATGAGATCAAGCGGCGCATGCTGTTGCTTGGCGATACCGGTAAATTTGATATTATCATTACAGAGTTGGGGGGAACAGTCGGCGATATTGAGAGCCTTCCCTTCGTGGAAGCCGTGCGCCAGATACAATGGGAAATGCCGGAAGAAGATTGCATGGTTGTGCACCTTACCCTGATCCCATACCTGAAAGCGGCAAAGGAACTGAAGACAAAACCTACACAGCACAGCGTTCGTTTGCTGAGCCAGGAAGGGGTACAGCCTGACGTGATCGTTTGCCGTACGGAACATTCTCTTTCCGATGAGATCAGGAGAAAGATCGGTTTGTTCTGTAATGTGAAACCCAATGCGGTAATAGAAGCCATTGATGCTTCTACGATCTATGAAGTGCCGATGAAAATGCTGGAAGAGGGCCTTGATGTGATCGTGCTGAAAAAATTGCAGATCAACGGTTATGCTGCCCCGGAGCTTACAAAATGGCGTGCCTTCTTAGACAGGCTGAATTACCCGAAAAGCCGCGTGAAGATCGGGTTGATCGGCAAATACATTGAGTTGCAGGATGCATATAAATCTATATTGGAATCTTTTATTCATGCCGGTGCTGTTAACCAATGCAAGGTGCAGATCGTAAACATTCACAGTGAATTCATCACGGAGGATAATGTTTCTGAAAAGTTGCGTGACCTGGATGGCCTGTTGGTAGCGCCGGGCTTCGGATCAAGAGGAGTGGAAGGAAAAATATCCGCTATAAAGTTTGCAAGAGAGAATCAAATGCCGTTCTTCGGGATTTGTTTAGGTATGCAAATGGCGGTTATTGAGTATGCAAGAAACGTAATGGGTTGGAAAGAGGCGCACTCCACTGAAATGGAGACCGGTACGCCCTATCCTGTAATTGCATTAATGGATGAACAGAAAAAAGTAAAGAAAAAAGGCGGCACGATGCGCTTAGGCGCTTATCCCTGTCATATTGTACCCGGTACGTTAGCGCATAATATTTACGGCACAACCGAGATCAGTGAACGGCATCGTCACCGTTGGGAATTCAATAATAAGTTCCTGCAGGATTTTGAAAATGCGGGCCTGACTGCCAGCGGAAAGAACCCGGGTACGGGCCTCGTAGAGATCATCGAATTGCAAAGCCATCCGCATTTTATAGGTGTGCAATACCACCCCGAATTAAAAAGTACCGTAGAAAATCCACACCCCTTATTTGTAAGCTTTGTAAAAGTGGCCCGTGAATTTTCTGAAGCCAAAGCTTCCCTGCAAAAAAATAAAGCAGAAAAAGAAGTGGTTTAGAAAACACGAATTACACGAATTACCCGAATTACCCGAATTAAACTAAAGTACAATTCGTGTAATTCGCCTAATTCGTGTCATTGATTTATTTATGGAAAAGCTAAGTATGGATGCCCTGAACCGCAAATCCCCCGAGGAATTTCGCCGTTCAGAAAAAACTCCCGTCATCGCCGTTCTCGAAAATGTGCGCAGCGCTTATAATGTGGGAAGTTTATTTCGTACTGCTGATGCATTTTTATTGGAAGCGGTTTACCTCACCGGTTATACCGCTGTTCCCCCGCATAAGGAAATAAAAAAAACCGCCTTGGGTGCGGAAGAAACGGTTCGTTTTAAATATTTTCCCGATGCTGCTCCTGCCATAGCCGAATTAAAAGAGCAGGGTTATACTGTTTTAGCTGCCGAGCAGGTGGTCAACAGCCTCGAACTGCAGGATGCCTATTTTAATAAAGAGGAAAAGCTCGCGATCATATTCGGTAATGAAGTGAACGGCGTGGAACCCGCTACCATTGCGCTATGTGACGGTTGCATCGAGATCCCGCAATTCGGCACGAAACATTCCCTCAACATTGCCACCGCAGCAGGGGTGGTGCTTTGGGAGATAGTGAGAGGGAGAATTAATACGTAATATTTAATACTTAATAATTCTTTCACTCCGGAGTAATTAATTGTTTTAAAGTTTGTGAACCTTTGTGGCTTTGTGCCTTCGTGGTTCAATTTTTCCCGCAGATATTCGGGGATTTAAATCGCAGATTTACGCGGAAGACTTCCCACAGATGAGCACAGATTTTTGTCACAGATGAGCACAGATTTTCCCCGCAGCGGTTAAGCTTTAAATGCCTTTCCTGATCCGTGTCATCCGTTATCCGTGTTCAAAATATCTCAAATTAGTCTGCCGAAGGCAGGCTGATCTCATAGTTTTTTCGTGGTTCAAAAAATAATTATGGCTTCAGTAAAAAATTACCTCTCTCTTATAAAATTTTCCCATACCATCTTTGCCATGCCCTTTGCACTGATCGGTTTTTTTCTTGGGGTAAAGGAAGTGTATTATTCTGCTGATCGATCCCGCTATCTCCTGCTGTTCCTCCTCGTGATCGGTTGTATGATCACCGCGCGAAGTGCGGCCATGGCTTTCAACCGTTATCTCGACCGGCAGTTTGATGCAAAGAATCCGCGTACCGCGGTAAGGGAGATCCCGGCAGGCATCATTTCCGAAAAGAATGCTTTGTATTTTACCGTATTAATGAGCGTCCTCTTCATCACCTGCACATTTTTCATCAACCGCATTTGTTTTTATTTATCACCGGTAGCCTTATTTATTATTTTATTTTACAGCTATACCAAAAGGTTTACTTTTCTCTGCCACTTGGTATTGGGGCTGGGGCTGAGCCTCGCACCGATCGGTGCATACCTCGCGGTTACGGGAGTGTTTGCCCTTTTGCCGGTATTATTTTCCGTTGCTGTGCTTTGCTGGGTCAGCGGCTTCGATATCATTTATGCCCTGCAGGATGAAGCCTTTGATAACGAAAATAATCTTTATTCCATTCCCTCTGTTGCGGGCAAGCCTAAGGCCCTTCATATCTCGGAGCTTCTGCACGCATTATCTGCTGCAGCAATTTTGTTTGCAGGGTTCTATGGTGAATTCGGGATCTTATATTGGGTAGGGGCTGCCGTTTTTTGCGGCATGCTTATTTACCAACATTCTGTTGTAAGGCCCGATGATCTGCGTAGGGTAAACCTTGCGTTCATGACGGCAAATGGTATAGCTTCTGTTGTTTTTGCCGTTTTTGTTTTAGCCGACCTATACTTCAAATATTAATGTGACGATGAATTTGGATTTCCCATTTGCCCATTTCCACATTTGCTCATTTGCCCATTTTCAAATCATCCGCACTCTTCAGCACATCGGCTTCCATCTTTGCTTTATAATCAGAAAGTTTGACTGAAAGCCCTTCATCCGTTGTTGCCAGTATTTGCACAGCCAGGATCCCCGCATTCTTTGCGCCGTTCAGCGCTACCGTAGCCACGGGTACACCTCCGGGCATTTGGAGTATAGATAATACAGAATCCCATCCGTCCATAGAATTGGAAGATTTCACCGGCACACCGATCACGGGCAAGACCGTATAGGCGGCCACCATACCGGGTAAATGTGCCGCACCGCCCGCACCGGCAATGATCACACGTATACCGTTTTGCCTTGCCTCCGTTGCATAACTGCGCATCCTGTCGGGCGTGCGGTGCGCCGACACTACCGTGATGTCAAACGACACACCGAATGCCGTTAATATGTCAGCAGCTTCCTGCATCACGTTAAGATCACTTTGACTTCCCATGATAATGGCCACAACAGGTTTCATAATGATCTTTTAGACACCAAAGCTAATGATAACTCTTTGATCAATTTGATGTAAACGAATTGAATACTTGGGTCACCAATTAATGGAATTACACCAATTACACGAATTAATTCGTGTAATTCGCCTAATTCGTGTAATAAAAAAATTTACCGCATGATCTGCACAAAAAATACCTGTCCGAAGACAGGCATTTTTTATGTTGAAGTGGTTAGCTTTGCTTGGGTGATCGTTGAGAAACCTGCATATTATTTTACCAATTCCAACAATTTATTAAAGATGCCGCCATCGGTTTCCACCCGTACGATGTAACTGCCGGAGGCCAGGTGCCTGATGTCAATACTTTCATTTACTACTGCACCGTAGAACTTCTTTTCCAATAATACACGTCCGTCTGTTCCGATGATCCTCACCGTTGCGGATTTGCCTGATCCCATCCCGGTAAAATTAATGTTGACGACATCTTTTGTCGGGTTAGGGTACACCGTGATTCCTCCTGCTTTATTGAAAACAACTTTCCTGATATCGGTGTAGGATACAGAACCGTCGAGTTCAATGATCTTCAGTCGGTAATAATTTATTCCGTTGATAGGAGAGGTATGCAAAAGATTATACGTGCGGCTACCCGTAGCAGGCTTGCTGCCGATCTTTGTAAAGTCCCTGCTGTTCGTACTGAACTCCGGTTCGTAACGGTCAATATTGATCTCCCCGTCAATCACCCATGTGAGGTTTACATTCGATCCCTGCGGAGCTGCAGTAAATTTCTCTATTCTTACCGGTACTACAGTCAGGTTATATTCTACTTCTACATATCCCGGTGTAGGGTCTTCGAGTCCTGCATTGTCTGTTGATGCATAATTGATCCTTACTTTAACCGGCCCGTCTACAGGGTCGATCAGGATCAGTTGGGTAGGACCGGAACCGTCTGTGAATGGAATGACCACACCGCCGGAAGGCCAGGTAGTACACGCTCCGACAACAGGACAGGTCCCGCTTGCGGTCTTATACATAATGCCGTTGATCGACATCGTATTTGCGTTCGCAGGGAAGGAAGTAATGCGTATCGTATTGACCGTACCTCCGTGATAATCCATCGTGTTAGGATTTGCTCCTACGTTGCCGTTTACAAAATGGTTCGGTTAATAGTGCTCGTAAAATAGCCG
>JBBJLU010000017.1:0-46965 GCA_037719665.1 Ferruginibacter sp.
GGGTGATTGATTGCCGGGGTCTTTTTTTGGTTCTTTTTTGGAGAAGCAAAAGAACATCAATAATGAAATTGATTGAAAAAAATCAAAGCGTTTCCTTTAATTCCTTTTATTCTCCTTCGAGGCACAGATACGCTCACTCACATTTTCAGCACTGCATATCGGCGCCTGAGTGCGAAGCAAAAAAGATCAATAAATGGAATTACAACACAAACCCATCCGGTATCATCGCTTCTTTTTTAAGCACAACAATACCTTCCTTTACGGTCAATAATGCATGGTCACCGTCCGGTAAATGTGCACCACCGGTGATCTTTACATTATTGCCGATACGGCAATCTTTATCAATGATCACATTTTTCAACAAACAATTATCACCGATACCAACGGTGGGTATCCCGCGCACCACATCATGAGCGATCTCTTCGATGGTTTCATAAAAATCATTACCCATGATGTAACAGCTTTCAATAATACTTCCTGAACCTATCCGGCTCCTGATACCGATAACGGAATTGGATATACTTGCCGCGTGAATGATACATCCCTCCGCAATAATGGTTTGATTAATCGTAGTTCCGCTGATCTTGGCCGGTGGCAACATACGGGCACGGCTGAATATCATCCGTTTGCTATCAAACAGGTTAAATGCCGGCAGGTCCAGTGTCAATGCCAGGTTGGCTTCAAAAAAAGAATGAATATTCCCGATATCCGTCCAGTAGCCGCCATACTGGTAGCTGGCCACTTTATATTTTTCAATGGCATCCGGTATGATCTCTTTGCCGAAATCTGTTGCATCTTTTTTTTCCGTCCCCAGCAGGTCAAACAATATTTTCCTGCTGAAAATGTAAATACCCATCGACGCCAGGTAATTCCGCTCCATCACCTGCATAGTAGCGCCGGTATCGCTGATCCAGGCGGGCAATAATTCCGGGGCCGGCTTTTCAATGAAAGATGTAACGCGGTTTGCGGAGTCTGTTTTTAAAATACCGAATTCGGTGGCTTCTTTAAACCCTACCGGGATGGTGGCAATAGATATATCCGCAGATGCATTGATATGGTTATCGATCATTTCGGCAAAATCCATCTGGTACAACTGGTCGCCGCTAAGGATCAGCACATATTCGAAATCATTTTTTTCGATATGCTTCAGCGATTGCCGTACGGCATCTGCGGTGCCCTGGAACCAACCAAGACTGTCAGGTGTTTGCTCCGCCGCAAGTATATCCACGAAACCGCTGCTAAAGCCGCTGAACTGGTAAGTATTTTTGATATGCTTATTCAATGAAGCGGAATTGTACTGGGTAAGCACAAACATCCGGTTGATATTGCTGTTGATACAATTGGAAATGGGAATATCCACCAGGCGGTATTTTCCCGCAATGGGCACGGCAGGTTTGCTTCTTGTGGCAGTAAGCGGGTAAAGCCGGGAGCCGGCACCGCCGCCAAGAATTACTGCTACAACATTTTTGGTATTCATAAAATTATTTTGGTTGTACAGAGCGGTAAAGTTCTATGTATTTTTTTGCACTTGCTGTCCAGCTGTTATTGATCTCCATCATTTTTTGTCGCACGGCAGTCATTTTTTTCTTATCGGCATACAGTTCTATCGCACGCTGCACAGCTATATCAATATCGGATAACGATGCATGATCAAAACAGATTCCGTAGCCGTTCTTCTCATCAATATCTGTAACGGTATCTTTCAAACCGCCGGTTCTTCTTACCATCGGCACCGTACCGTAGCGCATGGCATATAATTGATTCAGTCCGCAGGGCTCTACCCTGCTGGGCATCAGTAAAAAATCTGCACCCGCGTACATGAGGTGACTTAGCTTTTCATTGTAAGTTATGCCGGTGTTATAGTACCCCACAAATTTATTTTGCAATGCAACCAACGCTGATTCCACTGTTTTATCGCCGGTACCGAGTACCAGGAAATTGAGTTTGCCGGCATAGGCAGTCAATGCATTTTTGATGGTAGCAGGCAAAAGGTCGGCAGCTTTTTCTGCAACCAGGCGTCCGATGAAAACGATCAGCGGAAGTTTTGGATCGAGTTTAAAATCATCCGCAAGTTTTTTCTTATTCAATGCCTTTCCTTCATCCGCATCTTTTACGGAAAAATTATCCATGATAAATGTATCCGTTAAGGGGTCCCATACTTTAAAATCTATGCCGTTGATGATGCCGCTGCATTTCGCAAATTCCGAACGAAACAATCCTTCCAGGCCGTTTGCCTCTGTAGTAAGTTCCTGCATGTAGCCGGGGCTTACGGTATTTACGCGTTGAGCGCATTTAACACCGCATGCCAGCGGGTTTACGAGGTTATCCCAATCCAGCATGCCCCATTTCCAGGTATCCCATGCAGGGATATACGCGGCTTTTTCCCATTGCATCCATCCCTGGTATTGTGCATTGTGAATGGTGAGTACGGTAGGGATATGTTTAAGTTTTGCGTAGCCGAAACATTGCTGCATCATAAACGGTATCAATGCCGCATGATGATCGTGCACATGAACGATATCCGGTAAGTGTTCCCATTGGTTGAGCCATTCCAGCACTGCGATCTGGAATGCCGTGAAGCGCTCGGTATCATCATCATAACCATACACATTTTCGCGGTCGAGCAACCCGTAAATATCGATGCAGTAGAGGTCAAAGCCAAGTTTATTGGTGGATTCTTTAATGACCGTAAATTCAAAAGCCGTTTTCTCCATGGAGAACCGACCCTTGTGCACCGTTTCCCATTCATTATCGTATAAAAACTTTGTGCGGTGCATGGGCATCACCACTTTTGCAATATGCCCTTCTTCTGTTTGGTATTTCGGCAAAGCTCCCACAACGTCGGCCAGGCCGCCAACCTTGGCCATCGGGTAACATTCAGCACTGATATGAATTATCTCCATTTCTTCCGTAAATATTTTAAATGAATGTAGGAAGTTATTATGATTTTATTGTGCAGGAAAGGGAAACCCTTTGAAGAAAACAGGACCGGCAATAACAAAATCTGCGGGGTGACACGATTTCTTATTATTTTCAGCAAATAAACCAACAACTATGCTATCTGAACAATCCATGAGGGAACAAAAAGAAAAAGCCATACCGACAAATTACGGTGCACTGGGCACCCTTGTAACGGTTTTCTTTTTTTGGGGTTTCATTGCCGCGGGCAACAGTGTTTTTATTCCTTTCTGCAAAAATTATTTTCACCTGGATCAATTTCAAAGCCAGTTGATCGATTTTGCTTTTTACCTGGCATATTATGTCGGAGCATTGGGACTGTTTGCCTACGGAGCATTCGGCGGAAAGGACCTTGTAGGAAAATGGGGGTTAAAAAGAAGTATAGTATACGGATTATTGCTTTCTGCAATTGGTGCCGCAGCCATGATCGTGGCGGTGAACGGCAATACTTTTGCGGGAATGCTCGCAGGTTTCTTTATCGTGGCATTAGGTTTTTCCATTCAACAAACGGCGGCTTATCCATTGGCATTTTCACTGGGTGACCCGGCTACCGGCAGCAGCCGCGCCAACCTCGGGGGCGGTGTAAATTCTTTCGGCACCATGATCGGTCCGATCCTCGTTGGTATTGCATTGTTTGGTACCGCTTCTACTTCTGCCATGAATGATGAGTCTATTGCTGCGCTTAAATTGAATAAGGTCATTATTTTGTATATAGGTGTAGGATTGTTGTTCCTGGCTGCAGCCTCGCTGTTTTATTTTTCTAAAAAAGTTCCGGCAGGTATCTCTGATGAAAGAACAGAACCCGCGGGCAAAGCATTGGCATCATTACTCATCATTACCGGTCTCCTGATCGTGATGTTTGTACCCGTGTTCAGCAGTTATAAAAGTGAATCTGCTGCAAAAATCATCGCCATTGAACAAATGATCGCCGGCAAACAGCAGGTGGCGGATAACGCAAAAAAAATGGTGTTGAGTGCTACAGATATCGCTACTCAAAATACGATCTCCGAAGCCGAAGGACAGGTTAGATTGTTGAGTGCGGAAAGAGATGCTGTTAAATTACCGTTGGAGTCTTATCGAATGAAATGGTTATTCGGTGCACTCGCCGTTGTAATATTCGGCCTGTTGTTTTCCAATATGAGTGCAAGGAAAAACCCGTCGGGTTGGGGTGCGATGAAGTACCCGCAACTGGTATTGGGAATGCTGGCCATCTTCGTGTACGTAGGCGTGGAAGTGGCCATAGGAAGCAATCTTGGCGAATTGCTTCGGCAAAAAGATTTTGGCGGCTACCCTTCTTCGCAGATCATCCCGTTTGTTTCCATGTATTGGGGAAGCCTGATGATCGGCCGCTGGGCGGGCTCGATAGCCGTGTTCCGGTTTAAAAGCAACACCAAAAAACTCTTACTTATTTTCATTCCGTTGATCGCATTCGGTGTAGTGCTGGGGGTAAACATGATCGCCGGTAAAAATATGGAACCCCTTTATTTTTATGTTGTTTGTGTTATCGTACAGATCATTGCATTCTTTATCAGTCAGAATAAACCTGCCCGCACCTTACTTATTTTCAGCCTGCTTGGCGCTGTTGCAATGGTCATCGGCCTTTTTACCACAGGCATTGTGGCAATTTATGCCTTCCTAAGCGGCGGGTTGTTTTGCTCCATTATGTGGCCATGTATCTTTAATCTTTCTGTTGCGGGTTTAGGAAAATATACCACCCAGGGATCTGCCTTCCTTATCATGATGATTCTTGGCGGCGGTATCATCCCGCCGATACAGGGAAAGCTCGCGGATTACCTGCAATCGCGTTCCGCAATACCCGGATCCGGCATTCATGAATCTTACTGGATCCCGGTGATCTGTTTTGCATACCTGGTATTCTTCGCGATCGCCGTGAAAAAGATCCTTGCAAAACAAGGGATCGATTATGATGCCGCACAGACGGGGGATACTCCGGAAGCTATTTAATTTATTATTATGGACATCTCTCACGACCATGCAATAGGAATAGATATCGGCGGTACCAATACCAAGTACGGTATTGTAAATCATCGCGGCCATATCGTTTTCGAATCATCCATAAAAACGGACCGCTACGATAACGTGGAAGAATATATTAATGACCTGTATGAGAAGCTGCAGCCGGAAATAGCCTCCCGGGAAAAAATGAATTTCCTGGGTATCGGAGTGGGCGCGCCCAACGGGAATTTTTATACCGGCAATATTGAGTATGCGCCCAACCTTAAGTGGAAAGGTGTAGTGCCGCTGGCAAAACTGATCGGCGATAAATTTAATTTGCCGGCAAAGCTGACCAATGATGCCAATGCTGCGGCGGTTGGCGAAATGATGTACGGCGCGGCAAGGGGTATGAAGGATTTTATCATGATCACTTTGGGTACGGGTGTAGGCAGCGGCATATTTGCGAATGGTCAGTTGATATTGGGTCATGACGGCTTTGCCGGTGAACTGGGTCATGTAATCATCATCCCGGGGGGAAGGCTTCACCCCGGTACCGGCGCGAAAGGTTCTTTGGAGAGCTATGCCAGCGCGACCGGTGTGGCCATCACGGCAAAAGAATTTTTAGCTACGGAGAATGAGCCGAGCATACTCCGCGAATTGGTAGCCCGTGACCTGGACAGCAAGGCGGTTTTTGATGCGGCGCTGAAAGGGGATGTTATTGCAAAAAAAGTTTTTGAATATACCGGTAATATCCTGGGACAGGCATTGGCAAATTTCGTTATGTTCTCTTCCCCGCAGGCGATCATCCTGTTTGGCGGCCTTACAAAAGCCGGTGATATTTTAATGAAGCCGGTAAAAGAAAGCATGGAGAAAAACCTGCTGCCGATCTTCCAAAATAAAGTACAACTTATCTTCAGCGAACTTAAAGAAAGCGATGCCGCGATCTTAGGGGCGAGTGCGTTGGTTTGGGGGTGAAGGGGGAATTGGTAATTAGGAATTGGGAATTGGGTAGACTCCATGCTGTGCGAGGTTTACATCGATATTGAAATTTAAGATCTGTCAAAAAGGAATTGGGAATTCGGAATTGGGAATTGGGTAGACTGCTTATCTTCTGATAGTCTTTATCGACCTCGCAGTCTTTTACAAAAAAAAAATATAGTTTATTGCTAAGATTTCAGCAGCTGTTTTATAATTAGGTACTTCAAAACGGTTACAAACTCCGATGTAAACAAACTTCTCCCAATTCCCAATTCCCAATTCCCAATTCCCTTAAAACAAAAGTTATTTTCTCAAACATTTCCTCAACGCCATAATATAACCCAGGTGAATACCTTCATGGTAAAATAAAAACTCCGTGGCTACTTTAATATTGTTCAGTTCCACTCCGTACCGTGTGGTCCAGGGTGTATAGTTTTCAAATTCGTTGGCCAGGCAATCTTTTTCAAAGATCTCGATTGTTTCCATTGCCAGTCCCTTTATCCTGTCAATCCCGATGCTGTCCACGTAGTTAAGGGGCCGCGTACCGGGTTTGTAATCTTCAAATATATCTTTGTCCACCTTCAATGCTTTTCCCGGGCGCACATAACAGACTCCCTGCTGGGCAGCGACCAAGTGACCAAGGTTCCAGATGATGTTATTGGAGAAGCCTGCAGGAATATGATTGAATTGTTCCGTCGTAAGGTCATGAACGGTTTCCAATAAATATTTCCTGACTTTCGGTGGCGTTCAAAAATATATTCCATAGTAAAAGTTATTGCTGATAAAAATTATACGGGTCAAATAACCGCATGTCCACATTTGTATTCACCCGGCAATCATTGTATTTTTCTGTTTGGATAAGTTTGTCATTTACAAAAAAGCTACAGGATGTTTCCGACCGGGCCTTTCCGAATTTTTTATGATCCCCGAAGATGGCTTCTTCTTTATTGGCTCCTTCGTATTTAAGGAAACGAACAAGGATCAGCCGGTCTTTTTCGATCCAAAGTTGGTTGGTTTTTTCAACCGCACTGTTTGCACCCAACACGTATACTTTTTTTCCCTTCCATTCTGATTCGTATGCTTTTGAAATATCATAACCCTCTTTTTCCATGCGGACCTTTACACTATCGAAAGGAATAAAATACATTCCGCCGAGCAGGAAAGTGTGGTCCTGCCCTTTCAGGCTTTTACGAAACATTTTTCCTTTACGAAAATTGAAAACGGAATCTTTTATTTGCAACATCGCATTGCCGTCTTTTATGTCTCCGAATGAAATTCGAAAATAATCAGGGAAAACGATGGCTTCATACCAGGTAGCGGTTTTGACCGGGCTATCGTTCCGGTAATTCTCCGTGGTTTGTGTAAACGTGAAATTTTTATACCAATTGCCTGAATAACGGCTGTACATTTTTTTTAAGATCTGTTCTCCCGTTATGTTTTTCTGCGGAAGGAATGCGGTAAGTGCAAAACAAGGGAGAAGAAGAAGCAATAATCTTTTCATCGTTTTTTTATTTAAAGATACTCCCGTGAAGCAGGGGCAATTTACCGCTTATATAAATGCGATAGCCTGATCCTGCGCCTCCAAACTGTTATTTTTGTGTAATAAAACCGCGGCGCGGATGTATCTTTGAAACCTAATTAATCTGAACAGATATGCCGGGATTTGAATTATTCGGGGAAGCAGAACGCAGGGAAGTAAACGAGGTAATGGAAACAGGAGTACTAATGCGCTATGGATTTGACGGAATGCGTAATGGCGTTTGGAAGTCAAAGGAATTGGAAGCTGAAATTGAAAAACGTTTAAACGTCAAACATGCCCAACTGGCCTGCAGCGGAACCGCGGCGCTTAACCTGGCACTGGCAGCCTTGGGGGTAGGTGCCGGCGATGAAGTGATCATGCCTGCTTTCACTTTTGTTGCGAGCTTTGAATCCATCCTTACAGCAGGGGCCACGCCTATCCTGGCAGACATTGATGATACCCTTACCCTTTCGCCTGCCGCGGTAGAAAAACTTATTACTCCTAAAACAAAAGTGGTGATGCCCGTGCATATGTGCGGATCGATGGCCGACCTCGATGCATTGCAGGCCATTTGCAAAAAACATAACCTTTTCCTGCTCGAAGATGCGGCCCAGGCATTCGGCGCGTCTTATAAAGGAAGATTCTTAGGAACTATCGGCGATGCAGGCTGCTTTTCTTTTGATTATGTAAAGACCATCACCTGCGGCGAAGGCGGTGCAATGATTACCAATGAAGAACGCTACGCAAAATTTGCCGACCATTTCTCAGATCATGGCCATGACCATGAAGGATCGGACCGCGGTTTGGAAAACCACCCGTTCATCGGGTACAATTACCGGATATCGGAATTGAGTTCAGCCGTTGGACTAGCACAGATTCGGAGGATGGATGAATTCATCGGCATTCAAAGAAAAAATAAAAAATTCCTGAAGAATGCATTGCGAACCATACCGGGTCTGGAATTCCGGCGCATCCCTGACGAAGAAGGCGACAGCGCTACTTTTCTATCCTTCTTCATGCCCTCTGCTGATCAGGCAAGGGAGGTTATGAAATTATTTTCGGCTGACGGTGTGGACGGGGCCTTTTATTATTTCGATAATAACTGGCATTATATCCGCAAATGGGATCACCTGAAAAAACTGACGGGCCCGGGTGCTTATTCCGAAACTATTACAAAAGGAATGCAGGATCTGGGAAATACAGACTTCGTACAATCAGATGACCTTATTTCCCGGAATATTTCCTGTTTAATAAAATTATCCTGGACCCCGGAACAATTGCAGGAAAGGGCAGACAAAATGGTGAAGGCAATAAAATCAGTTTTGTAAATGAAGATCATCGCGATGATACCGGCCCGCTACGGCGCTACGCGGTTTCCCGGAAAATTAGTGGCCGACCTCGGAGGTAAACCCGTGATCGCAAGGACCTATGAAGCTGCGGTGAATACAGGATTGTTTGATGAGGTGATCATCGTTACCGACAGTGATATTATTACCGATGCCGTAAAAATTTGCGGTGCTCCTGTTGTACGAAGTATTCGTGAGCATGAATGCGGCACGGACCGCATTGCAGAAGCCGCGGAATATTCCGACGCTGATATAGTGGTAAACATACAGGGTGATGAGCCTTTTGTAAATAAAGCCGCGCTGGAAAAATTGCTTTCGGTATTCGACGGCCCTGATGCGGCATCCATCGACCTTGCTTCACTCATGCAGGAAATGACCAATCTACAGGATATTTCAGATCCTAATTTTGTAAAAGTGGTGACCGGCATTGATGATTTTGCCCTGTATTTTTCCCGCTCCCCCATCCCATACCCGCGGGATAAAGAAACCCCGACAACATATTATGAGCATATCGGGGTGTATGCATTCCGGAAGCAGGCCCTGATGGATTTTTACCGCATGGCCCTAACCCCGCTGGAAGCCACTGAAAAAATTGAATGCAACCGTTTCCTGGAATACGGTAAGAAAATAAAAATGGTTACCTCGGCTTATATGGGTGTGGAAATAGATACGCCTGATGACCTGCTTCGTGCCGAAGCATACCTAAATAAATAAAAACAAAAACAATGAGCTTTAAGAATTTCCCGATGGTTCCCCGCGTTGTATTTGGCAGGGGAAGTTTTAACCAGTTAAGTGAGATATTAAAACCGAAACGAAAAAATGCTGATGCTCCATTTATATTTTTAGTGGATGATGTTTTTAAAGGCAATGCGAAGATCATTGAAAGGATACCCTGGAGCAAAATGACTATATCATTTTTATAAGTGCAGCCGAAGAACCGAAGACCACCTATGTAGACAAATACCGTGATGAGATCGCGGCAAAATTCCGGAGGTTTCCGGCATCATCGGTATTGGCGGCGGCACCATGCTTGACTATGCAAAGGCAGTAGCACTAATGCTCACCAACCCGGTTCTTCTGCAACTTACCAGGGATGGATCTTTTAAAAAATGAAGGGATATACCATGTAGGTATCCCTACACTCTCGGGCACGGGTGCAGAGGTTTCGCGGACAACAGTGCTGACCGGCCCTTTGAAAAAATTAGGATTGAATTCTGATTTTACACCCTTTGACCAGGTGGTGCTTGACCCGGAACTGACAGAAGGCGTACCGGATAACCAGTGGTTCTATACGGGGATGGATTGTTATATCCACTGCATAGAATCCTTAACGGGAACTTTCCTGAATGCTTTCAGCCAAAGCTACGGTGAGCAGGCACTCGAACTTTGCAGAACGGTGTACCTGCGCAAAGACAGCAGGGACAGCGATTCGCAGGACAAGCTGATGATGGCATCCTGGCACGGAGGAATGAGTATAGCTTATTCACAGGTAGGAGTAGCGCATGCCATGAGCTACGGGCTCTCCTATTTATTAGGAACAAAGCATGGTGTGGGAAATTGTATTGTCTTTGATAAGTTGGCAGCGTTTTATCCTGATGGTGTGAAAGAGTTTAAACAAATGGTGGCAAAGCATACAATCGATATTCCCCGGGGAGTATGCGCCGGTCTTACAGAAACCGAATATGATAAAATGATCGATATCTCCCTGGGCTTGGTGCCGCTTTGGGAAAACGCACTCGGTAAAGATTGGCAAAAGACCATCACAAGAGATAAACTGAGATCATTGTACGCGCAGATGTAAAATAAAATATGGCCCGCCTATTGCGCAGGCAACCTTAAATAAAAATTATGAGTAAAGTTTGGCTGATCACCGGATGTTCTACGGGCTTCGGAAGGGAACTCGCAAAATATGTATTGCAATCCGGCAACAAAGCGGCAGTAACTGCGCGGAATACAGATGATATAAAAGATATCGTATCCGTTTATAAAAATGCCATTGCCTTAAAACTGGATGTGACCAAGCCGGCGCAGATCGAATCCGCCGTAAGGGATACGATCGATGCGTTCGGTCGCATTGATGTGGTAGTAAATAACGCGGGCATCGGTTATTTTGGTGCCATAGAAGAAAGTGAAGACGATGCTGTGCGCCGTATGTTCGAGATCAACTTTTTCGGATTGTCAAAAATGACACAGGAAGTTTTACCGCAGATGCGTAAACAAAAAAGCGGGCATATTGTAAATATCTCTTCCATTGGCGGACTGCGGGCTTTTCCTGCTGTGGGATTTTATAATGCAACGAAATTTGCCGTGGACGGGCTTTCCGAAGCCTTGGCGAAAGAAGTGGCGCCGTTGGGAATAAAAGTTACGATCGTGGCACCCAGCGGTTTCAGAACAGATTGGGCCGGCCGTTCTGCTGCAGACAGCCCCATAAAGATCAGTGATTATAAAGACACCGCGCGGCAAAACCAAACCAATATCCGCAGCTATAGCGGTAACCAGCCCGGTGACCCGGAACGTGCCGCTATCGCCATTGTAAAAGCAGTGGATGCGGAAAACCCGCCGTTAAGATTGTTGCTCGGTGCAGCAGCACTCAAAGGTGCCCGTGCTAAACTGGAGGAACTGAAAGCAGATTTTGATGCCTGGGAAGAAACGACCACCGGTGCGGATTTTCCACCGGAACAGGAATAAAGTAAAATAAGGATGCCAACTTTTCAAAAGTTGGCATCCTTATTTTATTTTTAATTTACACGACCGTTCATCGCTGCCAAAAATTTAAAACAATTGCTGATGATTTTTGCCCGCTTATTTGATCCAACTCATCTGCCCGTTTCCGCCGCTGATGCGAAATCCTTTGGTGTCTTTTGGCCAAACAGGTGCTTTATCGGAGAGCACTACCGGCTTTGGAGCAGCAACTGATAAAACCGCTATAGCAGTATAATAAGAACGTTCGAAAGTTTTGTATACCCAACACGCTACATACTTTCCGTCAGGAGAAAATGCCGGGTAAGTTTCCACGTTGTCCCTGTCCACATCAGAAAGCTGCTTATTATTTTTACCGGTAATATCCATGATCCAAACACGGTTATTAATAATGTAAGCGATTTTCCCGCCGTCAGGACTTACGGTGGCGTGGTAAGGTGAGGGATCGTTTAAACCCGGGTCAACTCTAACCGGGTTTGACAGGTTTTTATCCGTGATGAAGATTCCCGGTGATTTGCTTTCATACAACGGCTCATCGGTTGAACCCCGTTTGTAAGTACCGCAGATCACTAACCTGTTATCCGGTGTCCAACTTCCATAATACTTTTCATCAAATTTTGTGATGAGTTCCTGTGTGGACATACTGAATACAGCAACACAGTTTTTTGTAAATGCATTTTGATGGCCGCCCAGGATGGTCACACTGATATATTTTCCGTCGGGTGAAACTTTAGGGTCATCCATATAAGACATGATGCCCGAAATACCAGTTCCCCGGATGAAGCTATACTCATCTAATTGTTTTTTATAAACGGAGTTTTCGCTACTCATGTCGAGCACATCTTTAAATTGCCCGCCGGAAAACTTTCGGATAAGGGTTCCTCTTTTATTAAATTTATCGTTCAGGAAATAAATGTCACCTGATGCTGCAAATGGTTCCTTAGATTCGGGTATCACGACTTTATCTGTCTTGGAAGCGAAGGAATAATTGTTCACAGAACCGGAAAAATTGTGGATCACAGTACCTTTCCAATTACCGGGTTGTGCACAGGATGAGAGGATACAGAAACTAAAAAGAAGGGAGAGTACGGAAGTCAATTTCATAAGTAAAGTATTGATTTTTAAGAACCAAGATAAATATAATTTGTTAAGCACTGTTTTTCTTTTTAATATTAATATTCGGGAGCGATCGATATCCCGGTACAATTTTTACCATATTATTAAAAATCGTTTTATGCATAGATCATTCCTGTCGCCTTTAGTATTTGTGGTGATCCTTTTTTCCTGCGGGGAAAACAATCGTATGGGTGCTAATGTTGTAAAAACGGAGAACACAACCTCCCCTGTTGAAACTTCTGATCCGCCATCAGAATATCAAACGGCATTTCCCGGGCAAACGCGGATCGCTGCAGCAAAAACAATTACCCCGTATGAAGGCAGGATCGTTACGGATAAACTGGATCATCCCTGGGGAATCGTCCAACTACCGGATGGTCGTTTCCTGATCACAGAAAAAAGAGGTGCGATGCGCATCGTTTCCGGTAGCGGGCAGATCGCTTCTCCGATTGCCGGCGTACCGGCTGTGAATGCCGGCGGACAGGGTGGCTTGTTGGGTATTACGCTTGACCCGGCATTCACAGTTAATCGGATGATCTACTGGTCATTTTCAGAAAATACTGCAAGCGGCAATCTTACTGCGGTAGGAAAAGCATCTTTATCAGCTGACGAACAGCGTTTAGAAAATGTGCAGGTCATTTATCGCGCTACGCCTGCCTACCGCGGCAGCCTTCATTACGGTTCGCGGGTAGTATTTGACAGAACGGGTAACCTGTTGGTAAGTACCGGCGAGCGTTCAGATATAGAGACCCGCCCGCAGGCGCAGGATCTTAATTCTGCATTAGGAAAAATCATCAGGATCACAACAAACGGGCAACCGGCTGCAGGTAATCCTTTTATCGGTAATTCAGGCGCGAGGCCGGAAATATATACCTACGGACATCGTAATGTGCAGGGCTTAGCGATCCACCCCGCTACAGGAGATGTTTGGGAGAACGAATTCGGTCCGCGGGGAGGAGATGAATTAAATTTAATAAAAGCGGGCCTCAATTACGGATGGCCCCTGATCAGCTATGGCAAAGAATACAACGGGAAGAAAGTGGGCCCGGGCATTTCAAAACAGAAAGGCCTGGAACAACCCGTATATTTTTGGGATCCTGTGCTGTCTCCAAGCGGCATGACATTTTACAGCGGTGATAAAATGCAGGAATGGAAAAACAACCTGTTCATTACCGGTCTCAACAGTAACCATATCGCCAGGCTGGTTATTACCAATAATAAAGTGACCGGGGAGGAAAAAATGTTATCTGACCAAGGCCAAAGATTTCGCGATATTACCCAAGGGAAGGACGGGGCTTTATATGCCGTTACTGATGAAGGAAGGTTGTATAGGATCGGTAGGAAATAAAGGATGTAAAAAGTTTTATTTTATGCCGGGTCTCGGTAAGTATAATCCGGAAATGCAATTCATGCGTAGATCTAAGGGTAAAACTTAAATAATAACTTTAATAACAAAAGTTTTTAATAAGCTAAATTAACGCTACTAATTTTGCGTTTCTAACAATGAGAGATGCCATTCTCTTACATTTGCATAAATAATGAAACTAATCATCAACATACACCATCATCATACACTGCCTAAGGGTAAGCTATGTTGATATGTAATGAATAAACATATTCTCAATAGGGCTTACTGAAAAGTGAGCCCTTTTTTATTGCACTAAATTCAAAGAAATGCTAAAGATCGCCATTCAAAAATCAGGAAGATTGTACGAAGACTCTGTAAAACTTTTAAAGGAATGCGGGATACAGTTAAACAACGGGCATAAACAATTAAAAACCGTTGCGGAAAATTTTCCGCTGGAAATTTTCTTTCTTAGAGATGACGATATCCCTCAGTATGTGTACGATGGTGTGGCGGATATCGGTATAGTCGGCGAAAATGTGTTGCTCGAAAAAGCTAAAGACATCGACCTTGTTTTTCGTTTGGGATTCGGCAAATGCCGGTTGAGTATAGCCGTACCCAAAACGCTTCCTTATGCCACCGCCGCCGATCTTGCCGGATTGAAAATTGCTACCTCCTACCCTGTTATCCTGGGGAAATACCTGGAAGGATCCGGCATCAATGCAGAAATTCATGAGATAAGCGGTTCTGTGGAAATTGCACCCGGCATTGGCCTGGCAGATGCCATCTGTGACCTGGTGAGCAGCGGCAGCACTTTATTCACCAATGGTTTGAAAGAGGTAGACATTATTTTAAGATCTGAAGCGGTGTTAACTGCCCATAAAGATCTATCCGAAGAAAACAGGGGTTTACTGGAAAAATTATTATTGCGCATCAAATCCGTAAAAACCGCAGGGAACAATAAGTATATCATGTTAAATGCGCCAAACCATCAGTTAAACAATATTTTCTCCTTATTGCCCGGGATGAAAAGTCCGACAGTAGTGCCGTTGGCAGAGCCCGGCTGGAGCAGTATACAAAGTGTGGTAAACGAAAATGAATTTTGGGATGTGATAGAAAAATTAAAAGAATATGAGGCAGAGGGAATATTGGTGATACCCATTGAAAAAATGATCGTTTAATTAACTTAAAACTGCTTGCGTTTAGCTTGCCGCTGAACTTCTGGACAAATGCAGCAAATAAAAACATTAACTGCCCCCGAAGCGAAAAATACTAAAATGAAAGTTTATAATAACCCCGAAAAAGAGATACGCTCCCAATTATTGTTAAGACTGGCTTTTGATCAAAGTCAATTGCAGCCAAAGGTTTCTATGATCCTTGACGATGTAAAATTAAACGGGGATGATGCGGTTACAAAATATACTGCAGAATTTGACGGGGTACTATCTGATGATTTTATTGTCAGTGAAAAAGAGATCTCAGAAGCCATAGCTAATGTAGAAGCTGATTTAAAGGATGCGATCGACCTGGCAAAAGCCAATATCACCGCATTTCATAAAGCTCAGGTCGAAGAAATTAAACAGGTAGAAACCACGCCCGGAGTTATATGTTCGCGAAGATCCGTTGCTATAGAAAAAGTTGGTTTATATATTCCCGGGGGCACAGCCCCGCTATTTTCTACTCTACTCATGTTGGGTATTCCTGCTGTACTCGCGGGATGCAGGAATATTATAATTTGCACGCCACCCGAAAAGAACAATACAATAAACCCGGTCATTTTGTATGTAGCTCAACTTATCGGCATAAAAAATATTTATAAGATCGGGGGTGTACAGGCCATTGCCGCAATGAGCTACGGAACGCAAACCATTTCCAAAGTGAATAAAATATTCGGGCCGGGTAATCAATATGTGACCTGCGCGAAGCAATTGGTAAATGCTCAGGGTATTGCCATTGATATGCCTGCCGGCCCCAGTGAGGTGGCTGTTTATGCAGATGAAACCTGTAATCCTGCCTTTGTAGCTGCTGACTTATTGAGCCAGGCCGAACACGGAGCGGACAGCCATCTGTTATTAGTTGCTTCCTCCGCTTCAATTGTAGAAAAGGTAGAGTCAGAAATTGAAAAACAACTGCCGGAATTACCAAGAAAAGAAATTGCATTACAAGCCCTGGAAAACAGTGTGGCAATTGTTTTAGAAGATATAGCAGAAGCTTTTTCACTGATAAATGAATATGCACCCGAGCATTTGATCATTGCTACTGATCATGCAGAAGATCTTGCATCATCGGTCGTAAATGCCGGCAGTGTTTTCCTGGGCCATTATTCGCCTGAAAGTGCGGGTGATTATGCATCAGGAACCAATCATACCCTTCCCACAAACGGGTATGCAAAGGCATATAGCGGGGTGTCGGTTGATAGTTTCGTTAAAAAGATAACTTTTCAACAAATAAGTAAAGAAGGATTGCAAAATATTGGCCCCGCTGTTGAATTAATGGCTGCAGCAGAAGGATTAGATGCCCATAAAAATGCAATTACCATAAGATTAAATGCAATATAGAATTAACGATGGAATTTGACCTGCAAAAACTGATAAGGGAAAATATAAGGAACCTGAAACCGTATTCCTCCGCAAGGCATGAGTTTACGGGCAGGGCTTCCGTTTATTTAGATGCCAATGAGAATGGGTATGGTTCTCCGGTAAAGGAAAATTATAACCGTTATCCCGATCCGTTGCAATGGCAATTAAAATTTCAATTGGCAAAAATAAAAGGAGTGCCTGCAGAAAATATCTTCATCGGCAACGGCAGTGATGAGATCATCGACCTGGCCTACAGGGTTTTTTGCAACCCGGGCAAAGACAACATAATTATTTGTCCGCCGACCTATGGCATGTATGCCGTAAGTGCAAATATCAATGATGTCGAAATAAGGAAAGTGAATCTTACTGCAGACTTTCAACCTGATACAACAGCCATCCTGCGTGCAACGGACAGCAATACAAAATTACTTTTTATCTGTTCACCCAATAACCCCACCGGCAATAATATGAACAGGGTTGATATGGAGTTTTTGCTGAATAACTTCCCGGGTATTGTGATCATTGACGAAGCTTATATCAACTATTCAAAACAAAAAACATTTATACAGGAGTTAACGGAGTATCCCAATATTATCGTAATGCAAACCCTTTCGAAGGCTTGGGGGCTTGCGGGTTTACGCCTTGGATTATGTTTTGCATCTTTTGATATCATTGACATTTTTAATAAAGTAAAACCGCCTTATAATATAAATGAAGCCTCCCAACAAACGGCAATGATCGCGTTGCAAAATATTGATCAGGTAAATGAATGGATAAAGGAAACAGTTCAACAAAAGAATAAAATAGTAAAAGACCTGGATGATCTTTCATTTGTAAGGACTGTTTACCCTTCTGATGCCAATTTTATATTGGTCAAAACGGATGATGCGGATTCCCTTTATCAATTTCTTGCAGCGAACGGTATCGTGGTGCGCAACAGAAGCAAAGAGATCAACTGTGAAAACTGTTTGCGCATCAGTATAGGAACGCCCGAAGAGAATACACTTTTATTAACAGCTTTTAAAAACTATAAACCTTGAAAAAGATATTATTCATAGACCGGGATGGCACACTGATCAAAGAAGCACCGCCAACATACCAACTGGATGATTTCAGTAAACTGGAATTTTATCCCGATATGTTTTTTTACATGAGGAAAATTGTTGAAGAACTTGATTACAGGCTTGTGATGGTAACCAACCAGGACGGATTAGGTACAGCAACTTTTCCTGAATCAACCTTTTGGCCGCTGCACAACCTCGTAATGAAAAGCCTTGAAAATGAAAATATACATTTTGCGGAAGTGATCATTGACAGGACCTTCCCCTCAGATAATGCGCCTACACGTAAGCCTGCTACCGGTCTGCTTACAAAATATATTGATAACCCCGCGTATGATCTGCCTAACTCATTTGTGATCGGTGATCGCATAACCGATATGCAACTCGCCAAAAATTTACACTGCAAAGGGTTATGGCTGAATAATGATTCATCATTAGGGGCTGAAGAAATTGATGAGAAGACCGACGATCTGAAAGAAAAGGTGATCGTTTTGGAAACACCGCATTGGGCAGAGATATATAAGTATTTGAAATTACCCGCGCGGATGATCAAACATCAGCGTAGTACCAATGAAACAAATATTACTGTTGAGTTAAACCCGGATGGTACCGGTAAAGCAAACATTAATACCGGCATCCCGTTTTTCGATCATATGCTGGAGCAGGTTGCCCGGCATGGAAATATAGATCTGGCTATTGAATGTAAGGGAGACCTGCACATTGATGAACACCACAGCATAGAAGATGTAGGCATTGCTTTGGGAGAGGCTGTTGCGAAAGCTTTAGGTGATAAAAGGGGCATAGAGCGTTACGGGTTTCTTTTACCCATGGATGATTGCCTGGCACAGGTTGCCATCGATTTCGGCGGCCGTAATTGGATCGTTTGGGAAGCGGAATTCAAACGGGAGAAAATAGGAGAAATGCCGACAGAAATGTTTTTTCATTTCTTTAAATCCTTCAGTGATGCCACAAAGTGCAATTTGAATATCAAAGCCGAAGGAGAAAATGAGCATCATAAGATCGAAGCGATCTTTAAAGCATTTGCAAAAGCGGTTAAGATGGCTGCAAAGCGCGACATCAATAACAATTCACTACCGTCTACCAAAGGAATATTATGATCGCAATAATAAAATATAATTCCGGCAATGTCCAAAGCGTGCAGTATGCATTGGAGCGTATCGGGGTTGAGTCAGTTGTAACAGATGATCCTGCAATAATCCGGGGCTCGGATCGCGTAATATTTCCCGGTGTAGGCCATGCACATGCAGCAATGGAATATTTGCGTGAAAGGAAACTGGATCAAATCATTGCGGGTTTAAAACAACCTGTATTGGGTATTTGTCTCGGCATGCAGTTAATGTGTGATCATTCTGAGGAGGGCAATACAAAATGCCTGGGAATATTTGATACCCCGGTGAAATTGTTTAGTCCTCCCCCGACAGGAGAGGTTGAATGCGGGCTTAAGGTGCCACAGGTAGGTTGGAATAATATTTATGATTGCAGATCTGTTTTATTTAACGGGTTACCGGATGAAACGTTCGTGTATACGGTGCACAGTTATTACGCGGCATTATGCAACAGCACGGTAGCAAAAACGGATTATATATTGCCCTTCACCGCAGCATTACAAAAAGATAACTTTTACGCAGTGCAGTTTCATCCTGAAAAATCAGGCGTTGCGGGGGAAACGATTTTAAAAAACTTCATACAACGAACATGACCATCATACCGGCAATAGATATCATCAACGGTAAATGTGTGCGGCTTACAAACGGTGACTACGCCCAACAAAAAATATATAATGACGACCCGGTTGAAGTGGCCAAACAATTTGCAGGGGCGGGTTTGAAGCGTTTGCATATCGTAGACCTGGACGGAGCGAAAGCCGGCCGGCTCATTAATATTGCTGTCCTGGAAAACATTGCTGCTGCTACTGACCTGGTGATCGATTTCGGAGGAGGTGTAAAGAAGATCACAGATGTGGAAACTATTCTGAATGCGGGTGCCTCGATCGTAACCGTCGGAAGCATGGCCGTAAAGCACCCGGAAATACTGGAAGAATGGCTCTTGAAGTTCGGTGCTGACCATTTTTTGATCGGCGCCGATGTGCTGGATGAAAAAGTAAAGATCAGCGGCTGGCTGGAAGATAGCGGTATAAATATTTTTGATTTTTTAAACAGGTTGGTCAGCCTTGGGGTAACCAATATTTTCTGTACGGATATTTCCAAAGACGGGATGTTAGCCGGCCCGTCGATCGATCTGTATAAAAGAATTATGGAACAGCACCCCGAAATTAATTTGATTGCCAGTGGCGGAGTAAGCAGTTTGAATGATGTCCGGGAATTACAGGAAATTGGCTGCCATGGTGCAATCATCGGCAAGGCCATTTACGAAGGTTTGGTGCCCATGAACCCACTGAAGGGGATCACGGAAGGGTACAAATATTTTATGTAATTCATTAATTATGAATAATTCAACAGAAGATGAATGAAAATTTGCTTTATAATGAACTTTTCCAAAACCCGGAGCCAACGCCGGAAGGGCGTGGTCTTTGTAAACGCATCATACCCTGCCTTGATATCAGGGATGGCAGAACGGTGAAAGGGATAAATTTTGAAAGTATCCGTGATGCAGGCGACCCGGTGGAACTGGCGATGCTGTACTCCCAACAGGGAGCGGATGAATTGGTTTTCCTGGATATAACGGCAACGGGGGAAAAAAGAAGAACCTTGGTTGAATTGGTGAAACGGATCGCATCACATATTAATATTCCTTTTACCGTCGGTGGCGGAATAAGGTCACCCGATGATGTAGCCTTGCTGTTGCAAAACGGTGCCGACAAAATATCAGTAAATACCGCAGCATTTAAAGATCCCCCGTTACTAAAGCAATTAAGCAATGCTTTTGGAAGCCAATGTGTGGTGTTGGCTATCGATACCAAAAAGGAAGCCGATGGCGAATGGTATGTCTATTTAAACGGGGGCAGAACCCCAACAGGAGTTAAAACAACATACTGGGCGAGGCAGGCGGTTGAAGCCGGTGCAGGAGAAATTTTATTGACAAGTATGAATAACGATGGCACAAAAAAAGGATTTGCACTTGATATAACAGCAACATTGTCGAAGAGCTTACCCGTTCCCGTCATTGCTTCAGGTGGTGCCGGTAGCCAGGAGCATTTCAAAGATGTATTTGAAATTGCACATGCAGATGCAGCCTTAGCTGCAGGTGTATTTCATTATAAGGAAATTGAAATTCCGGGGTTAAAAAAATATTTAAAGGCACACAACATTAAAATACGATCATGAATATCATAGATAGATTTTCTTCCGGGAAGCCCGGTGGGCCTGACTTCAACAAATTTAGTGATGGACTTGTCCCGGCCATTATACAGGACGCGGACACAAATAAAGTTTTAATGCTTGGTTATATGAATGAAGAAGCATTGGCAAAAACCCAAGCATTGCAAAAAGTAATTTTCTTCAGCCGCAGCAAAAACAGGTTATGGACGAAAGGTGAAGAAAGCGGGAATTTTCTTTTTGTAAAAGAAATAAAAGTCGATTGTGATAATGATGCTTTACTGATCAGGGCAGATCCTTCAGGGCCGGTCTGCCATACGGGAGCAGATACCTGCTGGAATGAAGAAAATAAGCCAGACGATTTTCTTCGGCAACTGCAAACAATAATTTCCGAACGAAAGAACGACCTCTCCGGAAAATCCTATATAGCTTCATTATTTGCAAAAGGAATTAATAAGATCGCTCAAAAAGTAGGTGAAGAAGCGGTGGAACTGGTTATTGAGGCAAAGGATGATAATGCGGAATTGTTTATAGGCGAAGCAGCTGATCTTTTATTTCATTATTTGATCTTACTCGAGGCAAAAGGTTTTAAGCTTGATGATGTCTCCAATGTTTTAAAAGAGCGGCATAAAAAATCAAATAATATGGGTTTGATATAACACACCTAAATCATCGCCATATATTATTTAAATAGCGGTATCGTCAATTCCTGAAGACCACTATTTTTTTTAGTAGCAAATGATCATATTATACATTAGCTTTATGCCGGCCTGTATCGACAACTGAGACATTTTGATTTACCAACATTGCATAAACCCTACTGATCATGAAAAAATCTCTTTACATTAATTTTGCATGCCGAGTGGTAATGATGCTCCTGCTGAGCCTTACCATTTATACCAACGCTAATTGCCAGGCAATTAAAGTGGGGGATAAATTAGAAGGCTTGTCAAACGGCACCTGGTATGCGGGGGAAATAAAGGAGGTCAATGCCGGTAAATATAAAATTCATTGGAACGGCTATTCTGATAGTTGGGACGAATGGCTAACTACAGACAAACTCAGGGTCCCGGGCCAAAGGGCAAACGCGAATCAGCAAAACGACACTCAACAAACGGGTTCCAACAATACAGGCAAATTTAAAACCGGCGACCGGGTGGAAGCCGATAAAGCCGGTATCAATTCTTATGAAAAAGGAACGGTGATGCCCTATTTACAAAGTGACCCGCGGAACGGCGATTATTATCGCGTAAGGTTGGATGTACAGGCCCGTGGCGGCATGTATTTGGAAGGGCTTTGGATACGCGCTTCCCAAATGCGGATGAGCAATGCAAGTCCCTATCAACCGGAAAAAACCGCTGTGGCTGTAGGTAAGGCGACAGTGGATGCAAATAATACACTATCCGCTGACCGCCCTATCCTCTCCTGCCCTGTAGCGCAATCCGCAGTTTCCACCTCCGCAAAACCCAATTTAGAACTGTTTAAAAAATTATTGCGTTGCAGTAAAGGTGAAAAAGCCGCTTCAACCGGGCTTGACGGCGCAGTTACCGTGGATGTAACAGCGATGCAGCTCGGCACACCACGTAAGTGGCAATATTTAAGGGATATCGGCGGCGGGCCGGGTGTAACTATCTATCCCGTAAAAGCAACTTTTACTTATAAAACCTTTTACCGGACGAGCACACAGGTGTCGGAAAACTGGATAAGGATCATAAATTTTTATGTAAATAATTTTGGTGAATGGGCCAGTGGCTCTGAGGAGTCTATTAAGATGGGCGATACCAAAATATCGAGGATTAAAGCCCTTTTCGGTTTCTTCGCAAGGAAAATATTTTAATCACCGGTTTCAAGTTGAAATATTATTTCAACCAGGTCCCGAATGCAGCCGCCATTTTTAATGCAAGGACAGTAGAAGGAATAAATTTCCCGCTTTCAATTGAATTGACCGATTGCCGTGACATTATTTTCTTTGCCAACCTTCCTGTGTCCAGTTCTTTTTAGCCCTTTCTACCTTTATGGTATTTTTCATTTCAACTGTATTTACGTTTTGAAATGACAATACCTAAAAAGTAAAATGTGAAAAAATAAGGGATGAGGTGAATGTAACTCCAATCTGCTTTTTTAAGGATGACGACAAAATCCAATAATCCCAGCGTCATTAATAATAAAAGTCCGAGGGTAAACGCCCAAACCACAGCTTCCAATTGTATCCGGCGTTCAACTTCATCCATTTCGTTGATTCCTATAATAAAAAAGTAAATGAAGAAACAGAAACTAATAACGGGGAGAAATGAAAGGAATATTCCCACCGGTTTGGAAACTAAGTCTCTTTTTAAAATCAGGAGACAAATCATATAAGTTAGCGCCCAAAGGACGGCGAAGAACAGAATCTGTTTGCCGGAAGTTTTTCTTGTCTTATTAAAATATAATGTATTTATTACACCATAAATATAAGCAAACATTTCTAAATGACAAGTTTATTTTACATTTTATATTGTTTTTTTTGATTTTGACCCAAAATTGATTTTTGTTTAAGGATGCCAACTTTTCAAAAGTTGGCATCCTTAAATAGTATCACTTCAACCGCTCCTTTATATCCAATTTAAATTTCCTCGCATAATCTTTTGCTACATCATAACCCGCATCCGCATGTCGTATCACGCCCATCCCCGGGTCGTTGCGCAACACCCGGGATATTCTTTTTTTTGCATCATCGGTACCGTCTGCCACGATCACCATCCCCGCATGAATACTATAACCCATACCCACACCGCCACCATGGTGCAGGCTTACCCAACTTGCCCCGCCGGCAGTATTGACGAGCGCATTGAGCACAGGCCAATCCGCTACCGCGTCACTGCCATCCAACATCGCTTCGGTTTCACGGTTCGGTGATGCTACGCTGCCGGTATCCAAATGATCGCGGCCGATCACTATCGGTGCTTTCACCTTACCGGTCCTTACCAATTCATTAAAAGCAAGGCCGGCTTTTTCCCGGTCACCCTGCCCTATCCAGCAGATACGCGCCGGCAAACCCTGGAATGCAATTTTTTCCTGCGCCATTTTTATCCATCGAATCATACCCTCATTTTCCGGGAACAATTCCATCATCAGTTTATCCGTTACTGCTATGTCCTGAGGATCTCCGCTGAGCGCGGCCCAACGGAACGGGCCCTTGCCTTCGCAAAACAACGGACGGATATAGGCAGGCACAAAACCCGGGAAATCAAATGCATTTTCCAATCCCCGCTCCTTCGCCCTTGCCCGGAGATTATTGCCGTAATCAAATGTGACAGCACCGCGTTTTTGTAATTCCAACATCAGTTCTACGTGCAGCTTCATCGTATCATAACTCATGTTCACATACTCATCCGGGTTTTGCACACGCAGGGCATCGGCTTCATGGTTGGTAAGGTGCTGCGGTATATACCCGATCAACGGGTCATGTGCTGAGGTTTGATCGGTGAGTGTATCCGGGATTATATTCCGATCGATGAGGCGCTGCAATAATTCTACAGCGTTGCAAACTACACCGATGCTGATCACTTCCCTTGCAGCTTTAGCCGCAACGGCAGCATCAATTGCTTCATCTACATTGTCAAATTTCTTATCGAGGTATTTTGTTTCTATTCTTTTATCAATGCGCCATGGTTCAACCTCCGCTACCAATGCCACGCCTTCATTCATCGTGATCGCAAGCGGTTGCGCACCGCCCATACCGCCGAGCCCTGCGGTTACATTTAATGTGCCTTTCAAAGTACCGCCAAAATGTTTGTGGGCCACCGCCCCGTAGGTTTCATAGGTTCCCTGCACGATCCCCTGGCTGCCGATATATATCCAACTTCCCGCCGTCATTTGCCCGTACATCATCAGGCCCTTTTTTTCCAGTTCATCAAAATGTTTCCAATTTGCCCAGTTCGGAACAAGTTGGGAATTGGAGATCAAAACACGGGGTGCATCCTTATGGGTCTTCAACATGGCCACAGGTTTCCCGCTTTGTATCAGCAAGGTCTCATCTTCTTCCAGATCCTTCAGCGCTTTAATAATAAGATCAAGCGATTCAATATTCCTGGCAGCTTTACCGCGACCGCCGTAAACGATCAGTTCTTCCGGGCGCTCCGCTACTTCCGGGTCAAGGTTGTTGAGGAGCATTCTTAAGGCAGCTTCCTGTATCCAACCTTTGCAGGAAAGGGTTGTGCCGAGGGGGGTTTTGTATTTTTCGTAGTCGTAACTCATAGTGTTTTTTTTGAACCACGAAAGCACGAAGGAGGAAAAGAAACACGAAGAATCTTTTTGAACCACGAAGGCACGAAGTAGGAAAAGAAACACGAAGAAAGAATTCACCTTTGTGTCTCTTTGTGCCTTAGGGCCTTTGTGGTTCTGCCTTTAATTTTGTGGTTCTACCTTTCTTTTGTGTCACTTTGCGCCTTGTGGTTCCTGCCTTCCCTTTGTGGTTCCAATTATTTTTTTATAAATTCAATAGCCTTCATCATATCCTCATGCAGCACCCGATCCGCATCATTAAAACTTACTTCTTTTCTGAACGCCGCAATGATCTCTTCCGAAGCAGCAGAAGTTTTTAACGGCCTGCGGAATTCAATAGCCTGCACTGCCGTAAGTAATTCGATGGCCAATACCTTTTCCACATTATTCATTACGCGCTTACATTTCACTGCGCCGTACGCACCCATACTCACATGGTCCTCCTGGTTGTTGCTGGAAGGAATGGAATCCACAGAGGAAGGCGTGCACAGTTGTTTGTTCTCACTCACGATCCCCGCTGCAGTGTACTGCGGGATCATGAGTCCTGAATGCAACCCGGGGTCCTTGATGAGGAACGGCGGAAGGCCCCGTTGCCCGCTGATGAGTTGGTACGTTCTGCGCTCGCTGATACTTGCAAGCTCACTCATGGCGATGGAAAGAAAATCTGCTGCCAATGCCAGCGGCTGGCCGTGAAAATTCCCCCCGCTTAAGATAAGGTCCTCTTCAGGAAAAATATTCGGGTTATCGGTAACGGAATTGATCTCGAGGATAAAAATGTCTTTTACATAATTTACCGTATCCCATGTAGCACCGTGCACCTGCGGAATGCAGCGGAAAGAATAGGGATCCTGCACCTGCGCATTTTTTTGAAGCAGTATCTCACTTCCTTGGAGCAAGTCATTCAAAGCGGCTGCAACTTTCACCTGGCCTGCATGAGGACGAAGAGCGTGAATATTTTTATCAAGCGGATCAAGGCAACAATTGAATGCATCAAAACTGATGGCTGCGATCTTATTTGCCCATTCCAATAACCTTTCGGCCTGCACGAGGTTACAGAGGCCATAGGCACTCATGAATTGTGTGCCGTTAATGAGGGCCAAACCCTCTTTACTCTGCAAGGCGATCGGTTCCCACCCCGCTTTTTTTAAGGCTGCTTCCGCGGACATTCTTTCACCGTCATAATATACCTCGCCGAGCCCGATCAACGGGAGACTCATATGGCTGAGCGGTGCAAGGTCCCCGGAGGCGCCCAACGAACCCTGCGTATAAATGACCGGGTACATTTTGGCATTGTACATATCCATCAGGCGTTTCACGGTATCGATCTGTACGCCGGAATGACCATAGCTGAGTGATTTAATTTTCAGCATTATCATCAGCTTCACGATAGGCTCGGGTACTTCTTCCCCCAAGCCGCAGGCATGAGACTTTAATAAATTATTCTGCAGCTCACTGAGCTGAGCTTTTTCTATCCGCACGTTTTGCAAAAAACCAAAACCGGTATTGATGCCGTAGAACAGCGCATCGGATCTTTCAGTTTTATGATCGAGGTATTCCCTGCATTTAAGGATACGCTCGTGCGCATCAAAGGTGATCGAAACCAGTTGATCGAAAGCCAGGAGATTTTTGATCTGTTGAAAGTTGGTATGCTTCCTGTCGAGGGGTAAATAGTTATAACTCATCAGCCGTTTTTATTTTTTTATAGGGGGTAAAGAATATTCCGGTAACTTCAAAAATAGTAAAATAAAGTTCAGTAAACTGATACTGCACAAGAGTGCGACGCCACTGCAGTTGAGTGAAGTTCTGCTGCCCGGCAACAAAAAAATCATTATGAAAAAATTCCTTTCTGTTATCCTGTTTTTCTTTGCTATGGGTTTATGCAAATCCCAAACGGTAATGCTACTTACAAAAGGCACCAAAACTTCTATTCGCGGACTTAGTGCGGTAAATGATTCCGTTGTATGGGTAAGCGGCAGCAGCGGCATGGTGGGAAAAAGCACGAACGGCGGAGTAAACTGGAGTTGGACGACGGTGAAAGGATTTGAAAAAACGGAATTCCGGGATATAGAAGCATTTGATGAAAACACCGCGATCATCATGGCAATAGATTCGCCCGCATATATATTAAGAACGACCGATGGCGGAAATTCCTGGAATACAGTTTATGAAAATCATACTAAAGGAATGTTTTTAGATGCGATGGATTTCTACGGGAATAAATACGGTATCGTGATCGGTGATCCCATTGCGGGTAAATTCTTTCTGGCTGAAACGCGGAACGGCGGTAGAACATGGAGAGATCTGCCGTATGATCGGTTGCCGGTTGCAGACAGCGGTGAGGCCTGCTTTGCCAGCAGCGGAACGAATATCCGTTTGATCAAAAAAAACCGTGCTGTCTTTATCAGCGGCGGCATAGCTTCACATCTTTATATAAACGGTGAAAGAAAAGAGATGCCGATACTGCAGGGGAAAGAAAGTACCGGCGCTAATTCTATAGCTATCAAGAACAGGAAAGTGATGATCGCGGTAGGGGGAGATTTTAATATAAAAGATTCTACCCGCGGGAATTGTGTAATAACGTCGAACGGCGGGAAGACATGGTCGCTCCCCGATACACCACCCCACGGTTACCGAAGTTGTATTGAATATATCACGGGCGATCGTTGGATAACCTGTGGGCTGAACGGGGTTGATATCTCCACAGACAACGGTCGGCGTTTCCGACAGATCAGTAAAGAAAGCTTTCATGTATGTCGAAAAGCAAAATACGGATCAGAAATATTTTTTGCCGGCGGCGGTGGGCGAATAGGAGTTTTAAAATATTAATTTAACTATAAACTGTTTTAAAACCGCACAATAACATTTATCGTAGGTATATAATCAAAGACAAAATGTTATAAATCAATACAATAATAAATTTGATTTTGGCACGTAAATTGTTTAATTGTTATGGCTAAAATTTATTTTTAACAGTTTTATTAAAAATAATTTTGGTGTTCTATAAATTTTCTTTATTTTTGTCCTCTACGAATCCAACTATCCTATTTTGGGGCTTCGCCTCAATCCCACAAAAATCCTTAAATGTTATTCTGATTCCGAGTTGACCTGTCATGGCAGTTTATATTGCTTTAAGCTGTCGTGATGTACCATCAGTTTTTAACATCACAAATTTTAATTATGAAAACAACATTACCCCTCTGGTCAAACGGGCGAAATTCATGCAAAACGAAGCTGAATCCGTTACCACGCAAAAAATTTCTTGTTTTATTCTTTTTGGCATTTGCTTCTATGCTTATGCCTTTCATCGCGAAAGCAGACACTCCTATTCCCACGTCTGTTGTGTCAAGTTATGATGCTGCCTTACAAAGGCTCACATTAACGGTTTCATGGACATGGGGAACAACATCGACCGACAAGATCGTAACAGCGGCAGCTTTTGCTGATCTTAACGGCGATGGTATTGCTCCTACACACCTGGATAACCCCGCAACTTATACCAGCGGCGGCAATCCTTTCCCTGCGGGTCTATCCGCCAGGGATGAATTCCTCGGCCAATTGGCTATTTCCAACATTGAGGGTATGGCGAATTCCGGTTTTTACCCACAGGGTGATCGTACCGACGATGGCATTGCAGCACAGAACGGATTTGGTCCTTTCGACCCAAGGGTCCTGTTCCCTTACGGAACTGCAGGCGCCGGTACTGTAGGTACGTCCGGTACTTTTAAGCTTACGTATAATAATGTAGCTATCAATCCAACAAGTATATGTGTGGTATTGTATGATGTTCATACAGGCAACATTAATAATCTATCGGGTGGCCACTCCCCAAGAAGTGCAAATCCGGGTGTAAATGGAGACAACTCAGCAGATGATGGAAACGCCAACGGAACAGTGAGTTGCGCTACTTCTTCCAATCTTCAGTGCGCTATGGATAAAACCGAAGGGGGTTGCCAGACACAAGCGGCTATTGATGCATCTTATAATGCATGGTTAGCGTCTGCTGTCGGCACAGGATGTAACGGTGTTTTAACTAATAACAGTACCGGGGCTCCAAGTGCTTCCGGCGGTTCAAAAACAGTAACTTTTACCTACACGCAAAACGGTTGTCCTAACCAGGCTGCCGTTACCACATGTACAGCAACATTTACTGTTCTTGGCTGTGGTTCTTCAAGTCCCGTATTAAATCCTGATAATAATCAAACCTATGTAAATGTTCCTGTTTCCGGGAATGTTAGAACCAATGACGTTAATGTTCCTGCATCCAGCACATATGGCACACCGGTGCCGGTATCAGGTAATCCAAGCGGGGGAACAATTTCGATGAATGCGGACGGTACTTATACTTTTACTTCTACCCAAATTGGCGTATTTAAGTATAATGTTCCTGTTTGCCCGGTTGGTCAGACCACCGGTTGCGCTACCTCATTGTTAACTATAACAGTCTTGGCCGAACCAACGTGTCCGATCGGTACTGTAAACTTGGGTAACTTAACCAAATACCTTTTTGTATTTACTGATGGAACAAGCAAGACCAATTGGCAGTCATCTTCCAAAGGCTACATCGGAGACGTTGCAGTTGATGGTATCCAATCAAACGAACAAACTTCCGGAACCTTCCCTTATAAAGGGACTATCTATACTAACAATACTTCATTAGAGGATTGGCAGAATATCGTGAATAATAACCCTGGCCAGGCATTTTCCTCTGTGAATCAAACCACAAGGTTATCCGGCTTGGAAAGTGATCTGAACAGCGCCTTTACCCAGATCAACGCACTAAATGTAACCCCGGGTTATAGTAGTGTGAGCGCATTGTCATTGAACGGACTGAATACGCAAAACGGTATCGCTGAAACCATCGTGATCAATGTGACAAGCGATTTTATTATTGCTTCAAAGATCAATATTACCGGAGATGCCAGTGACGTTTTCATTTTACGTTGGGATCTTGATGGTAATTTCGCTGACGGTTATGAGGGTAAAGTAGAGTTCAAAAGTGGTGGTGCAATCGTTCCACTCGGCGGATTAAAAGCCTCTAATTTTATCCATGTTGCCGGTGACCTCGCGGGAGGTGGTGGGGGAACTAACCCCGCTGCTCCGTATCCGCAGGGTCCGCGCACAAATAACGGAACAGGTACTTTGATCAACGGGAGTACTGATTTTGATGGTGGTGGTTTCTTTACAGGCTACTGGCTGACTAAAGGTAAACCAAGCGATCTTAAAACAAGTAGCCTCAGTAATGCAATCTTTGTGGGCGGATGGTATACTTCTTCTATCGAAACAAGCCTTACATCCGGATCAAGTGGTGTATATGTAGCTCCGCCTGCATGTAACACAACTCAACCTGCTACTAACCCTGATATCAACGTTACTTATATTAATGTTCCTGTATCGGGTAATGTAAAAACCAATGACCTTGTTCCTGCAGGAACTACTTATGGTACACCTGTACCTGTAAGCGGTAACCCAAGCGGTGGCAGCATTACGATGAATGCTGACGGTACTTATACCTTTGTTTCACCTAATGTTGGTGTATATAAGTACAATGTACCGGTATGTGTTCCCGGCCAAACTGCACCATGCCCTACTTCATTGTTAACCATTACAGTGTTGGGCCCTAATTTCAATAACAATCCTCCGGTAGCAAATACTGATATTGCATCTACTAATATCAATACACCTGTTACCATCAACAGTCTTGCAAATGACAGGGCAGGTAATGCAGGCGGTAGTCTTAACTCAGGAAGTGTAACAGTAACTGTTTCCCCTAAGAACGGTACAGCTACTGTAAACCCTGCAAACGGGAATATTACTTATACCCCGGCTACAGGATTTACCGGAACGGATACGCTTACCTACAGGGTTTGTGATAACAGTGCTACACCTTTATGTGCAACTGCGATCCAGATCATTACAGTAAACAATACCGGCAGCATGAACACCACAAGCGCTGCTGATGATTATGCATACACACAGATAAACACTATAGTAACCGGTAATGTTAAAACAAATGATACCGATGCGGAAGGTAACACTCAAACTGTAACGCCTCAGACAACTTCGACTCCGGCAGGTACACTGACACTGACCTCAAGCGGTAGTTATACATTTGCGCCCACTACAGGATTTACCGGCCCGGTATCTTTTGTATACACTACATGCGATAACGGTACGCCTTCAGCATGTGCTTCTGCTACTCTATATGTTTTGGTTAGTCCGCTACAGGCTGATCTGCCAAGTACAAACCCTGACTTCAACGTTACATTTGTAAATGTATCCGTTGCAGGAAATGTAAATACAAATGATAAAGTCCCTGCGGGCAGTACTTACGGTACTTCACCTACTTTAGTATCTTCTCCTGCAGGAAGCACTGCAACCCTAAACATGAACAGCAACGGTTCTTATACCTTTATTGCTAATACAGTGGGTGTATATACTTATGATGTTCCCGTATGTATCCCGGGTCAGCCCGCTCCTTGCCAGACCACTAAATTGGTT
This sequence comes from Ferruginibacter sp., assembly GCA_037719665.1. Taxonomy (GTDB): domain Bacteria; phylum Bacteroidota; class Bacteroidia; order Chitinophagales; family Chitinophagaceae; genus Ferruginibacter. The sequence continues at coordinate 31,616 of JBBJLU010000017.1, forward strand.
ATTACGGTATTGAGCAGCACCAGCAATACAAACAGCCCGGTTGCAAATGTTGATTTCGCGACAACAAATGCAATGATACCGGTTACCCTGAAGACCCTTGCAAACGATGCGGCAGGTAATCCTTCCAACTCACTTGTACCTTCCAGCGTAACAGTTATCACAGCTCCGCTTAACGGTACGACTTCGGTAAACCCTGCTAACGGTGATATCACTTACACTCCGAACAGCGGTTTCTCAGGTTCTGATACACTGACCTACCAGGTTTGTGATAATCAAAGCCCTGCCAAATGTGCCACAGCCAAGCAGATCATTACGGTTAAACCCGCAGGTGCTTCTAATACAACAGCTGCCGCAGATGATTACAAAATGGTGCCTATCAACACAACGGCTACCGGAAATGTAAAAACAAATGACAGCGATGCAGAGAATAATTTCCAAACCGTGGCTACACAGAATACAACTGTACCGGGTAAAGGAACCCTTGTTCTCTCTGCTGACGGAAGTTATACATTCACCCCGGTGACCGGCTTTACAGGCCCTGTAGAATTCATATACACAACTTGTGATAACGGTGTACCTCAGGCATGTGCTTCTGCTACATTGCATATCCTTGTTAAGCCTGTTGGCGATCTTCCTGATCTTACGCCTTCTATTTTTAATGACGGTACCACGCTTATCCAGGGAACTACAAGGGATAACGTGATACGTATTTCAAATATCGGGGCCGGTCCTACAACAGCACAGTTCACTTTCAATATCCTTAAAATGGATCCTGCTTTCCAGGTTACGATCAACCCTACAGAAACATCTTCTGCTGTGTTTGGTGTAACACCGGTATCCAACAGTAGTTTTACTATCGTTGAGCAAGCTACCCGTTTCGTGGTAACCTCCAATCCGGGTGTTGTCATTCCTGCAGGCGGCTTTATCGACTTAGGTGTAAAAGTGAAAGCGATCGGTATCAAAAATTCTACGGGTAACTTAAGCGTAAGAATTGCATTCGGTACCGGTGGCGGTGAGACTCCTGTAACAAATAACTCTGATAATAATACGTACTCAATTAATTAACCTCTGTAACAAAAAAAATCATGAAAAATTTTCTAATCAAAAATGCAATTATGATCGCCCTCAGCTTAGGGGCGATCATAAACACCGCATCTGCCCAGTTAAATGACGCAGATCCCGCTATTACATCTGCCAGTTTTGCGCAGTCACCTGTTCTTGAAGGGGGAGTAACCACTTTTACGGTGTTCTTCGCCAACAACGGTAACGATCCGGCCTTTGGAATTCCGATCGGTAAAGTTGGGCTTAATATTTCCCTGCCTACCAGCGGAGAGTATCGGGCCTTCCCGGAAAGTATCGCAGCGATATCAGGTACCTATGCTTCGAAATTCACCTTTAGTTATAATGCCACAACGAAAACTTTCTTTGGCACTAACAATGCCGTGATCAACCCCGGTGACGGCGGTACGATCGTTGTTACGGTAAAAGGTATTATGATGGTTCTATCCAGGGTAACTACGGTAAATATCCTAAGATTGTTTCCTCAATTTTATCCATTAGAAGATGTATCCAACAACAACCTGACGGCAGCTTTGGGCGTCGCTCCGGGTATTGTTGCAATCGGCAATTTGGATTTTAATGCCAAAAAAGCAGACAAATCCGTAAACCTTGATTGGGTAACTTCTACTGAGCAAAACAGCGCATCTTTTGATGTTGAATTCAGCAGGGAAGGATCACGTTTTGAAAAGCTTGGTACAGTAGCAGCTGCCGGCACGAGCACTACACCGAGAAGCTATTCTTTCGTTCATACCAAGCCGGTTAACGGACTTAACTATTATCGTTTGCGCCAGGTGGATATCGACGGCTCTTTCCGTTACAGTATTGTTCGCACTGTTAAATTCAGCAACGGCAACAGTATCACGGTTATGCCAAACCCGACTACGGACAGGATCTATATCAATTCCAATTCAGGCGGTATCATGCAATCGATCGAGATCTTCACAACAGAAGGAAAGAAAATGCAACAGATCAATAACTTCCCTATAGGCAACAGTATTGACCTCAGCAAATATGCTCCTGCTGCGTACATCTTACGTATGACCGACAAAACGGGCAGTACAGAGGTGATCAGGATCATCAAAAATTAATACCGGTTCCTTTCTTTTAAATGAATCTTACTACTACAAAAAAAGCTGTCCCCTAAGACAGCTTTTTTTTATTCCATATGATTCACGATTAGCTTAAAAGATCGGCGCATACGACCTCAGGTTTTCCCTATAGCCTTTCTTCCTTACTCAAAAAGATCCTGTTGCACAGTAGGTTCCTTTGCGGCTACCCACTCCATCTCTATACTCTTATTGTAATCTAAGAGCCGCGTCCCTACAGCGGTCCGGCCCATAACTTCCGCCAGCTTATCTACTTTAAATTTTACATTGCTGATCTGTTGGCCCCTGCCGGTCTTTACACTCAGTATCGGATGTTCATCTGAACTTACAGCGGTCAATGCATTATTTTTTCCTTCTTTAATAAAGAGAAATTTTGTGTGAAGCGTACTGGTATCGATCCGAAACCGCTTTACCGTAAACTGAAGTTTCTCGTTGTCCAGGTAAACCGCGGATATGATCTTATCCGGATCAAACTTTTCTATCCTGATGATCTTATCCGGTTCAAATCGTTGGGTAAGCTCCTGGTCAACGAGCTCGTAATTCCCGTCGAAGTAGAATACGACCAACCTGTCTTCGGCTTCAAATTTCCCGAGGTACTGCCCTTTCTCCTCTGTATTGAGACGCCCGAACTTATTATCGAACCAAAGTTTTTTTGCGTCAAGTGTTGATTTACCCGCATCCTTAAAGCGCACTGTTTTTATGGGGTACTTCGTCACCTGGTTCCCCATTGCCCCCCGCCCTTTAATTTCCAGCTCTTCAAAATAAAAATCAAATTCTTTTTTCTTTGCGCTGCAATTAGGACTCAGGATGATCTTTACCACTTCTGCTTCCCCGTTTGCATTCGGCGAGAAGTAATGGACCTTACTCTTATCTGTTCCCTTGGTGACCCGGTATTCTTTTTCCCTGGTAATCCCCGTCACGTTGAAGCGTTTTGCATAACTCACAGCGGTCTTACCGTCAGTATATATAATGTTATAGGTAGTGCGCTCATCATTTTTTTGGAATACAGCCGCATGAATGATATCCTTTCCGATAAAAGTTTTATCAGAAACCTTAACTACTTTCATAACGCCTGCCTTGGTAAATGCAATGATATCATCCAGGTCGGAAACCTCCCCGATAAATTCATCTTTTTTGAGCCCCGTACCGATAAAACCATCAGCAAAGTTTGCATACAATTTAATATTGGCCATGGCCACCGATTTGGCCTGTATGGTATCAAATGCCTTCAACAATGTTTTTCTTTCGCGGCCCTTCCCGAATTTTTTCAACAGGTTCTCATAATAGGCTACTGCATACTCTGTAAGGTTACCCAGGTCATGACGTACAGCTTTCATCTCTGCCTCCAATGCTTTGATCTGATCATTCAGCTCTTCAATATCGAGTTTATAAATCCGGCGTACAGGTTTTTCCGTGAGTTTGATGATATCCTCGCGGGTAATATCGCGTTTGAGCATTTTCTTAAAGGGCCCGAATGCCTTATCGATGGAAAGCAATACCTTTTCCCAGGTCTCGTGCTTTTTCTCCAGTTCTTTGTAGATCTTTTCTTCGAAGAATATTTTCTCCAAAGAAGTGTAATGCCATTTTTCCAGCAACTCCCCCATCCTGATCTCCAATTCTCTTTTCAATAACTCCTTCGTATTATCGGCAGAAGTACGGAGTAATTCGGAGGCTGAAAGGAACCGGGGTTTCTGACCCGCTATAACACAGGCGTTGGGAGAAATACTCACCTCGCAATCCGTAAAAGCATATAAAGCATCAATGGTTATATCCGGTGATATCCCGGTGATGAGTTCAATTATGATCTCAACAGCCGCTGCGGTATGGTCTGTCACTTTCCGGATCTTTATCTTACCCTGGTCGTTTGCCTTTACAATACTTTCCATTAATTGGGCAGTAGTTACACCGTACGGAACGTTCCTGATCACCAGGGTTTTTTTGTCCTGTTCTTCGATGACCGCGCGCACCCTTATCTTACCGCCCCTTTTTCCATCGTTGTAATTGGAAGCATCCATGATGCCGCCCGTAAGAAAATCCGGCAGCAGTTCAAATTTTTTGCCTTTCAGGTATTTTACGGACGCATCGATCAGTTCAATAAAATTATGGGGCAAAATTTTTGTCGCAAGCCCTACGGCAATTCCTTCTGCGCCCTGTGCCAGCAACATCGGAAACTTCATAGGCAAGGTCACGGGTTCATTCTTGCGGCCGTCATAGCTCAGTTGAAAATTCGTGGTCTTAGCATTAAAAGCAACTTCCAGTGCAAATTTGCTTAGGCGTGCCTCAATATAGCGCGGTGCAGCGGCATCATCACCGGTGCGAACGTCTCCCCAGTTTCCCTGTGTTTCTATCAGCAAATCTTTCTGACCCATATTGACCAGTGCATCGCCAATGCTCGCATCCCCATGAGGATGATATTGCATGCTCTGGCCGATAATATTAGCGACCTTATTGAAACGCCCGTCGTCCATTTCCTTCATGGCATGCAGAATACGGCGCTGTACAGGTTTAAGCCCGTCTTCAATGGCAGGAACTGCGCGTTCGAGGATCACATAACTGGCATAATCCAGGAACCATGTTTTATAACGGCCGCCGATGCCCGAGTCAGTGTGTCGATATTCTTCTTTATTTGTTTTAGCCATTTATGTAATGCTCTGCTTAACTTTTGATCTTCAATTCAAAATCTTTCATATTCTTCATTTCGCCCTGCATATCAAACATCTCCTGTGCGGCCATGGTTTTCAGCCGCCACAACAGGTATGCATCGCCGGTGGTCAACTTTGATTTACCCAAGTACTGGTGGAGGATCCTTGATGCTTTCTGCCAATCACCGGTAATAAACTTCCGCAGTTCCTGATCAAAATGATCATAGTCGTGCTGTACCGGTTTCTTTCCTCCTTCGAGTCTTCTCACCCCACGGTCTTCATTGATCAGCTTCTGCCATTCATCCGGATCGGTTTCAAATTCACTCAGGGTTATCTGCCGGGCGAGCTTTTTTGCTTTTAAAAATTCCTTTGCAGGGATTTGGCTCAGCCATTCGGGATAAAATATATTTCCTTTCTCATTGAGGAAGGGAAGATTGTTGAGGTAAAGAATGAATATTCTTCCGGCAAATTCTTTAAGGTAAGGCAGCAGCCAATAATACCCGGACACATCATGTCCGTTTTGCGCCGCCCAGATCCAAACCGTTTCTTCTTCATTATTTCGCAATGCAGCAATGATCCCTTCAGCGGTGCCGTGATCATCAATGCTTTCTTTGTTGTCTTTCATTTCGTAGTCTCCTCCCGCGAGGATCTCCTGCCACCACTCCCGCCGTGCAGCTCTTCCTTCAGCAGTATAGAGATCAGCCAGCGGACCTACAGCATAATCATCTTTTACCTGCAGCACGCTACCGGCAAGGGTTTCATCCATCGCGATGACCTCTTCCAGTAAGGCTACTTCCGATTCGTTAAATACAATATGTATCATCTAAATTATTGCGTTTTTTGGGTTTGGTTATTTTTTTCTATTAAATAATACACACAGGTGGTGAGGAAGTTTCTCAGCCAGGGGATGGCTTTAATGATCCTTAACTGCTTCCGCGGCTTCCACCCGAATTTGTATTCGTAGATCGGGTTCACGAGATAATGACGATGATTGGATACGCTGTAAGCGGTTTGTTTAACCATCTTTTCAAATTGCTCAATAGATATACCGGTCTCTTTAATTTCCATCATTTCCTGCCAGTTCTCCCCGTTCTTTTGCAGGATCCTTTTATAAAGAGCTGCCGGTAACAAATGATAATACGGCATTTTTGACAACCATTTTCCTTTAAGGATCTGCTGGTGTCCGCCCAATGGCATTTGCCAGGGTGGGAACCCGAAAAAGATCACACCATTATCTGCTAAAAAGTCCTGCATATAACGCATTAATTTCGGTTGATCATGAATATGCTCAATAACATCTTTAAGGATAATGATGTCAAACTTTCCGCCAAGCTCCGCAGCATCAGTATCATAGATATTCTTTGAGATAAAAGCCAGTTTACCCGCTGCAATATCAGGGGCAAGCCATATTCTCGCATTCACGAGCCTAGGCTCATCAAGTTCCACTCCCACACCGGTTAAACCCCTGTCAATAAAGGGTTTCAGCACTCCTCCTTCCCCGCACCCGATCTCCAGGACCCTCATGCCCGCAAGCATGGGAAATTTTTCTTCAATAAAAGGAATGACATACTTCTCCGTATTCAGCACCTGCATCTCAAAATATCGCTTCCTGTCTTTATGAAATTCAAACATGCTCTGCTCCGTTTACGGGTTCGGCATCGTCCACTTCTACTTTTAGGTTCTCAATGATAAAATCCTGCCTGCTTTGTGTATTCTTACCCATATAATATTCCAATAACTCCTGCATATGTTCTCCCTGTTCGGCGATAAGCGGCTGCAACTTCATATCCGCATTTATGAAGCGCGCAAATTCTTCGGGGCTGATCTCTCCCAATCCTTTGAAGCGGGTGATCTCCGGCTTTGCACCGATCTTTTTTATGGCAGCCTGCTTTTCTTTTTCGTCGTAACAGTAGATCGTTTCTTTTTTATCCCTTACGCGGAATAAAGGTGTTTCCAATACATATACATGCCCGTTCTTTACAAGATCGGGGAAGAACTGCAGGAAAAAGGTCATCAGCAGCAGGCGGATATGCATTCCATCCACATCAGCATCCGTGGCTACTACAATATTATTATACCGAAGCCCTTCATAGCCTTCTTCTATATTCAATGCATGTTGCAAGAGGTTAAATTCCTCATTTTCATAAACAATTTTTTTTGTGAGCCCAAAACAATTCAGCGGTTTTCCCCGCAGGCTGAAAACAGCCTGTGTATTAACATTCCTGGCCTTGGTGATCGAACCGCTGGCACTGTCGCCCTCCGTAATAAAAATGGTACTCTCCTTCTGCTTCTCCAATACGGTATCCTTGTCCTTGCCGGTTGCTTCATCATTATAATGAAACTTGCAGTCCCGCAGTTTTTTATTGTGCAGGTTGGCTTTTTTTGCCCGCTCGTTAGCTAATTTTTTTATCCCCGCCAATTCCTTCCGTTCCCGTTCATTTTGTTCTATCCTTTTCTTTAAAGCATCCGCTACGGTTGGATTCCGATGCAGAAAATTATCCAGCTCTTTAGCCAGGAAATCGCCCACGAAGTTTTTCATGCTCGGGCCCTTCTCCGAAACGGTTTGCGACCCGAGTTTGGTCTTTGTCTGGCTTTCAAAAATGGGCTCCTGCACCCTTACAGAAATGGCCGCAGATGCTGCCGCGGATATCGGAAGCGTCGTAATCTTTCTTATAAAAATCACGTATGGTCTTCACATAGCCTTCCCGAAATGCTGCGAGGTGGGTGCCGCCCTGGGTAGTGAACTGGCCGTTCACAAAACTGTAATACTCTTCCCCATAGCTGGTTTCATGGGTAATGGCTGCTTCAATATCCTCTCCTTTGAGGTGTATGATGGGGTACCTGATCTCATCTGCATTTGTTTTCCGCTCCAACAGGTCCAACAAACCGTTCTTACTTATAAACCGTTTCCCGTTCAGGTTCATGACCAGCCCGGCATTCAGGTAACAATAATTCCAAAACTGGTTATCCAGGTACTCCTGTACGAAATGAAAATGTTTGAAGATGGTTTCATCGGGGATGAATTCTACGAATGTGCCGTTATCTTCCGTGGTGGAAATCTCCTTATGTTCTTTAACCAGGTGGCCCCTTTCAAACTCTGCTGCCTTTGCTTTTCCTTCGCGATAAGAGGTTACTTTAAATTGCTCACTTAATGCATTTACAGCCTTCGTACCTACACCGTTCAGACCCACACTTTTTTGAAAGGCCTTGCTGTCATATTTAGCGCCGGTATTTATTTTGCTCACCACATCTACGACCTTCCCCAACGGTATTCCGCGGCCGTAATCCCTTACGGTAAGGGTCTTATCGGATACGGTCACATCCACATGTTTTCCGTAACCCATGGTATGTTCATCAATACAATTATCGATCACCTCTTTAAGTAATACATAGATCCCGTCATCCGGGCTGGTACCGTCCCCGAGCTTCCCGATATACATACCGGGCCTTAACCGGATATGTTCTTTCCAGTCGAGACTTCGTATTGATTCTTCGTCATATGCTGACCCTGGTCTTTCTTTCTCCGCCATTATTCGGTTTCTTATATTTTAGCTTGCTCGGTTTAAAAAATATTTCCTTTTTTGCGGACCCTATCCCCACTCTGCCATACCGTCATTATCCGCATATTCCTGCGAATATAAAAGAACAAGGCAGTAAACAGTCGTATTCAGTTATCCACAACTTCCTAAAAATGTTAGCAAAAATATAATATTAGGGGTTTAATCCGATCGGTAAACGGATTAACAGTTTAAAGCTAATGTTGGAACTTCATTTGGAATTACTATGAAAACAGAAAAAAAATGAAAAACTTAAAATGGATGTTACCGGTTTTAGCAGGTGCAATGCTTATTTCCTGCACGAGCTCACAGGTCATCTCTTCATATAAAGATGAAAAGGCTCCTGTAAAAGATTACAAAAAGATCCTTGTGCTGGGTATCTTTCAGCAAAAAGACCGTGGGGTAAAACAGGAAACAGAGATGCAATTGGCAGACCGCCTGAAAGATCTGGGTTACAATGCTGTGACTGCAATGGATGAGTACGGTCCGAAGGAATTTGAGAAGGTTCCGGAAGAACAGGTTGCAGAAAAGTTAAGGTCCAGCGGATTTGATGCCGTTATCACTACCGCTTTACTGGACAAGAAAAATGCGCAGAATTATCAACAGGGCACGGTTCGGTATCAACCCGTAGGTGTTCGGTATGACAGGTTTGGCAGGTATTATTCCACCGTATATGACAGGGTGTATGACCCGGGTTATTATACCACCTCTACGGACTATATACTTGAAACCAATTTGTATGATATAGCATCCGGGAATCTTGTGTATTCCGGGCAGACCAAATCGTTTGATCCGGCCTCTTCTGCTGCTTTGGCAAATGACAACAGCAAAAGGATCGTGCAGGACCTGAAAACTAAGGGAGTTCTGACAAAAAAATAAATGATTTTACCCTGATTCTTAAAGCGAAAGACCCCGGTCTTTCGCTTTTTTATTTAGCTGAATGCCCGCCGGCATACCTTTGAAAGAAATTCGATTGCAAAACCCCGTTACAGATCGTGAATTCATTAAAGCCTCAGCCCTGTCAAAGGAAGAAGAGAATGATGCTTTCCGGGAATACCTGCAGAATACAGAGGGTAATGAATTGGATGAGACCGTTCATCGGCTCAACAACATTATTGCTCCTCAAATTGATTGTACCTCCTGCGGGGCCTGTTGCCGGCAACTGATGATCAACGTAACCCCTGAAGAAAGTATAACCGTCGCTCATTTCATCGGGAAAGATCCCCGTACTTTCAAGGAAGAATATTTAGAAGAAAGTATGCAGGGCAACATGATCATGAATGCGATCCCCTGCGCATTTTTGAAGGATTCAAAGTGTACGGTCTATCGCGAACGTTTCAATGAATGCCGTGCTTTTCCTCACCTGCACGAAACAAATTTTAAGGGCCGTTTGTTCGGCACATTAATACATTATGCAATGTGCCCGATAATTTATAACGTTGTGGAAGAATTAAAAACGGAGACCGGGTTCAGGACAGGCGTTGTTGCAGAGTAACTTGGGACCCGAATGATAAAAAACATAAAATGAATTTAGATCTTACCGGGAAAAATGCCATGGTCTGCGGAAGTACCCAAGGCCTTGGGTTTGCCAGTGCGGTGGAATTGGCGAAGCTGGGTGCAACTGTAACCCTTGTTGCCCGAAATGAAGAAAAACTTCGGGATACTGTAAAAAAACTGGACAGCACAAAAGTGCAACAACACAGTTACCTGGTAGCGGATTTTTCAGATCCCGAAAATGTACGGGCTGCGATAACTTCTTTTATTGAGGCCGGTAAAACCGCGCAGATCCTGGTCAACAATACCGGTGGCCCGGCGGGCGGTACGGCGCTTGATGCAAAGCCGGAAGAATTTACCGCTGCTTTCTCCGCTCATCTTATTTGCAACCACCTGTTGGTACAGGCGCTGGTGCCCGGCATGAAGGCCGCAGGTTATGGCCGGATAGTCAATATCATTTCCACTTCGGTAAAGCAGCCCTTGAAAAATCTCGGGGTAAGCAACACCATTCGTGCTGCGGTGGCAAATTGGAGTAAGACCCTGGCAAACGAATTAGGATCATTCGGCATTACAGTAAATAATGTGCTACCCGGGTTTACCAAAACGACGCGTGCAGATTATATTATTGAAAAGAAAATGAAAGATACTGATAAGTCGGAAGCCGAAGTGATGAAAGAATTTGTTGCAGAGATCCCGGCCGGGCGGATCGGTAACCCGGAGGATTTCGGTGCAGCGGTTGCTTTTCTTTGTTCCCCTTCGGCGGGCTATATCAACGGTATCAATTTACCGGTAGATGGCGGCCGGACAGGTTGTTTATAATTTTTTTAACTTTCCGGAGTAATTCTTGATGTATTATATTTTTTAACCTTAAACTATCATAATGAATCTAACAAAATTTACCATTGCGGCCGCAATGCTATTTACGGTCGCATTTTCCGGTTGTAAACCCAAAGATGCCGACATTCAAACGAGTGTGCAATCCAAGCAAATGACCGGCGTAACTGTCGCGGTAAAAGACGGTGTAGCCACATTGACCGGCGAAGTAGCAGATGAAGCTGCTAAAATGAAAGCCGAAGAAATGGCAAAAGCGGAAAAGGGCGTAAAATCCGTAATGAACAATCTTACCGTTATGGCAGCTACCATGCCTGCACCCGTAGTTGTAACTGCAGATGATCCGTTGAGCAATTCTGTACGGGATGCGGTAAAGGATCACCCTACCGTGACAGCAACTGTTGCAGACGGAGTAGTGACACTAACCGGCTCCGTTAAAAAGGCTGATCTGCCTAAGCTTATGATGAATTTACAATCATTAAAGCCGAAGAGAATTGAAAGCACTCAATTAATTAAAAACTAAAACAAAAGAACAAATTATGAACGCATTACAGGATAAATACAGGGGACTTATTGACGCTGCCGGCAGCGAGCAAGTGGGCAATCTACAGGTACGCGAGCAGGATGGTGTACTCTATATTGACGGCACAGCACCCAGCGGGCTTGCAAAAGATAACCTTTGGAAAAAATACGGTGAGTTAGACCCCGATTTCGCAGGGGCGATGTGGTGATGAATATAAACGTAGCACAGGATGTATCTGTTACCACTGCAAAAGTGATCACCGAAAGCAGCAACCTTAATATTCGTAAAGGCCGGGTACTGATCAGCCGATCGTAGGAAAAGCCGCACACGGCGAAGAAGTGACCATTGTAAGCCGCACAAGCGATGAGTGGTGGCTGGTAAGGTCAGTAGACGGTGAAGAAGGATATGCCTATGCAAAGTATTTGCAGGCTTAATACTACCTGCCTGAACAAAAAATGCTGTCCGTAACGGGCAGCATTTTTTATATCATGAATTCCCGGGTTTTATGATAACCCGAATCATAAAGTTTCAACGTTCATTTACGCCCTTCACAAAATCACTTACAAAATAACTAAGGAGTTTTCCGAGAGACTCATCTTTTCTGCCGTCGGCTAATTGAGCCGCTCCCTCACATATATGGAGGTACGCCGGTTTGGTATGCCCGGCTGTATAAATGAGATAATGCCTGGCCTGCAAAACGCTGATCCCTGCGGGTGTGCATGCACTGCTGAGTACATTTTCCAGGCAATCCATATCCAGTTCAATACCGGTATAACTGTCTTCGGTGAAGTCTACCGCGCGGGCAAGCGCCTGGGTGAAAGTAGTTTTCTCTCTCAGGAAAATATCTTCGTAAGAGGAATAATGAATGAAATGATTGGATTGAATATCTGCGAGTACATTCTGGGAAATATAATTTTCATGGAGACCGATGATGCTGTATTTACCGAGGTACCCGTCGGATTCGGCATAACGGAAACTGTTTCCGCTGTGGCGGCCTTCCATAGTGCGGTAATCCGTATGCGCATCGAGGTTGATGGCGTTGATCTGTGATAACGGGACCGCACCTTTTTTCAACAGGCCCTTTGCAACCCCTTTCAGCAAAGGATATGCATTGTTATGTCCCCCGCCGATCACGATAGGGATCTTTCCTGCCGCAGCGATCTCTTTCACCAATTTTTCCACTTCATCATCTATCACGTTTACCGCATGTCGGTAAGCATCTGTTTTTTCCTGGTCGTTATACGCGTTATTTTCGATCAGGTATTTGAGGTCGCCGAAATCAAAATGGCCGAGGAGGAGGATATCTTCCCCGCTGCAGAAATCATTGCTTTGTATATTTAAAAAGGAGTGGAGAAAAGGGTACCAATTGGTATCTGCGCCGCCGGTGCCGAGGTTGGCTTTTACACCGATATCTTCCGGGATGCCCACCAATACATATTTTGCAGAAGCTTCATGCAGGTTTTCGGGCCACTCGGTCTCTTTAAGGTATTGCACCCGTTCACCGAGTTTTGTCTCAAACCGTCGTTTTCTCACCAGGAGACTGTATCTTTTTCCCGTAAAATTTAAAATGTTTCATTAAGAATATTTTGAATTATAAATTTTGAATTTTGAATTCCCCGGTTCATACCCTGACCCATTTTCCTTTGATCATCACGCTGTCAATATTATCTGTACTAAAGCTATAAAACAAATAAGCAACGGAAGGAATTTTCTTGGTAAGGATCAGGTCCGCTCTTTTACCGATCATGATCGAGCCCGTCTCTTTTTCGCATTCCATGGCATAGGCACCGTTGATCGTAGCTGCGTTGATCACTTCTTCGGGCAACATTTTCATTTGAATACAACTGAGTGATGTCACGAAATTCATATTCCCCGACGGTGAAGACCCCGGGTTAAAATCAGAAGCCAAAACCACCGCAGCTCCCGCATTGATCAATTCCCTTGCCGGCTGGTAAGCCATACGGAGAAAAAATGCCGCAGTGGGAAGCAGTGTACTGCAACCCGCATAATTTCCCAAGAGTGTGATCTCTGTGGAATTAAGGCTTTCCAAATGGTCTAATGATATTGCTCCTGCGGCGATGCCCGCTTCTATTCCGCCGATACTGTTCAGTTGGTTTACGTGCAATTTGGGTTTTAAGCCATGTACAGCACCCGCAGTACAGATCTCTGTCGTTTCTTCCGGCGTGAAGAAACCCGTTTCGCAAAAAACATCAATATAATCTGCCAGCTTTTCCGCAGCAATGACCGGTAGCATTTCGTTTTTGATCAGCTCAATATAAGCCGCATGATCTTCCCGGTATTGCAAAGGATAAGTATGTGCCCCGAGAAAGGTAGCTTTGATCAGTAGGTCAGAATTTTCTTTAAGCCTTTTTATTACACGGAGCATTTTTATCTCGCCCTCAACTGATAAACCATAGCCGCTTTTAATTTCTATGGACGCGGTGCCCAGTAATGAAAGTTGATGAAGGCGTTCCATAGCAGCTTCATACAATTCATCTTCAGGGGTATCATTTAATTTCTTTGCAGAATTTAATATCCCCCCGCCTTTTGCAGCTATGTCTGCATAACTCAAACCGTTGAGCTTATCTACAAATTCCGATTCCCTTGTGCCCGCAAATACGAGATGCGTATGACTATCGCACCAGCATGGAAGGATAGTTTGACCGCTTACGTCCATAGTATTTACCGGGAGTTCCGGGATATTCAACTCCAGTTCGTACATCTTCCCGAAACCGGCGATCAATCCATGCTCTACAAGCAGATAGGCATCTTCCAACACCGGCAAAACTGTAAGGGCCTTGCCCCTGAGCAACTCATTCTTCTCCCGCACATTCACCAGCCGGGCGATATTTATAAACAGTGTAGAATCTTGCATTTATTTATAATTGTTCATACAAATTTTTACTGAATGTTTCCAAGCCGGGGTCTCGCGCACCCATTAATAGCAGTACACAGTTTTCTGTAAAATGAGGGCGCATTGTTTCTAATAACTGCTCCCGGTCCTCTGCAAAAAAAGCATTTTTTCCTGATGCCTGAATTCCGATGATGAGCTCGTTCGCAGAAATATTCTTTTCTGCTGTGCCGCCCGCATAAAATATCTCGCTCATCCATATCTCATCTGCGGGCCGCAATACTTTTGCAATTTCATGAATAAAATCATCTTTCAGAAACCGCGTAGGGCCGTAGCCATGGGGCTGGAACCAAGCTATGACCTTGGGTGCCAGCGGTTGACAGGCCGCAATACTTGCTGCACATTTGGCGGGGTTATGAGCATAATCATCAATTACAACGACTCCCTTTTTTTCGCCTAATAACTGGTGCCGCCGATAAATGCCTTCATAGTCTTTTAATGCTTCAGCAGACTTTTGCAATGGTATACCGATCAGGTTTGCAACAGAAGCTGCTGCCAAAGCATTTTCCATACTGTGCTTCCCGATCGTTTTTAACTGAAACGGAATATCGTTAATCAAAAAACGGATATTCATACCCTCCTGTTCCAACCCCGTCGCGCGAAATCCTGCCGGGTTTTCATCTGAAGAAAAATCATGAGCCCTTTCTGCTGATAGCGTGGCCGATAGAGCATTGGATCGGTTCACGATAAATTTTCCGTCGGTGTTTTTTTTGAAAATTCCAAAGATCTCCATTAGCTCTGCCGTTTCCTGGTGATCCTTATCAATATTCAGCAACAACCCGATCTCGGGCCGGTACTGTACGATCGATCCGTCACTTTCATCCGCTTCAATGATGAGCCACTCCCCTTTTCCGACCTTGGCATTTCCGATCTTCCCTTCTTTGATGATACTCACTAATCCGGCGCCGCTGATGAGGCCCGGTTCATAGCCGGCATGCTCCAAAATGCGGAACAACATGCCGCCGGTGCTGCTTTTACCCGAAGTACCCCCTACTGCTATCGTGCGTTTGGTGGCAGCGATCATCGCCAGCAATTCGCTTCTTTTAATAATCGGAATGTTCAATGCTTTGGCCCGCTGCACCTCCGGAACGGAATCTTCCACCGCGGTGGATACAATGACCAATTGGATATTTTCCGAAATGCCTTCCCCGTTTTGCGGGAAACATTTTATTCCTTCAGCTTCCAGCTTTTCCCTCGTGTCATTATGTTCTTCGCCAAAATAGCGGT
>JBBJLU010000018.1:0-46157 GCA_037719665.1 Ferruginibacter sp.
GTAGGATCAAAATCAGTAACGGAATAATATACGCCTGTCCTGTAAATGTAACCGGCAGCATCTACGGATATGCCCTGTCCCAAAGAACTTTCCGTCACGGCTGATAGGATATTCCCCGCCGGGTCTAATTTTGTCATACCGGAATACCCCACTGTATAAACATTCCCGCTTAGATCTGTAGTTACTCCGTTTCCTGCTCCTGCTAACATTTTACCCCAAAGAAAATTGCCGGTGGGGTCAAGTTTCAAAACAAAATAGCCGTATCCAAAACCTGGTCCTGTAAGGATGGAACTTCCCGGGCCGGGGTCAATATCAATTGTGCCCGTGAATTGACCGGTGGTATATACGTTTCCTGAAGCGTCTGTTTTAATGCCGTAACCATATTCAGCGTCTGCGCCGCCGATAGTCTTTGCCCATACAAAGTTTCCTGCAGCATCTAATTTGGAAATAAAAATGTCTGCACCTGCGCCGAAGACCCCCGGTGTTGCAGTGAGGTTAAAAACACCCGGCCCGGGATCAAAGTCCGCTGTATTGGAATAAAAGCCCGTCGTATAAATATTGCCCGTTGCATCAACTGTTATAGCATATCCCCAATCATCGTCATTTCCCCCTAACTGTTTGGCCCAAAGAAAATTACCTGCAGGGTCCAGTTTGGAAATATATACGTCAGCATAAAAAGTGTTGGTAGCCGTAAGATTATAAGTTCCGGGACCGGGGTCAAAATCCGCTGTCCACAGAAAACGCCCTGTAGAATACAGGTTTCCTGCGGCATCTATGGCTATCGCATAACCGAGGTCACTGCCATTAGGGCCTCCCAATTCTTTCACCCATACGAAATTCCCTGCCGCATCCAATTTTAAAATAAAAATATTATTACTGTTGGGGGATAACAAATTAAATACCCCGGGGCCCGGGTCAAAATCAACAGTGCCCGAAAAAGATCCCGTCACATAAACATTTCCGCCGACGTCCAAAACAAGTGACTTTCCCACGTCAAAGTCCGAAGCTCCCATAGCTTTTGCCCAAAGGAAGTTTCCCGCTGCATCCAGTTTGGAAACAAATATATCCCTGAGCCCGTTTGCAGTAAGGTTATATACAGCGGGCCCCGGGTCAAAATCCGCCGTACCCTCGAACTCCCCTGTGGTAAAAACATTTCCTAAAGCATCGGTTGCTATGGAATGCCCCCGGTCATCACCCGTACCGCCCATTCCCTTTGCCCATTGGAGAGATTGGGCAAATAAAATATTTTGCAGGAGGAGAAAAAATATTGTGATCAAGTATCGCATGACTTGTATTCATGAAAGATCCCCGGGGCCGGAGGTTCATCGTCGGGTCCGGGGATTTATTCGATAATAAATTTAATATTTTTTTGCGGTTTAATCAAGAGGGTCATGAAATTTTGATATGGCCGGGAGGTATAAAAACCTGCCTTTTATAGCCCGCTCATTTATTTTTCCACGACGCGGATTGAAGAAATGGCCCCGGTAATGAGAATTTAAAGCTATAACAGCAAGCAAACGGAACCCTTTTGCCTGCAGGAAGTTTTGCAGTGACTTTGTTGGCTCTACATGCAGGAATCAATATTTATATGGCTCTGAATTTGTTTAATTTAAAACTTGAATTAAAATCGGAATGGCTACTTCCACCCCCAATTGCCGGATTTATTATTTATACATTTTATGCAAAGCACAACATCATTCAATAAAAAATACTTCAAAAAATTACCCTTACGGTTAACAGTGCTGTTAGCCCTTTTTGCAGCTACACTCTTTTTGTTTGTTTTCATTATACATGAAGTGCTTTGGGAAAAAGAAGAAGCAGTTGATAATTCCATATTCAGTTTCCTTTCTGCTAATGTTATCAGTAACCGCCTTACAGGCTTTATGAAGGCAGTAACCTACTTTGCTTCAGCTACATTTTTGCAAATAGCCTATGGTGCATTAGTTATTTTATACCTGCTTCAAAAAAATTGGAAGAGAGCAGTTGAAATTGCAGTTATCGGCATCGGGGGCTTTGCCGTCAATTACTTTATGAAGTTATCTTTCCATCGTTTACGTCCGCCCGATCCGTTAATTGAAAGATTGCAAAACTTTAGCTTCCCCAGCGGTCATGCTACATCAGCATTTATATTTTATGGACTACTCACTTACCTGGTATGGAAAACAAATATTCCCAAATTGTACAAATACATTGCAGGCTCAATACTTATTTTATTCTCCATATTAATAGGCTTTAGCCGGGTGTATTTAAGAGTACATTACCCCAGTGATGTACCGGCGGGGTTTTGCATTGGCTTTGCATGGTTAATATTAATTGTGTGGTTGTTTGAAGGGTTGAAGAAAAAAACGGATAAGGAAATGCGATCTAAAGCCCATTAGGTATTTGTAACGGTAATACTCTAAAATTTTATATATGAGAAGTCACTTCCCTGTGCGGGACTGATTGTCCAATGCATAAAAAATCTGATGTAGAATTGGATTGAATATTGATAGTAATTATAAAAGATGTATTGCAGACGTCAGGTAGCATGGACTTTAGGCGATTACAGATTTGTAATTCTTATTATAAACAATCTAAAAAAATAAAAATGAAACTGAAAAAAAACGTGCTGTCAATAATGATAGCGGGAATGGGACTTTTATCTACCCCGGCAAAAGCACAGGATAACATGATGCCGGATATAAAAAGCTGGCCCGAAGCATCGCAAATGGCCGCCAAAGAAATGATGGACAAATATGGTAAGCCAAATGAAACCACGCCTAAAATGCTGGTTTGGCACAATAACGGCCCTTGGAAAAAAACCACCATCTATAACGTCGAAACCAAGCATATTTTCCCTGTTGACCACACCGATGTAATGGAACAGGTAATTGACCATAAAGTTCCGGCAAATAAATTTAGTGCTCTGGCAGAATATGATGGTAGTGTGAGTGTGCATAGAACAGATGGTGAAATATCAGCTAAATGTGACTTTGAAGGAGCAAATTTCCTGGCTTTAAATCTTGCCCATGATGTAATAACAGGGAAAAAAACAGTACAGGCTGCAAGGGATTTTTATACAAAAGCCATTAAAGAATTTGTTTTGGATAAAAAGACATCTCCCTACATGAAATCTTTCCAGTTTACTGCATCTAAAGGAGCCACAGGTTTTACCGACAAAAACTCAGTTAGTAAGGACGTTTTGGAAAAAATTATGAAAGCAAAGATGAAGATGAAAATGGAAATGAAAGAAAAAATGTAAATCAATAAATCAGTATCTCAATTGTAATGATGCCACAGCTTTTGTGGCATCATTGTTACCGTATAAATTAAAAAAATGAGCGAACATTATTACCATTCAAAGGACCTGGCAAAGTTTGGAAATGTAGCAGACCTCCAGAAAGAATTGGGAGAAAAGTTTTTTTCCTATTATGGCGAGGTATTTAAAGACAGTGAATTAACGGCAAGAGAAAAATCCCTGATCGCTTTAGCGGTTGCTCATGCGGTGCAATGTCCTTATTGCATTGATGCATACAGCAGCGATGCTTTTGAAAAAGGATGGAGCGAAGGTCAAATGATGGAAGCAGTGCATGTAGCCTGTGCCATTCGTGGCGGTGCATCATTAGTGCATGGTGTGCAAATGATGAATAAAGTGAAAGAAATAGCTATGTAATGAAATCATTAAAAGCACAACATAGTATCCTTGCTGATGCCCATGAACAAATAGAGATCATTGAACATGGTCCCACGGGAGATTTTGCACTTGTTCCTTTCCAGGAGAAATTGCAACAATCTGCCTTATATCCTTTTAAGCCTGCTCTGATAGAAATTTTTCAGGTAAATATCGGCAAGATGTGCAATCAAACCTGCAGGCATTGTCATGTAGATGCAGGTCCGGATCGTAAGGAAATTATGACAAAGGAGACAATGCAGCAGTGCCTTAATGTTTTAAAAAATAATCCCCGATTAAAAACTGTTGACCTAACCGGCGGAGCGCCGGAAATGAACCCAAACTTTAGGTGGTTTGCAGAAGAAATTAAAAATCTTGACCGGCATATCATCGTACGCTGTAACCTTACCATTATTCTTGCTAATAAAAAATATTACGACCTTCCGCAGTTTTATAAACAGCACAATATTGAAGTGGTTTCTTCGCTTCCTTTTTATACGCAGGACAGAACCGACAGGCAGCGCGGAAGTGGTGTATTTGAAGACAGCATTAAAGCACTTCAAATGCTGAATGAAGTTGGCTATGGAAAAGAAAATACCGGTTTAATTTTAAATCTTGTTTACAATCCTGCCGGCGCATTTTTACCTCCGGCCCAACAAGCATTAGAAATAGAATACAAACAGGCACTGATGCAACGTTATGGTATTGCATTCAATAATTTATTTACCATTACCAATATGCCGATTAGCCGCTACCTTGATTTTTTATTAAAGGGGGGCAATTATGAAAGCTATATGGAAAAGCTGGTAAGTGCTTACAACCCCGTTGCGGCAGCAAATGTTATGTGCCGCAATACAATTTCTGTTGGGTGGGATGGTTACTTATACGATTGTGATTTTAACCAGATGCTGGAGTTAAAAGTAAATAGTAACAGCAAGCATATATCAGAATTCAATATTAATGAGCTAAACAAAAGAGATATTATTATCGGACAACACTGCTATGGCTGTACTGCGGGCTCAGGATCAAGTTGTGGCGGCGCTGTAGCATAATGTAGAAATTATGTCATATTTAGAATCAAAAAGAACGTTTATAAAGAAGCAGCTGAGTCCCCTGCTAAACAATAAATTTAAATATACAATTATGAAATTATTTTTCCGACAAAAAATTTGTTTTACAATTTTAGCCCTGCTTACAATGAATATTTCTGTTATGGCACAAAAATATAAAACAGTTACGGAGGTAAAGGGTTTAAACGTTGGAACGAAGGCACCGATGTTTACTGCCAGGGATGATAATAATGTAAAATATAAACTTGAAAAAGCTTTGAAAAAAGGTCCTGTGGTCGTTTTATTTTACAGGGGGCAATGGTGTCCTGTATGCAATAAGTATTTGAGCCGGCTACAGGATAGTCTTCAACAAATCTATGATAAAGGGGCAACTGTAGTTGCCATATCTCCCGAAAAATCAGCGTTTCTTAAACAAACAAGAGTTAAAACCAATGCATCTTTTACATTATTGTATGATAATAATTATGTAATCGGAGATGCTTTTGATGTAACCTTTAAGCCGGAAGATAAAATTATAAACTTATACAATGAAAAATTGAATGCTCAATTTGAAAGATCACATTCAGATGATAGTGTCAGGTTACCTGTGCCGGCAACCTTTATTATCAATAAAAAAGGAATTATTGTTTGGAGACATTTTAATCCTGATTATAGAATAAGAGCAGGTGTAAAAGATATAATCAATAACATACCTGCCAATTAAATAAAAACGGCTCATTAAACCATTAATAAACATATTTCCTTAACAATTAAAACAAAATATTATGACCGGTTATCATCAAAACAAAAGTTGTGTAGATGCTTGTTTGCAATGTGCGGCTATCTGTAATCATTGTGCATCTAATTGTCTGCAGGGTGACAATGTGCAAATGATGGCAAGGTGCATTCAGTTGGATATGGAATGTGCGCAGTTTGTTATGCCGCCGCACAGGTAATGAGCATAGGAGGACAAACCACAAAAGAATTGTGCCGCATTTGTGCTGACATCTGTGATGCCTGTGCTGATGAATGCAGCAAGCATGAAAACAGCCATTGTAAAGAATGTGCAGATGCTTGCAGAAGATGTGCTGAAGAATGCAGGAAAATGGCAGCTTAATAAAAATGGACCAACTGATTAAAGCAAAGGAATTTCTTAATTCCAAAGGCATTGCAAATGCAGTGACCGGTATTGTATTGGGTACAGGTTTGCATCAATTACTGAATTACGTAGATGTAAAGCGAACAATTTCCTATGCAGATATTCCGGGATTTCCTGTTTCTACCGTAGAGTTTCATAAAGGCAACCTGGTTTATGGAACATTAGCAGGCAAAACTGTCTTGATCATGCAGGGACGTTTCCATTCTTACGAAGGTTATACGATGCAGCAAATTGTATTTCCTATAAGGGTGATGAGACTTTTAGGAATACAAAAACTTTTCTTATCCAATGCAGCCGGCGGCATTAATCTCCATTTTAAAAAAGGAGATCTGGTTTTAATTGACGACCATATTAACCTGCTTTATGGGAATCCATTGACAGGTAGGAATTATGATGAATTAGGCAGCCGTTTCCCTGATATGAGTGAACCTTATGATGTGCAGCTCAAAAAGTTGTTGCACCAAAAAGCAAAGCAATTAAATATAGAACTGAAGAATGGTGTTTATGCAGCAGTAACCGGTCCCAATTTGGAAACAAAAGCCGAATACCGTTACCTGAAAATTATTGGTGCCGATATGGTGGGTATGTCCACAGTGCCGGAAGTGATTGCTGCCACTCACATGCAGCTACCTTGCGTAGCCATTTCAGTTATTACAGACGAATGCGATCCTGACAACCTTAAACCGGTGAACATTACAGAGATCATTGAAGTAGCCGGTAGAGCGGACAGTAGGCTATCACAGTTATTTGTTGAAGTAATCAAAGCGTTATGAGTAAACAAGCATTGCTGATATTTGCCAAAAACCCTGAAGCCGGGAAAGTAAAAACGAGACTTGCAGCAACCTTGGGGCGATGAAGAAGCACTCGCTATTTACAGGCAACTATTGTCTCATACAATTTCTGTAACAGAATATTTGCCTATAGACAAATTTGTATTCTATTCAAGCCACATTCTGCAGGAAGATATCTGGAGCAATAAACATTTTTTCAAACAAGTGCAGGCAGGCAGCGATTTAGGAGAAAGGATGAAGAATGCTTTCGCTGCTACTTTTCAGAAAGGTTATGATAAAATAGTAATCATCGGAACCGATTGCCCTGATTTGAATGCAGGTATAATCATGAATGCTTTTGCATACCTGAATTTGCATGATGTGGTAATTGGTCCTGCTGAAGATGGCGGATATTATTTGTTAGGGATGAAAAAACTGTATCATGAGCTATTTGATGACATCCGGTGGAGCACCGATAGTGTACTTACCGGCACAACCACCAAATGTGCTGCATTACAATTAGACTACTATTTGTTACCTGTACTGAAAGACATTGACGTAGCTGAAGATTGGCAAACGTTTAATTTACAAAAGCAATGAAGGATCAACTCATATTTGTTTACAATGCTAATAGTGATTTGTTAAGTACAGTTACAGATTTTGCACACAAGATCTTATCTCCGTCTACTTATCAATGCCGGTTATGTGCATTGACCTATGGCAACGTTTCAATAAAACAGGAATGGAAGTTTTTCGTAGAAAGTTTGCCAATCAAAACTGTTTTCCTTCATAAAGATGAATTTGAAACTCAGTATAAAATACAACCCGTATTGCCGGCCGTTTTTATTGCAATAAACGGAGCAATCAATGAAGTGATAACAAAGAAGGAAACAGAAAGCTGCCAAACTCTCAAAGAATTGAAAAAGTTGGTCACTAAAAAATTAAAAGGACATGTTCAGCATCATCATACCAACATATAATGAAGCTGATCAAATTGCTAAAACAATCAGTTTTATACAAGCTGCCACCGGTACGCATGAAGCAGAAATTATTGTAGTAGATGGCGGCAGCACTGATGACACGCCGGCAATAGCAAAGCAGCGCGGAGCATCTATAGTGGCAAGTGAACCAAAAGGGAGGGCAGCACAGATGAATAAAGGTGCATCCGTTGCGAAACATGAAATTCTCTATTTCCTTCACGCCGATAGCATCCCACCTAATGATTTTACAACACAAATTCTAAGAGCTTACAAAGAAGGGGCAAAAAGCGGTTGCTTTCGATTGCAATTTGATTACGACCACTGGTTTTTAAAAGCCAATGCCTGGTTCACACGATTTAATGTGAATGCTGTTCGCTTTGGTGACCAGAGCTTATTTGTAACAAAAGAAGTATTTGAGAAATCCGGCGGCTTTAGGGAGGATTTAATGATGATGGAAGACCAGGAGATCATCCACCGTCTGAAAAAGCACAGCAGGTTCAGGGTATTAAACGATGTTGTTACCACTTCAGCAAGAAAATATTTACATAATGGAGTGTACAGGATGCAGGGAATATTCTATCGCATTTGGGCAATGTATTATATGGGGTATTCACAGGAGCGGATGCTAAAAGTGCATAGAAGACTAATTCAAGGTCATAAACTTTAAAAACGATCAGTTCATGGAGTGGTGGGAAACATTTAAGGAATGGTTTGTAAGCCTCGGTGAAAAATACAATGTAAATCCTTACATCTTTGGCGGCATCTATTTAGGTGCTATCCCCTTCTTTTTTCTTTCCCTCTATTGGCTAATCAAAAATATAAAAAGGAAAAGATCAATTGTACTCCCGGTTTTATCAACCGGCTTCTTTTTTATATCAGCTTATTTATACCTTATAATAGCGGGTAAAAATATTCCTGTATGGGTGTATGTTTTTATTGGCTTAATGGTTATTTATGGAATTTATTCTACTATTAAAAAGATAAAGAAAAAAACAAAATAAAAAAGATGAAACCAAATGACGACAGTGCAAAATTGTCAACCGAAAATAGACCTTTCAGAATATTGATTATTTCAGGCTCTGATAGAAGGCAATATAATTGTCCGGGTGTAGATGGCAAATCCCGAACACTGATGTTAAAGATGGCAGAGATGCTTCCGCAGGAGTGGGAAATAGATTATGAAGACTTGGGTAATGTGTATGCAAGAGAACACATACAAAGCTGTAATGCCTGTGTTTCTACCTCCATGGCATTATGCGTTTGGCCATGTAACTGCTATGAAAAAAACAGCAACAAAGAGCCCGACCTCATGTGGAACTTAGATTTATATGCAAGGTTTGATATGGCAGATGCCTGGGCAATCATTGGCCCTATTAATTGGTACAGTTGCAGCAGCAACTTAAAATTAATGTTTGACAGGTTGGTGTGTATGAATGGCGGCAACCCTGATGAAAAAACAATAGACCATAAGAACCCGGAGAAAGCGATGGCATTGGAACATACAGAAGAATGGAAAGAAATGAGCATTAACCATCTTGAAGGTAGAACCGCTGCCTTTTTTTGTTATGGCGATGATGGCGGTGATGAATTTGACGCCGAAGGAAGGCCAAAACTATTAAGACATAAGAATTACTTTAACCCCGAACAAGAGCCATTTGAAAATGACCGGCTTGCTTACCAACCCTTGGTGTGGCAATGCAGGTATGGCGGTGTGGAAGTTCCGGATCATTTATGGAAGTACCAACTGATTGGCAAGGATAAAAAGTACAGCGATACACAGGCAGAAGACATGGTAAAGGAAGATGGTTTCATGCAGGGTTTTAATAAATGGGTGGAGGATTTTGAAACCTTTGTAATGAAAAAAGGAAAAGTGCCTCCCGGCAAATACAGGGCTTATGGCTTTAAGGCACCAAAGCATATTTGGGCTAATGTTGAGGATGGCATTCGATATTTCAGAATGATGGTAGGCAAAGCGCCAAAAGGCTCTTCTCCGCAAATTCAGGAGGAACTGGATCTAAATAAAGATGCAACATGGCACACAAAAAAAGGAGAGGGTGAAAAGTTAAGAGATGAATAATTTTTTTGCCCCGATTTTAGAGAAGTAAACTAAAACAAACTACCTGTTCATTTGTATCATACGAATACTAATTTTAGCACATGAAAATTCCTTTGGTACAACCCATTTCAACCATTGATAATCCGGAGTTGGAAGAATTGGTGCAATTCTTTAATGAAACACTTGGCTTTTGCCCCAATAGTGTACTCACCATGCAGCATAGGCCACACCTTGCAAGGGCTTTTGTAAATCTCAATATGGCTGTGATGCAAAACCATGGCAGGGTAACCGCTGCCTTAAAGCGGTTGCTCGGCTACCTTTCCAGTTATGCGGCCGGTTGTAACTATTGCCAGGCGCATACCATTCGTGCTGCCGAACGGTATGGTGCTGAACAGGATAAACTCAATAATATTTGGGAGTATAAAAGCCACCCTGCCTTCAGCGAAGCTGAAAAAGCCGCATTGGATTTTGCTATTGCAGCAAGCACAGTACCAAACGGAGTTACCGATGAAGTGGCAGAAAATCTTCGCAAACATTGGAATGATGGGGAAATAGTGGAGATACTGGGGGTGATAAGTTTGTTCGGCTACCTCAATCGCTGGAACGATTCCATGGGGACTTCACTGGAAAATCCGGCGTTGGAATCCGGAAAAACATATCTTGAAAAAAAGGGATGGGATGCCGGAAAACATGTTTATCAATAAAAAATTAAAATGATCAGAGCTATTTTTGACACGTATGGTGCAGCCATACTGTTATCTGTGTTTGTTATTCTTTTTCTGCTTGAAAGCAGGTTTCAATTGAGAAAACGGGTACAAGGCAGGTGGAAAAGAATGTTTATCAATTTCATTATTTCACTTCCATCATTTGCCTTGCTTCGCATTTTTTTTATTCCTGCAATGGTTTGGCTGGCAGTGCAAAACCGGCAATGGCAAGTGGGATTGAATTATTTATTTGAGGTACCGGAATGGGTATATATAGCAATTGCTTTTTTACTGCTGGATTACAGCAACTACCTCTGGCATGTATTGCTTCACAAACTTCCCGTTTTATGGCGTTTTCATTTGGTTCATCATACTGATTTGGATTTAGATATTACTACTGCTTTCCGTTTTCATTTCGGGGAAATGATAGGGTCAGTATTTTTTAGAGGGGCTGCTATTATTTTAATCGGCGTATCACCTGTTATGGTACTTATTTATGAAATTGCTTTTGAAGCAGCCACTCAATTTCATCATAGCAATACAAAACTGCCGGTCCGCTTTGAGAAAATACTAAACTACCTTATTGTAACGCCCCGTATGCACGGCATTCATCATTCCATGGTAAGAAAAGAAACAGATAGCAATTATTCTATTATTTTTTCTTTCTGGGATAGAATACATAACACTGTGCGGGTAAACATACATCAAAATCAAATTGTAACCGGTGTTCCATCCTATGCCGATGAAAGAGAATTGACAATTATAAAGTTGTTGAAATTACCGTTTACAAAAATCAAGGACCCGCACTTTAGTGATTGTCCTGAAGATGGATCAAAAAATGATTTGAAGAGTTGAATATCCCCCCTCCGGCAAGTGTTCCGCAGGATCACCTGATGCCGATTGGCTTGCAGGTCTCCGGCCGGTTTCAGGTATACGATGTTCAATATTGACCAATCCCTTTCTGTTGGAATAACCTGTTCCGTTGCCATAGACATACTCTACGGGACTTATTTAAAAACGTTCACAGTAAAATTTATTGTTTCAGGAAAATGGTGTTACTGCCATCATTAAATTTTATGGAGTAGAATCCCTTCGCCAATGACCCGGTAATTGCACGTACCTGTGGCGAGCGGAGTAAAATAACCTGCACAACACGCCCCGCACCATCAACTATATACGCCTCTGATCCTAAGAGGCTGCTTTTATTTACCGAAAGATCGATGTAGGCTGTAGCCGGGTTTGGATATACCGTCACAGCTTGGAAGTTATCAGCAGAAAGCTTTACGATATGGCTATAAGAAAACTTTCCGTCATGATCTGTTATTTTTAGGCGATAATATTTAGTCCCAACTGACCCGAGCGCATCAGGATACCTATATTGCTTTCCGGCAGATGCGGATATCATAAATGTTTGAAGGGTTGAAAAGTGGATGGCATCGGTACTGCGCTCTAAGGTATAGGTAGCAGCACCGGTTGCATCAGCAGATTCCCATCGTAATTCATTCCCATCGTTCTTATGGACACCGGTAAAATATAACAATTGTACCGGCAACGTGCTTAAAGTAGAAATGCTACCTAATGTAAACGGGCTCCACCCACTTAAAGAAGCGCTCGTTATGCTGCCCGCTCCGGTAGTTCCCGTACCTGTTCCACCTTCATTCACCCAAGCCCCGCTGTAGCGGTGGGCCACCCTTAGATCAGAAACAGCTGTTATTCCCGGGTTTTTATAATTATCCCAATTGATAGTAACAGTGCCTGTTGCGGTTGTAAGTGGCGTAAGGTTCCAATACTCCTCCTTATTATAATATAACAGCGGCATGGGTGAAGCGCCGGTGCCGGTGAATGGCGCTGTGCCTGCATCTGCTGCAGCATACAATGACTGTAGCCCGCTTCCGTTTGCCGTGAGGTTTACGCCCACCGGCTGGTACCTGGCGGCATCTCCCACAGGGAATACAAAGGGTCCCGTGCCTTCCTTAACCACTAACCCGTTGACATGGCTTGCATCGGTTGGGGTATTTGTATTGCTTACAGAAGCGGTCGAGGCAAACGTAAGTGCGTTGGAAGCGGTATTTAGTAACCCGGCAAAAAAGCTTACAGTACCTGCAGCCTTCAGACCGGTATTCAGGGTTACACCCGCCGCATTATTGATATCAACATTATTTGCAAGCCAGGGGAAGTGCCGTTCAGCGATTGCGCCGCTGTTCCCGAGAAACTTAAGGTGCCGGTGCCCGCAGAAGGGATTGCCTGGTTATTGGTGATGTTACCCGTTACAGTGATCTTCCCGTCATTTATGAGAGAAGAACTGCCGCCGTTTACAAGATTCCCGTTGACCGTAATAGTGGAGCCGGTGGCTGTCTTTAAAGAAGCTCCGTTTATAAAAAGTCCGTTTTGTGCTAAAGTGGAAAATGCAAGGGTAATCAGCACGGACAAGAGAGCTAATTTTTTCATATTCATGATTTACCTGTTGAAAAATGGGTGATTGCTGATGGCTTCATTTTTAAAATAACCTGTAATAATGAGATACTCCGTCAGATAACAATTTTGACCCGCCGGATAGTCCCGTCACTGTAGCTCCGTTGCTGATGCCGGCATTATTGCTGTTCAATGCGCTATAGGTTTGGCCCGCAGCGCTCGATTGATCGTAAAGCTTGGAGCCCCACCTGAATACCCCGTACCGTTCAGATTGATAATGGTTCCCGGCGGGTATGCAGAAGCAGCGGGCAATGTGATGGTAATTATTTGTCCTGTACCTGTGGCACCATTCCAGTTGAAGAGATAATTTAAAGAGGAGGTAGATAGGGTATAAGATGATCCGGCGAAGGCCGGTAGAATTACAAAAGGCATTGTAGCCGCTGCCGGTCCTATAGGCCCTGCCGGCCCCCAGGTACCGTCTCCACGCCAAAAAGTAGTGGAAGAAGCTCCAATGCCACTGTTTAACCGTGCAACAGCCAAATTGCCTGAACTTATATTTGAAGCATTCAGCGCCGTAAGGTTGGTGCCGCTTACAGCCGGTAATTCACCTGTACCATTCAACTGAACCAGTTGGCTTGCACCATTAAAGGTATTGCCTTGGGCGGTTAGGGATATCCATGCAGAGCCGTTATAAAAATAAAACCCTGCTGCACCGTCTGTCTGGTACACCAACAAGCCTGTGGCAGGTGCACCCGGTGATCCGATCAACAATCGCTGGGATGCCACCATTCTCGGAACCAATACCCCCTGTGAAGTAGAAGTTACATCAAGCGCTGCAGTTGCAGCAGGAGAAGGATTATTAATGCCGATACTTTGAGCAATCATGGATGATGTGAAAGCACAAATAAGTGCTGCGAAAAGCAGAGTTTTTTTCATGATTTTTTGTTTTTAGATGTGTAATATAAACACCTGTAAATATTTTTTAAAGTGTAAACATCGCATTTTTTTGGTAGGTGAGGATAAATGTTGAGAAGATTTCCCGTACCGCGGAATATACCGGTTTTAATAATTCATGCCGCTACAGGTTTCAATATTATGACCGGAGCCGGGTGGCGTAAAAAGGGTTGTCGGTTTTCAAAGTTGGCAACCTTTTTTTAAAAATTATAATGACGGCTAAAAAACTATTGCTTCACAAATTTACCCACCGCAGCATCACAACCGGTAGGACAAACAAGCTTACCCCGCCTTGGATTTCGTATCTTCACGAACCACGCCCCCTTTTCGTTTTGTGAGTCTTGAACCGGCCGAAAATTGTTTCTCTGCGTTGCGAAATACTTCGCGTGATTTGCGGTTTATTTTTTATTGCAGAAAGCGCAAAGGGCAAAAAGAACACGGATGCCGCAGATGACACGGATGATCCGATTCAACAAAATCCGTGTACTCCGTTGATCCGCGTTCCAAAAATTCTTTTAAATACAACGAGCGGCAGGAAATCCAAACATAGAGCAAAAAAAATCCGGTAAAGCAACCCATCAATCCCCTGATAATTTACTATTCATTCTATTTAAAATCCACACAAAAGATTTCGGATTAATAAAAATCCTAAATTGTCTTAAACAACATAGACCATATTTGTATCCCACTTTCTACGACAGATAAATTTGAAGTTATACCTTTTGTTTTTTTAGAAAAGGGCACGTTGAGTGATCATATGGGGGTAGCAATTGAGATAGCATAAAATGGCTTATTAAAAGTAGAGTGAATATAACATTCCGGCAAGAAGAGCCCAATTCTGAGGCCGTTTTTGCGGAAGCGGGCATGACAACTGATTCAGCTAAACTTACAAGTGGCTTCATTCCTTTAGGATCAGTGGTCCTTACGCATCAAACAACATTGTATAAATTAGTGATAGTTATTATTTAAATTATTTTTTAAAACTATAGTTTATCATGCCGGCTACAAAAGAAGATTTGTTGGAACAATATGACCTGCTGAAATCAGAATACATTAGGTTGTTGAATGACAAAGATGTTTTTATAAACTGGGGTAAGCCCCAATTAGAGGCTTTGTACATGACAAAGATCGGGGTGTACAGTTTAGAGAAATTAAAACAGCAGTTGCACATCAAAGCCCTCAAAAGAAAAATAGAGCTTGTACAAAGCGCTATAAGTAACGGGCATGATTTTAATGTAAGTGAAATAGAGCTGCAGGTGGCAGGCGAATTGGCTCATGCTGAATTGAAAATAATGGGTGAAGTGACCAAACTGGAAAAGGCAAAACACATACTTACTCATTTAAATTCACCGGAACGAAGTGCCGAATTAAGAAAATTATTTAAGGAAATGGCCAAACAGTTGCATCCCGATGCAAATCCCGATCTTACCCCGGAGCAAATGGATATCTGGCATTTGGTAAAAGACGCTTATGAATCCGGCGATGTTGAAAAACTAAAAGCATTGCAGGTTGTCTATGAAAAAGAAATAAACGGATTAAAAGCCGGGTTGGCGACATTGACTGACGACGAACTTACCTTACGGAATACTGCTTTAACGGAAGGTATTCGCCTGCTTCATGAAGAAATAAAAAGTATAAGATCGGAATTTCCATTTACTATAGAGCAGCAAATAAAAGATGAAGAATGGGTAACGGAACAGGTTACGGGGTTAAAAAAAGAACTGGAGAAGATGAAGGAATATGAAAAAGAATTACAACAACATTACCTGGAATTAATTAACTAAGATGGCGCAGGATCAGAGCATGATAAAGGTGAATACGGGGTTACTTGCAGCTCTAAGCAGCGGGGCTATCAATATTGATGTAATGCCTAAAGAGATTTTGGTTTTGGAATGTTTGGTTGCCGGCACTTCTTTTCGAAAACTGGAAAAAGTAGAGCCTGAATTGAGATCGGAAGTAAAATTAAATTGCAAAAGAGAGGCCGGCAATGAGCATGATCAATTTGCTATCGGCTTATGGTTCAATGATACAAAAGTTGGCTATATACCCCGCGATAAAAACGAAGTGGTTGCGCGCCTGATGAATGCAGGCAAAACATTTTTTGCTGTACTACAAGCCAAAGAATGGGAAGGAAACTGGTTGCGACTGGATATTAAAGTGTATTTAAAGGATTAGGTGGCTGCAGGTTATTACACATCTCCGGCGCAGACCATAAGAAAATTAGATTTTAAAATTGCTAAGCTAACTTGCTTATGCAGCGCATGACCCAACTTAGCTTCATATTGGTACGCCTCAAGCAGTCCTACGCAGATCATAGGTTGGAGCATATAAAGAAAAGCAGAGACTCCTTAAATCTCTGCTTTATTTGAAAAATTAAATGGTGGTGCTTTCGCAACCCCGTATGGAATAATTTTACTATAAAGATATGCTCCTTTGCGTTGTTTTTTATAATCATAAAAAAATTGTTATGAAAAAACAAACATTGGATTTACCTGTTATCAATCATCATGCGGCAGGCATAGATGTTGGCAGTAAAGAACATTGGGTCGCTATCGGACAAAACGATACTGATGTAAAGATTTTTGGCGTGTATACCAAAGATTATCAAAGTATGGTTGAATGGCTTAATGAAAATGCTGTAACGTCAATTGTAATGGAAGCTACCGGAAGTTATTGGCAAACTCTTTTTAGTCATTTAGAAAAAGCCGGATTTGAAGTTTTACTTTGCAGTTCAAAAACGATTAAAAATCCTGCAGGAAAGACGGATAAAAAAGATAGTCGTTGGCTTCAAAAACTACATACCCTTGGGCTATTGAAGCCTTCGTTTATCCCTGAAAAGCAGATAGAAGAATTACGTCAATACACTCGCTATCGCCACAATATTATGCTTGATGCTTCTGCGCATGCTAATCGTATCCAAAAAATATTGCACTTGCTTAATGTAAGATTAGATGTTGTTTTTAGTGATGTGATGGGCGCAAGCGGAATGAAAATAATAAAAGCTATTCTTGCGGGAGAAAGGTGCGGAGAGGCTTTGGCTGCAATGGCAAATAATGGTATAAAGAAATCTAAACAAGAAATTGCTTTAGCACTTGTAGGTAATTGGAAAAAAGAATTGCTCTTTCAATTGGCAGATGTACTTTCATTGTATGAACGATTACAAGAGAGTATTATAAAAACAGAAATTCAAATAGAAGAGTTGTTAAAAGAAATCAATAAAGAAAATGCAGCTCTATACAATGATTCGTTAACAAAAAAGAAAAAACAAAAAGGGCAATATAAAATTGACGTTGCAGGTCTGAGTTACCAATACTTTGGTGTAGACTTGATGGCTATAGATGGTGTAGCTCACAATACAGTAATGACTTTAATATCCGAAGTTGGAATGGATATTAAAAAATTTAAAACTGCAAAAACATTTGCAAGCTGGTTAAGGTTATGTCCCAATAATAAAACAAGTGGCGGCAAAATTTTGAGTAGTCGCACACCTAGAAGTAAAAATTTATTAGCCCATGCTTTTAGGAATGCTGCTAATACTATTGCACAGAGAAAAGAGGGCTCGTTAAAAGTTTTCTTTAGTAGGATAGCATTTAAAAAAGGAAGAGGTGCAGCCATAAGTGCGACTGCAAGAAAGATTGCAGTTATTGTATGGAATATGATTTTAAAACAAACTCCTTATTTGCCAATAGAAGAAAATAATTACAAAGAAAAAATAAAGAAAAACTGTACAAACAACATAAGAAAAACAATGCAGCGATTAAATATTAGTGTCGACGAACTTGTTTTCAGTCGATGATTTTCAAACCATTACAAAAAGGTTAGATGGAAAATGAGGCGTTGGTCCGTGAGTAGGCTTTCTGTGCCACCAATTAATTATGATCTTTCCCCTACGCGAAACCGCTCTTTGCCCTTGGGACGTAGATACCATTTTTAAAATGACCAACGGAACAATTTGGCAACAATCCACTCATGATTGTACATATAAATACGCATATAATCCTAGGTGATTATTTATAGTAAAAACGGAATTTCTTTATTGTTTCCACATTCGAATACTGCTATTAAAACCCCAGGTCGATGTTTGGAAGTATAGGTATTGAATGGCTTGGTGTTATGTTCATTAACACATCGGTAAGGATCGTCGGAATATCCAATGTAGTATTTATCAGAACTTTCTGAGTAAAGGATATAAATAAAGTACATAGATTAAAAAAGCGCCGAAGAAATCTTCGAAGCTTTGCTCCCCTGACTTTACAGACATCGAACCAAATTATAGAACGGTTGAAAAAAATCTATAGCTTAAAAGGAATTATAAATAAGCAAAGTATGTAATTCATTATTTCGGCTTAATCGCCTCGGTTCGTTTTTTAAGGGTAGTTTTTACAACGGTAAAGGCCATATTCTGCATTTTTTTAAATTGAAAAATAAAAGAGAAGTTCAACACTTCTTTTTTATTTTTATCTGCAAACTATTTTACGGATTGGGCACTGTGATCAGTGATAATTGCTTGTTGTAATACCTCCCGATGATAAATTTCTTACTGTCCGGCAGGTAGCCGAATAAATGCGGTACAGGCTGCCAATCCCACCACAATGCATTTTCAAGGGTATTGTCATATGTCCGGAAACGAACTGATTCTTTCGGATTCACGCTGAAATTGCCGTTCGGCGACCATTTATAAATTTCTGAGCCGCTCCCGATGATCCGGTAATCACCTTTTACATTCACGACGCCGAAGCTCGGATAGATTTCTGCTAAATTATTTTGATTCACACCCAAGGCGGCAATATTTTTTATCTTTCCCTCATAATCCATTATGATCATATATGCCGGTCCGTACCGGTAATATGGCTCATCAAAAGCCATTGTGCTGAACTGGTTCACTTTCACCGGCCTGGTTCCTGCCTTCACCCGCGCTTCGGCAAAAATGTGAAATTCATTATTCTGAATAAATACATTTCTTATCTCTACCTCCTTCACGTCTTTGAGATTATTGAATATGCTTATTTTATTATTGTTCATGATCTTTGCCGCATCCAGGTCATAGAGCATGAACTTTTCAAAATCACCCGATCTCAAACCTTTCGCATTATGATCAAATGCAAGCAGGTAATCCCGGTTTCCGATTGATATCGCTTTCGGATCCTGCAGCTGCACTTCTTCACCCAATTCTTTATTTTCCGCAGCAGCTTCAGTTACTACGGTCAGGTAATTATACAGTTTCATTCCTTTGGCAGCCCGCACAAACACGGCTTTCCCGCTGTTGGTTACCGTAAATGAGCGCTCGTAATCTTTGGCTTCCAGCGGTATATCTTTCGACCATAAAAGACCCGCGTTGGCAACATCCAACATCATGACCGTATTCTGAACAACTTCTTTCTTGGTTGAATTCTTTACATTGACGATCCCGATAAAGCGGTTATTTTCCGACAGCTCAAATTGGAAAACACCTTTTTTATTGACCGACTCCATCGGGAAAGATTTCACCAACGATGTGGTGAAACTGCCGGTTGCCTTATCGAAAATATGACGGTAGAGGTCCTGCTTATCAGATTTACCGGTATAGCTTTCCGTAAAAATGACGACCTTGTTATTGCCCGGCATTGCAGCCGAGCCGATATAATTGTACAGCGTGCCGTTATCAATTTCAGGGAACGTTTTTTTGTACGTATCAACCAGCTGATTTTTCTGATCAAATTTCCTGATAATGATCTCCCGCTTGCTCAAAATGCCGTTGGTATTGATATAGGTGAGCAGGTAAGCATTATAGCTGTCTGTAAGTACCAGCTTCGGCTCCTGTTCTTCTTCATATTTGAAATCAAATCCGTTGCCGTATTCAGGAGCTTGTTGCCCGAAGCACAGAACCGTTAAGCAAAGGCTTATGCCCAGAGTAATAATTCTTTTCATGAAGTTATTTTTTATATATCCGTTTTTCAAATGATTTCAGCTCTTCCTTTTCATCAGAAGATAATTTTATATCCACCAGGTTTTCCTGGAGTGCATTCAGGTATTTCTCTGCTTCTTTTTTGTTACCCAGGATCAGGTTCACTTTTATCAGATCGAAATAAATATACCTCGCGATCTTATAATTGAAAACTGCTTTGGGATCCCGGTATTGAACCTTAGCCAGCGTTTGCAGCCAGATATCTAATCCCTTTTGCATGTTGGCAAGAGCGGATTCCCTTACTTCCGGATCGGAAGATGAAGAAAGCTTTTTCAGGTTGGTGGTAACATAGATATGGGCTTTTTCCAGGTCATCATAATCCCCTTTGTTCTTCACATATTCGATCTTCACAGTCTCTTTCACCGCCTGGTAGCCGTACTGCTCATTCAGGTATTTATTCAGATAGGCGATCACTTTATTAATGTAATTTCTTTCTTCCTGGGCTTTATTGATATTATTAGTGGGCGATGAAGAAATAAATTCAAATTTTTCGAAGAGTGAGATATTCGTCTTTTCAATACCGTTCACTTTTACAACGAGCCTTGTCGGTTGATTCGCGAAAGTCTGCCCGGCATTGTCCTGAAAATTCACTGCCGCTAGGTCAACATTTATATCTATATACGCCTGCCCTCTTTCAAATCCGGCAAGGGATATTTGCCCGGCCAGCACATCGTTGTTTACAATAAAATAATCCTTCAGATCAGGCTCTCTGTATTCGGGCGGTGCCGGCTTGTAATATTCGGGCTTGGAAGGTATCACGAGCTTGGGCGCTTTTCCCTGTTCTGTAGTTGCCAAGCGTTCCAACAGGCTCATTTTTTTAAACGCTTCATTTTCTATAGCAAATTTTTCTTTTGCTTTTAACACATCCGCATCGTAGGACTTTAACTTTTTTTCATAGTCTTTCTCACTCTGTATGACCTCATTGTCATATCCTTTCAGCGCTTTTTCATACGCTCCTTTTGACTGTCGGTTGATATCTTCCGCGGTAAGATTATAAGGGGAATTCACTTTTACACGGTAAAACCTGGAGCCGGGTTCCGTTGGCATTTTCGGCTGATTGGCTATTTCAATATCGATTTTATCTGAGCTGATGCTTTGTGCTGCACAAAAGCCTGCACTGCATAAAAGGAGGAAAAATGTAAAGAACTGTTTCATTAGACTTGTTTAGTGATGTGGGGCATAAAAGATTGAAAAGAAATGCCTCACATCTCTGTAAGGCTTTTCAATTTTTCCGCTCCCCCTGCTGGACTTGAACCAGCGACCCTCTGATTAACAGTAGGAAGGCAGACAAAGTGAAAAACATAGAATGCAGCATCAATGCGGCTTTCAAAAAATAAGATCTATCAAAAGTGGCTTGTTTTACGAAGCAATACTGACGGTTTTACTGACTTATTCAAGTAAAGCAATTGCTCTATTTTCCAAACTTTCATCCTAATCAGTTACATAAAAATTTCTTCCTAAGTTCTTGTAAATCAATTAATTTAAAATTTGTAGTTTCACTCTGTGGTTTTCTGGTTACATAAGAAATTAACAGTAGCTCAGTTTAAAACGTTTAATTTATTTCCTTTTTTTCTATCCCTGTTGATCAATCATATTTTAAAGATTTCTTGGCTGGCCTGGCCAGCGTTTTTTCAATCGAATCCAACCTTTTGACCACAACATTCAATGCCTTGAATAGTTCCTGCTCCTTGAATTTATCCTTTCTAAGTCCTGAATATTTACTATCATCAATCTGGACCTTCACCAATGCGTCGATTGAGATATTCATCACTTCAGCCAGATTCAGGAGCATATTCACCGGGGGGTCAGCTATCCCACCCTCGTAAGACTTCACCCGGCCCAAAGTAGTCTCCAGGAGATCGGCCAGCTCCTGCTGAGTAAGCCGCCGGTGATCACGGAACCATTTGATGTTATGGGAGATGTATTGCATACAGGGTTAGAAATTATTTAACTTTTTCTGGTGATCTGCCAATTTCTTATTCTCCCGTTGTTGTTTACGGCTTACAATTTCTTTATCCACTATTTTCATATGAATTATAGCGCGATCTACATCCATGGATTTTACTTTTATATAAGAAGCATTTTCGCAGTCTGAATTTAGTGTCGCAGCATAAGAAAAAAAGCAAAGAATTGATTCATTCGAATTAAGGAGCTTGAACAAAGTGTAATTTCCAGTTGGCGCAGCCTTACATCCTGATTTCAATGTCTTCTTTGTCACGAGCGTACCCTGTTTTTTATATTTTTCTGTATAATAATTTATGTTATCAAAGCTTGTGTTATACTGGAAGGCAGCTAATGTATCTTTATAAAAACTCAAATAAAGGTTGTTGATATAAATATCATCGACCCGAATTTGATTAATAAAAAAAGACTCAAAATCCCCTATTGTAAGGAATTGAAGATCGATTTTGGTACTGTCGTTAAGGTCATTGACTATTTTAAGACTCCAATTGTATTCACTTGGTTCATTTAAACCATTTTCCACTGTTAAAGACTGAGTTAATCCATATGGCTGAGTTACGGAACTTGATACCTCCTCGGCATGATATAAACGCAAAAGTGAATTAAGTTCCGCCTTAGTCGTTTTTTGGATCTCAAGCAATCCTATTTTAACGGGTGCACTTTCGCTACTATACACCTTTGTTGATGGTGAGGATAACCACATTCTTTCTTTTAGACTTTCATCCATTTGAATTGGCTCTTGCGCTTTTGAAAAAAATCCATTCAAAAAACATATACTGATGATAAGAAGACTTTTCATTTTGATTTTTAGTCTTAATTTAAGGATTGATTCTTTGCTTTCTGGCTTCTGCTATATCGAACTGCTTTTAAATATTCTGTTTCCAATGCTGATACCATTTTCATCTTTTTCTTTTTTTGGTAACCTGAACTACGTTGAATATCTGAATTACTTTATCAAAAGATAAATCGAAATCCGGATATTGTTTTTTATCATTATTCAATGAATGACATACAAGAATCCCGGTGTCCGTGTTATGATCTATTATTTCCTTTACTACTATTCCGTTCATTGACACTATAACGAAGTCGCTGAATTTTTTTAGATGCAGTTTACTTCGCCAGTGCGCCCTGTCCAGACGGCGACCGGTGATAATATCCCCTTCTTGTATCGCGTTTGCAGTGCCATCGTCCATTGAATCACCCTTAACTTCAAAACTTATGTATTCACCCCGGTGGGCTTTATCAACTATAATAGGATGTATAGGAAGCTCACTAATATATTCTTCGTCCCCCCAACCTGTCAAATATCCAGCATAAGCTTTTACAGGAACCAAAGGAGTATTCATCAAAAATTTGCCTCCGGGAAGCGGAGTTATGCCAGGCGTGGTGAGAATATTCTCATTGTGGGCTCCCTTAATTTCAACTGCTTCATGTTTATTAGGAGTGTCCTGTGGAACTATACCTCCAAATAGTATGGAATCTTTTTTTATTCCATAAGTATCAACTAATTTTTTTAATATATTCTTAGTTAAGGGCAATTCACCCTTTTCAATCTTATTGTATTGAGAGGGGTCAATATTGGCTTTTACGGCATACTTCCTTGATGACAGGTCTCCTCTCGCTTTTATTAATCGCTCTCCGACTTCCTTATTATTTAAAATGCTCATTCCTCAAAATGTGGATAAATAATTCCATATTTTTTATATAATGTGGAATTATATGGAATAATTGTTCCTAATATTGCATTGCAGCACTGCACTACGAATATAAAACATAAACAAATGCGACTTACAGACAAAGCAATAAACGCAATAAATAAACAAGACATCAGGCCTTGGATCACACTGGAACTCGGTTGCAGTGAAGATTCAACCAAGCGCTACATCAAAGCAAATGAATCAAACGGCCCCCTAACAACCGCCGGTGCTCTTTCAGTAATCCGGGATAAAACCGGTCTCACAGATGATGAACTTTTAGAGCGTGAGTCGATTGCGCTGTAAAAATCAGTTTACCGGCACCCTAAAAAAGTTAATGCCTGTTAAATGTTTCTTAACCAAAAAAACAATTGTCATGAAACTGAGATTCTCACTGAACAAAAATCAACTGAAAAGTATACAGGAAGAAGGCATTTATCCTGAGATCTGCGGGCCGGTGGATGGAACAACCGATATGATGCATTTAGAAGTCGAACACACTCATTTCCACAAGGTGATTGTTGTATTCCATCTCTGGGGGAAAAGGATTGGTGAAAAGATAGGTAATGCAAGCAAGCAGATCACCGGCAAGCTGAGGACCATGTACCCTTTAACCAGAAAATCAGCAATGTAATGAGTATTGCTAAAGCCATAAAAGAATTAAAAGCCATGGAACAGATTGGTCTGGACATGGCGAAAAGAGCGCACGACGCAAGTGTCTATCTGGAGCAGCTCTCTGCTCCGGTTCCTTCGGGGATTAAAAAGAAGCAGGTGATCTCCGAAGCAGAACAAACAGCATTCGTAACCAATTTCAGAACCTCGCTTCGTAAAAGAAAAACAGCATGAATGTTCCCTTTATACCAATGAGAAAAATACTGATCCAGTGGGCCGCTGCGCACAAAGTACCGCTGGATCCCAAATCATACGAAAGCATCAAAAGGTGCTTCATCGCTTATTCACTCCACGCTAAAATTTTAAACTAATGTCTATGAACCTAAATACTATTGAAATAACCGGCGTTGTTCTTTTATTGCTCATTCTTTTACGACTCACCTTAGGCCCGTTGAAAAGTAAGTCCAAGCCCTCACACAATATTCCCGTAGAGTTGATCCGTCGCGGAGGTGAGCGGCTTTTACAACCTGACCGCTATGAAGAGTATTACAACAGGATCGCTGCGGCCGCGGATACTTATACCAACGTTAAGGAATATCATCTGACCATTAAATGTATCCAGGTCTTTCAGAATACATATTCAGGGACTGCCAATATCCTGTTTGATGTGCAAGCGTTGATAATGATCCTGGAGAGAAGGGAGTTTGTATTGGGCAGTCAAATGAACATGCTGGGGCTACGGTGTTAAAAATAAAAAGAACCGGTTGACGGCCGGCCCTTTTCAGAAACAATTTTTATTAATTCAGAAAAACAAAGGTAGTGATAAATACAGAAAACACTCACCCCAATTCCAGCTCAGCAATCAGCCATTTGATTGCAGCCGCATTTCCTCCCGGACAGATAGAAGACGGAGAGAATGTATCATCAGAGGACTTCGATCCCGGATACGGATGTGTTCCCGTTAACGTCCCCAAAATTGTCGCACTCCCACCGATGCCGAAAAGAATAGTGAGCAAACGTGATGCTGAGTCCTGGGCTTACCTAAAAAAAACACACGAACAAAAGAACAGGGAGCAGGATGAATACCTGGCTTCAAAAGGAATTTTTTAATCATCATAAATCAATCGTCATGCAATTACAAAAAGCAACACGCAAAAAAACAAAACTACGCCTCAATCTTTCCAGCCCTTCCGGTGCCGGTAAAACCATGGGGGCGCTTCTAATGGCATTCGGCCTTGTCGGGGATTGGGAAAAAATCGGAGTAATAGATACCGAAAACGGGTCAGCTTCTTTATATGAACACCTTGGCCCATTCAATGTGGTACCGCTGGAACCACCCTTTTCTCCTGAAAGATATAAGGAGGCAATAGATGTCTGTTTGGAAGGAGGAATGGAGGTGATCATTATTGATAGTTCCAGCCATGAGTGGAGCGGTCCGGGGGGATGCATTGAGATAAATGACACCCTAGCTCAGGCAAAATACCGAGGCAACACTTGGTCAGCCTGGAATGAAACCACTCCACGCCACGACAGTTTTGTGAGTAAGGTTCTCCACGCGACAGCGCATGTCATCACCTGCACCCGTTCCAAAACTGAAACAGTAATGGGCGATGATAAAAAAGTGAAAAAGCTGGGCATGAAAGATATCCAGCGCGAAGGGTGGGAATATGAAATGACGGTTTCTCTGAACATTGACCGTGATACGCACCTGGCAATGCCGAGTAAGGATCGTACGGGCTTGTTTGAGGGCGGCCAGCCTTTCATGATCAATGAAAAAACCGGAGAGCTTATCAGAAAATGGTGTGACGAAGGGGTGGATCCCGTTCAGGAAGCAATAGCAAAATTAAAAAACTGTGACAGCGTCGAGGACCTGACGCTGCTTAAAGAAACACTTGATAAATACGTTATGCAAGATGCTTTGTTTAAGACAGCTGCTACAGTAAGGTATAACCAGGTAAACAAAAAGACTGCATAAGCTTCTCTTTTTGACGATTGAAGGAGATCGGGAGCAGGGGGTCATAAAATATTCCCTGTCTCCTTTTTCAAACCCTTAACACCTAAAAAATGAACACTGAAATATTGTTATCGAAATGTACTGCAGAGCTGAAACGCAAAAAGCGCAATGAGCCTTTATTTTTTGACAACCCGATCGAAGTCCTCAACCTATCGGGAATCAAAGATTTTAAGATCTACGCATGTGTCTTGGGGAAAGGCGGAAAACTGATAGTAATGACCTCTGATACGGAGTGGCATACGGTGTTAGCGGGTCAGAAAAATGTAAATCATTTGCTGAATCTTCTTTACAGGAAGATTATTTCATCCCTGACTTGTAAACCCTCAAATGAATTACAATCAGCATGACCCAGGCAACGCACTTCATCGAAGTTTTCAAAAGCAATGGTAAATATATCCAAGGGCAGCTTTCCAAGATCAGCGATTTGAGGCGGAATCTTGGAATAACATCCTCTTCACCGGCATTGAAGACTATCGCAATCTGGAAAATAAAATTTAAGAATAACAATGAGCACACTACAAATTGACAAAAAAACCGCACAGGGATTATATCCCGCTGCATCAGGCAAATTCAAATCCATGCTGGAGGATCAGTTCGGAGCTGATCAACTTAAGGTATCGATCATGGATCGAATAAAGACCTGGGAAGATGCTGCCTGTGAATTTGGGATTGATCCTGTTGAAGGTCTTCCCTTTCCGCATCCTAAAACAAATCGCCAAAAGGCGGCCAATGCTTTCTTCCAGTTGGATATCATAAATGAACTCCTTTTGGAGGGCGCAGAGCTTGATTGGTCTGATTCAGATCAGCGCAAGTGGTACCCTTACTTCAATGATTACAAATCGGGCGCGGGCTTTCGTTTCGACGGTGCGGGCTACGTCTGGGCGACTGCGGATGCGGGTGGCGGGGCTCGCCTTTGCTTGGATACACAGGAGAAAGCAAAGTATTTCGGGACTCAGTTCCTTGATATATGGAATCAATTTTTAAACCCAATCAAATAAAACTTATGTACAAAGAAATCACCTCGTTTGAGGAAGCTGCAAAGCGCAGCAAACTGGGAGTAGATCCCGAAAAACTCCCTGATCTATCTATGCTACCGTCAAAAGTTTCCGGTGGTATGATCGCATTGATGAAACTGCAGGTTGTTGTAGATGCCGTTAACAACGACGATCCTGCAGAACCTGAATTTATCGCCGATTTCAACAATGAGGACCAGGAGAAATGGTATCCATGGTATGTAGGTGGTGATCGGTCGGGCTCGGGCTTTCGTTTCGGCGCTGCGGGCTACGTCTGGGCGAATTCGTCTGCGGGTGGCGGGGCTCGCCTTTCTTTAAAAGACGAAGCGCGCGCAGACCACATGAACGAGCACTTCCAGGAGCTCTACAAGGATCTGTGGTTGATCCTGGAATAAGATATTAGGGTGGTGTGCGGATAGTCCCGGTTCTTTCCGTGTTTCAGGCTCAGGCTTTCGTTTCAACGATACGAACTACGACTGGACGAATACGAATGCGAATGGCAGGGCTCACCTATGCAGGAATACTTTTTATGTCAGCACAGACCTTGCCCACACGGCAAAAAATGATTTTATAATAAAAGGCGTTGGTACCGCTCAATGTGAGAAAACGACTTTTAAAAGCAAAGGCCTTGAAAAGAGTAAACAATTTATATCAGAATATATGCTCCCCGGAGAACCTCCTGCTGGCCGATAAAAATGCCAGGAGAAATAAAGGTGCTCAGTATGGGATTCGCATGCATGATCAAAACAGGGAGAACAACCTGCAGCAGCTGCGTGAAATGCTTCTGAATAAAACATACAGGACCTCTGCTTACACAACATTTAAGATTTATGAACCGAAGGAGCGGGAAGTATTCCGCCTTCCTTATTTCCCTGACAGGATCGCCCACCATGCCATCATGAATGTGTTGGGTCCTGTTTTTACTGCCGTGTTTACTGCCGACTCTTACAGTTGCATCAAAGGAAAGGGTATTCATGGTGCCGCTGAGGCAGTAAAAATGGCGCTGAAGGATACGGGGGGTACTCAATACTGCCTTAAGCTTGATATCAGGAAATTCTACCCGAGCATTGATCACGCAACTCTAAAGATCCAACTTCAAAGGAAATTTAAGGACCGTGACCTGTTGGATCTTCTTTTCGGAATTATTGATAGTGCCCAAGGGTTACCGATCGGAAATTACCTCAGCCAGTTCCTTGCAAATTTTTACCTGACTGGTTTTGATCATTGGATAAAGGAAGAAAAGGGAATAAAGGATTATTTCAGATATGCCGATGACCTGGTTATTCTGGCCGGTACCAAAGAGGAGCTCCATCA
The DNA here is from genome assembly GCA_037719665.1 of Ferruginibacter sp. Taxonomy (GTDB): domain Bacteria; phylum Bacteroidota; class Bacteroidia; order Chitinophagales; family Chitinophagaceae; genus Ferruginibacter. Next base: position 28,287 of record JBBJLU010000018.1, read on the forward strand.
GCTACTCGGTGAAATCAAAACTTATCTGTCCGATAATCTGCTGCTTACCGTGAAAGGGGATTACCAAGTATTCCCGGTGGACGCCCGCGGTATAGATTTCGTTGGCTATGTATTCTATCATACACATACCCGCCTTCGCAAAAGCACGAAAAAGAATTTTGCCCGCAAGGTATCTAAAGGTATCTCACCCGAATCAAAGGCTTCTTATATCGGATGGACAAAACACTGCAATTCAAAACATTTAATTAAAAAGCTTTTAGCCGCATGAAGAAATTTAGCGACTTCGGGTTAACCCCAACCATTCAGGGGTTCTCCGGCGAGAAAATAAAGATTGACAGGATCCTGAATAATCAGATCACTGTCTTGGATTATAAAGTTGAGAACTCAAAGTTTGATCAGAAGAGTTATGATAAATGCCTGCACATGCAGATTGAATTCTCAGGTGAAAAGCGGGTTGTTTTCATCGGCTCTAGGCCGCTGATTGAAACGATCGAGCAAATACCAAAATCAGAATTTCCGTTCACGACAAAAATTATAAGAGAAAATGGACGGTTCGAATTTACCTGAAAATGAAAAGGCCGCAATTATAGGATTCTGGAGAAGCGGCGCCAGCTTGGAACATATCATTGCAATTACGGGTATTACCTATTGGGAAATAGAGAAGTTAATCGAAGAACATAAAAGAAAAACGAAATAATGAAAGCAGCACCGGAACAATACATGGTTAGAAATCATCCGAAATTAGGGAGTGATGCAACCTATGGCAATAACGGCTTTTTTGTTATACCTCATCATCGCATCAGAGAATATTTCTTTCAGTGCATGATCAGCGACGGGATGGGCTGGCAGCATGTAAGTGTAAGCCTCATTTCAAAACTACGCACCGTTGAACGCTGCCCTACTTGGGAGGAGATGTGTTATGTCAAAGATCTGTTCTGGGAGAAAGATGAAGCCGTAATGCAGCTTCATCCTCCTGAATCGGAATATGTAAGCAATCACCATTATTGTCTTCACCTGTGGAAACCGGACAATACTGTAATACCGATGCCTGATTCTATAATGGTGGGGACAAAAAGTCCGCAAAAAGTGTGACGATGCATCAAGAGATAGTTGAATACGGTATTGCTGCAGCCGAAGAATACAAGGTGTTGTCCGAAATCGTAAACCGTCAGATCACCGAAGGTTGGCAACCATATGAGAAAATATTTGAAGCGATGCGCGGCGATCAGAAGTTGTTGCATCAGGTAATGGTTAAATATGAAAAGGCAAAGCGCCAAACCGCTAAATCAAAACAGTGATGATTAAGAAAAACGAGGATTTTCAACAATACAAATTCAACAAACTCGGGATCTGCGAAAACCCGGATGCGGTAATCGATTTTACCGGAAAAGTGATCTCATATCAGATCACCATTTGCAGAAACAGGGTCGGCTGGAGCTGTGGATATCATTACGGAATTTCTCAGTCTAACCACCTTTCAATGAAAGGTGCCGGCGCCGGTAAAAACTCCGCAAGTCCAACAAAAGACATTGCAATAATGTACCAATGCGAAGAGATACTAAAGTGGATCACCGAAACGATCGCGGATGGTGATCCTGTTTTAAAGAAGGGGCTTATCGAGCTTAAGGCTCTGAAGGACCTAATACTTTCCATTGATCCCAATTACCGATCAACTTTTCTTACACCCTATGCTATTCAGGAAACCACACTTGATAATTCACCAAACAATATAGAAATGGCAACTAAAAAACCAACAGGTCAGGGCGTGAACGCTCTTTTACAACCGGAGCAATCATCTCCAAAAATAGAAGCGGAAGCCGAATTTAAAAACATTCCGCTTAAAGAAATTCAGGCGGATCCCAACCAACCGCGTACATTTTACGATGAGGCGGCCATGGATGAGCTTACAGTATCCATCAGGGAGAAAGGGGTTATACAGCCCATCCTGGTCAGGCCCTCCAAGAAAGGTTTTATGATTGTGTGCGGCGAGCGCCGTTTCCGCGCATCAGTGTCAGTCGCCGGTGCCATCAAAACCCGCAATACAATTCCTGCGATCATTCGGGATATCACTGACGAGGAAGCCTTGGAGCTCCAAATCATCGAGAACCTGCAGAGGAAAGATGTCCACCCGATGGAGGAAGCTGTCGCTTTCAAGTCTCTTATGGAAAGAAAAGACTGGAAGGTTGAAGAAATAGCCGCCCGCGTTGGAAAGAGCGACTTCTTTGTCCGGCAGCGCCTGAAGCTTAACGATCTTACCCCTCAGTGGCAAACTGCATTCTTTCACAATGTAATGACCCTGGCGGATGCCTTGAAGGTTGCCAGGTTCCCCTTCGCAGATCAGCAGGAGATATATTCAGATAATCGTGTTGAGAATGAAAAGGAATTGGAATTAAATGAATGGGCCTTAAGAAAATACCGCGGTGATCTGGCCAAGCCACCGTTTGATATCACGAACCCTAAACTCAGCCCTGAGTTCGGTTCCTGTATCGGTTGTAAATATAACACGGCCACAGGGGCACTGTTTCCTGATGATGTAAAATCTCCGCGATGCACATACATCAAAGATTTTACCCTTAAGGCCGACAACTCTTACAAAATCAAATTGGCTGAAGCAAAGGAGGATCCTACTGTTCTTTTAGTAAATACTTCTTATGGCGGATCCGAGGCTATGAATAAGCTGCAGAAGGAAGGACTGACGGTCCTTAAGCCACACGATGACTATGAAAGTATTGATGCTCCTGATAAGCCCGACTTTGAGGAATTTAAAGAGAATTATTACGACGATGACGAGAGCGAAGAGGCGATTCAAAAAGCTTTTGAAAGTGAGCTAAAAGAATATGAGAAAGATCTCGAGGATTACCGATCCAAGGTATCATCAGGTAAGTACCGCAGGGCATTTGCCGTTGATGGAGATGAGGCAGGCCGCGAGATCTTCATCAAACTTAAGAAAGGGGTATCACCCTCTGCTGCAGGACCGGGCGACAAAGTTCCTGAAGGTGTCCAGGCAGATCTCGCTGCAATAGAAACTGAGATTGCCGGCATCAAGCAGCGTACGAAGAGGGCCGCTGAGCTTGATGAGGAAAAGGTTTATAATAAGATCCGCGCAGAGGTGTATGCTAAGTCCGATATGATCAAACAGGGTCCGGCAACAGCCACTGATAATGCTGCCACCCTACACGCGATAGAAAAAGCAATGGGGTACTCCGGCGCGGAGCACATGAAGCAGGTATTTGGCACCACTGACAAGAAAAAGCTCTCTGCTATTTACCTCAAAGCATCTGCCGATCAGATCGCGATTGTTTCCCGCCTGTTCACCCTTCACACGATGAATAATGTTTTCAGCAGCTATGAAAGCCGTTGGCAGGATGCATTGCGCGCACAAGCTAACCAACACTTCCGGGAGGAAATAAAAGCAATAGATGACCAACAGAAAACTATACGTGATAAACGTGAAAAGCGTGCAGATGATCGTCTTAAGGCTCTGCAGATAAAGAAGAAAGAATTGATCAACCCCAAAAAGAAGAAAGATGACTGACACGCAACGTGATCTCGTCTTCCGCATGATGCGGGGGGGGGGGTAACTACCTGCTGCCAAAAAAAAGCCATACCGGACGCAGCGGGTATATGCTCTACGAAGGTAATCAAAGCCCGGTAAAATGGTTCAGCGATGCCACGGCCAGGATCATTCGACAGCTGCTGAAAAGGGACAGGCGAAAGCGGCTAACCTTGAATCTTACCATGGTACGCAGGCAACGTGGTAACACACTTCTTAAAAAATTATATAATCAAAAATCGGATACCGTAACGATAGCGGCACAAAATGAAACTGAGAGAATATAATTCAGAGAACACGGTGAGCATTCGTGGGGGGGGGGTAAAGACCCCAAGCTTATCAATCAATCAAAAAGCCGGGCTTTTTTCCCTGAATAAGGAAGCCTGCGCTCTGATCGGCCTGACCAATGAGGACAAGGTTATCATTCTGCAGGATGAAGAAGAGACTGAGAACTGGTACCTGGAAAAGGTCAAGGGTAACGGTTTCATCCTGCGCGAAAAAGAAAATGTCAGCAGTGGCCTGCTGTTCAACAATACAGCGCTGGTCCGTTCGATCGCCGCGAGCGTAAACTTCACCGATAACGGCGGGAGAATGCTGATTGCCGGCAGCCCAACGGATTTGGGTAAGCGTAAACTGTGGGGTCTCCTAACAACGGGGCTCCGTAATAAATAATTGAGGAATTCATTGATAATATTAAATAAATGCGGCATTAGCCGGATACTATGGCAAAAATTAAAAAGATCCAATCAGAAAAGACCTTTTAACCGCTCTGAAAAATATTCCTTTTGAAGGAGATGAGCAACGCAACAGCATAGTGTGTGCCCTGATCGGCCACTCTAAAATTCAACATACTTGCTTCGGGTATTATACCTGCGCCCGCTGCGGTGATCAGTTAGGCGACACGCTTGGATCTTTTTATGACGGCGCTGCAGATGCGGTGATTGTCGGGCACAATTGCGAAGCTTGTCTGGCCAACTATGAAAAGTGTGATTGGCGCGACAAGGTGTTTTGTCCCGATCCATTTGTGACGGAGGAGGTATGACCGTTTCAAGGGTTCATATCATGTTGCATAAAGACCGGGTTAAAAGAGCATCGCCTAAAAAAGAAGAACCTATATCGGTACCAGAACCTGAGACATTTGAACTGGAGTTAGATGGTGAAATAGTTAACCGGCAGACGAGGGGAAAGTATAGGGCCGCTGATACGATCAGGTTCTTCCTGGAACAATACGGGACACGGGGAAAGGCATATTATATCAGGCAAAGCAAAATGAATTTTACGTCACTTATAAAACAGCACGATGGACCAGACTACGATACTGCAGGAAGTGAAGAAGGCGACGGACCTGTGGATGGATAAAACCTACACGGTAAGTGAATTCTATTCCCATATCCTGGCCATCATCCGGGATAATTCAGATACCGGCGAAAAGCATAAGGAGCAGCTTGAGCGACTTCTTTTCAAAGTGGATGAACTGAGAGAAAACCAACGGTTATTCCATGGTGGGCACCGGTCAAAGCTGGGTTTATGTCGGAAGCAGGAAACAGAAATGGACAAGAAAGTAATGTACCTGGTCAGTAAAGGGTATACGTTCGACCGGTATAAGAATTTAGTAAAACAGGAAGATTTATTCAGGGGATAGGAAAGAATGTTCAATTTAAGATCTGTTAAATTGAATAAAAAAATATTATGATAAAGATTGATGAAAAACACTTCGAAGACATCCTGTTTGGATTGATTCAAACCAGGGAGGGCGTGGAGAAACTAAAGGCCCGGGGATTTGATATTGAATACGAGCCGTTCAGTGTGTATTACCGCCAGTTGAATATGGGGGCTTACGGTATCCCTGATATCGTGAGGGTATTCTTTAACAGCTACTCGATCAATATCGATGTGATCGAGCTGAAGATCACGGATTTTAATATCTCTCAACTGCTTCAGCTGGGTAGATATCTCTCCGGGGTGAATCATTTTATCAGAGATGCGCATTCACTTACAGATTCAGGGCGCATAATCACGGTACGAGGTTTTTTAATGGTGGCGGAGTTCGACTCAAATAACGATTACTCTTGGCTGAGTGGGATGCTGAGGAATGAAGTGTGCCTGTATTCTACACATTATAATATTGACGGTTTGAAATTCGAAAAGCAATTTCCGGGTTACTGGTCAAAAACGGATATTAAAACGCATTTGAATCAGTGCGTGGATATAGCTGCGCTTCGAAATAAGTTCAAACAGGCATACCTGAAGAAGCAGTTTACTTCAGATGATTTACCGTTTTAAAACTTAAATGTTCATATGGCAAAGGATCCCGCAATGTTATGGTATTGGAGCGACTGGCACTCCGGGACAGCTCTTATGAGCCGGTTTTTAAAGGGTTGTTATATGGATCTGCTGCACGCGCAATTTAATCACGGGCGGCTTTCATTAGAAGAAATAAAAATTTGTCTTGGATCGGATTTTGGCCCGTCGTGGCCTGCCCTCCAAAAGAAATTTAAACAGGACAATAACCTGTTTTTTAATGAAAGACTCGAACATGAAAAAGAAAAGCGCGCGGCGTATTCAGAAAGCCGAAGGCAAAGTCGGTTAGGTAGTAAAAAAACATATGATAAAACATATGTTAATCATACGAATGAACGTATGGATAATACAAATGAAAATACAGATTTTTTGAAGGAGGGTGCAGGGAGGAATCTTTTGATCCCGGAAATGTTCGCCTTATTCAAACAATCAGTTCCCGCGTACCCGGGAGAAAAAGAAAAGGATTATGAACAATTGTTGGCTATAGCCAATTTTATTTTTACTCAGTTAAAATGCGAAGGTCCGTTGTTGGGTAATGTCCCTCCCATCCTCGCTGAGTGGGATAAATGCGCTGTAGCAATAGCTCAGGATAAATTTTATAAATCAAAATCATTAAAAACGATCTCCACTCATATCCAGGAGATTTACCAAGTAAGAAATGGAGATAACAAGATTGGGCGAACTGCTCCCGGAAATAAGCAGTCAAAAAGCACCGGCGCAAACCAGCTCCTCGATAAGCTTGAGCAGGAGTTTACCGGCGGTAACGGATGAGCAGGGAATTATTTTGGCAAAAAAATATGCGGCGCCGCAGATCTGCAGGATACCCGTGAAAAAGTTAACCACTGCTGCGGAGATCCTGCTGCTTAAGATCCATGTGATCACCGGGTGGGTGGTACCTGCCTCAAAGTTGCTGTCGATCTTAAGCGACCAGTTTGCCAAAAAGTTGGCCGAAGACTACGGCATGCTGAATACAGAAGAGATCGAATATGCTTTCAGGAAAAGCGGTACCACGATTCAGGATTGGGGGAAGGAGATGAACCTTAACCTCCTTGACCAGGTACTTCTTCCTTACCTGAACCTCCGTCTCGCCGCATCGGCCACAGAAGAGCAGATCAAAAGAAAGCCAACTACTCAGCGGATTTTCAGTGATGAAGAGATCTTAAATGAACGCCGGGGAGATTTGGAAGCTGCTTACCAATGCATGCGTAACGGCCGCCTGCCCGTAATGTTCGACTATTTCAATGATATCCTGATTATGGACGGTTTTATAACTGAAGCTGCGGAGCAGGCTGACTTTTTTGTGAAAGCATTAAACGAAAACAGGGAGGCGCTTTATGTTAAAGAAATATGACTTCTATATCGGTATCGACACCGGTGTGAACACAGGATTTGCGGTATGGAACAAAGAATATAAAAGGTTGTTGATATGTGATAGCATGAAGATTCACCAGGCAATGCAGTGGATTATCGATAATGTTTGGCAGAATGGGAGTTATATAGTCCGCGTGGAAGATGCCCGCCTTCGGAAATGGCTGCCAAAAGACAAAGGACGGGCGCAGCTCCAAGGTGCAGGTTCAATTAAGCGGGATGCGGTTATCTGGGAAGACTTCCTGAAGGACCTTGGGGTTGATTATGAAATGGTGGCGCCCAAGAACAATAAAACGAAAATCAACGCGGAATACTTTAAAAAGGTGACCGGCTGGGAAGGGAAGACAAATGAGCATGCCCGCGACGCCGCTTTTCTTGTGTTTGGCTATTAAAAAGAGTAAATGATGATACCTGAACAATACAAAGAAATATGTCCCAGCTGTGGCGGAGAGACAGATGCCCGCGACCTCGGCCAAGTGATGGCGCACGGAAAAGTTTAGTATGCAATCAGGTAAATATGAATGCACCGGACTTAAAACCGTTGAATTTGAGAGCAGTAGGAAGGTCGGGGAGGCTATTGTCTGGAAAAAAGACGGCGCCCATATTAATCTTAATTGACAAAAAATTGTACTTTGCCTTACAATTTTGCCTTACATATTTGCGTTTATTTTACATTTATGTTACATAGTTTTGCACAGAATTACTATTTTGTGCATAAATCGGCAGGGTAGTTGTTCTTATAAAACACAACTTTATTCACACTTAACCACAAATTATGAGCGCTCATTGCAAATTGCAGCCTGGTCATAATTTCTCATTTACTCATGGCTTATTAACTTTTTTCGGTCTCGAAAGAAGTAATATTTCCAGGATCAGAGAACATTGCGGCCATACGACTGTAGCTTCCGCATTAAAATCTGATTGGGGAAACGTAGGCAAAGACATCAGAACCGTTTTTGAATCAGAAGTAGAAATCTTTGATAAAAAGCAGTTAGATGCCTGTGAGTCGAAATAGGCCCAATCGCCTCAAAAAACAGATGGCAAATGTTCCCCGTAAGCAAACGCAGATAACCCCCCAGGCAACAGTTCAGCCTCAGCAGACTACAACCAGAGGTGCCCGTATGACTGCATCTCTATATCAAGGGGTGATTCCACCGCCAGACATGATGGAACATTATAATGAAATCGATCCGTCCTTCCCGGGACGGATTTTGGCTATGGCAGAAAAGGAAGGCGATCATCGCCGCGCTTACGATAAATCCATCCTAAAAAAAAGCTTCTCATTAGATATCGTTGGTAATATCCTCGGTTTTCTTGCGGTAATTGCCGTTGCTATTCTTGCCTACTTCTTTATGATCAATGGGCATGCTGATGATGGCAAAGCAATTGCCATTGGTGTAATGATCGGATTGGCAACGATATTCGTTCTCCGTAAAACATGGAAAAAAAGCTCGTCCTAACTCAAGACTCCTTAATGCCCTTCGGGAAGCATAAAGGAAAGCCGCTTATGGATGTCCCCCACGGATGGTTCATTTATATGCATGACCGGGGTAAGCTCAGTGGGGCGATGAAGAAATATGCTGAGGAAACGGTTACGATCCTGCGGTTTGTAGCCGAAAAAAATGCTAAAAACAAGAAAATATAATTTATCATTCAGTAAATAATATTTACTTTATTTTTGTGTCATTATACGACACATATGGGCGATACTCCGCAATCCACCACACTTTCTTCCAGAATATTAAAAACAGAATCCGTTCAATGGAGGAATTTCGAGTTTATACAACAGGAAACCTTTAAGGACCTCGCTCCCGGAGCAAAAGAGAAATTGCGTCAATCCATTATACAAAATGAGTTTGCGCAACCCTTCTTTGTGTGGGAAGATCCGGCTGATGGTGTCATTTACTGTTTAGATGGCCGCCATAGGACCCTGATCATGGAGGAATTAAGCGATGAAGGCTACGTGATCCCGGAGAAATTGCCGGCAACTTTCATCAGCTGCAGCAACAAAAAGGAAGCTGCAAAAATGGTGTTGATCTACTCCTCGATGTATGCGAAGGTTACCGAAACGGGCCTCTTTGATTTTGCCAAGTTGTACGATCTTGATTTTTCTTCAATGAAAGAAACTATTGACCTTCCTGATATGGATATGGTTCACATAGAAGGAATGTTCGACTCACCGGGCTCCAATGGCACGGATAAAATTATTCCCCAATCCCTGGCAGAGCGGTTCATCATTCCTCCGTTTTCAATATTCGATACCAGACAGGGATATTGGCAGGACCGCAAACGAATCTGGAGCCAACTGTTCAACAGCCAGGAAACCAGGGAAGATGTGGAGCTGATCGCTAAGAGTGGACAGGCACCTGCGGTTTACGCTCTTAGAAACGAAATGCGTGAACAACTTGGCCGCGAGCCTGAATGGGATGAAATTATTGAAAGAGCAAAGAAGAAGGGAATGCATATTTACGAAGGCGCCAGTGTATTCGACCCTGTGCTTGCCGAAATCTGTTATACCTGGTTTTGTACGCCCGGTGGTATTGTCCTTGATCCTTTCGCAGGTGGATCCGTGCGCGGCATTGTTGCCGGGGTACTTGGATTTGATTACCGCGGGATTGATCTGCGTGCGGACCAAGTGAGCGCCAACATTGCCCAAGCAGAAAAGATCACAGCTTTTGATGAAACGCACCCTATGCCTGTGTGGATAAAGGGAGACAGTAACGATATCGTTTCCCTTGGATATATTCCTGACGGCGTGGACTTTATTTTCTCCTGTCCACCCTATCATGATCTTGAAAAATACAGCGATGATCCTGAAGACCTCAGCAATATGGATTACGATAAGTTCTGTGAGGTTTACCGGCAGATAATTTTTAAAAGTCTGATGAAGCTGAAGCCAAACCGTTTCGCGTGCTTTGTTGTCGGGGATATACGTGACAAAGGTGGTTTCTACCGGAATTTCGTCAGCGAAACGATAAGCGCCTTTACTCAGCAGCCCTTATGCGACGGCATCCCTGTTTACCTGTACAATGAGATTATCCTCGTCAACGTCGCCGGCTCACTTCCTGTCCGCATCGGCCGGCAGTTTGGGTCCTTCCGCAAGGTGGGCAAGATGCATCAGAATGTACTAGTGTTTTACAAAGGAGATCCGAAAGAGATAAAAAACAATTTCCCCGAAATAAAAGTTGAACAATTCGAAGAGCAGTCGGAGGCTGTGGAGCTGCTATGAAAATAGAAATCCATAACGACGTATATGTTTTACGGGATGATCTTTTACCTGGCGGAACGAAGTCAATATTCCTCCCCTCGGTACTAGATAATGCAAAGGATTGCTTTGTATATGCTTCTCCGGTCTACGGGGGTATGCAGATCGCGTTGGCTCTTTATGCTACAAGCATCGGAAAGAAAGCCGTGATCTTTTCTGCAAAAAGGAACAAGCCACATGCTAATTCCCTCAAGGTCAAAGAAGCCAGCGGTTTGGTTTATCAGGTTCCTGTCGGGTATCTGACCGTATGCCAGGCGCGGGCTCGGGAATATGCTGAAAAGAATAACGGTCAACTGATCAGTTTCGGGGCCAACTATCCTGCCGCTATTGATGCTATCGCCGCACGCATGAAACAGGTAACATCTTCTTTGGGGTTTGAGCCTGATGAAATATTCTGCGCTGCGGGCTCCGGGACATTACTTGCCGGTATTGTCCAAGGAACGGCAACTGCCAAAGTAAAGGCTGTGCAGGTCGGAGCGGAACTTCCCGTTCAATCTAACGAGCGCGTGAGCATTCTTCCCTATCACAAACCCTTTGAATATGAGAGCCGCACGGTTGCACCATTTCCTTCCTGCGCCAACTATGATCTTAAAGCCTGGGAGTATTGCCTGAAGTATAAAACGGGGCAAAAAGTTCTTTTCTGGAATGTATTATAAGTGAACTGGTTATGTGAGTATTTTGCCAATATTGCTGTGCACTTAAACGCAAAAGCAAGATGGCACAGATGACAGTAAATGAATTAAGGGTGTATACCCAAAGGAATCATTTCGACACAATCATTATCAATGGAAAACCCAAAGCGGAGTACGCTGCACGGCAATTCCTTTTCGGAATCACGGACCAGTCTATGATTATCGAAACAAAAATTGAAAATGAAATGTTGGTACTGAAATATCTGACCACTTGCGAAGCAGAGTGCAGGCTTTAGGAGGTTTTTCTACTCCGCCGCAAGCGGAGGTCTTTTGAGTGAGGTTTTGGCCTTTAACAAAATCAATTGAAAAGAACACGGTGGCGCCTGACGGTGGCCACCGTGCCGGCTCAATAATTTATATTTAATTTCCTGCATCTAAACTTGATGTATGGACGACAAAGAAAAAACAATGATCATGATCGAAACCGCTCAATCTCTTAAGGATATGATACAAAAGAGGATGAATAATCGTGTGGACCATCTCACCACTCTGCAGTCGACTAATCTCGATGCATTACCGGAAGAGGTTACCAAGATGCGTGAGGTCGAAGCAAGCCGTATAAGAGCGGTTGTCAGCGAGCAAAAGGATATCATAGAATTGATCGATATGCTGTTCCCGAAAGCGGCAGCAGGTAAAGCCCCTACCAAAAAACAATAATGCCGAAAACCGACCAGATCGAATATGAAAAAAGAATCCGCATGGTCCAGGAATGGATCATCGAAGACTGGCCGACTACCGATATCCTTACACAGATCATTGTAAAGTGGGGTATTGAGGAGCGGCAAGGGAAAAGATATATCTCGGAAGCCCGGAAAAGGTGGACCTCGGAACCCGATGAGATATTGGAGCATAAAAGGCGGCTGCGCATTGCGGGCTTAAAGAAACTGAAGCGAAGCCTTAAATCTCAATTTACCGGTACGCCTGAAGGCATCAGGGCCATATTAGCAGTTGACCGGGAGATAAACGCTCTGGAAGGCCTGCAACAAAAGAAAATCGATACTGACGGGGATAAGCTGCCGTCACGGACAACCATCATTAAAACATCGGACGGCACAATAGTGACAATATGAGGGAAATAGAATTAATGGATAAACAATCGGATCTCTTCAACAAAGTAGTTGATGCGATGATTGGTAAAAGCCAGGACCGCTATTTCTTTTACGGCGGAGCCATCCGGGGCGGTAAAACATTTTGTATCTCCGTTATCCTCCAAATGCTTTGTTCCACTTACCCGGGCTCAAAATGGCATGTTGTACGTAAGGATATGACCGTATTGCTGGCAACTACTATCCCCTCCTTTGAAAAGGTAATTGCAGACGATCCCCGCTGGAAATGGATACGCTCTTCAGGAAACTTCCATGTAACATACCTTCCGACCAGGAGTAAGATATTCTTCAAACCGGAAAGCCTTTCCACAGATCCGGAGCTCAATGACTTCCTTGGGCTTGAAACCAATGGGTTCTTCCTCGAGCAGATCGAAGAGCTTTCCGAAACCCTCTGGAAAAGAGCTATTGAACGGGCCGGTTCCTGGTATGTTCCGAAGATGCCCCCGGCTTTCATCTTTTCTTCATTCAACCCCACAAGCAAATGGATCAAGAGCTTTGTGCATGACAAATGGTTGGAAGGCCAACTGCATTCCCCGTTCTGTTATATACAGGCGCTGACAACAGATAACAAATACGTTACCGCTGATCAGTGGAATGCATGGAAGAATATGGACGAGGCCAGCTATCGAAACCTGATTGAAGGGAGCTGGGAATTTGACCAGGTAGGAAATGTGTTTATATATTCCCTGCGCGAAAAACCCCGTAAGGATAAGAAGCCCGGGTATGCTCATATAATTCACGGGATGCTTCCTGATTATACCCTTCCGCTGATTGTGTCATTCGACTTTAACGTGGAGCCGATTACGGCGCTGGTCTGCCAACATGCGAATGATCATTCGTGGGTAAGCATCCTTCAGGAATACAGACTTATGAACAGCGATATTTTTGAACTATGCGACCGGATTATAACTGATCATCCCGGCGCTTACTTTAAGGTCACGGGCGATGCATCAGGAAGGAACAGGACTGCGATCACACGGGGAAACAGGAACTATTATTATTTCATAAAAAAGAAACTGAAGCTTTCTGATTCGCAGTTTAAGCTGCCGGGTGCAAACCCTTCCATTGCCAATACCCGTGTATTGTGCAACAGTCTTCTGGCCAAGCATCCCGCATACCTCATTAATGCAACCTGCAATCACCTTCTGGCCGATATCCGCAACGTGACCATTGATGAAAAAGGAGATATCGACAAAAAGAAAGATTCCCATAAAACCCACTTACTTGACTGCTGGAGGTATTATAACTGGCAGTTTCACCAAAAATTCTTACAAAAACTGTAGGTACAGTAAATTATATTTACTTTTACATCCATTATATTTACTGCATGTATCAACTTACCAAAGAGGAAGAAAAACGCCGAGTATACCGGTCGGAGGTCACAGGGACAGAAATCATTACAACTTTAATCCACTCCGACCCTGATGGCAAAAGATATTGGGCTTTCGAAGATCTCTTGAATATTCCCTTCATAAGAAAGAAAGCTGCAGAAAAGGTTACGAATCTTTATGAAGCCGGCGTCACACTCAATGACCTGACCACCTTTATCAACACGATGAAAGATCTTGTCAGAAGTAACGATTCGGAAAAGTATGAGAAGTCATACAGTGAAGTGTTGCAGTTTGAAGCACTAATGAAAGAAACAGTTGATCCTGTTAGACAGTGCTTATCGCTATGCACCGTTTACGTTCTTGACGATGATGAGCCTATTGATATTTACTCATCAGCCAAAGCTTTTCATAAAATGGAGAATTGGTCACTTCAGCCCGAAATACAAGCTTTTTTTTTGCAATGGTTCACCGATGGAATGAACGCCTACACCAAAGTCTACGGGGAACTTACCCAAATTGCTTCGAGGCAGGAAAAGTAATAGCAGCCGAATATATAGGCGCCTACGATCTTTTGGATCGATTGGCTAAAGTTGACCGTAAGCAGCAATTGTTCTTTCGGGGAATGACAAACGGCGTGCTGGCTGAGCGGGATCGTCTTCTGCATTATACAATAGGAGAATTTTACGGGGAAATGAGCCTTTACATAACTGAATGTGATGAGAGAAACCGCGAGTTGGAAAAATTAAAAGCAAAGAGGTAAATTATTTTTACTTTTGGAAGAATTTAATTTACTATCATGCCTGAAACATTCAGTGAAGTACTTTTCACCGGCAATTTTGACCCTACTGAATTCAACCAGGGGATTGACAAAATGATCGCAGGTCTGAAAAAGATGGATGAGCGCGCTGATACCCTCAATGCAGGCCTTAAGGATACAGAAGACCAGATCGCGAGTAATAAGACAGCAATTCAAAATCTTTTTAGCCAACAACAGAAACTGGATAAAGGCACCAAGGATTACACCTCCTCGATCACAGCTATGAATAAGCAGATTGAGGCACTGAAGGTCAAAAATGATCAGCTTACAGTTTCCCTTGCAAAGCAGAAGGTTGAGTATACCACGGTAAACAATGCCGCTAAGCAAATGCCAAAGATCCTGGATGATGCTACCAAGGCAGTTATAGGATTCAACAAAGAAGGAAACAATATCAGCAATTCTATTTCCGGCACGAAGCTATTTGGAAAGCTGAGTGAGGCCACAGATAAAATAAAGCACACTTTTAAACAGGAGCTGCCGAATATTATTAAAGGCGGTGGTGTGGAAGAATCTGTTACTGCACTCGGTAGTTCGTTTGGGGTATTCGGGACAATAGCAGTGGCTGCTCTCGTGCCGGTAATAAGCAAACTTATTGAATTGGCGACTGCGGAGACAGATGCAGAACGAGCCACCAAACTGTTGAATGAGTCGCTAAAGGCCGGTTCTCATGCCTCAGCCGAAGCTTCCACGCAGGTAGACACCCTGAAATTAAAATTTAATCTCGCTAAGCAGGGTATTCTTTCCAAAAAAGACGTGTTGGAGGAATATAATAACACTCTTGGAAAAACATTGGGCGTTACAAAGGATTTCAACACGGCCGAACAAACTACAATTGATAATGCCGAAACATATATAGCAATTATCGGCTTAAAAGCTGAAGCGCAGGCCCTTGCCAACCTAAAAATTAAAAAAAGTGAAGAGAAGTTAAATGCAGACCTCAATTTAGATGACAACTCCAATTTAGCTACTAAAGTTGTTGATTATTTCCGTGCAAATGAATTATTTCCCGGAGAAAAATATGAAGAGTTACATAAGGAGAGCCGTAAAAGGTTCAACAGTAATATTGTAGCCGAAAAGGAAAAGGATATTGACGCCCTCAGTAAACGCGAGGTTGATGTTCAAACCCGGCTTGCAATCTTATTACAGCAGTTTCAGGATAAACCAAAATCCTTCACTAAAGAAAAATCAGAAAAGGCGCGAAAAGAGATTGTAAACATCTATCAGCAAGAGCTTCAAAAATTAAAAGAAGATCTGGCAAAAATAGAAGAAAAAGTGTTCACTGATGAGGGTACCATTTCCAAAGCCGTAGAGGAAAGTTTTAAAAAAAGATCCTTGGCATTTGAAAGGGCATTTAAAAAAGGGCAGCTTTCACCGTCACAGCTTAAGTCCTTACAGGAAAATCTTTCCAACCTTGAAACTTTAACCCTTCAGAAACAACTTAAAGATTTCCAAACTCAAAAGGCAGCGTATTTAAAAAGAATTTCGGACGAACTCCAGTCTATTCAGGATGAGGAGTCACTGGCAAGAATTGCAGGGATTCAAAATAATTTTGAACGGGAAAGGCAGACCATTGAAGTTCAATCTGAAAAAACAGAGACTGAAATAAAAAAGCGGCGGGATAAAGTAATTGCTGATCTAAAACAGGATGCATCAAAAAACGGTCTCTCCTTAGCAGATATCCAACCACAGATTGACAATATCAAATCAGTTTATGGAAAACTGCTTGATGATTTGGAGGTGATTAAAGCCCAAAAACTCCAACACTTGTCTTTTGATACGTTTGAGAGTTTATCCAAAGAGGCTAACAGGGTCCTTGATGCAGGAAACCTGGGTATTTCTCAGGGATCTCTGATTAACATCCAAAAACAAAGTGAACTCTTCAATCAGGGTAAAATTTCCTACAAGCAATATCAAAAGGAGCTCACCAATATTGCAAAGTTTGAAGCACATGAGAGATTTCTTCTTGAAAAAAATTTCCTGGATGGAGAGATCCTTAGGAGGCAGCAAAAACTGGATAGTGATCAAAACCTTACTCCTGATCAGACTATACAACTCCAAGATGAGATTCGCAAACTCCAACAGCAGTTGGCAAGTGCAACTAAGGCAGATACAATTACCGGTGCGGGCAACAAAAAAACATCAACGGATGCAACCATTGAGAAGATCGTTCAATATTCCAATGCAATAGGTACCCTCGCCAACTCGGTAATCTCCTTTTGGGCCAAGATGAATGAAGCAGAACAGAAAGCGCTTGACCGGTCTATATCAATCCAGGAAAAAAGAGTAGAAGCCGCACAGAGAGTTGCAACAAAAGGCAATGCGGAATACCTGCAGTTGGAAGAAGAGCGCCTTCAGGCTTTGGAAATAAAGCGGGAAAATGCAGCCCGTCGCCAGCTGGCAATAAACGCCGCTTTACAGGCCAGCCAAGTGATCACGGCGCTTATATCGGGAATTGCACAGGGTGTGACCCTTGGTGGTCCTCTGGGGGCTATTATTGCACTTACGACTATCGTTGGGGCGATCGCCAGCGGTTATGCCATTGCACAATCATTAAAGCCGCCCGAGCCTGCATTTTTTGTCGGCACAGAAGATACAGGCCCTGGTGGCAACGTCGATAATAAAAAAGGTTTCCGTGCAGTGCTACATCCGCACGAAAGAGTTCTGACTGCGGAACAAAATAAAAAGCTTGGCGGCATAAGCAATGAAAAGCTTGTGCAGACTTGGGCCACGCACAGAATAATGGCGAAAGAAAATTACCCTTCCAAACCACCGCTGCAATTAAACCTTGCTGCCATGGATAGAGCTACGGAAATAACGAACCTGCAGAATGTAAGGCTTGCGGGGTTAATGGAACAGGCTGCAACCCAAAGAGAGGAAAATATCAGACTTCAACGTCACACGATAAAAGCTATAAATAATCTCGAGGTGATCTTTAAAGTTGATCAAAGAGGGCTGTATCTGGGATTGAAAAAAATGAAGGATGATGAAGACATATCCAAAAAAACTTAAATAGCGTCATCATCACCGGATAGGATATTATTTCCTAGTTCCGGTCCCATCTCAATAAAAACTTTTTTATGGAGACACTCACGAATCTCTTGGTGCCTATCCGTAAGCTTTGCCCTAATTGTCTGTTCATCCTCCCCTGTTCTTAATGCTTGTATTTTAGAAAACTCTTCCATTAGGAGATGCTGCCAGCAATAAATATCCATTATCAATTTAGTTTGAACAGCCAGAGACTGGCTAATTTTTACTTAGGGCAACTCCATGGTCTTTAATTTTTAGTAGCACAAGGTAAATAATATTTACTTTTGGGGAAATAATCTTAATGGAAGGATTAAGAATATACTTCAGGCAACACCAATTGAAAGATTCCGCGACGGGATCTTCCAACGTTGTCGTGGATTGCACAAACGTAAATACCTACGTGCCCGGCAG
>JBBJLU010000019.1:0-45898 GCA_037719665.1 Ferruginibacter sp.
GGCAATTATCTGTGCCCACAGGGGCAGTATATGTTACAACAGCACCACAGGTTCCTGTCGTGGTATTGGTAGTGATATTTGCCGGGCACGTAATAGCAGGAGCCTGGTTATCATTAACAGTAACAGTAAATGAACAAACGTTTGTATTACCCGTTGCATCTGTTACAGTAAAAGTATTTGTGGTAGTTCCTTTAGGGAAAGTTGATCCGCTTGGTAAACCGGCGGTTTGTGTTGTTGTAGCTCCCGGGCAATTATCTGTGCCCACAGGGGCAGTATATGTTACAACAGCACCACAGGTTCCCGGTGCGGTGTTAGTTGTGATATTTGCCGGACAGGTAATAGCCGGAGCTTGGTTATCATTAACAGTAACGGTAAATGAACAAACGTTTGTATTGCCGGTTGCATCTGTTACCCTAAAAGTATTTGTAGTGGTTCCTTTAGGAAAAGTTGATCCGCTGGCTAAACCGGCTATTTGCGTTGTCGTAGATCCCGGGCAATTATCTGTACCCACAGGAGCAGTGTATGTTACAACAGCACTACAGGTTCCCGGTGCGGTGTTGGCAGTAATATTTGCGGGGCAGGTGATAGCCGGATTTTCATTATCTACAACATTAACTATGAAGTTGCAGCTGGCAGTTCTGCCGCTTGCATCAGTAGCAGTCGCAGTAACGGTAGTACTTCCTTTCGGGAATGCATAAGGGAAAGTGATCGGTGAGCCGCCAACAGTGTAGGCAATGGTCGTTCCCGGGCAGTTATCCGTTGCAGTGGCCGTAAAACTTTGCGTGGAGGTACACACACCCGGATCTGTATTATAAGATGTCGGAGGAGCTATAATTAGCACGGAAGAAAACTGCCGTGCAACCGGCCCACCCGGTGAAGGGCAGGTAATAACAGGATCCTGGTTATCTACAACAACTACAGTAAAGGTACAGCTGGCAGTGTTATTAGAAGCATCAGTTGCGGTCGCAGTTACTACCGTACTACCTTTAGGGAATGCGTAAGGGAAGGTGATCGGTGAGCCGTCAACAGTGTAGGCAATGGTCGTTCCCGGGCAGTTATCCGTTGCTGTTGCAGTAAAACTTTGAGAAGAAGTACATACCCCTGCATCCGTATTATAAGAAGCTGCAGGTGTAGGACAGGTGATCACCGGGTTTTCTACATCATTTACGGTTACGGTAAATGAGCAGGTAGCAATATTACCCACGGCATCCATTACCTCAAAAGTATTTGTAGTGGTTCCTACCGGGAAAAGAGCACCGCTGGCTAATCCTGCAGTTTGTGTAGTTGTTTGCCCCGGGCAATTGTCTGTTCCTACCGGTGTAGCGTATGTTACCACTGCGCCACATGCTCCCGCATCATTATTAGTAGTGATCGGGGCAGGGCAACTGATAACAGGATCAACATCATCCACAACGGTCACCGTAAAGCTGCAGGTAGCAACATTCCCGTTTCCGTCGGTAAGTGTATAAGTAACGGTAGTTGTGCCTTTATTGAAAGAGGTTCCGCTGGCATCATTGTTACCTGATCCCGTAGTTGCACCTGATAAAGTATATGTAATTGTCGGGGCTGTTCCGTTACAGGTACCGCTGGTAAAACTTACCGGGGCGATGCCGTTTACAACCGCATTACACGCATTTGATGCAGTAGATACTGTTTGGTTAGCCGGACAGGTGATCACCGTTGGGTTAACCGTAACCGTCATTGTAACGGGCGTGCCGTTGCAACTTAAAGTACCGGGCTTATCGGGGTGAAAGTATAAGATACCGTTTGAGGTGTACCGGTGTTATTGAAAAGCGGGCCATCAGTAAAAGTGCCGTATGTTCTGCCTGTTTGATTGCCGGCTCCGCCGGTTACACCATTATACGTTGCCGAAACATTATACGTTCCGCCAACTAAATTGGGATTTGAAATGGTAAAATTAGGCGTCGAGCCATTACATATAGGCTGAGTTGGTGAGTTATATACTGCAGTTAAATTTGAAACAGGTTCTACCGTTATCGTCACAAAACCCGTAGTCGTTCCTGTACCGCATGCATTGGAAAGCGATGTGAATGAAATATTATAAACCGCATTGTTAGTTCCCGTATTGGTAAGATTTGCAGCAGGAATGACTACCGCAAATGCACCGTTATTCGTTGCCGTAAAAGCAAACGCAGGTGTAGATGAGCCGCTTCCGCTCTGCAATGCAATATTGAATACGCCGTTAAATGGCGCATCACCCGTAAGGTTGATATTCACACTTCCACCCTGGCCTGCACAAATTATTGTATTTGCAGCACCGGTAATAGAACCGGTAGGCAACGTACACTGGCTAAACCCCTGGAAACTTAAGCCCAGAAATACAAAAACCCCCATCAGGAGGCTTATCATCATCTTACGGGCAGAAGAAAATGTTGAACAGTTTGTGTTGGCCGTAGCCTGCGGATTACGAGTGATCGTTTGCATGGAAGTACAATTTGTGTGAAATTGATTTGAAGTGTTTTGGCCAGCTGTGTTGGTCACAGGGTTATTGGAAGCACAGTGAACGGGAAGGCCCATCGGTGCCGAAGAAATATTTTCAGTAATCGTTAAGCGTAAAGTTGTATTCATATTTGTTTCAATTCACTGAATGGTCAGATAAATCCATCCGTTATAAAAATGCAGTTTTTACTATAAGTTCATTTTCTGAACAAATAATAACATTTTTGCCGGGTCATTTGAACGATCGAAAAAAAGTTCAGACTTAGCGAATTCCTTTCGGAACCCAGGATGGATGGATAATACAGATGATTAGTCTCAGTTTAATAAGGGATAGTTCGGATTAAAAATTTGTTAGCATTTGAGTAAGTAAAGTTGAAAAGACTCCCGTTTTCCAAAAATTCCCAATTTTACAAGTGCAATAGTAAGTTAAAAAAATTAACAGTAGAAATTATTTCTACGTTATTTGTAGAAAAATTTACTGCTTAGTTTAAATGTGGATAAAAAAATAAAGAGCAATATTTTATTAATTATTATATATAGTCATGCCTTCATTTTCAATATATTGAGCACCAATCGAAAACCTATGTAAATGTAGATAACTTCAATAAAAATAATATTTATTTTGAACTTTAACACGCAGTGTTTTTTTTTGGCATAACGTATAATTATTTTTTCCGTATTAACATTTTAAAAATGTGAATAAACCCGGAGAGAAATCCCTCCCGGATCGCGGTTTCGGTTCATGTCATCATCCGGGTATTGTAAATGAAGGTTCCCCCACAGCATTGATCCTGAACCCGATATTTTCTTTTAGTGCGGGGTCTTGTCCGGCACCGCTATCGCATTCATTAACTGCACCCGCAGGCTAAGATGTAAGAGGAGATATCTCGCTTTTATTTACCCCTATCAATCGTTCATACAGTCTTTGATCCCTTAGATTGCCCGCCACTTTAATTTCCGGTTTATGATATGTGGTTGAACGATAAGAGCATGGAGATAAATATTCAGTTAGCGAAGGATGATAGATAAAAGAAGTTATTTCATAATGATAAATTAAGAAAAGCGGGTTTTTAAATCGTTAACAGCCCGGATGAATAAAGGGTATTTACCGGCTTACTATCCCAAAACATTTCAAAATCTTCCAGGCCGGCTGCCTCATAATGTTCCCGGACCTCCTGAAGGGTATACTGTTTTTGGTTCCGAATGGCCAGTTCACTTAGCATGGGCATCAACCAGTCCGCTTTTACTTTTTCCATTTGCACCTGTTGTATGTTCCGCTTATTGGTAAAACTAAGTGTCGCCATCTCCCGCGTGTTCCCTTTTTTAGATTGTGTAAAATATTCGCAGGAAGGCGGGTTGCCCATGAAGGTCAGTTTTGCGGAAGGCCTGAAGGGCAACAGTTCCGGTTCATTTAAAATATTGATCATGTAGTCCGGCGGTACAGTCGTCTTCGGCACTTTCTCTTCAAACCATTTTTGCAACGGGTCATCGAGGCCGATGCCGTGCATATAATTAAAAAGGGATTTTTTTAAACCATAGCCAAAACTGTCATGATCACCCCCTATGGTATCTTCATACTCAATATCATTATTGGCGAAACTTCCCACAACTTCTGTAAGTTTCTTCACCCCGTATTTTTCCGGATCCAAACCAACAGGGCTATGCGCCGTAAGGGCAAAGCGATGCCAAAAAGCGGACTGCAAAATGTTGGCTGCAAAAAGCTGCCGCACCATTTCCAGTGAGTCGATTGTCTCCCGATCAGTTTGCGTGGGAAAACCATACATCAGGTAAGCATGCACCATGATTCCTGCCTGCGTAAAATTCCGGTTCACCTTCGCCACCTGTGCCACGGTAATCCCTTTATCAATTAGGAGGAGTAACCGGTCAGATGCTACTTCCAGTCCGCCGGAAACAGCAATACAACCGGAAGCGCTCAATAATAAACATAGGTCCCTTGTAAAACTTTTCTCGAAGCGCACATTGGTCCACCAGCTTACCGTTAATTTTCGTTTGATGATCTCGATTGCCAACGCACGCATCAAAGCCGGCGGTGCGGCTTCATCCACAAAATGAAAACCGTTCTGCCCCGTCTGCGTCATGATCGTTTCCATGCGGTCGCAAAGAATGCCCGCGGCTACGGGTTCGTAGAGTTTAATATAATCCAGTGAAATATCACAGAAGGTACATTTCCCCCAGTAACAACCATGCGCCATGGTGAGCTTGTTCCATCGCCCGTCGCTCCACATGCGGTGCATCGGGTTCACCACTTCTATCGCAGAAATATATTGATCCAGTTTCAGGTCGCTGTAATCAGGTGTGCCCACTTCACCCTGCTTATAATCCTTAACTGTTTTATTGTTGAGGTAAACCACTTCACCGTCCTGCAAAAGAAATGTTCTTTTCAGTTCAGTCACCGGTTTATTACCTGCAACGTAGGCCACGAGGTTTTCAATCGGCGCTTCGCCGTCGTCCAGCGTGATGAAATCATAAAATTCAAACACCCGTTTATCACTCAGTGACCGCAGTTCGGTATTGGCAAAACCCCCGCCCATAGCGATCTTTACGCCGGGACAATTATTTTTTATCCATTGCGCGCAACGCAGGGAAGTATATAAATTTCCGGGGAACGGCACGGAGAGTGCAACCAGTGTCGGTTGTACTTCCTGCATTTGCCGGGCCAGTATTTCGATGAGCAATTCATCAATAAAAGTATAGGACTGTTGAAGCGCGGTATACAATTCGTCGAAACTGTTTGCCGAACGGCCCAGCTTTTCCGCATAGCGGCTGAAACCGAAATGCGGATCGGCAGTTTCTTTGATGAGGTCGGAAAGATCCTCGAGGTACATCGTGGAAATGTATTTCGCTTTATCCTGTATGCCCATTGTGCCGAAAGCGGTCTGCAGGTCGTCTGTATGCAAAAACCTTGAGGCCTCGGGCAACATGGTCCTGGTGCATATCGCGTGCGCAAGCGTAGGATCCTTACCCTGCAGGAAGGCCAGCACACCGTCGATCGTATGAATATAATCCTCCTTCAACAGGATCATTTTTGCGGCATTTGCAGAATATGTTGGATGGTTATCCTGAATCTTTTCAAAGACTGTCCTCAGCCCTTTAGCAGAAAACAATGCATTTGTTACTTCTATTCCCAGGTCGCTTTGAAATGATGAAATACCTTTCGTATTCAGGAAACCCTTCAGGTAGGCCGTAGCCGGGTAGGGGGTATTCAGTTGGGTAAAGGGAGGCGTTATGAGAAATACGGTTGCGATAATTTTAATTTAATGCACAAAAATATTATGAATAACCGAACATGCCTGCATATAACTGCAGTTGGTTCAAAAATACTGCATGCTTCTTGCAGGAATCATGAAATAATCAGATGATATGAAACGACTTGTTGTAGTGCGCCATGCGAAAAGCAGTTGGGCAGATATAGGACAAAAAGATTTTGATCGCCCGCTGAATGATCGCGGGAAAAAAGATGCTCCGGTAATGGGTGAACGTATGCTGGATGCGGGTGTGAAAATAAATGCATTCGTAAGCAGCCCGGCAAAGCGCGCTTTACAAACCTGCAAGGCCTTTGCGGAAGCTTACGGGAAAGACAAAGCAGGTATCATCTTAGTTGAAAAATTATACCATGCCCCTTCGGACATATATTTTGAAGCGATAAAGGAATTTGATGATGCGCATAATAACGTAGCGGTCTTCGGTCATAACCCGGGCATTACGGATTTTGTAAACAGCCTTTGCAAAGACAAGCATATTGATAACATGCCGACCTGTGCGGTTTTTTCCGTGCAGGCTGATGTTAGCCGTTGGAAAGATTTTGAAGATGCGGAAAAAGAGTTTTTATTTTTCAGAACGCCGAAGGATTGATTAAATATTTGCTTTTGATATTTATAGTTATTTAAGCTATTTAACTGTGTTTAAGATTTATAGATTTCGAGTGGCTAAATGCCATACGCTCCTATCAACTAACAGCACCTGCAGAGGCGCCTCATTCCGTGCGGTTCTCTCCGAAGGAGAGTGTAAAAATGCGCAGCTAATTTTTACAAGCGCGGAATTAAGCGCCCGGCGCAATCACCCTCTCCATTTTATGGAGAGGGAAGGGGTGAGGATTCGATGCCGCGCGGCACTGAGCGCTTACAGACTATCGATGCGTGAATTGATATGGTGGAATAAATGAACTTCCGAATCGAAAGAGCGTTTGATTTCGAAAGTTAGTTATTGGGACGGGCAGGAATCATCCCGTGATGCCGGAGCAGCTCCGATTAAGCTTTTGCACTACTGTAGCTTCAGCATCAGTAGTTACTTGTACATCTTCTAATAATATTTTTTTTTAGAATTTGTGTTCATAATGTTTTTAGTTACGAAAAGGAAATTTTGGCTATCCTGCACAGTGCATCGGTGGCGTGGGCCCGACAAAACGCGCGGAGCGATAGGGTTTGTCTTGATTTTTTTGTTTCTTTTTGCATCAAGGCAAAAAGAAAAGCAATAAATAAATTTCCTGTTAATTAAGGCAGTCGAGCTCATTTCATTATTAGAAGTTTCTTGTACGTCTTCTAATTATAATTATGTTTTCAATTCTTTATTAATCGGCGAAGTAAATGTATTTACTATCCTGCACAGAGTACCGGTGGCGCGGGCCGGACAGAACGCGCGGAGCGATCGGGTCTGTCTTGATCTTTTTGTCTCTTTTTGCATAAAGGCAAAAGAAAATAGAAAAATATTTTAATTAGAAATTCCAATCACCTCAAAGCATCTTCTCAAAAAAAACGGCATTTTTTTCAGGGTTGAAATAATAAGGTGCTATCTCATAAAACCCCGCCTTGCGGTACAGGCTTATTGCCGGCGTCATATGGGAAAGTGTATCTAAGCGAATAGTACGATAGCCGGTTTCTTTCGCAAAAGCCAATGCTTTCTCCAGGAGTAAAACCCCAAGACCGCTCTTCCTGGAATCCGGTTTGATATACATCCGTTTCAGTTCTGCCACATCATTTTCTTTTTTTCTCACAGCAACACAACCCACAAACAGGTTATTTTCTTTCGCCAGTAAAATGATCCCCGCAGGCCGCGCATACATAACATGTAATTCCTCCAGTTCTTTATCAAACTGCTGGAAGCAGAGGTCAATGTTGAGCCATGCTGCATACTCACGGAAAAGTATGGCGGCTTCACGGTATGCAGCTTCCGTATCAGCTGTTATGATCTCAGGCATTGTTCACTTTTTTATTGGCCAGGTACACTCCTGCAAAAATAAGCAGCCCGGCAAAGATCTTATAGGCGTTCAGTTCTTCACCCAGGAAAAAAACCGCGGTGGCTGCCGCAAATAAAGGCTGGGAATAAATATAGGCCCCGGCTACAGAAGCACCCAATATTTTGATCCCGTAAATATTAAAAAGGTAAGCCAGGAAGGTTCCGCCAATGACGATAAGGGCCAGCACCGTAAATTCTTTACCGTCATAGTTCTGCCAGGGTATCTCCGTAAACTCCCGGAAACAAAAAGGGAGGATGAGGAAAAAACCAATGGTGAAAACGATGCGTAAAACCATGATCGGGTCATAGGACTTCATCAATGGTTTTACCAGTATAAAATAAATGGTATAAGAGATCGCATTGATCAATATGAGCAGATCGCCCAACAGCACATCGGAGGCATCACCGCTGTTTTCTTTGGCCAATACCAGGACCAACGCGCCGGCTATACCCAGCAGGAGCCCGAAGATCTTAAAATTATTCAGCCGTTCTTTCAGGATCCGCGCCGCAAAAACCGTTATGAGGATCGGGGTAATAAGCAACAACAATGAAGCATGAATTGGATAAGTCAGGGAGAGGCCTTTTACAAAAAGCAATTGGTTAATGGCAATACCCGCGAGTGCACAACAAAAAAAACGGACATAGTCTTTTTTTGCCACCGTAACTTTTCGGGGCCGGAAAAAAAACAGCACCCAAAACATCAGCGCGGAAACACCTACCCTGACCAGGTTCAGCCCGAAAGGTTTTACAAAACTTCCGTTGATAAGGTATTTAACAGCGGTATAGTTTATGGCGAAAAATACATTGGTGGCAAGAAGCGCCATGTGAGCTGTTGTCTTTTGTGTCAATCCGGTGTTGTTTTTTCCTGCTGATCTTTGAGAATAACTGCAGCCGCTGTGTACGGCCGTACCGCGATGCGCTTAATGTTTTAGTTACCGCTGTATTGTAAATGATGCATAGAATACACGGCCACCAATAAACCGTTGCGCAACACGCCCCTTCCCGTAAAAGTTACATTTTGCAGTTCCCCGTTCAGCCGCACATCCGTCCAGGTAAGCATATAGATCTCATCACTTTCCAGGTCTATCTGCAACACCGCACTCAGGCTCCCGGAGTCTTCCTGCCAATTGGCATCAAAATTCCCGATAAAATCATTTTGGCCGCTTGTTTCTATCACCCGGATCTCTTCGCGGGAAAATGCTTTCATTTTATTATTAAAAAATTCGCCGTTGTAGCGGTCCTGTTCTTTTGATAATATAAATGTGCCGAATACTTCTGACATGTGAAAGTTTTAGAAAGTGAAAGATAAATTTAATGAATATGCGTTGATGTGCTGCATGTATAAATCTGCGGGAACAAAAAAAACTGCCTGACGACAGTTTTTAAAAATTGATATACAGGTAGCAGGCATCAAACGAACACCGCTGCTTTTAAGAAGAAATGCCGTTTATCTTTATGGGCTTATGGCCCTGTGAGAGTAAAGAGGAATCTTCGGTAAGGCCCAAGGTATGATGCAGGAACGGGCTGATATGCTCGTCAAAAAGTTTTCTTCCCTTTTCTATCAGGGTGTCTTTTTCCTCGTCAGTCATTTGATTATACTTATAAATGGCTAAAACCGCTACGCCCGCCAGCATTAATGCACTGGATTTTGATAATGTCATGATCGTTGTTTTAAAAGTGAACTATACGGAGTAATAATAAAAAACCGTACCATCTTTTCAGGGATCAGCAAAAAAAGGCCAATCCGTTTCCACGGCGATACGGTAAAGGACGGGCTAATATCCCGGCGGGCGGGCTTCTCTACCGACCTATCCCTGTAATATCTTCTCCATTTTAATATCCGAGCGGATATAATGTACCCCTGCGGAGGGCGGAACTTCAACGAAACCGTATTTCCGATAGAGCTGAATGGCGGGCACCAATTTCGTATTGGAATACAGGATGATCTTCTTAGCCTTCAGGCTCAACGCTTCCCGGATGCAATGTTCCATGAGCCTCCTGCCGATACCGAAACTTTTATATTTTTCCGTTACCGCCATTTTTGCCAATTCATATTCATCGTCGGAAACTTTCATCAGGGAAGCCGTACCTACGGGTTCGCCTTTGTACATGGCATAAAAGATACTTCCGCCTTTGTCTATGATCTCTCCCTGCGGATCGGAGAGTTGGATCACATCATTCGGCTCTACAAAAAAGTATTTTTCCAGCCATTCATAATTCAGTTCTTTTATGGCTACTTTATGAACGGCGGTATAAGGCACAATGCTAACCTTATCTGCCGGCACGCGGGTTTCCATGAACGATCCGTTTAAACTTAAATGTTTAATCCGCCGCAAACACTGATCGTTTGCCCGGTAATATAATTCCCCATGTCCGAGGCCAGGAATAATGCTGCATTGGCAATATCTTCCCCGGCCGCAAACCTTCCGAGTGGAATGGAAGATCTGTATTTTTCACCGGCTTCCCCTTCCTTCAGGTAGCTCGTCATATCTGTTTCCACGAATCCCGGTGCTATTGCATTGCAGCGGATATTCCGGCTGCCGAGTTCTTTGGCGATACTTTTGGTGAAACCGATGATGCCCGCCTTACTGGCTGCATAGCTGCTCTGGCCGGCATTTCCTGTTTCGCCGATAATACTGCTCATGTTGATAATGCTGCCGCTTCGTGCTTTCATCATGGGTTTGATCACATGCTTCGTGATGTTGAACACACTTTTAAGGTTCACATTCATTACATCATCCCATTGTTCGGGTGTCATCCGGAGGAGGAGATTGTCTTTGGAAATGCCCGCGTTGTTTACCACGATATCGATTGCCCCGAATTCTTTTAAAACATCATTTACAAAAATTTCCGAAGCGGTAAAATCCCCGGCATTGGTTTTATAGCCCCTGACTTTTACCCCTAGTGCGGATAATTTCTGCTCGAGTATCCCGGCTTTCTCCGTGCTGCTGTCACTTACATAGGTGAAGGCAATATTTGCACCCTGCTCCGCAAATTTGATGGCGATAGCTTCGCCGATACCGCGCGCAGCACCCGTGATGACGGCAGTTTTATTTTCGAGTAATTTCATAAATAAACTTTTTGTACGGTACAAAAATAAAAGGAACGCGCGGGATCAGTTAATCTTTTTCGTTATAGGCGCTGATAAAACTTTGGCCCGCCCTGATACGGCGGATAAATCTTTCCAATGAATGCGTGGCTAACCATTGCCGGACAACATATTTAGAGGTGGCATAATTCAACATGATCTGCTCCGGGCTACCCGAATGAAAATCAGCTGAGCTTTTTAAAGTCATTATATCGGGAAGCCTGATCCCTGTTTGCTTTTTCAGCATCAGTGTGTCCACGGAATAATAATCCCGTTCATCTACCTGCATCGCAAGCCCCTCATCAAACCAGGATGGTATGGTAAACGTACATTTATACCAGCCAATATTGTTATACAGCACACCATGGCTCAATTCGTGAGCGATGATCGATGTGTTGAGGCTTTCCGGTTTAAATACCGGGTAAGCCCCCAGTTTCCGATGGATCACTGCAGGTGCACCCGGCAATCCGTAGTCATTAAAATCGCTTTCGTTATTACAGTAAATTACGGTATGCTTCAGGATGGTATTTTCACCCCAAAACCCTGTTAGATTTTTTTTGGCAGCCAAGAGTTGCTTTTGAAGCAATGCGATCGTATCCGGAGCTGTACCCGGGCTGAAATAAATATGCCCTCTTTTTTCAAAACCTGAAAAAGGAATCAATATGCATCGGGTCTCCTGCGGAAATACAAAAAAATGTGCAAGTGCTATCGTCGGGAGCAGTAACAAAATGAGCAGTGTGCTTCTTAGGATCTTTTTTTTCATCCCGTGATTTTATTCAATAAAAGTATCTCTTCCACTATCTTTCTTTCATTGCTGAGTCGCGGCACTTTATGCTGCCCTCCTACCTTGCCTTTTGTGCGAAGCCAGTTGGTAAATGTGCCGGGGACAAGGCTATGCACCAGGGGCATGCGCAGGGCGATACTCTTATGGCGCTTTGCTTCATAATCGCTGTTTACTTCTTTTAAAACATCATCCAACACCTTTGTAAAAATATCCAAATTTTCAGGGGCTTTATCAAACTCGATCAGCCATTCATGCGCACCGTTGCTTTGACTGGTAAAAAAAACCGGGGCAGCGGTATAATCTTTCACCACCGCATTGGTACGAAGTGCTGCTGCTGCAATGGCTTTATCCGCATTGTCTACGATCACCTCTTCGCCAAATGCATTCATATAATGCTTTAACCGCCCCGTGATCTTTATTTTATAAGGATTCAGGGAGGTGAACTCCACTGTGTCGCCCATTATATAGCGCCAAAGGCCGCCGGTAGTGCTGATCACGATCGCATAGTTTTTCTGCAACTCCACGTGGGTAAGGCCCAATGTTTTGGGGTTCGCTTTTTTATATTCTTCGATGGGTAAAAATTCATAAAAGATACCGTGTTCTGTAAACAGCATCATACCCTCATCGCCGGGTTTTTCCTGGCCGGCAATAAAGCCTTCACTTGCATTGTATATTTCCAGGAAATTTACGGGCTTGCCTATCAGCTCTTCAAACTGTTTTTTGTAAGGCACAAAAGATACGCCACCGTTGATATAGAGTTCCAGGTTGGGCCATATCTCTTTGATGGTTGTCTTTTGTTTTATTTCCAGGATACGCTTCAGCAATAACAAGGTCCAGGTGGGTACACCGGCCAGCATGGTCACATTTTCTTCTGCGGTGACAAGGGCCAGTTTTTCAATTTTATTTTCCCACTCATCCAGCAGGGCTATACTCAGTTCCGGCGTGCGCAACCATTGGCCCCAGAACGGCGAATTTTGCATGAGGATAGCGCTGAGATCACCGTACTGCACTTCATCATTTACGCGGCTGATCGTATGCGAACCGCCTACCACCAGGCTTTTGCCGGTCAACAGGTTGCTGGAAGGGAAATTGTTATAGTATTTCGTCAATACATCCTTGCTGGCTTTGAAATGATTTTCTTTAAGGCTTTCCTCGCTTACGGGGATGAACTTGCTTTTGTCATTGGAGGTGCCGCTGCTTTTTGCAAACCATTTCACCGGGCTGTTCCAAAGCACATTCTCTTCGCCCTGCATCATCCGTTCAATGTAGGGCCGCACATCATCATACTCATGCAGGGGCACACGTTGCTTGAATTCTTTAATGGTGAACAACTTTGCAAAAGCATATTTTTTCCCGAATACGGTGTATTGAGCATCTGAAATGAGGCCCTGCAAAACCTGCCGCTGTGCCGCAGCCGGGTGATTGATCCAGTTATGGATCCGTTTATATCGCAGCCTGGCGAGAAAGGAAATCGTTTTGGAAAGCAGGTTCATTCCGGGACAAGGTAAAAAATATTGACGAGGAAGGAACAGTGACAATTGCAGAGTTTTATAAAAAAAGATCCGTGTACAACTTCGCACCGGTAACTACAGCATATTTATCAAGGTCGGTAATACCGGCTTCCGCAAGAATATTTTCATCGATAAAACTGTTGCCTGTACACTCCGTGGCGGGGCGGCCCAGGATGTTATATACTGCATCAGCCACGATCGCAGGATGCCTGCTCATCTTTATCAATGCGTCCCCACCCAACAGGTTCTGCACGGCAGCAGTAGCTATGGTAGTGCGCGGCCAAAGTGTATTGGAAGCCACATGAAATTTCTTTAGCTCTTCAGCAAGGCCCAGTGCGATCATGGTCATATTGTACTTGCTCAGGGTATAGGCAAGGTGGTTTTTGAACCACTTCATATCAAGGTTCAGCGGCGGGGAAAGCGTGATAATATGCCCGTTGGCGGATTTTTTTAAATGCGGTATGCAGGTGCGGCTCATAAAAAAAGTTCCGCGCACATTGATATCATGCATCAGGTCAAAACGCTTTGGCTCGGTAGTTTCAACGTTAGTAAGTGAAATGGCCGATGCATTATTGATCAAAGCATCAATGCCGCCGAAGGTTTCTATGGCCTTATCTACTACATTTTGGATCTGTGCCTCATCCCTGATATCGCACTGAACTGCTAACGCTTTGCCGCCGGCATCCTCAATTTCTTTTGCTGCAGAATAGATCGTTCCGCCCAACTTGGGATCTTCTGTTGTGCTTTTAGCCGCTATGACGATATTGGCACCCTCTGATGCAAGTCGGAGACCTATAGCTTTACCTATGCCGCGGCTTGCGCCGGTGATGAGAATAGTTTTATTTTTAAGATCCATAAGCAAAAAAATTTTGAACGCAGATGGCGCGGATAACGCGGATTATACAGTAATCTTTTAAAGATCCGTAATACCACGCGAAGTATAACATTTATGAGTTTATCCTGATCCGTGTCATCCGTCTAATCCGTGTTCTAACTATTTGAACGCAGATGGCGCGGATAACGCGGATTGTACAGTAATCTTTTAAAGATCCGTAATACCACGCGAAGTATAACATTTATGAGTTTATCCTGATCCGTGTTATCCGTCTAATCCGTGTTCTAACTTTTTGAACGCAGATGGCGCGGATAGCGCGGATTGTACATTATCTTTTAAAGATCCGTAATACCACGCGAAGTATAACATTTATGAGTTTATCCTGATCCGTGTTATCCGTCTAATCCGTGTTCTAACTTTTTGAACGCAGATGGCGCGGATAGCGCGGATTGTACATTATCTTTTAAAGATCCGTAATACCACGCGAAGTATAACATTTATGAGTTTATCCTGATCCGTGTCATCCGTCTAATCCGTGTTCTAACTATTTGAACGCAGATGGCGCGGATAACGCGGATTGTACAGTAATCTTTTAAAGATCCGTAATACCACGCGAAGTATAACATTTATGAGTTTATCCTGATCCGTGTTATCCGTCTAATCCGTGTTCTAACTCAATGTAGCTTCTGCGGTGATCTCCGTATTATACAATTTAGAGATCAGGCAGTTTGCTTTTGCATCGGCTACGGACTCATCAAATTTTTCTTTACTGATCCCCGGGATGGTGGCCTTTACCGTAAGGTGTGAGGAAGTAATGGCTCCGTCGTTCAGATCAATATCGCATTTGGTCTCTATCTCATCAGCGGTAAAACCGGCAGCCTGTAGAACAAAACTCAGCTTCATCGTAAAGCACCCTGCATGGGCCGCCGCTACAAGCTCTTCCGGGTTTGTGCCTACACCGTTCTCAAAACGGCTGCCGAAGGAATACTGTGTTTTATCCAGCACAGTGCTTTGCGTGGTAAGATGTCCTTTGCCTTCTTTCCCTGTACCCTGCCATACGGCCGTTGCATTTCTTTTCATATTTTATTTTTTTACTTTATTTCAGATTTTATTATCCGGGGCCGGCTTCCGATGAACGGTTCCTGTTTCCGCGCCGGTATATTTTTTCCATTTTTTGCGGGATCATAAATACCGCCAGTACCGCAAAATAAATGATATAGGAAACATAAACGTATTTTATTGCGGTTAATATGCCGATAGCAGTAAGAATGAGGGCCACTGTATTTTTCACCAAACCGTCGCGGATAGATTCATAGGATAAGGTTTCATCTACCAGCTTAGACTTAAGGTAAGAATATCTCCGCAACAGGTAGGCTGCCAATGAAGCCATGAACAAAACAACCCCGAGGGATATGGCCACCAGGGGAATATCCGGGTGGTCGCCCACCATCGCGATCGCAAAGGGGATCATGGCGATCCAAAAAAGGGAATGAATATTATACCACAATAATTTGCCGTTCACTTCCCTGATCGTATGATACAGGTGGTGATGATTTACCCAGAAAACCGCCACAAAAATAAAACTGAACAGGAAACCCAGCAGGTAAGGACTGATCAGCAACAGTTCCCGAAAATTCCGCTCAAAACTGAATGCGGGTGAAAACTTCGGAACCTTAAACTGGAAAGCCAACAAGGTTAAAATGATAGCGAAAACGCCGTCGCTGAAATTTTCGAGCCTCGTTGTAGATATGATAAAATTTTTTTCACCCATGCTGAAAATGTTTTGAATAGTCTGTTTCGTTAAACCCGGTCAATATTATGCCGGGTTTTTCAGCAACCGGTCTTTTTACAAGGTTCGTGTATTTCGACATCAGTGCTATTGCGCCGGGAAGGGTACCCGCTTTCTCCAATTCTACCGCTGAAAGCAGTTTCCACGCCGTACTTTTTTTATTCAGTATTTTCTCAACAGGAACGGCAACACACCATGCTGCAATTTTCTGTTTACTCAGTCCTTCCTCCTTAAAATTATGAAAACGGAAAGGTATCTTATTCCTGTGCAGAAATTGCACGGCTTTCTTCACCGAATCACAATTGGGAATGCCGTATAGGTGGAGCATATAAGACGGATGTTCTATCGGTGATATAAATTGCTTCAATGAACATTAAAATTTGATCGGGGTTCTTCCTCCCTGATCTTTCATCACTGCGTGGGGAAACCATCGCCCCGGGAATTGATGACACCGTTCACATTGATGATATGATAGCTCTTAAAGCTTTGATTGGCTTCCATACCGGTCCCGTTGATATACTGGCCGTCCTTTTGAC
Source organism: Ferruginibacter sp. (assembly GCA_037719665.1). Classification (GTDB taxonomy): domain Bacteria; phylum Bacteroidota; class Bacteroidia; order Chitinophagales; family Chitinophagaceae; genus Ferruginibacter. The sequence goes on from JBBJLU010000019.1 coordinate 16,257, forward strand.
GTATGCGTACTTTTTTTTTGGTATAAAACTCTACACCTGTGCGGCTGCGGTCCCACCAAAGGTCTTCACAATAAATAGTATCCCCTTTCAGCATATTAATGATCTTCACGCTGTCGCGGAGGTAGATGATGCTCTCCCCGTCGCGGTATTTCCCGTATAAGGCGGTAAGCCTGGTCTCTTTGATCTCCTCTTCATTAAAAAATTCTGCATAGAGGGTCTTCGGGAATTCATAATATGTGGCAGTGTCTGCAATATGCAGCATCAGCGGCGCGGTGAGAATAGCTTTCGCTTTCCCTGCCATAGTATAATTGATCTTTACATTGGTAGCTTCTTCGGTACCCACAGACCTCCGGGAAAGATTGTTGACTACGTTGGAATCATTTTCGCAGGATACTAAAAAAAAACAGCCTGTAAGAAAGGCTGATATAAATAAGATAAGCGAAGATTTCATGACTGAATTTTCAGTGCCGTACTATTAATCATACTTACGTTTCTGGAACCATGAAGCGGTCATGGCTACCCCGAAATTGAAACGGAACTTGGTTTCGCGAATGCCGAGGTTTTGTTTATTTCCGAGCTGCCCGATCTCCACACCGGTGTTGAGCGCTACAAATTCTCCGAATCGCAGGCGTTGAAAAGAGGTAAGCGGCAAGCCCGCACCCAGGGTGATACCGAAGTCCGGGCGATTGGTTTTCAGTTTCACATAATCATTGCCGTAATAAACTCCTGCACGGTATTTCACAAAGTTCCAATATTTATTTTTCGTCGGGGTATTTACATCCGCCGGGAAATATTGTGCTCCTACATGCAATGTGGTATTATTTTGCACCGCATCCGGCGCACCGAAATATCGATAGTCTGACCAGGATGTATAGTTCACATCTGCTCCGAATACCCAATGGGTGTTGGTGATGGTAAATCCAAGAGTGTAAGAAGCCGGGAGTTTAATATTCCCCGATTCATCGCGGGAAAAGGTAACCGTATCTATTCCTCTTATCACACCGTCCGCATCATAAATGAACGTTTCATTTACTTTATCTCTTTTTGCTTTGAGTGTTTGTTCAAGATTTGCAGTAGCGCCTATTCGCAGCATACTGTTGCCTTTCAGCCGGATCCCGTATTGGGCACCGAGGTTTAAAAATACGCCGCCGTATTGTGCCCGGGACTCGGTATTGGATTGCATATATTTAACGGAATCGTTATTAAAAGCGATCTTGGTACTCGTCTCCCTGTTACCGAAATTATACCCGGTAGAAGCACCGAAACTGAAGTTTTTGATCTTGATACCTGTGCTTAGGTTTGCACGGCTCAACCCGCCGTTACCTTCGTATAATGTAGTGATGCTGTCTATTCCCAACAATCTTTTATCTGTAATGATCTTATAATTCACACGGGTAACCGGGCGCAAACCAAAGGCGATTGTCCAGTGATTACCTTTTGCTAACATGCGCTTCGGGGTTATCGGAAAGGCCAGTTGGAGGTAAGAAAATATTGTATTGGTAGCAGTGTATTTCTCCGGGGTACTGTTACTCTTTATGGTGCGCACATCTATCTCTCCGCCTACATCAAATAAAGTGGTATATACATTTCCGAGAGAAGCCGGGTTGGAAAGATTCACGGAAGAGGAAGAGACCAGCAACCTTCCGCCGGGTGTAACGATATAGGGATAACTGCCGCTTGAATCTACAAAACCTGCGGAAATACCGCCCATCGTGCGACTTACCATGTTTTGACCCGGGACGATATCGCCCAAGCCGTATCTTGAATAAGGGGAGTTTTCCTGTGCTGAAGTAAATGTGTAAATGAAAATTGCAAAAATAAATAAGGCAGTTCTCTTAATCCGGGCAGTTGTTGAGTTCACTAAGTGCATACAATCCTTTAAATAAAAAGTTATGGTCGGCAAATATCCGGGTTTTAAGCTGCCCGGCAAAATAGGTAGAATTACCGCCGGTTAAAACCGCGTTAAAGTTGCCGTACTTACTGAGATAGCGGCCGATAACGCCCTCTATTTCGCAGGCCATACCGTTTAAAACACCGCTTTGAAGATTGGTTTTGGTATCATAGCCGATGAGCGGAAAATTCCATGTTGCCGATTCAAGGGGAAGCATTGCGGTGTATTCATGCATAGCGCGGAACCGCATATCCATGCCGGGTGAAATTCCACCCCCCAAAAAACGATGTTTCTGATCAATAAAATTATAAGTGATGCAACTGCCCAAGCCGATGACCAGGTTGTTCATCCCCGGGAAAAAGCGAACTGCTGCGGCACAGAGGGCCAGTCGGTCGGCACCGATGGTATCAGGTCTTCCCACGGGCACGGTAAAATTTATTTTTGTGGAAGGGGATAACTTATGAAACAGGGTTTTTTTCCCTAGCAAAATTTCTATTGCGGGGTCATGGTTGATCACGGAGGAAAGAATGGAAACAGCGGGCTTATATTTTTCCAATATCGAAGAAACCGATCCCGGTGAATGATCAGGCAACAGGATCTCCTCCTGCATAACATCGTTCAGAAAAACGGCAGCTTTAAGTCTTGTATTTCCGAAATCCAAACAGAGGGTGGTCATGTGATGATTTTAAGAAAATTTATATCCCCCAGGGTTTTTAAAATGCCGTTGAGTTTTATTTTAGCTTTCAACTGATCCATTTCTGCCATCACTGCCAGCACTTTTATGATATGTCGCTTGATGTATTCCTGCCGGTGCAGTTCCTCTTCAAATTCCAAAACTTGGTACTCATCTTCTATCGGCATACCGGCATGATGGGCTATGTCAAAACTCAGTAGTTCCTCATCGGGTTTCTTAAAATCTTTTGAAACATTGAGCAGGCCATGCAGGTCGCGGATAGCCTTCAAAACTTTTTTCATGAGTGCGGGATTTCCGCCGTAGCCGGTTCGCGGATAGGTGACGATAGCACCCCGGTACAATTTATCCGGCAATTCGGCAATGGGCTCCAGCACCTTAAAAATTACAGTGGCTTTTGTTTTGATATCCATTTCCCCGTTATCATATTGCTTCGATATTTCCGTGATCTCTACGAGTGTGCCCAACTCGGAGACCTTATCATTGATCACAGAGGGTATGCCGAAAGGTTTTTTAGCGGCAAAGCAATCATTGACCAGCTGTTTATAACGCGGTTCGAAAATATGGAGGTTGAGTTCTTCGCCGGGGAAGACCACAATAGCCAACGGAAAAAGCGGGATGAAGTTTGTCATGATGAATGGACGGTAAAGTTAATCATCAAAAGAGAGCGAGGAATGCAAGAATTAATAATTAATAAGTAATAATTAATAATTTTTTAGGATGGGGGTTTGTAATTTAAACGAAACGATATCCGTGGGGCCGACTCATTCAGGCCTTTGTACGTGAGGATAGATATATCATTATCGTTTCAAACCACTTAATTTGCAAACAGATGAAGCCCCCGAAAAATATCATTCTCAGCCGTACAGATGGGATCGGCGACATGGTATTGATGCTCCCGATGGCCGGGGTGCTGAAGGCATATTTCCCGGGAATAAAAATTGCCGTGTTGGGAAAATCGTATACCAAGGCCTTGGTAGATGCCTGTGTGTGGGTGGACGAATTTATTGATGCAAGGGATTTTTTTGAAAAGGACATTACGGTCTGCGGGGAAAGGCCGGAGGTTTTTATCAATGTACGCACAGAAAAACAGGCAGCACACCGCGCAAAAAAACTGCGTATACCCGTTCGGATTGGCACAAAGAGCCGGCTGTATCATTGGACAACCTGCAACAGATTGGTAAAGTTGAGTCGTAGATCATCTGACCTGCATGAAGTGCAATTGAATATGAAATTGCTGAAGCCCCTCGGTATCGTAAATAAATATTCCACCGCTGAACTGCAGGAGTTTTATGGTTTGGAGCGCCTGCAACCGTTGCAGGAGAATAATGCAACATTGATCCGGGACGGGAAATATAACCTCATTATTCACCCGAAATCCCAGGGCAGTTCAAGAGAGTGGCCTATCGGCCATTTTGCCGAATTGATCAACATGTTGGATGAGGAGCGTTTCAATATTTTCCTTTCAGGCGTGGAGAAAGAAATTCCGTTCCTGGAAGAGATTCTGTCGCGGCTCACAAGGCCCGTCATTTCCCTGGGTGGAAAAATGCCACTCGATCAGTTCCTGCCGTTCATCAAAGCCTGCGACGGGATCCTGGCAAATGCTACAGGGCCGGTGCACCTGGGTGCTGCATTGGGTGTAGATGCATTCGGGCTCTATCCGCCCATCCGCCCGATCCATCCCGGGCGCTGGGCCCCGTTGGGGCCCGGTGCGCAGGTATTTGTGCACGATAAAAGCTGTAAGGATTGTCGGAATTCAAAAGATCATTGCCGGTGTATGGAACAAATTCAACCTTCGCTGATAAAAGCTGCCCTTGAAAAAGCAGCCGATAAAAAATTCAACACCGGCACTAACCCTACAACATGAAAGACCTCGTGTTTGATTGTGAAAGAATGAAATATCCTCACACGGGATTGTATTACTATTGCCTGCAATTAGGGAAAGCGCTGCAACAACAGTTGAACAACGAAAAAGAACGGGTCAGTTTTTATGTTAGGCCGGGTCATCAAAAAGCATTCGGGAATGATGCAAACTATATCCAACAACGTTCTGCCGATAAATTATGGATGCCCGTAAAAGGCTACGATGTATGGCATACCACTTACCAGGCCACTAATTATTTCCCTTTCCGGAAAAAAATAAAAGTGGTTTTCACGGTGCATGACCTGAATGTGATCCACGAAAATAAAATGGGGCCCCGCCGCCTGAAAAAAGAACTTAAAAAAATTCAAAAGCGGCTCGACCGTGCCGATCATATCATTGCGATCTCTGAGTTCACACTGGCGGACCTGAAGCGACATCTCGATATCGGCGATACGCCGGCCACCGTGATCTACAACGGTTGTAACATTCAGGCTTCCCACATGATCCTGCCTCCCCAACAGCGGGTGAAAGGCGATTTTTTATATACCCTGGGCACGATCAATCCAAAGAAAAATTTTCATGTGCTGCCCTGTTTGTTGGAAGGCAATAACAGGACACTTGTCATCTCCGGCGTAACGGATGATGAAGCCTACAAAGAAAAAATAAAAGAGGAGGCGCGTAAATACCATGCGGAGGACCGGCTGATATTTACCGGGCCCGTAGATGAAAATGAGAAGTACCGCCTCATGCAGGATTGTGAAGCGTTTGTGTTTCCCTCGCTTGCTGAAGGTTTCGGTTTGCCTGTTATCGAGGCGATGCATTTCGGGAAACCGGTCATCCTTTCGGCACTCACTGCATTGCCGGAAATAGGCGGTAATGCGGCTTTTTATTTTACGGGTTTTGATCCCTACGCCATGAAAAAAGTTTTGGCAGACTCGTTGAAAGCATACGCTGCCGATGCCGGGATGCCCGAAAAGATAAAGGCCCGTGCGGCAGTATTTACCTGGGAAGCGGCAGCAAAAAAATACCTCGAGGTATACCGGAGCTTCTATTAGTTGGTTTAATTTTTTACCTTGCCTCAAATAATACCCGGTAAACCTTCCATGCATTTACCCCTTTTACAAAAAGCCCTCGGCGGCGATCATAAGGCTTTGGCACGTTGTATCTCTATGTTGGAGAATGAAGCGGAGGGTTATGAGGAGCTGCTGGAAAGTCTACCCGACTCTGCTGTGCCTGTTACAGGTATTACCGGCCCGCCGGGTGCGGGCAAAAGCACGATCACGGATGCGCTCATCAGCCTCTTTACGGAAGACCATAAAAAAGTGGCGGTGCTTTGCATAGACCCCTCTTCCCCGTTTCATTCGGGTGCATTGTTGGGAGACCGTATCCGGATGAGCAGGTGGTTTGATACGCCAACGGTGTTTATCCGATCCCTTGCCGGCAAGAATTCTCTCGGCGGGCTCAGTCCTAAAGTCATTGAGATCACCGATCTCCTTAAAGCAGCGGTGTTCGATCATATCATCATTGAAACCATAGGCGTGGGACAAAACGAGATCGAGATCTCCGGGCTTGCGGATAATACGGTGGTAGTGTTGGTACCCGAAGGCGGCGATGAAGTGCAGACGATGAAGGCGGGCCTGATGGAGATCGCGGATATTTTTGTAGTCAATAAAGCAGATCGCCCGGGCGCTGATATTTATATGAAGAACCTCAGGGGAATGTTGGCACCTGCCTTCTCTGCAAAACTTTCGGAAATACCGGTGCTCAAAACAAATGCCGTAAAGGGTGAGGGTATTGCGGAATTATATGAGGCCATAACCCAACGTGAAGGCATGCATTCTCCTGAGGATAAAGCAAGGCTCTTCGCGCAAAAGGCGCACCTGCTCATTGCCAAAGAAAGGATGAAGGATATTGATGTATCATTGTTGCAGGAAGAGATCTATGCCATGCTCTTAAAAAAAGATTTCAATTTATACCGCTATCTGAAGAAATTCAAAGCAGTTGCAGGCCGGAATGAATAAGCTGATGCTAATGAGGTGCTATACTATATGCACACTAATTAGCTTTTTTATTCCAAATGGTCGGTGATTATAACTGCAATCAACTTTATGATTAATTAACCAAATTGCAGTAATGCAAAAAATGATTTATTCATATGGCTTTTATTCGCAGAAGTAGAAAATAATTACCTTGTAAAATATTTATGGCTGAAAATAAAAAAAAGGTTGGCATCATTGTACAACGCTACGGTTTACAGGTAAACGGCGGAGCTGAAGTACACGCGAGAATGATTGCAGAAAAATTATCTGCACGATATGACATTACAGTTCTTACCAGCCGCGCGTTGGATAATCATACCTGGAAACCCGTTTTACCGGCGGGTAAAACTACCGAAGGCGGGATTAAGGTCATTCGATTCGATCACCCGCCCAAGCCCGACGACAAAACGATTCACAAAATGAACAGGAGATATCGCGGCAGGTTATTGTATCAAAAATTTTACAGGCTCATCGGGGAGCCCCGCTGGTACCTCCGTTTTTTTCCGCATGCCAAGAGCCACCAGGGAGATGGCACTCATTTCCTGGAAAATCTTGGTCCTTACACATATGACCTGCTCACATACCTGAAAAAACACGAGGGCAGCTATGCTGCATACATTTTCCTTACTTATATATATTATCCGACAGCAGTTGGATTGCCAACAGTAGGACACAAAAGTCTTTTGATCCCTACTATGCATGATGAACCCGCGGCTCACTTACCCGTCTTTCGGAAACTGATGGAAGCTCCGCAACGGATTTTGTTTAATACGGAAGCGGAAAAAAGGTTTTCAGAGAAAATATTTAATATCGGTCACGTGCCACAGGATATTGTTGCGGTGGGTATTGATCCTATAGATGATGTTATTGATCCTGAGGTATTGAAGAAATACAGGATCCCGGGGAAATACATATTATATGTAGGCAGAATTGAGTCACATAAAGGCTGCGAGGAACTTATTGACTATTTTACCTCTTTTCTGAAAAGAAACAATGAACCTTTAACGCTGGTGCTTGCGGGTAAAAATACAATTGATGCAGTAAAACATCCGCAGATCATTTACAGCGGGTTTATCAGTGATGTAGAAAAGGTCCAGTTGATCAAACAATGTGAAGTTCTTGTTATTCCCTCAAAATATGAGAGCCTGTCGTTGGTATTATTAGAAGCATTTGCCTGCAAAGTGCCGGTGATGGTCAATGGGCTGTCTGAAGTACTGCTTGATCACCTGCAGGAATGTAAAGGAGGTTGGATATACACGGACCGGGATAGTTTTGAAACAGCACTTAAGGAAGTGATGCAAAATAAAGACAATAAAGATAAAGGTCTTGCGGGCTACAGCTATGTAAGTAAGAAGTACAGCTGGGAAAAAGTCCTGAAATCTTTTGACGACGCCATTGAATTCGTAGTGTCAAAAAATTCTTGCCCCGGGTAACTTATACAAGTTGCGGGATAGATAAAACTACAACTGACTCATGAAATATGCATTTACCATTTCTTCGGCAAACTATCTTCCTTATGCTAAATCATTAGGCGATTCACTGTTGAGAACCAATCCGGAATATCGGTTCATCATTTTTTTATTGGATAAATATCCCGACCTCGACCGCACTTATTTTGAGCCGCTTCAGATCATTCATGCCGAAGAAATGGATCTTCCGGAACTGGCCGAAATGAATGGGAAATATAATATTTTTGAACTCAGTTGTGCATTCAAACCTTTTGCTGCAGATTGGCTATTCAAAACATTCACAGATGCAGAGGTCCAGTTTTATTTCGACTCGGATATTCTGCTCTTTGACCGACTCTCGGTTGCAGAAAATAAACTGCAGGACCACTCGGTACTTATTACGCCCCATTTATTTACGGCCATTGAATTTGAGAGCAGGATATTTTTGGAAAAAACATGTCTGCGTGCAGGAATTTACAATGCAGGTTTTTTCGGATTAAAGAAGTCGGCAGGAAGTGATCTGTTTCTAAAATGGTGGAAAAAGCGAATGAAAGATCTTTGTTTTAATGATGTAAACAATGGCCTGTTTGTAGACCAACTGTGGCTGAACTTTGCACCTGTTTTGTTCAGGGATGTGACAGTACTGTATGATCCGGGTTATAACCTTGCATATTGGAATATGGAGGAAAGAACGCTTTCCATCCGGGAAACCTGTTTTTTTGTAAACGAACAATTTCCGCTTGTTTTCTTCCACTTCAGTGGGTATGACATTTACGACAACTCGATCTTATCGCGTTTTTATCCTTCATTTACTTTTGGGACTCACCCGGAATATCGCTCGCTTTTTAAAGAATACAGCCACTCGGCTATAAAAAACAACAACAATAATTACTTTGATATGGCACCGCAAATGGGGAAATTACCCGGCAAATCCGAGAAGAAAAAATCACGTCGGCGGGGATTATTAAGGCTGTTTTCAAAATAGTTCGCTAAAAAACCATTCGGATATACATGGAGAGAACGACAGAATCAGGACAGAATAGAATAAAGATGGAAATCAAAAAATTAAGAGGGGTAAAAAAACTCTGTATTAAATACTTCAACCCCCCTCTGTATAAAAAATATAAATACCTTTTAAATGAGTTCAAAGAAAGGCCGCGAAGGGCGGCTGTCCGGTTGAGAGAAGCGACGGAAAAACCGGAGTATATTTTTCGTCAAAAAACGCCGTTGATACAACACCCTTCGCTTGAACATCCCGTTAGGCCTGTCACTTCTTTTATGCACAGCGGAAACAGCGGAGATATTATGTATTCCTTACCCGCAGTATTCAAATTAGCAGGTGAGGGCAAAGTGAAATTATATTTGAATATCGGCCGGCAAGTTTCTTATGAAAATTACCATCCTCTCGGAAATGTCACCCTCAATCTGAAAATGGCAGAGATGCTGATACCCCTGTTGTTGCACCAACCTCAAATAGAGAGTTGCAGCATCTACAATAAGGAACACATGGATTATGACCTGGACCTGTTCAGAGATTATTCATTCCTGATTGACAGGGGGAGCATGTCCAGGTGGTATTTTCATGTATATGCTATCTCCGCTCCTTTGTATAAGCCCTGGCTGAAAGCACCGGAAATACGGGGGCTTGAAGATGCCATTGTAATTGCGAGGAGCCATCGTTACCGCAACCCGTTTATTGATTACAGTTTTCTTTCAAAATATTCCCGATTGATCTTCATTGGGGTAAAAGAAGAGTATGACGACATGAAGAAAACGCTTCCGCTCCTGGAGTGGCGGCCTGTACAGGATTTCCTGGAGATGGCAACAATTATAAACAGTTCCCGTCTTTTTATCGGAAATCAATCCTTCCCGTTTTCCATCGCAGAAAGTTTAAAAGTAAACCGCCTGCTGGAAATTTATTTTCGAATTCCAAATGTTATTCCGGAAGGTCCCGGAGCTAATGATTTTATGTATCAGCCACAGTTTGAAGCAAGCGTTCAAAGATTATACAATTCGCCCTTTAGCTGATTTTACCTTAATTAATATCAATCAAGATGGACCAAAGAATGTCAAACGTTGAAAAGCACTTCCTGAATATTCAGCTCAACAAGGAAAATATGGATGTGTACATGCCCCGACAATCCATTTTGAAAGCGGTTAAAGATTCCCTGCATGTATTTAAGGGCGATCTCCTTGATGTAGGATGCGGCATAATGCCATACCGCGAACTGATCATGAACGGAAATGATAAAGTAAAAAAATACATCGGCCTCGATCTTGAATCAAGTTCGATCCATAATACTTCCGTTGCGGACCTGCATTGGGATGCTGTAACGATACCGCTTTCAGATAACAGCGTAGACAGCGTTATGGCTACCGAGGTCCTCGAGCATTCATTCCATCCCGACCAAACCTTATCCGAAATTTATCGCGTCGTCAAACAGGACGGGCTGTTTTTCTTTACCGTCCCTTTCTTATGGCCCTTGCATGAAACACCCTATGATGCTTATCGTTATACACCGTTTTCTCTTAGAATGCACCTGGAGAATGCCGGCTTCACTGATATTAAGATCAGTTCTTTGGGAGGATGGCATGCTTCTTTTGCCCAGATACTGGGTCTTTGGGTAAGGGAAAGCAAACTCAAAGGATGGAGGAAGATATGGGCTGCGAAAGTTGCAAAAAGACTTATACCCTGGCTGATAAAAAATGACGTAAAGGACAATAGCTTCGGTCAACATTGCATGATCACGGGCTTGTATGGCACTGCAATTAAAAAATAGTACACCCTCATGATCATTTCTTACGCCATTTGTTCGGCTAACCATTTACCCTTTGCAAAATCATTAGCTGATTCGTTGTTGTCGTTCAACCCCACGCATACGTTTGTTATCATTCTCGCAGACAGGCAACCCGGGATCGACCGGAATTTGTTTTCACCGCATACTATTATCACTGCCGATGAACTGCTGATACAGGATCTTGAAAAAATGAATGAGCGGTATGATATTTTTGAATTGTGTTGCGCATTGAAGCCCTTTGCAGCAGATTATCTTTTTAAAACATACCCCGCCTGCCGGTTGGTTTTTTATTTTGATACCGATATTTTGGTGTTTAACAATTTATCGGAAGCAGAATTCATTCTCGCTGATCACCCCGTTCTCATTACCCCTCATATTATGAGTTCTGCAGATTTTGAAGACCGTATCGATGTAGAGATCGGGCTGCTGCGGTCAGGGATATTCAACGGCGGGTTTTTCGGCCTGAAGAGATGCGACGACACAGATCATTTCCTGGCCTGGTGGATGAAAAGGTTGAAAGATCATTGTTTCAATGATGCTGTAAACGGATTGTTTGTAGATCAGCTATGGTTAAATTTCCTACCAACCGTAAGTAGAAATGCTGTTATTTTGTATAATCCAGGTTACAATATGGCGTATTGGAATTTCGGCGAAAGGCTGATCTCGGAGAAGGACGGTAAATTTTTCGTTAATGAAATTTACCCCTTAGTGTTCTTCCATTTCAGCGGTCATAACCCCGACAATGAGTCAGTGTTGTCAAAATATCATTCAGTATACAATTTTGATAACCGACCCGATTCAAAAGCAGTATTTGCAGCATATAGAAATGTAGCCATCCGAAATAACAGGGATGATTTTTTCTCATTGACCCCTCAATTAGGCAAATTAAAAGAACAACCGGTACCGGAAGAAATTATCGAACTGCCGCCGCCTCCACCCCCGCGGGAAAAAAATTTTTTTAAAAGAAAATATAAGAAATGGTTCGGAGGCAAATAAAGGTCAAACGGGAAGGTCTTCTGATGCCTTGTTATTCCTCCACCAACGGTAAGCGATAAATCCCACGATCACAAAAGGAGTAAACATCAGGTACAGTATCCCGGAATTCAGGCCCTGTGCCGGCTTTTCGCCGAGCTGTTGTGCGGTCTTGGTGCACATGGAACATTGCGCTTCCGCTCCTGCAAGTAGCAACATAATGAAAATAAAGAAGAGGACCATTTTCTTCATGTTGCAAAATTAATTAGAAAATGATAAATTATGATTGATGAAGGATAAATGACAATGTATTGATAGAAATAAAAAGGCGCCGATAAATTCGACGCCCTATTCATAATTTATATCTTATAACTCATCGCTATATTAAGCTACTTCAGCGTTCATTGACTTGCTCACCCGCTTGCGGTCATCTTCATTAAGCATAGTCTTACGAAGGCGCACGCTCTTCGGCGTAACCTCGATACACTCATCCTGCTGGATATACTCCATGCATTCTTCCAAAGACATTAAGATCTTCGGTGCTGCCTTGGAAGCATCATCCGATCCGCTTGCACGATGGTTGGTAAGCTTTTTAGGCTCTGTTGCATTTACAACAAGATCGCCCGGCTTAATATGCTCGGCAATGATCTGCCCGGTGTAAACATCTTCACCCGGGTCTACAAAGAAACGACCCCTGTCCTGTAATTTATCAATTGAATAACCGGTTGTTTTCTCCGTTGTCTTGCTCAGCAAAACCCCGTTGCTTCTTCCGGGTATCGGACCTTTCCATGGTTTGTATTCGCTGAAGCGATGGGCCATTACGGCTTCACCGGCTGTGTTGGTCAGCATATTGCTACGCAGACCGATCAGCCCTCTTGAAGGGATATCAAATTCCAGGTGTTGCATTTCGCCTTTCGTTTCCATCACCAACATCTCTCCTTTTTTCTGGGTAACCAGGTCGATCACTTTACCGCTGTATTCAGCCGGCACATCTACTACCAATACCTCGTAAGGCTCGTGCTTGGATCCGTTGATCTGCTTGATCAACACCTGCGGCTGACCGATCGTCAACTCAAAACCTTCCCTTCTCATCGTCTCTACAAGGATACCCAAATGCAGGATACCTCTTCCGAATACATTAAAACTGTCCGCACTGTCGCTATCTTCCACGCGAAGCGCAAGGTTCTTTTCCGTTTCTTTCATCAGCCTGTCGCGCAAATGGCGGCTGGTTACAAACTTTCCTTCTTTACCGAAGAAAGGGGAGTTATTGATACCGAACAACATGCTCATCGTTGGCTCATCCACACTGATCACCGGCAATGCTTCGGGGTTATCCACGTCGGCAATGGTATCACCGATATTGAAAGTTTCCAATCCTACAACTGCACAAATATCCCCGGCCACCACTTCCTGTACTTTCTTCTTGCCCATTCCTTCGAAAATATACAGCTCTTTGATCTTCATTTTTTTGATGCTGCCGTCAGCGCCCATCAATGCGATCTGTTGGTTTTCTTTAATACTTCCGCGGGCTACTTTACCTACGGCTATCCTTCCGAGGAAAGAAGAATAATCCAAAGAAGTGATCTGCATCTGTGAGGGACCTTCATTCACTTTCGGCTCCGGCACGTACTCCAGGATTGCATCCAGTAACGGGAATATATTATCAGTTTCTGTAAGTGAAGTATTCATCCAACCGTTCTTGCTGCTGCCGTAAATGGTAGGAAAATCCAGTTGCTCTTCCGTGGCATCCAGGTTAAAGAACAATTCAAACACCGCGTCATGCACCTCATCGGGGCGGCAGTTCGGCTTATCTACTTTATTGATAACAACAATAGGGTGAAGCCCCAGTGCCAAAGCTTTTTGTAATACAAAACGCGTTTGCGGCATCGGGCCCTCAAATGCATCTACAAGCAACAATACGCCGTCAGCCATTTTTAATACACGCTCTACCTCACCGCCAAAGTCACTGTGACCGGGAGTATCGATGACATTTATTTTTACATCTTTATATGTAACAGATACATTCTTACTGAAAATGGTAATTCCTCTTTCTCTTTCCAGGTCATTGCTGTCCATGATAAGCTCGCCGGCATCCTGGTTTTCGCGGAATACTTTAGTGGCATGAAGGATCTTATCTACGAGCGTAGTTTTTCCGTGATCTACGTGGGCAATGATGGCGATGTTGCGAATATTCATTAAACTGGTTTATTTCCCGAATGAACGGAAGCGTTTTTAAGGGCGCAAAGGTACGCTATTTCAGCGGGAAGTCAAGGCGTTGGATAAATGAAGTATTGTTAAATTGTTAAGGAAATGCAGAATCCCGGCGCCAATCGCTTAATTATAAGTTGCCATTCTGTCTTCTTTTGAATATTGCATTGTATTTGTTTTATTGTTTGCATGAAAACAATTGAACAACCACAAACTGCATCTCTTCCTTCGCTGGGACTTTGCATCCTTATGGATCTTGGGGGCTATATCAGTTTTTCGATACCGGCTATCGGGGAATTTTCTGATGTGATCTGGGCACCGCTGTCCGCATTTCTTTTTGTGCGCATGTTCGGAGGCAGGTTAGGCGCCTTCGGCGGAGCTTTACACTTCATTGAAGAAATATTGCCGTTCACCGATGTGGTGCCGTCCTTTACGATCGCTTATTTTATCAGGAAGCATTCGTTGGAAAAATATTTACCGGGGAAATAAAAAATATTGCCCGGGGTTTCAACCCCGGGCAATGTTAACCCACGGTTTAAACCGTGGGTTAAAAATGAAAAATTATAAACCGAGAACGGTTTTCAGCATACCGGCCGACAAGGCCTGGGCATCTGCAGCCTGCGGTACTACAGGAGCCATTCCGAAAAATTCGTGGGTCACCCCTTCGTATAATTGATAATCCGTTTCCACACCGGCTTCTTTTAATTTATCGCTGAGCAATTTTCCCTCCGTAGTCAGGGGATCTATCTCTGCAGCAATGATCAGGGTTTTGGGCATCCCCATCAAATTGGCCTTTACCAGGCTGATACGCGGATCGGCAGCGGTAGCTTCGGATGGCAGGGCATTTTTCACGAACCAGGCCATCATAGGTTTATTGAGCGGTTTGGCTGCTGCATATTTAATATAGCTTTCGCTCATCATATCGTTATTAGCCACGGGGTAAACCAGGATCTGCAACAACGGCATTTGGATCTTTTGGTCCCTTGCCATCATGCTTACATTGGCAGCGAGGTTTCCGCCGGCACTTTCGCCCACGACGGCTATTTTCAAAGGGTCAGCTTTTATAGAGGCGGCATTTGCCAATACCCATTTATAGGCATCAAATGCTACATTATGTGCCGCCGGAAATTTATTTTCAGGCCCTTTGGGATATTCTACAGACACGACGATCGCTCCCGTCAGTTCGCAAATACCCTGCGCACTTCCGTTATACACATCAAGGTCTGCGATCACCCAACCGCCCCCATGGTAGTACACGATCACCGGCAAAACGGCTGTTGCAGGTTGCTTGGGTGTATAGATCCTGATAGGAGTGGTTCCGCCGGTTACGGGGATATCCTTTCCCATAGTGTCACATTTAGCCGGTGGCATGGCAATATTATTATCCCGCATAACGGCCATGACCGCATCAGTAGGAGTGGGTTGCTTACGGGCCTCTTTTGCATCGAGGGTTTCCAAGGGCTTTCCGCCAAGTGAGGCAAGCTTTTCAATGACGACCTGCATCTCCGGTTTAATAGTAGGTGCCCATTCGGGTGCAGGGCCGGCGGGTTTCAGGCTGTTGTTCTTAGTTTGCGTTGTGCTGTCGGTGGTTTGTTGTTGCATATTATCAGTTGATTTTGTATCATTATTGCACGAGATCATAGCAGTCAGTAAACAAACTGCCCATCCCGTTTTGATGATTCCTGTTATTATTATGGACATGATTTTTATTTTGTTTGTAAGATCATTGGCTGATTGTTGAATTAAAAAACGTGCCGGGAGGTGTATTGACAATTATCCAATATCATTCCCTTTCGCGACTTTGCTGCGTGGGCGGCATGAGCAATAAAAAGCCCGTTGTTCCTGCGGAACAACGGGCTGAATGGAGAAAGATCAATTATTTTTTCATGGTATCGCTCATCATCTTATCAGCGCCGGCAGGTGCCATATTATGATCAGCCGGCATTGCACCGCCGCTTGCACCGCCCATCATCTTCATCATATCTGCTGCATTTACAAACGACCAATGCTCGCTGGCCATTCCGTCCTTTATCTTGATCACATCCACGGATTTCATATCCATTTTAGTATTGGGCGGCATGCCCATGGCAGGATTGGCAGTGGTGGTCCCGTCCATTTCTGTTAAGGAGAAGAGGTAGTCGCCGTCTACAGCCTGGGTGATAATTTTCATTTTGAAACCCGGCTGAAAACTTTTGTTCACCTGCTGCAGCATGCCTATTATACTGTCTCTTCCTTTAAGATCTGAGCCGTCGGGATTACCGCCGTGATCTACCGCATCTGTTGCTAACCATTCTTTAGCCTTCGAAAAATCACCGGTCTCAATGGCCGTCATAAAATCAGCATTCTTTTGTTTAATGCTTTCCGAGGTACTGTTTGTTGTAGTCGTTGTTTTTTCGTCCTTACAGGATACAAAGAAACAGGCGGCTATGGCAGCCGAAAGAAAAAAGATCTTTTTCATAACTATAAGTTTGGTTTTTTAATAATCCTTAAAGTTAACATATGTTTGAAAAAAATGTTGTTTGCCCGGGCGGAATTTTAATTCCTGTCCTAAGTTGAGGTAATGTGAAGGGATCAAAAGATATTTACAGTACGTCAGCAGTTGCAGGGGGCATTATTTTTGAAATGATCTTATCATCAAAATCGTTGTAATGAAACAATTTTACCTCGCCATATTATTTACCCTTGCAGGATATGCCTCTTTTTCACAACCGGTTATCGGTTTCAGCAGTTTTCTCTCCGGGTTAACGACGCCGGTAGACATAGTACATGCCAACGACAATAGCAATCGACTTTTTATCCTTCAACAAAACGGTATTATCCGGGTTTACGCCGGGGGGAGTTTACTCCCGACCCCCTTCCTGGATATGGCTTCCCTTATAAAATATGATGTAGGGGGTGAAAGGGGTTTACTTAGCATTGCCTTCCATCCGCAATATTCCGCTAACCGGTATTTCTTTGTATTCTATAATAATACAGCCGGCCACACTGAGTTAGCGCAATATCAAACACTGGCAACAGACCCCAATATCGCTGACCCGGCCTCGCGAAAGATCCTGCTGACCATCATTAAGCCTTTTTCCAATCACAATGGCTGTAAGCTCAACTTCGGACCGGACGGGAACCTCTATTTTGCCCCCGGCGACGGTGGCAGCGGCGGTGACCCGAACAATTATGCGCAAAACCTCAACTCCCACCTGGGTAAAATGCTTCGGATAAACGTAGATAATTTCACCACCTTCCCTTATTATACAGTGCCCCCAACCAACCCGCTGATCGGTGTGCCGAATACAAAACCGGAAATATTTGCCTGGGGCCTTCGCAACCCCTGGCGATGGAACTTTGATCGGTTCACCGGCGATATGTGGATAGCCGATGTGGGACAGAATGCAAGGGAAGAGATCAATATGGTGCCCGCTGCCGATATCTCCGGGCGAAATTATGGCTGGCGCTGTTATGAAGGAAACCAGGCTTACCAGTTGTCGCTTTGCGGGCCTACTCCTGCAGTTGGGAAGACCTTCCCGATATTTGAATACCCGCATACCGCGGCAGGCGGATATTCCGTCACCGGAGGCGTGGTATACCACGGCACCGAATTTCCGGGCTGCAGGGTTGGTACATTTGCGCGGATTATGTAAGGCCAAACGGCTGGCTGATAAAACCCAACGGTATCGGCGGCTGGAATGTTTCCACGCAGAATGATTTCCCCGCAAATGTGACCACTTTCGGTGAAGCCGAAGACGGCACTTTATACCTGGCTACAATGAGTGGCAGCATCTTTAAGATCTTCCAGAGTAACGTCGTCGCCCTGCAACTGCACTCTTTTGATGGATATACCGCAAACGGGAAGGACAACCTGTATTGGCGAATAACTGCTGATCCCGCTATTGTAAAGTTTGAGGTAGAACAATCTCTGAACAGTACGGCTTTTCACACAGCAGGGGAAATCCCCGCCGGCAGCGGTCAAACCCATTATTCTTTTACTGTTCCCGCTGTGCCCGGTAACAGGTATTACCGGCTGAAGATCATTAACGGCAACGGAACCGCCACATATTCTGCAGTTAAAAAATTAACAGGCGGCCAGCAGGAAGACATTGTCATCAGCAGTATTCATCAGGGTAATATCCGGCTCCGCAATACGGTATTCCTGGAAAAAGTAAACCTGTTGAATGCATTGGGTCAAATCCTGCGAACCTACAGTAACTTATCAGCGGGCACGCATTTATTACCTACCACCGGTATCAGACCGGGAGTTTATTTTTTGCAATGCATGAATAACAAAAGGGATTCGAAAACCTTACGGATAGTTCTCCGGTGATGTATGTTCGGGGTGCCCGTCAGTCGGGTTTATATTCAAACACCAAAACTGCATTTTGGTCAAAATCAGTACGCGCGAATAATTCATATCGTTTACCCGCAGCGTCCGTAAAAATGATCAGGGCAGTGTTAGGAGGTAAACTGCCCAGGTTCTCAGCAAACAAACCGATACTGTGCAGGGTAGTATTTTCATCTAAGGTAAGGTCTACCACGATCGCTTTCCCGGTAAGCCGGCGATGACTCATGATCACACGGCCGTTATAAAAAACGGAGATCGTATCGCCGTCCACTTCCGCATTATCGTAAATTTCAAGATGCAGTTTTTTCTGTTTTACCGGAATGCGACGGATCTCTTTGTTTACTCTTCCCAGGGTTTTTACCGGTAAGGTTTCCGGTGGCAAAACACTTGCAACGGGCGGCTTTACTTTGGTATCAGGAGGTATAACTTTCGCTACCGGCGGAGGAGGAACTATAACCGGGGCGGTATCCGGTTTAGGCACCGGCACTTTTTTCACCGGCGGGGGGGGCAGAGGGCGGACAGGTTCTTTTTTCGGAACTGACGGTTTTTGGGGTTTGATCTTTTTAGGCGGTTGGTTTTCGGCTATGCAATTTTTCATCACCTCTGTAAGCATATCAGGTTGAGGAGAAACCCGCCGCAAACGAATAGGAGACGGAGATCCCCCGATGCTGAAAAATCCTTCGGGCTTTATCCGGCAATAACCGGTCATCACAGGCTTAAGGTCCTCATAGGTAACACTCACCAGCAACTGCATCAGCGAATGTGATCCGCTGTTTTCCATAAAAGAACTGCCGTCTAAAAACCATCTTTTTTTTTCTTTGTCATAACTCCCCGTAAAATAAGCTTTGCAAAAGCTTTTCCTGTTGTTGTAAATATAATCCCAGGTATAACCGCAGAGCTTGTCCCCTACCTGCACAATATTGATCTGCAAAAATTCATTTTCGTCCAAAATATCCCCTTCCCAGGTACCGGTAAGTTGTTGTGCTGACAAAGGTCTTATCAGAAATAAGCAAATAAATAGGCAGGAAAATAATTTTTTAAAAAGCATAGTAGGTTCTTCCGTAAAGCTACATTTTTTACCATTTCGGCCAACAGGTGGCTTAATTTATAACAAAGCGATAACCAACGCCTTTTACCGTGATGATGCGGAGGTTACTGTCTGCTTTAAAATAGCTCCTTAGCTTGGTCATATAAATGGTTTTTGGATAGCGGCAAATGAACAGGGCCTTCGTTTAAAGGCCCTGAACTATTCATCAAAGTCGAATGGGATTATCATCAATTCGCGCCGCCAACCCTTCTCTGTTCATCTTCGGTGGCCGAGACTTTACGACGGGATTGACCCTGCTGTTGTTTACCAAAACGATAAGTAAAGTTCACACCGTACTGACGGTTATCGAAACGATTATGCACGTCAATATCAATTGTTCCGTACCGGGTGATGTTATGGATCTTTTGAAAGTTGAAAGGATCACGCGCATTCAGCCTCAGTGTGCCGCGCCCCTTTAAAAGATTGTTTTTTGCCAGGCCCATATTGATCTGCCCCAGCGGGAAAGTTAGGGACAACTGCTCAATGGTCTTATAACGATAGAAGCCACTCAACTCTGCACTCCAACCTTTTCCAAGTGTAAAATTGTTTGCGATATTAAACGTAAAGGAGGTAAACTTAAGATCAAGCGGTACTGCCTCGGATTTACCGGTTTCGGTAGAAATGTATGTACCTGCATAATGGTTGTTATAAACATTCACATAGAAGTTTGCATTCCACCATTTTTTAAATTTCACAGGGGCAGTTACCGCCAGGCCAATATTGGTTGCTTTTGCAATATTATCCGTGGTAAGAAATCCGATGATCTCACCCCTTGCACCCTTTTCCTGAACAATGATCCGGGAGATCAGGTCCGTTGTCTTTGTATAATTTAACGTAGTAATGAGTTTGCCCGCATAGTTGTGGGTCAGTTCATAATTATAAGAAAATTGCGGCGTGAGGTATGGATTTCCTTTGCGATAGGATAAAGAATCCAGGAAGAATGTAAAAGGATTCAGGTCCTGGTAATTCGGGCGCTGCAGTCTCCTTGAAGCAGAAACCGTGAGGGTATTTTTCTTATTCATCGGGTAGCTCAGGAAAGCCGAAGGGAAAAGGCTCACATAATTTCTTTTTACGGTAGAGTTGCCGGATGCCAGTACACCTTTAGTGATAGTATTCTCTGCTCTTAAGCCGGTTTGCACATCCCATTTCCCCACTTTTTTATTTGCATTCAGGTATGCGGCATTAATATTCTCTTCGTAAACAAAATGGTTGTTACGGGAATCGGGAACCCAACCGAACCGGGATAATCTTTCATAGTCCACGAGGTTATCAGACTTCACATAGCTCGATTTTATCCCTGCTTCAATTTTTAAACCGCTTTGGAAAGGTTTTATAAAATCAGATTTTACAGAATAGATATTAATGAAGGAAGGCAGGTAGCCACGCAGGTACATAGAATCCGAAGTTTGGTTACCGCTACCGTCAAAAAATCCGCTGCTCAGCATCTGCCTGTTCCGGTTCTTATAATTTGCATAATCAAGATCCAGGGAAATTTCTTTGCCCGTACTGTCATACACATGGCGGTAATTAAGGTTTACACTTCCGTTCTTAAAACTGACCTTATTGGAAGTTGTGGAATTCAGCAATGAAAAAGTTTGCCCTGCCAGGTTGGTATAGCTGGTAAAGGTTTTGCCGGATGGCCGACCTTCAAACAGGAACCCGTTGAGCACAATGCCGAAAGTATTTTTTTTATCGGGCGAATAATCGATCCCCGTCTTTAGCGTATAGTTGTTGTTCCGGCCGCGAAAATGCGAAACCACGTAGTTAAGACTGTCTATCTGTTTTCCTTCACGATAGAGCCTGCTGAGAATATCCAATTCCCGACGGCCGGCGCCGTAATTATAGACCAGGTTGCCGAAAAAGTTGATCTTATTTTTCTTATAATTATAATTAACAGATACAGTCGGTTTTTGAAGGATCTCTTCTTTCCCGTTGAGGCGGTATAACGAACTCGTGTTGCCCGCAGTAATGCTCCCGTTGGACCCCTTTGCCTTGGATTTTTTTGTACGTATATCAATGATACCGGAATTACCGGCAGCATCATATTTAGCAGAAGGGTTTGTCATGATCTCGATCCTGTCCAAAGCCGCAGCCGGCAGGTTCCGTAATACGTTGGCGAGGTCTGCGGGTGAGAGATATGTTGGTTTTCCGTCCATCATCACGATCACGCCCTGTTTGCCTTTAAGGCTGATGTTCCCGTCATTATCTACTGTCACGCCCGGTGATTTTTCCAATACTTCCAGTGCCGTGGCCCCCGCATTGGAGGGCGAAGCATCCACATTCACCACCATGCGGTCTACCTTTTGTTCAAATAAAGGACGCGTACTCACAACAGTTACTCCACCCAGGGATTTAGGTTGCACAGATAATTGAACGGACGGATGTTCTACAGTAGTTTTCGCTGCGGTGATCTCCACCATTTCGGTTTTATTTTCAAACCCTACCGCAGAAAACTGCAAGCTGTATTTTCCCTCAGGTATATTTTCAAATGAAAAGTTACCTGCTTTATCAGAAACAGCTCCCTTGAGCATTCTTTTAGCGGGGCCGAGCAATTGTATGGTGGCTGAGGGGAGTGGATTGTTTTCAGCATTGCGGATATTCCCGTTAATGCTGCCCCGTTGTACCTGTGCATTGAGCGTACCGATGAGGAGCATGCTGAGTATAAAAAGTAAAGATTTTTGCATCTGAAGAAGTGATTAGTAAAATTATCCGCAACATCCGATAGTATTCGTACATATGCAAATGAAAAATGATAAGCGGCAGCGGGATAGTAAAAGCGGAGGGTGAAGCGCTAACTTAAGCACATTAAAGATCGGCAAGGTCCTGCTTACTTTTTTGAGCCTCACTTAAGAGAGGTAACAAAAAAATGAAAGACAACAGGGAAAATATCCTGATATTATTATTCATGGCAGAAGATTTTATAAATATGGAAATAAATATAACTAAGATTTTTGAAAGGCCGGGTTGGTAATATGGTTGGTATGCCGCGTGAAAAACGATTAGCCACGAATTGCTCAGATTAATACGAACAGAAATTATCGTTTGCTACGAATAGCACTGATGAACACGAATAGAAGTAAATGTCTTCTTTTGGGAAGATTGAATTGAAGTCATTCATCCTTAACAAATAATTACCCATCGGCGCGTATGCTTTTATCGGGTTGCGTTGTCTAATAGATGAGCGATAAAAGCTCATAACCATGGAAGCATTTTTTACATCCCAGGAAATATTGGTGGTGATCAATACAAAATTTGCAGCGGAAGAATACCAGCCTAAAGACGAAGAAAAAGGCCCGCCGCGGCCTCATATTGAAAAACTTACCGAAGCCTGCTGGAACGGCATTCTCAGTGAAAAACTACCCGAGATCTGCATTAGGGTCAACCGCAGGCCTCTTCCCATCTGGGAAGTGGGCGAAGGGGAACACCTCCTGTATATGAAGTTGGGTGAAATGGACGCTTCGCCGGATGCGGAGTATACGATCAACCCCTACCGGTTTGCCGCAAATCATAATTTGAATTAGGCCGGGGTGCAGCTACCAGGGTATTTTATTGCCGCTTTTAACTTTTTTTAAGGACTTTTGCTTCATCAATAAAATACCATATGAAACTGCCCGCACTACTTGCCCTTTCTTTTTTAACGATCACCGCCTGTGCCCAGAGAACGGACGTTCGCAACGGCATGATCTTTACCGACGGCAAGCCATATGCCCTTATCAACAGGGATAACTGCGGTGTTTTCGGGAAATGCAGGGTTACTTTGAGCGCACTCGACGGACGCACGGCAGTCATCATCAGTTTCAACCCGCAATCTTTTGGGGGGCATACTTATGCGAGAATGCATTTTATTAAATCCAATAAATATGCGCGTTTGGAGGACTTGCCTACGAAAGAGAGTAAAGTAGCAAAGAAAGTAGTAAAAGCCGGCCTGTTTAAGAACGGTGAGTTGGATGAAGCTGCCGCCGCAACTTTTATGGCAGCTAACCCGGAATAGATCCGGGTTAACGCCGCAGATCAGTCTATCGTCACTTTTTCCATTTTATCTCCCTGTTTGATATCATCCAGGAATTCCAACCCTTCGGTAATTTTTCCAAAGGCTGTATGTACACCATCCAGGTGCTGCGTGCCCTGTCGGTTATGACAGATAAAAAATTGTGAACCGCCGGTATCTTTACCGCGGTGGGCCATTGACATTACGCCGCGATCGTGCACCTGCTTCTCTCCGCCTGTTTCGCATTTAATGGTATACCCCGGTCCGCCTGCACCTGTGCCGTCCGGGTCGCCCGTCTGCACCATAAAATTCGGGATCACGCGGTGAAAGCTGATGCCGTCATAATATCCTTCTGAAGCAAGTTTTTTAAAATTTGCCGCGGCTATCGGTGTAGCGTCGTCGAACAATTCAAATTTGAATGTTCCTTTGTTGGTTTCTATTTTTCCTGTTGTTGCCATTAGTATAAGTTTTAGTGGAATGTATTGTTTCACGCAAAGGCGCAAAGGAAACGCAAAGGACGCAAAGTTGCAAAATTTTCTGCGGCTTCTGTATTTGCCTTTGCGGCTTTGCGTGAGGTTATTTCGCTTTCACCGCCCATATCGTATTACTTGCATCATCAGCCACCAGCATTGTTCCGTTACTCAAAACAGTTACGCCTACCGGACGGCCGCGAACTTCCTGTTTGGATTCGTCTGCAATAAAACCGGTTAGAAAATTTTCGGGTGCACCCGCCGGTTTCCCGTTGGCAAACGGAATGAACATCACCGCATACCTGGCAAGATGCGAACGGTTCCATGATCCATGCTGACCGATGAACAGCCCGTTGCGATAGCGGGCCGGGAAACCGGTCTTTGTATAAAAGGCCATCCCCAGGGAAGCCGTGTGCGAACCAAGGTTAATATCCGGTACCAAAGTTTTTTGTACCAGCTCGGGGTGCGGATCATCTTTCATGCGTGGATCTTCATGCTTGCCGAAATAGGCATAGGGCCAACCGTAAAATGCACCGGGGATAACGCCCGTTGCATAATCCGGCACCAAGTCATCGCCTAAACCGTCGCGCTCATTTACGGCTGTCCATAACGTTTTTGTAGTGGGTTCCCAACCCATGCCTACCGGGTTTCTTAAACCGGAGGCATAAATTTTTTCACCGGTTCCGTCGGGATTGATCTCCAAAATATTTGCGCGGCGAATTTCATTTTCCATTCCGTTTTCGCCGACATTACTGCCGGAACCGACGGTGATGTAGATCTTTGTGCCACTCTCATTTGCAATGATATTTCTTGTCCAGTGATTGTTATAACCACCGGCAGGGAGATTCACAATTCTAGTACCCGGGGCACGGAGCACCGTATCGCCGGGAGTATAATTATACCGGTACAGGCCGTCGGTATTGGCAATATAAAAATGATCATTCAGCACGAGCATGCCAAGTGGTTGGTTGAGGTCCTCTGCAAAGGAAATAGCGGTCTCATAACTGCCGTTGCGGTCCGCATCGCGAAACAATAAAATTCGATCGGCGCTTACACCAAGGTTCTGTGTTTTAATTTTGCGGGAGATCTTTGCGCCCAGTTTTTTTACCCCTTTTAAAACCGTATTGGTTTCCGCGATAAAAATATCGTTGTTCGGGGATTGATATATCCAGCGGGGATTTTCCAATCCCGTAGCAAAGCGGCTTACGGAAAACCCGGCGGGCGCAACGGGCGCTTCACCCTCTTTCCAGCCGATAACCTTGCTGAAATTCCGTGCAGACTTCGTGGTATAGGGAGCAGGTAAGGTATCGGTCTGAAATTCATTCATTTTTACCACCGACGCCTGGCCCTGCTGCTTAGGTTGTGCGCAGGCGATCAAAGCTGTCGGTATGATGACGGCCAAATATTGTAAAAATTGTCTGCTCATAAAAATGATTGAGGTGTTGTAGTTAAGAAATGAGGAGGGAAAATTGTGCCAATATGGAAATGTATCTATCGCATTTGGGTGAGTCATCTTGTTTTACCTGAGAGTCATTCTTATCGTGTTGTACTTATTCCGCTTCTTCCCCTCACATTTGCAGATTTGCCCATTTTCACTTTTGCCAATTTGCCAATTTGCCAATTTGCCAATTTGCTCATTTGCCCATTTGCTCATTTGCTCATTCTCCCATTTGCCCATTTTCCCATTCCTTCTTTTACACATTTTCTCATTTTCCATACCTGCTCATTTGTACATTAGTTACCTTTACCGCCATGTCAAAATACCTAGAAGACCTCAATGATCCGCAGCGGCAGGCAGTACTTCACCGCGACGGTCCGATCATGATCATTGCAGGTGCGGGGAGCGGAAAAACAAAGGTGCTCACCACGAGAATTACTCACCTGATGGCGCACCACAACGTGGATGCTTTCAATATCCTGGCACTCACATTTACCAACAAAGCTGCAGCGGAAATGAAAGCCAGGGTGGAGCGCACACTGGGAAATACAGAAGCAAGAAATTTATACATCGGCACTTTTCACAGTGTCTTTGCAAGGATCCTGCGCAGCGAGGCTCCGAGGTTGGGCTACCCGAATAATTTTACCATCTATGATACGGATGATGCTAAAAGCGTCGTGAAAACGGTAGTGAATGAATTACAACTGGATGATAAAATTTATAAGCCGGCAACAGTATATAACCGGATCTCGGCAGCAAAGAATGCCTTGGTAGGGCCGGCGGAATATGCCAATGATTATACCCTGCAGCAGGAAGATGCCCGGGCCAACAGGCCTATGCAGGCGCAGGTCTATGATGCTTATGCAAAACGTTGTTTCAAGAACGGGGCAATGGATTTTGATGACCTGTTGTTTAAAATGTATATCCTCCTGAAAAATTTCCCGGAGGCCCTCAGCAAGTACCAGCGCAAGTTTAAATACATAATGATTGATGAGTACCAGGATACTAACCCGGCGCAGTACGAGATCATTAAATTACTGGGGGCGATGCATGAGAACGTGTGCGTAGTAGGAGATGATGCCCAGAGCATTTACAGCTTTCGCGGGGCAACCATAGAAAATATCTTGCAATTTGAAAAGGATTATGAAGATGTGACGTTGGTAAAACTGGAACAGAATTACCGCAGCACAAAACATATCCTGAATGTAGCCAACGGGATCATCGGCAACAATACCGGCCAGATAGAGAAAAGACTCTTCACCGAGAACAGCGAAGGGGAAAAGATCAAATTGATCCGCACCATGACCGATAATGATGAGGGCAAAATGGTGGCGGATGCGATCCAGGAAAATAAATTACGCAATCATTATTTCAATAAAGACTTTGCGATCCTCTACCGCACGAATGCACAGAGCCGCAGCTTCGAGGAAGCGCTTCGCCGCATGGGTATCGCTTACCGCATCTACGGCGGCATGAGCTTCTACCAACGAAAAGAAGTAAAAGATCTCATCGCCTACCTGAGGGTGATCGTCAACACCCGGGATGAAGAAGCGCTCAAGCGTATCATCAATTATCCCGGGCGGGGCATCGGTAAAACCACGATCGACAAAGCCGTTCTTTTTGCCAATGAAAAAGACCTGAGCATGTGGGATGTGATCAGCAATGCCGCCATGTACGGTTTCAAAAGCAATACGTTGGAAAGCTTGGACAACTTTGTGACGATGATCAAAATGTTTCAAAGCGAACAGTCGAAAAAAAATGCATACGACCTGGCAAGCCTCGTAGGAAAAAATACCGGGTTGGTAAAGGACCTATTCAATGATAAAACTACGGAGGGTTTGGCGCGGTATGAGAATGTGCAGGAATTACTGAACTCTATTAAAGAGTTTACCGAAACGCCGATGAACGAAGAAGACGGCGAGGTAGGAGATAAAAGCCTGGGGAGTTACCTGCAACAGATCGTCCTTCTTACGGATTCTGATGATGATAAAGAAAATGCGGACAGTGTAAAACTGATGACGATCCATGCTGCAAAGGGATTGGAATTCGGGGTAGTATTTGTCGGCGGCCTGGAAGAAACCCTATTTCCAAATGCTATGAGCATCAACACAAGGGAGGAACTGGAGGAGGAACGCCGCTTATTTTATGTAGCCATCACAAGGGCTAAACATAAGCTATACCTGAGTTACAGTAATGCACGCTACCGATTCGGACAGTTGCAGCAAAATGATCCCAGTCGGTTTTTGGAAGAGATCCCCGAAGAACATGTTGACCGGAGTTATGCCGGTTCCAACTCGCGGAATAATGCGGCTTCTCAATGGAACAGGGGTACAGCGTTTGAGCGGATGAACCGCGGTTTTGAAAATACCACACCCACATACCCGAAGCAAAAAGAAACAAAACCTTCTTATGTGATCCCCGTAAGGCCACAGGTAAAAGAACATGTACCTCAGAAAATTTTATAGCCAGATATTCAGCATTGCAGGATGGACAGAAAGTAGAGCATCAAAACTTCGGTTTCGGTGAAGTAATGAAAATGGAAGGGGCTTCCCATAACCCGATCGCCACGATCCATTTTGAAAATAACGGCGAGAAGAAGATCATGTTGAATTATGCGAAACTGCGCATTATTGAATAAAAGTAAAAAGTTCTAGAGTTTATAGAGTATATAGGCGGTATCCCGGGTGGGACCTACTTACAAACTTTATAAACTCTTGTTGACTGAATACTTTATAAACCTATATACTTAGATACTTCATCAACCAATACACTTATTCCTGCTTAGCATAATTCAGCACCCCGTTGAGGTCTCCGAATATCAATTCTTTCCCGTTGGCTTTATAAGTATTGAAAACCATAGTTCCTTTTTTTGAAGTGATCGTTAACCGACCGGGCGATAACATAAATTCAGCCGCATGAGTTTCTGCAATATTATCACCGTTATAAGTAGTTATCTCGCCGGAACCCTGCATCCCTGACCCTGAAGAAATCGTTACATATTTGATCAGTTCTGTTTTGCCCGTAATAAAACCGGGTTCTGCCTGACGGCGATAGACCAACCATTTTCCTTTCAGGTTAGCCATTTCAGCATTGATGGTGGTATTGTATTCCGGCAGTTTGATCGAGTCCTTGCCCACGGTTTCATAATAAAAACGCGGCACCCTTTTCATCGATCGGATGTAGGTATCATCTTTCAGAAAAAGCATATTGCCCTGCTGCCTTAAAATATTGAATGCATCGGACCCAATGATCAGGGTAGAGGGACCTTCAATAGAGACATCTCCCCTCATGGTCATATTCATACTTGTATTGTCCTTAATAAACCCTTTATTATTACTTATGGAAAATAAAAGCGTGTCCTTAAAAGGAATGTTTTCATTTTTTAAAGTTCTGCGGGCAAATTCCTGCCACTTACCGTTGAGTTTCCTAACATCATACATCGCCGCACCGTTTGTACGAACGACTGTCTTTGTCATTGGCGGCATTCCTTTTCGGATAACTTTCTGGGCTATAGCCGAAACGGAAAACAATAGCAATATGGAAATGCAGTAAACTGTTGAAAGTTTCATAAAGGCTGTTTTGAAGACATATGGCAATTCCGATGCCATTTTATATCAATTTGTTATAAACCGCTGTAGCTGAGGTTTTTCACTTTTCGAAAAAGAATCCTACTTTAATAAAGTAAATTTGTGCTTTAAAGCAAATAATATGATAAAGACAGGTAATCCCGTTATCAGCATATATACCGAAATGACCCCCAACCCCGAAACCATGAAGTTTGTGGCCAACAAACTCCTGTACCCGGGCAAAAGTATAGATTTCCCGGATGAGGTCAGCGCAAAACCTTCGCCGCTTGCACAGGAACTGTTCAGCTTTCCTTTTATTAAATCTGTATTCATAGCCAGTAATTTTGTTACGCTTACAAAAACAGCAGAGACGGATGATTGGCAGGATGTGATACCTGCCGTGAAACAATTTCTCAAAGAATACCTGGAAGAAGGAAAATCTGTGGTGAATGAAGAAGAAGTTGCAGCGGCAAAACCGGAAAGCAGCAACACGGTGAATGCCGATGATGATGATGTGGTAAAACGTATAAAGGAACTATTGGAAAACTATGTAAAGCCTGCAGTGGAAATGGACGGTGGCGCCATCCAGTTCAAAAGCTATGAAGACGGGAAAGTGAACCTTATGATGCAGGGAAGTTGCAGCGGGTGTCCCTCTTCCATGATCACCTTAAAAGCCGGTATTGAGGGTATGATGAAAAGAATGATCCCGGAGGTTAAAGAAGTGGTGGCGGAGGCGGAATAATTTCCGAATTCAAAGTTGCAGACCGCCGGAATTCAAAGTTTAAGGTTCAAGGTTCAAAGTTGCAGACCGCCGGAATTCAAAGTTTAAGGTTCAAGGTTCAAAGTTGC
>JBBJLU010000063.1:0-15622 GCA_037719665.1 Ferruginibacter sp.
CAGGTTATCGTTTAGGTAAAGTCTTACGGTGGCGAGCAAGGGTCCCGCATCATCATGCAGGTCGGCGGCAATACGTTGGCGTTCTTCTTCCTGGAAACGGATACTGGCCTTAAGGTAGATCTGTTGCTTCTCAAACTCCAGCCTCTTCATTTCGTGGTGATAACGTATCACGCGGCGTTGGTGCATGGTCACAAATACAATGATCACCAGCGCAAGCACAACCATGCCTCCCGATCCCACGATCATCATCCTGTTGCTTAAACCGCTTTCAGAAACCTGCAGGAAAAACATGAGCGTTACGGATTGGGGGGTAAAGTGAAAGATAGCCCATCATCCAGGTGGAGGTCATCGGGGATATGTAGTTCGTCTTCTTGGGTTTCAATACTTTCATTGGCAAGCCAAGCAAGTGAAAGAATAATGTCTTTTGTGATAGTTACTACTGTGTAGATTATTTTCATTTGATTTATGAACTCAATATTTTTAATACCAGCTGTAAAAAGCAAATAAAAAAAATTTCCCGTGAAATAAATGAAAAGTCCTACACACAGCCAAAACGAAATAGAATTGTATAACGGAATAATAGATACCGTTTTCATTTTTTCATAGAAATAGAAGATTAGCGCTATAATAAATACCAAAAATTCTATAATAACCGGTTGGCTATCAAACATTTGGGTATTAGTATAAATTAACCGGAAAAACCAAAAAATAAAAAAAGGGAAAACAGAAAGAAAAATAAGTTTTTTTGCAAACTTATTCTTATATAAATAATAGAAGAAAATGCAAAAAATTATATATTCGGTAAGTATATAAATCCTTAAAGTAAGTAGATATAATATTTTAGACTTTAGATAAAATAAACTAACAATACTAATTATACTAAAAAGGGTGAGAAATATAGTATATACAAAAAATACCTTCAAATATTTTGATTTTATTTTCTTTAAAAATAAAATACAAAATACAAAAGGTATAAATTCAAATAAAAAGGTTAGAAGTGCTAAATTTTTCAGTTTTATTAGTTATGGTAATCAAATATAATTAACACAACAACAAATACAAAATTTAGTTCTTAGTCATTGGTAAACAATGCAACTAAACAATCCAAAATTCCACCAAGCATATTATTAGGTTTTAATGGTTTAAAAAATAGTATGTCAAACTTCACTCATTACGTACTTATACGAAAGCGCCACAAAAAATATATTATTCTAAAAATTTGTTAAGTAGTTGATTGTTAATCAAATAAAATTTAATTTGTACTGCATTAACATAAAATCACGCAATAATACTTATAATATTGCGTATTTTTACTATTAAGTTTGAGGTATAATTACCTAGTATTTTGACATTTAGCAATCAGTTATTCACATTTAATATATTTGAGTGGATAAGTTGATAACTTATTCTACTCTTTCAAAAGTTTTAAAATACTTATAGGTTGTTTTGAATTACTATATTGCCAACAATTCTATTAAATGTCTAACGCTCACTTAATTAAGATTGCCATCGCTGATGATCACAAGATCTTTCGGGATGGAATAAAAATGGCCCTTTCCGGGAAGGAGAACCTGAAAATGCTTTGGGAAGCTGAGGACGGAAAGGACATGATGCATAAGATCACGATCAAGATGCCGGATGTTTTGCTCATGGATATCCGTATGCCGGAAATAGACGGTATCAATGCCATCCAGATCCTGCGCAAGGAATATGAGGTGATCAAGATCATCGTGCTCACGATGTACGACGACCAACAGATGATCAATAAAATGATGGAAATGGGCGCCAATGCCTACCTCACCAAGACCACCGACCCCGAAGAGATCTATGAGGCCATCCTAACCTGTATGAATGATGACTTTTATTTTAATGACCTGGTGAATAAAGCGGTGATGGGCAAGTTGATGCAGAAGAAAAATGTGCGGCAGATCTATGCGGATAGTTTACCCGTCACCTTTAACGAAAAAGAAATAAAGATCCTTCAATTGCTTTCTGAGGACAAGACCACGGAAGAGATCTCGAAAATCATTTTCCTGAGTCCACGCACGATAGAAACGATCCGTCAAAACATGAAGTCGAAGGTAAATGCAAAAACGATCGGGGGATTGATCATGTATGCCATGCGGAATAAACTGATAGAATAAAGCATATTTTATTTAAAAGACCACGATCCCGTTCTTTACGGCAAATATGGCCAGACCCACCCTGCTTTTCACATCCAGTTTTTCAAAAAGACCGTCGCGGTAACCGTCAATCGCCCTTGCGGTAATATTCATTTTAGAAGCTATTTCTTTATAGGTAAGATCAGTACTTGCCAATTTTAAAAAAAGGATCTCTTTTTCAGTCAAAAGACCTTTTTCAATAGATGACTGGCCGGCACTGTTTTTATAAAAAAAGGTTGCCAATTTACCGGTTGCCGAATTACAATAATAATACCCGTCTTTTGCTACAGAAAGAATAGCCGCTTCCAGGTCTGCCGGGTGAACGTCTTTTTTTAAAAACCCTCTTACGCCGGTCTGTAGAAGGCGGATAAGGGCCACTTCACTATCGTACATAGTAAGTACCAATATCTTTATTTCAGGGTGATGGGTTTTTAGCCATTCTGCCGTTTCGTATCCATCCATCTCCGGCATATTCAGGTCCAGGATCACCATGTCCGGGAGAGTTCCCCTTTCAAATGCGTGTAGCACTTCTTTACCGTTTGAGGCTACCCCGGTTACTTTACAGTCAGGGAATTTATTAATGAGCGTAGCCAACGCATCACGTAGCAAAACATGATCATCGGCAAGAAAGATTTTATATCGATGCATCTTGATTGATAGGTATAATTAAATTTAATGTAGTTCCTGACCTTTCATTACTGAAAATAATAAACTCTCCTCCTAAAGTCTTTGTTCGGGCTTGCATATTGTGTAAACCCTGACCCATTACTATATGTTCGTTAAAACCCTTTCCATTATCACAAATTCTTACATCAATGCTCTCAGACGAATATTTGACAGTCATAACAATTTTATCCGCTTCTGAATGCTTAATAATATTTTGAAGAGATTCCTGAATGATCCTGAATAAAATCAATTCTTTCCCATTCTCCAGAAAGATTTTTTCACCTAAAATGTGAAGTTCAATATTGTAGGATGAAACTTTTTTCAATTGTTCAATCTCAAAATCAACCGCCTCGATAAATCCATTTGACAAAACCCTTTCAGAACTTAATGTTCTACTAAGATTTCGCAGATCATTGATAGATTCTGTTATAATATTAACAACATTATTCCCTTTGCTGTCATTCTCTTTCTGATCATTGATCAAAAGTAATTTAGCAAGCGACAACTTTTGCCCAATATTATCATGTATATCCCTGGAAATATTTTGAAAAGTTTGTTCTTGAATTTCTATCTGAGTTAAAAGAATAGCATTCTCATGAACAGCTTTTAAAACATTTATCTCATTCAAATATGCACTTTGTTTTTTCTGGTATTTGAATACTACCCAAATAACAAAAGAACTTAAAAAGAGTATTAACACTGAGCACAAAATCACAAAAAAAATAATTATTTCGCTCACTGTCGCGTACATAGAAAAGATTTTATTAAAAAGAAGTGCAAAACTATATAACCTAACATCGCTAAAACACCTAATAAATAAAATATCTCTCTATTTAATATAAGATTTAAAAACTGTCTATTAAATGCATTAAATGGGATAAGCAAACCAGAGCCTAATAATATACCACTACAAATCCAAAATGCAGGCTCTTGCAACAGATTTAAAACTGGGGGAGAAGAAAATAGATTGTAGAAATAAAAACAACATAATATAAAGAGAAATCCATTTGCAATTGCAAAGGAAACAAATGTGCCTTTAAACATGTCATTGTACAAAAAGGGAATAATAATTATAAAGAAAACAATTGCAATAAATCTATAGATTTTACTTCTGTCAACTTTCTTATAAATAAAAAAACTTAAAAAACTAAAGTGAAATAATACTGAGACTTGGTTAATAATTCTAAATATATCTTTAGGGAATAAATCGAAATGTCGTAACCAAAATAGCATAGAAACTAAAGCCCCAACTAAGGGGTACAAATAGAAAGTTTGTAATAAACCTTCAATATTTTTATTTTTTCGGACTTTTAAAAATAAAAATAAATTAATAAAATAAAGAGATGTTAATAAAACCTGAAATCCATTATAAATTATCTCTCCCATAGATAAGTAAATTACACTCAACATTTAATAGTATCAAAGGAAAAAAACAATTAATTCGTGTTTTTTTCCTCTTCATAATATTACAATTCTCCCCACCTTTACTCCACTAAGCCGTACCCTATCCGGGCTTATAAATGATCAGAGTCGTGTATAAGATTAGTGAATCTATCCTATCATCTAACTCAATACATAGATTCTGATTATTTTTTTGTCATTGTTTTGGCGGGAAATACATTTGAAAATTCACGTAGAACTACGCATTTTCATCTTTCCCCATAATTTTTAACCGGCTTTTACGTTTTGGAATAGTAAACTTACTTAGGAAAATGTTTATTTTTACACAATCTATATGAAACCCGAAACCAACCAGGGAGAACCTATTAAAGTCATCATTGCCGATGATCATGTCCTTTACCGCGCAGGCGTAAAAGCATTTCTCAGTCAAAAGTCGGATATTAAGGTCATTGCAGAAGCCGATAACGGCATGCACCTGATCAACATGCTGAAATCCCTGCCCGCAGATGTCATACTGTTGGATATCCAAATGCCGGTAATGGACGGAATAGAAGCACTGCCTGAGATCAGGAAAGTTTGCCCGGGTGCAAAGGTCATTATGCTCACAATGATGGAGGACCATAGCATGATCACCAAGCTCATGGAGATCGGTGCCAACAGCTACCTCACCAAGACCAGCGACAGCGAGATCATTTATGAAGCGATAAAGACCTGCCACCGCGATGAATACTATTTCAGTACGCTCACCAACCAGGCCCTGCTTACCAACCTTAAACAACGCAACGTACAGGCGCCGCAGCAAATGCAGGCTCCCGATGCCAATCTCAATGACAAAGAAACCATGATACTCCGCCTGATGTGTGATGAAAAAAGCACAAAGGAGATCGCCGATATCGTAGAACTCAGTCCGCGTACCGTAGAAGCCCTGCGGGATAAACTGAAAGTGAAGACGGGCGCAAAATCTACCGCAGGCCTTATTCTCTACGCGGTAAAGCATAAGCTGATCGAAGAAATGTAGGCCGGTATCATTTTAAAACTTATTAAAATCTTCCTTTGCGGAAGATTTTTTATTTTCACCCCGTATGAACTATTTCAATTATAACGGGAAAATATCCGAAAGTACCATACCTGTTTTGGGCCCTGCCAACCGCGGCATGAGATACGGCGACGGTGTATTTGAAACAATGAAATGGGGAGAAAAAGGACTCGTGCTTGCTGATGACCATTTTGCACGTTTTTTTAAAGGCTTGGAATTATTGAAATTTGACCTGCCTAAACTTTGGACAGTCGCCATGTTCTCAGAACAGGTTGCGAAACTTACCCTGAAAAATAAATTAAATACTGCAAGAATAAGACTTACCGCTATCCGCGGCGACGGCGGCCTCTATGACCCCGTTAATAATATCCCGAATTATATCATTGAGGCAACTCCTCTTCCTTCAGGCAACGGCTCACTGAATGTTAACGGAATTCAACTCTGCATTTACCGGGATGGCGTAAAAGCAATCGATGCCTTCAGCAACATCAAGCATAATAATTTATTGCCCTACTTTATGGGAGCGGCATTTGCAAAATCGAAACATTGTAACGATGCGGTGATCCTGAACAGCAAAGGAAATGTATGCGAGACAACGATCGCTAATATTTTTATTATACAAAAAGGCATCATTTATACGCCCGCACTCCCGGAGGGTTGCATTGCCGGCGTAATGAGGAATTGGCTGATCGAAAAAATACGGGAACTCGGTTTTACCGTACATGAATCCGCGATCACAACCACCGAATTGTTGCTGGCCGACGAACTGTTCCTCAGCAATTCCATTTTTAATATTCGTTGGGTTGGTGCATTAGAAGATAAGATCTTTTCCAATACCCTTACAGAACAAATTTCGGTTGAACTTTGTGCAAAGTACCCGGACATCTATATTTAATATTCAGGGCCTGATGCTAAATGAACTGCCGAAAATGAAAAAAGAAATAAACATCTGCTGGTTCCGCCGTGATCTTCGGTTAAAGGATAATGCTGCCCTCTACCATGCTTTGAAAAGTGACTTTCCTGTATTACCGGTATTTATTTTCGATACGCTTATCCTCGATAAATTAGAGCATAGATCAGACGCCCGTGTGGATTTCATTTACCGAACGCTGATGGGAATGCAGGAAGAACTGGTCAACATGGGTTCATCATTACATGTACTGAACGCTTCACCTGCAGGAGCTTTCCGAGAACTGCTCGGCCTTTACAACATCCGCAATGTATTTACCAATACCGATTATGAACCTTATGCAACGGAACGGGATAAAGAGATCGCCACCCTGTTACAGCAACACGGAGCAACGTTTCTTTCCTATAAAGATCATGTTATACTGGATCATACTGAAGTATTAAAAGACGACGGCCTGCCGTATACTGTCTATACCCCTTACAGCAAAAAATGGAAGACCATCCTTACCGATTTTCATTTGAAAGCGTATCCTACAGAAAAATATTATCAGAATTTTTTGCAACAAACCCCGGTAGTTCTGCCCTCATTACAGGATCTTGGTTTTAAAAAAACCACATTTACTTTTCCGCCCCGGGTCATCAAAGAGGAGATCATTACACATTATGGCGTACAGCGTGATTATCCCGGTATTCGCGGTACTTCTCATTTAGGATTGCACCTGCGTTTCGGCACATTGAGTGTTCGGCTGTTGGCAAAATATGCTGCGGCACATTCCGCTGTTTTCCTTAATGAATTGATATGGCGTGATTTTTACCAGGGCATACTGGCAAATTTTCCACAGGTTGGGAAAGGCAGATCCTTTAAACCTGCTTATGATCATATTAAATGGCGGAACGATGAAGCGGAGTTTGAAAAATGGTGCCGCGGGGAGACCGGCTACCCGATCGTAGATGCCGGGATGCGGGAATTGAATGAGACCGGTTTTATGCATAACCGCGTGCGCATGATCACGGCTTCGTTCCTTTGCAAACATTTACTGATCGACTGGCGCTGGGGTGAGGCTTATTTTGCAGCAAAACTGCTGGACTATGATCTCGCTGCCAATAACGGAGGGTGGCAATGGGCGGCAGGGAGCGGTTGCGATGCTGCCCCGTATTTCAGGATCTTTAATCCCTACCTGCAGACAAAAAAGTTTGACGCCTCCTTAGAATATATCCGGAAATGGGTTCCGGAGTTTGAAGAATTTTCTTATCCGAAACCCATTGTAGATCATGTTTTTGCAAGGGAGCGATGTTTGAAAGTTTATAAAGAGGGACTAAACGAATACCGGGTTTGATTTTTCAACTCCAAACAGTTTAAAGAACTATTTCAGTGGGGGCTTATCCCGAAAATTCGGCGTTGAAATTGTATAGAATAGTCTTTTCTTAATTTTCTTTTGAATATTAATGATGAAGATGAAATTTATACTTCTAATTGCGGGAATATTAACCGGCTTCGCTACGTATGCTCAACATCGACCCGATGCCATAGTAGGCAAATGGATAGTAATTCCTAAAGAAAACTTTATAATAAATGTATATCACTCCACAACAGGTTATTCCGGGAAAATAGCTTCGGTAAAGGAACAATCCAAAGCAAATACAATCGGCTTCGTCATTATCGACGGATTAAAATTTGATCCAAAAACCGGTAGTTGGGATAAGGGGAAGATCCACAACCCTAACAACAGAACGAAATATAATGCATCTGCAAAAATAAAACCTGACGGCGTTTTAGAGGTACGTGGTTCCGGAGCGATCAAATTCATTGGGGCCAAAAGAAATTTCAGAAGAGTGCAATGATCATTACCCGACTCAGTTTTCGTTCCCGGGAATCCAAAGGTCATCAGGAAATGTATGTTCCAAACCCCGGATCTGTCGGTATACCTCCAGCAGTTTAATTACAGCAGCTTTTCCTGATGCCCCCGGGTCAAGGGAAAAATCATTTACATACAGGTCAATATGTTTTCTCATCACCGCCTCACTCATTTCCTGTGAATGATCACGGATATAGTCAGATAGTTCGGGATAATTCGAAAATGCATATTGGATACTTTCACGGATGAGGAGATCCACTTGCTTTTGTATGATCGGCTGCATGGATCTTTTGATCACAATGCCGCCTAAGGGAATGGGGTGACCGGTTTCCTTTTCCCAATGATCGCCCAAGTCCGTGATCATTTGTAATCCTTTATCGGCATAAGTAAACCGGTTCTCGTGAATGATCACGCCGGGGCCATTACCGGCCAATACGAAATTTTCAATCTCATCATAGCGGAGAAAAACTTTATTAAGTGCAAGCGGGTATGCCAATGAAAACAATAAATGCGCCGTGGTATTTTCACCGGGAATCGCAACCGGAAGGGCATTGATCTCTTCGGGCGCTATCCTATCTTTTGTGATCAGTAGGGGGCCTACTCCTCTCCCTAATGCGCCGCCGCTGTTGAGCAATTGATAGGTCTCCGTTACTATCGGCAGTACACCGTAGCTTAATTTGGTAACAGGCAGCTTTCCCGCAATGGCCCAACTGTTCAGGGTTTGTACATCTTCCAAAACGGGTTCAAACTGCAGGTTGCCGGTATCGATCTTTTTATTAACGAGAGCATCAAAAATAAAAGTATCATTGGGGCAGGGAGAAAATCCTATGGAAATGATCTGCTTGTTCACATACCTTTTTTAAGTTGTTCTACGATCCGTTGCAGGTTTTCATTGAGCGATAGCACTGCTTCTTTGATCTTCCAGTTGGTTCTTACCCGTTCTCCTACAAAATTACTGATACTCCGCAGTTGGATAAAAGGTATACCTTCTGATATACATACATATTGAAAAGAAGCGCCTTCCATAGTTTCAATATCTGCGTCATATTTTTTCTGGAACAGGGAAGCCTGTGCAGGTTTGTCGGATACAGTGTTCACGGTTATAGCATTCACCTGCGGCAAATCAAGTTCCCGCTCATAAGGGTTTAACAACACTCCTTCTGTATATGCACCGGCATTTTTTTCCGCAAAGCCCTTTTCAAATAAGGTAGAAAAAAGGTCCTGCTCAAAGATCCCCAAGTCTGCAAAGACATCCTGTTTTACGGTGACCGTATTCCCCGGCGGATAAATACTGCTGAATGTTCCGGCAATACCCGCCTGTATCACTATATCATAATTTTTTCTCTGCAGTTGTTTGGTCAGTGCATACATACAGGCAGGCGATCCTACCCCGGTGATCAGGATATCGGTCCCGGTGCTTTGCTCCGTAAAGGCTGCAATCTCCATTAGGGTGGCAGCAACAACCAGTATTTCCATCCGGCAAAGTTAAGGGCGGGGTTTTACAGTAGAGAAATAGCGGCTACCTTTGCAGGGAATATTTAACAGGATGGTGTACATAACGAGGGTTGAACATTTTAATGCAGCGCACAAATTACTTAACCCTAACTGGAGCAGGGAAAAGAATGAAGAAGTTTTCGGCAAGTGTGCCAATGAGAACTGGCACGGGCATAATTTCGAATTATATGTAACGGTAAAAGGAATCCCTGACCCCGGAACCGGGTTCGTATTCGATGCAAAAAAACTGAGTGCCATCATTAAAGAGCATGTAACCGAAAAACTGGATCACAAGAACCTCAATGTTGAAGTGGATTTCATGAAGGGTAAAATATGCTCTATCGAAAACCTGGTAACAGCCATTTGGCAACAGTTGCTGCCCCATATGCCGGAGAGGGTGCAACTTCATGCATTAAAACTTTATGAAACCCCGAGGATATTTGCAGAATATTTCGGCGATTAATATTAACTGTAGGGCGACCGGATCTTTCTACGATCATTAAGGGATCCTTAGGTATAGCATTTAAAAATATTTACGACTTGCAAAAAGTATCGGTCTTTCGGAAGGAACATTTCAACGCGGCACACCGGCTGCACAACCCTGCATGGGATGAAACAACTAATCAATCTGTTTTCGGCAAATGCAATAATCCTTATTTTCACGGTCATAACTATGACCTGATCATAAAGCTTACCGGCATACCCGACCCGGCAACAGGGTATGTTATGGATATGAAACTCCTTAGCGATATCATCAATGAAAAGATCATTGAAAGATTTGACCATAAGAATTTGAATGAGGACTGCGATGAATTTAAGAACCTGAACCCTACAGCGGAGAATATCGCCGTAGTTATTTATAACCTGCTGCGCCCGGA
Source organism: Ferruginibacter sp. (assembly GCA_037719665.1). Lineage (GTDB taxonomy): Bacteria > Bacteroidota > Bacteroidia > Chitinophagales > Chitinophagaceae > Ferruginibacter. The sequence continues at coordinate 10,403 of JBBJLU010000063.1, forward strand.
AATAAACCAAGCGTTGCAAATGAAAGTGAGGCTTTACGAAACAGAAAGAAATTTTGTGGAATACCCGGCAGACTGATTCCCGGATTTACATTAAAAACTACAATCAACTCCGAATGGCATATACAAAAACAGAGCATTACGACGAGGATGTAACTGCTGCACTGATCAAAAATTACCGCAGTAATATTGAATTGCTGGGCGAGAATGCGGATCGCGAAGGCCTGCAGAAAACACCGGAACGCATTGCAAAAGCCATGCAGTTCATCACACAGGGTTATAGCCAGGATCCGCATGCCATATTGGATTCTGCAAAATTTCATGAGGACGTTAGTGAGATGGTGATTGTGAAGGACATTGAACTCTACAGCATGTGCGAGCACCATATGCTTCCTTTTTATGGTAAGGCGCATGTGGCATATATACCCAACGGATGGATCACGGGCCTCAGCAAAATTGCCCGCGTAGTGGATGTATACAGCCGTCGCCTGCAGGTGCAGGAAAGACTGACACATGAAATACTGGAAGCTATTAAAAGATCGCTGAACCCGCACGGAGTAGCTGTTGTGATAGAGGCGTCACATCTTTGCATGATGATGCGTGGAGTAGGCAAACAAAATTCCGTAACCACCACTTCCGGCTTCTGCGGGCAATTCGAAAAAAATGAGACCAGGGGCGAGTTCATGAAGCTCATCAGCGCAAAACTGCACTGATTTTTGAAGTAAATATGTATAATCGAAAATGAAACACGCTTTTATTTTTCCGGGACAGGGCGCCCAGTTTCGGGGTATGGGAAAGACATTGTATGATGCCGGTGCGGGCTCAAAACAATTATTTGAAGAGGCTAATGATATCCTGGGCTTTTCAATAAGTGATATCATGTTTAACGGTACAGAGGAAGACCTTAAACAAACCAATATTACACAACCGGCCATATTTATTCATTCTGTAGCGGCTTTTAACAATATACCCGGCGCAAAGCCCGATATGGTTGCCGGACACTCACTCGGTGAATTTTCTGCCCTTGTTGCAAACGGCAGTTTAAGTCCCGACGCTTTACGATTAGTATCTGTGCGGGCACAGGCCATGCAAAAAGCCTGCGAAACGAATCCGTCTGTAATGGCTGCGGTGTTAGGTTTACCCGATGAGAGAGTAGAAGAAGTTTGTCAGCATATTATGAATGAGACGGGTGAAGTGGTTGTAGCGGCAAATTATAATTGCCCGGGCCAACTGGTGATCAGCGGTACACTTGCCGGGATTGAACTGGCCGTGGGGCAGATGAAAGAAGCCGGCGCAAAACGTGCATTGGTGCTTCCTGTCGGTGGTGCTTTTCACTCACCGCTCATGATGTCCGCCAGGGAAGAATTAAGCATCGCCATCAACAGTACTGTTTTCAATATCCCTTCCTGCCCGGTTTATCAAAATGTAGTCGCCAAAGCGGTTACAGATCCTCACCAAATTAAAGAGAACCTGATCGCCCAACTGACGGGACCCGTAAAATGGACACAAACAGTGCAGGCCATGATCGCAGACGGCGCAACGATCTTTACCGAATGCGGCCCGGGGAAAGTGTTGCAGGGATTGGCTGAAGATCAATAAGGAGATGATTGCTGAATCAATGAGTTGATTTTGAGATTTGGAAATGGGCCAATTTGCAGATGGGCAAATGGGCAAAAATCGTGGGAAGTTATTAATAGGGATTAAGTATTCTATACCCGCAAAAAAAAAGTCGAAGCAAGTCTATTGCTCCGATTTATATTTTTGCCCATTTGCTAATTTGCTTATTTAACACATTTCTATACCCGCAAAAAAAGTCGAAGCAAGTATATTGCTCCGACTATATTTTTGCCCATTTGCCTATTTGCCCATTTTCACATTTTCACATTAGCACATTAGCACATTAGCACATTAGCAAATTGTCACATTAGCACATTAGCAAATTAGCACATTATCAAATTGTCAAATATCCAACGTGCTCAACACACCATTCATACTCCTTACCGCCTCTGCGCTTTTAATAAATGCTGCCTGCTCTTCTTCATTAAGTTTGTAGTCGACAATTTTTTCCCAACCGTTCTTCCCGATGATCACGGGTACACCGATGCAGATATCAGATTGCCCGTACTCACCGTCCAGGTATACACAGCAAGGCAGGATCTTTTTCTCATCCCGAACGATCGCTTCTACCAGTAATGCACCTGCAACTCCGGGCGCATACCAGGCACTTGTCCCCAATAATCCGGTAAGGGTTGCCCCGCCGATCATGGTATCTGCAGCTACTTTTTTCAGTCGCTCAGCATCTAAATAATTTGACGCCGGTACGCCACCGTAGGTGGCAAGGCGCGTGAGTGGTATCATGGTCGTATCGCCGTGACCGCCCACTACACAAGTCTGCAGATCATTAGGACTGCATTCCATAGCCTGTGATAAAAAATAACGGAAACGGGCACTATCTAAGATCCCACCCATGCCGATGATCCTTTCTTTCGGGATGCCGGCCTGCTTGTAAGCCAGGTAGGTCATGGTATCCATCGGGTTACTGATCACGATGATGATACAATCCGGGGAATATTGCAGCAGGTTTTTTGTAACGGATTTTACAATGCCGGCATTGATACCGATCAGCTCTTCACGGGTCATACCGGGCTTACGCGGAACACCTGAAGTGATAACCGCTACCGTACTGCCGGCGGTTTTTGTATAATCATTGGTACTCCCGGTGATCACGGTATCAAATCCTTCGATCTGCGCGGTTTGCATCAGGTCCATTGCTTTCCCTTCAGCTACCCCTTCCTTGATGTCAACGATCACCAGTTCATCACAGAGTTGTTTCCTGGCGATATTATCCGCGCAGGTGGCACCTACGGCTCCTGCGCCTACTACTGTTACTTTCATTTTGTATATTTTTATTAAAGCTTTTTTTTACCCCGCAAAGATAGAAACAGAAAAGTAAAGATGTGAGCATAATGATGAAGAAAACCGTCCCCGGCCTTTAATATAAAACCACCCCGGCTTTTTAACTTTTATTTCCGGTTGCAGTTTTACCCTTAACTCTTTCATAAGAAGACTATCGATATATTTATTCCTGATATCCAAATTAACCATGAAAAATCTTTTCTTCGTTATTGTAATGACGGCGCTCAGTGCCGTGGGACACACACAGGGAAATCCTACACTAACTGCTATTTTTGAAAAAGAAAAGCAGGCCATAAAACTCCGTTGGCAGCATCAGGACCCGGCTATAACCTCCTACGTCATCCAGCGAAGCAGTGATAATGTATTCTTTTCGGATGTATATACTAAACATATGACCGGCATTGAAACCGGTGAACTGCTGAAGTTTTCCGACCGCAAAACCCAAAAGGAAAAAAATTATTATCGCCTGAAGATATTCCGGGGCAGCAGACTTTATGAAACCACTCTTTCCGTTATGGTCATCTCCGGCAATACAGAAAACGGCTGGGTGATCTACCCGGTACCGGTAGGCCCTGTCCTGAATCTCCAATACACCGGGAGCGGAGCCATAGAAGGGGTGATCTCCGTAACCATTGAAAGCGTTGCTTCGGGGAAAGTGTTTACCAAATTAAGACTGGCCTCTACTTCAAGGAATATTCAGATCCCGGTAAGTAATATCGGGAACGGCCTCTATGATATCCGTGTATATGTTGGCAATGAAATTAAATGGAACCAACGGTTCGTAAAATAATACTACAGCGATTTAGCTATTTCCTTCCATTTCGTATGAGGGCCAAAAAATGCTTTGAATTTTCCTTTTTTATCATACAGGTAAATTGCCGGGTAGCTTCTCACCTCATAAAACAGCCCTAAAAAATTAGTATTGTCCATCCCCGCTTTTACAGCCGGGTAGTCTGCGAGTTTATAATCCCTGTAAAATTTCTTAACATGCTGAAAAGCAAGCGCAGTGGCCATGATGATCTCTGCTTTTTTCAGATCATTATACTGTGCCAGCATATCTTCCGTGGAATGTAAACAGTGATCACAATCCGGGCTGAAGATCATGATGATCACCGGCTTTTTCTTTTTCAACTGATCTTTTGTAAAGGGCATACTATCAGGCGCAAGCATGAGTTTAAACGGTGGCACTGTAGGGATGCGCATGTAGGCGGGAATACTGTCGTCAGAGATCTGTGCAAAAACCGCCGGCGATAGGAATGCTATGGCAAGAACAATGAATATGAATTTCAAAAACGGTATATTTATACGAAAATAGATATTCCCTTTGTTTTTCTTTTTGACCCGTTAAACTTATTTTAACTTTTCGGGTCTTTTAATATCAAAAACTACACTTTTAAAAATCTTTATATGGGCAGCCCCTTATTAACCAGAAAAGATTTCTTTCGCTCCCTTACCCTGCAAAAAGGCTCACCGGATCCTACAGATCCGCTATTTGAAAAATATTCCCGTAAATCCTCGGGTCCGCGTGTCTTCAGCAATGCATTGGTCTCTTATTTCAGGCAGGGTGCCGAACGCAGAAGTGCTGCCGGTGAAGAACTTCGGGTGGGCAATGTCACATCAGGTCTTACTCCCTATACCGGCACATGGGGCACACCCGAAGCACTTCATTTGCTGCGTCGAACCGGATTTGGTTTTAAAATATCAGATGCTCAAACGCTATCTGCAGCAGGTACCGCGGGTGCTGCAGTGGATATGGTACTTAATATCAGTGCTGTTCCTTCACCACCCCCGGTGAACTGGTATAATAACCTCGCTGCCGACGCGGGTGGTATTGCATATGGCGCAGATTGGACCAACAATCCCAGTCCATATATAGATGCTGCCACTGCAACCTTACAACAAACTTCCAATCGTTACCGCATAGATGCGCAGCGTCGCTGGATGTACGGCCTGTCACTCAACCAGGATATTACTATCCGGGAAAAAATGATGTGGTTCTGGTATCATTTTATACCCATCGATTTTGAAAGCATATTCCAATCTTCCAACAGTTATGTAAGTACCAACTCTGCCCGTATATTTTACAGTTATATGAAGCTGTTCAGAGACAATCCTTTCGGGAATTTCAAAACGCTGATCAGGAATATAAGTACACACCCTTCGATGATGTTTTACCTGAACAACCAGGTGAATTCCGCCAACGCCCCTGATGAGAATTTTGCACGGGAGCTCATGGAATTGTTTACACTGGGAAAGGATCCTTTAACCAAAAACACGCAGGCCGATGTCAAAGCAGCGGCGCAGCTC
>JBBJLU010000020.1:0-43186 GCA_037719665.1 Ferruginibacter sp.
TCATACGCAGATAAGAAGCAGCCCCCATATTCTGCGGCTCTTCCTGCACCCAATACCAGATAGCCTTACTGTATCTTTTATACAATTCATCCAGTTTCTTTTGCGGTAAGGGGTATAATTGCTCCAAACGTACAATGGCTATATCTTCCCGTACAGCCTTGCTTTTTTTGTCAGCAAGATCGAAATATATCTTTCCGCTGCACAATAACAATTTTGTTACCGTAACGGGATCTTTCACCGTTTCATCATCATACACTTCCCGGAAACCTCCCCGGGTAAATGCGGATACATCACTGTATGTGGCCGGTAACCGGAGATTTGCTTTCGGGGAAAAGTTGACGAGGGGTTTGCGAAAAGGCCAGGCCATCTGCCGCCGAAGCAAATGAAAAAAATTGGCAGCCGTCGTTACATTGGTAATGACCATGTTCATTTCCGCACATTGCTGAAGAAACCTTTCCATCCTGGCACTGCTGTGTTCAGGTCCCTGTCCCTCATAGCCGTGGGGCAGCAGTAAAACAACACCGTTCATTCTTTGCCACTTTGTTTCCGCAGCGGAGATGAACTGGTCAATGATAATTTGTGCACCGTTCACAAAGTCGCCGAACTGCGCTTCCCATAATACCAACGCATTTGGGTTGGCCATGGAATAACCGTATTCAAAACCAAGCACCGCATATTCGCTCAATAAAGAGTTGTAAATACGGAACGGCCCCTGCCCTTTGGTGAAATGATTCAGCCTGTTGTATTCCTCGTTCGTATTCTCATCATACAGCACTGCGTGGCGGTGACTGAAGGTACCCCGTTTCACATCCTGCCCGCTCATGCGCACATCATTACCTTCGATAAGCAGGCTTGCATAGGCCATCAATTCTGCCGTGGCCCAGTCTATCTTTTGAGCGTCATTAAATAATTTTTTCTTGTCGCTGATGAGTTTTTCCACCTTCTTCAGCGGCGTAAATCCTTCGGGCCATTTCATCAATCCTTCAAAGATCGTGTTTACATCTTCTGATTTTATTGCTGTGACCGGTGAAGAATTAAAATCGTCCGCGGTGGCCTTCCTGAGTTTATGCCACCATTCTTCGGGCTTTTGATAGGTATAGGGCAGCGGGTGTTGCTTTACTTCATCCAGCCGTTCCTGCAGCTCCGCAAGGAAATGCTGCTCCATTTCTTTAGCCAATACTTTAGCATCCGGCTCGCCGTTCTCCATCAAATATTGTGTGTACACCTCCCTTGCATTCATATGCTTATCAATAAGCTTATACATCTGTGGTTGTGTAAATTTCGGTTCATCTCCTTCGTTATGGCCATGCCGGCGGAAACAAACCATGTCGATAAAAATATCGCTGTTGAATTCCTGCCGGTACCTTGTAGCAATCTGGGAAACTTTCACCACCGCTTCGGGGTCATCACCGTTTACATGCAATACCGGGGCCTGCACCATTGCTGCGAGAGAAGTGCAGTAATCCGAACTGCGTGCATCATCAAAATCCGTGGTAAACCCGATCTGGTTATTGATCACAAAATGGATCGTTCCGCCGGTATAATATCCTTCGAGTGCACTCATCTGCAACACTTCATATACCACGCCCTGCCCTGCCACTGAAGAATCGCCATGGATCAGGATCGGAAGGATCTTATCGAAATCACTGTTATACAACACATCTGCTTTACTGCGTGCAAAGCCGATCACGATGGGATCCACTGTTTCCAGGTGAGAAGGATTGGGACAAAGTTTCAGGTGTATCTTTTTTCCACCCGATGTCTCCACTTCACTGCTGAAACCAAGATGATATTTCACATCACCGCTGCCCATGGTAGTGTCCGGTGTAGCGGTGCCTTCAAATTCCGTAAAGATCTGTTCGTAGGTTTTTCCGAGCACATTCGCCAATACATTGAGGCGTCCGCGGTGGGCCATCCCGATCACGACCTCTCGCACATCATTTTCCGAACCCGTATTGATGATCGCATCCAACCCCACAATGGTGCTTTCACCGCCTTCAAGGCTGAATCGTTTCTGACCGATGTATTTGGTATGCAGAAATTTTTCGAACATCACCCCTTCATTAAGTTTTTGAAGGATCCTTTTTTTCTGAGCAATAGGTACTGCGGTATGAAACTCTGACTCCATGGCCTTTGCAAGCCATTCGGTCTTTTTCATATCATTAAGGGCGCTGTATTCCACCCCTACATGATTCGTATAAGATTTTTGAAGATGCTCAACAATATTTTTTAAAGTTGTTCTGCCCAAGCTCAAAAATCTGCCGGCTTCAAACTCCGAAAGGAGATCCGCCTCAGAGAGATCGAAATCCGCAAGCTGCAGGTTGGCATGTCGGTTCTTTCTTTCCCTGATGGGGTTTGTCTTTGCAATGAGGTGACCTTTTTTCCGGTAAGCCTGGATCAGGCGGTACACCCCGAATTCTTTATTTAAACCCGTCACAGTTGTATCGGTCATCGCGGCGGGGGATTTCCCGTTCAATGCTATCCCGTTCCCTACTGCGAAATCGAAACCCTCAAAAAACTTTTTCATGTCACCGTCCACACTTTCGGGGTCATTGGTAAAGTCCTTATACAGGTTTTCTATATAAGAAGGATGTGCATTCGTGATATACTGAAAATCCTTCATCGGCTGTTTATTGTGTATTTTCGTTGCGGAGGCCCAAATTGGCTGCAAATATCGGATTTTCAGGCATGAAAACGGGAGCTGAATTTGTGTAAAAAGTACAATTTTGACCACGGGGGAAATTTTATCATGATAATGATGTTATTCTCATAAATTTTCCTATCTTTGCAGCCCAAAAAAAGAATTAAATGGCAAACCACGCAGCAACCAAAAAAGATGTCAGACAGAGCGCCCGTCGCAATGAGCGTAACCGTTATTACGGTAAGACCACGCGTAACGCAATACGTGATATCAAAGCAATAGATGAGAAGAATGCTGCAACGGAAAAATTGCCTTCAGTAGCATCCATGATCGATAAGCTGGCGAAACGCGGTACTATCCATAAAAATAAAGCAGCTAATTTAAAAAGCAAGCTTGCTAAAAAAGTGAATGCTTTAGCTAAGTAACCTGTTCTTACATAAAATTTCAGGCCCGTCAATAACACTTGACGGGCTTTCTTATTGTTGATATATTAACGTTTACCCCGGATCGTTTTTTTTATCTTTGCACCCTTAAATAATACCGGTTATGTTGAAGAAAATCCCCCTGTTTCTCCTGTTAAATTTTTCCGCATCAGTTACGTTGTTTGCTCAAATACCGGGTGGGTATTATAACGCAGCAAGCGGTTTGCAATGCCAGGCCCTGAAGGATGCTTTGAATATCATCGTTACCAATAACCATACAGCATTGAGTTATTCCACTATTGATAATGTGCAGATGCCGATAGTAGACGTTATACCTAATGATGCAAACAACGCATCCATTATTTGGGATATTTATTCGAATAACAACTTTGGTCCTGAACCTTTTGAATTTAATTCAGGGCAGGTGAGCCCCGGGGGATTTTGCGGCGGTACTACACCCTCAATTGAAGGCATTTGTTGGAACAAAGAACACACTTTTCCGAGAAGTTGGTTTAAATTAAGCGGAAGTTCTTATCAGCAACCCACCGAATCAGATCTATTTCTTGTAAGAGCCACGGATGCAAAATTAAACGGCCGACGTGCCAATATTCCTTATTCAACTGTGTCTTCTCCTACGTTTACTTTTTCTGCACCCGGTGGTGTGATCTTGGACAAGATCGGTCCTTCTTCTGCTTCCGGCATTTCTACGTCTTCTTCTTTCGAACCAAACAATGCGGTAAAAGGAGATATTGCACGGGGTTATTTTTATATTATCACCCGTTACCAGGGCAACCTGGCGAATTGGTATTCTTTGAACCAGGCCACTACCGATGTAGACCTGGTTGTAGATGGCATAACGGGGGGCGGCATTTATCCTTCATTGCAGCTTCCTTATCTTACCCTATTATACAACTGGCATTTACTCGACCCTGTTGATGCAAAGGAAATTAATCGGAATGACCTTATATATTCCCAACAGAACAACAGGAACCCTTTTATAGATCACCCGGAATATGCCGCTGCGGTTTTCCAATGTACCGGGGTAATACCGGTTACCCTGCTCGATTTTACCGCACAGAAAAATAACGAATCTGTATTTCTTAAATGGGTTGCGACCCTTGAAACGTCTTTCAAAAAATATAATGTGGAAAGAAGTACGGATGGCACGAATTTCAATACGATCGGCGAAGTGACCGGGCAGAATCTTGCCAACTATTCCTTCAATGATCATGAGCTTCCCAAAGCTTCGGTTATTTATTACCGCCTTAAAATGATCGACCTGGACGGGTAGTTCCGCTTCAGTAAGATCGTTTCAGTAAAAGGTGATCATTATTTTTCAAATGCGATCGTCTATCCAAACCCAACACCGGGTCACCTGAATATCCGTCTGACGGATGCATTGCAGGCTAACAGCAGTTTGAATGTGACAGACGTTACAGGCAGAACTGTGAAATTACTGGCTTTACCTGCAAATTCGATCAACATTCACCTTGATGTAAAAGATCTGCCGGCAGGAAGATATTTTATCAGGATCATTAATAATACCCAGCTGATCAATCAGTCTTTTGTTGTGATTAAATAGGCACGAATTACACGAATTAAGCGAATTACACGAATTACACGAATTGGGCGAATTGTCGAATTACACGAATTTTTCTCTCCTTCTTTTGTACATTCAATTTTCTAATTACTGATTCGTGTAATTCGCATAATTCGTGTAATAAAAAAGTTATATGCACAAAACAATCCTCCTCCTTTTCTGCCTGAGTTGTTTCGCAAAATGCTTCTCCCAACAAACCCGTTTTGAGAAAACAAAGGGTGCGGAAACAGCGGGCTACTTTGAGGTCATGGATTTTTACCGCATGTTGGCAAAGGGGAACAGGATCGTCCGGGTAAAGGAACATGGTCAGACAGATGCCGGCTATCCCTTACATACCGTATTGATAAGCAATGACAGGATTTTTGACCCCGTAAAATGGCATGAGGCAAATAAAGTGGTGATCATGATCAACAACGGGATCCACGCAGGGGAGCCTGATGGAATAGATGCAAGCATGATGCTGGTGAGAGATATTAAAAACAGGAAGGTCATTTTGCCCGATAATGTAGCGCTGGCATTTATACCGGTATATAATATCGGCGGAAGTCTCAACAGGAATTCAACGACAAGGGTAAATCAAAACGGCCCCGTCGAATACGGCTTCCGCGGTAATTCACAGAACCTTGACCTGAACCGGGATTTTACCAAGAATGACAGCCGGGACTCCCGATCTTTCGCAACGATCTTTCATTGGCTCAATCCCGATATTTTTATTGATAATCATGTGAGCGACGGTGCGGATTTCCAACATATCATCACGCTTATTACTACTCAGTACGAAAAGCTTGGGCCGGTGCAAGGCAAGTGGTTGCGGGAAGTTTTTGAACCGCAGATCTATGCGGGTATGAAAGAAAAAAACCGGGACCTGATACCTTATGTGGAATTTGACGCAGCGAATTTCGACAAGGGGATCGATATGTATTATGAAACGCCGCGGTTCAGTTCGGGTTATGCTGCATTGTTTGGTTGTTTTTCATTTATCCCGGAGACGCATATGTTGAAACCCTACGCTGACCGGGTTTTGTCAACCTACCAACTGATGACCACTTTCATCGACAAAGCATCCGTTAACGCAACGGCCCTGCTGGCCCAAAGAAAGGTAGCGGCAGAAGCAAAAAAGACTCAACAGCGTTTTCCGCTGCGATGGTCAATTGACAGATCAGCGAACAGCACTATTATTTTTAAAGGCTATGAACAGGATACGACGTTGAGCGAAGCCACGGGCCTGAAAAAAATGTTTTATAACCGAAACAAACCCTATACAAAAGCTATAAAATTCTTTGACAGATATAAGGCAGAAAGAGAAATTGAAAAACCGAAAGCCTATATCATCCCCGCGGGTTGGTACCCGGTTATCGAGCGGTTGCAGCTTAACGGGGTGAGGGTTCAACCACTCCTTCGCGACACGATGATCAATGTTACTGTTTATCATATTGAGGACTATAAGAGCAGGCCGGCATCATACGAAAAGCACCATGCAAATTATGCGGTGAAAGTTTCAAAGGAAACAGAAAAAATGAAATTTCTGAAAGGGGATTATTTTGTAGAAATGGATCAGTATGCTAACCGCTATATTATTGAAATGCTTGAACCTACGGGGGATGACAGTTTTTTTACCTGGAATTTTTTTGATGCGGTGCTGCAAAGAAAGGAAGGTTACAGCGATTACCGCTGGGAAGATATTGCAGCCGGAGTCCTGAAAAATGACGCGACATTAAAAGAAATCCTGGATACTAAAAAAAGATCGGACCCCGCATTTGCGGCAAGCAGTTCGGCGATATTGAATTTTATTTATAAAAACAGTATCTATGCGGAAAAAGCATTTATGCGGTACCCTGTTTACCGCATAGAAAAGTGACATACCGGTTAGGTATGTCACTGTACATATTTCAACTTATTTATTATTGAGGAGTCGTAATAATCGTTTTTGCATCCTGCCTTTCTACAGATTGAATCGTAGCGGGGGTGGTCGTTGCAGCGGGCTTGTTAGGAGCTGAATTCAACGGAGCGCCTGCAGAGATATCACAGCGATGACCGGGTTGGCCATGCGGAGGATTCATACCCGGAGCTGTAGGAGTAGGAGCAGCTTGAGTGGTAGTGATCTGGTTGGCAGGTGCCGGCTTGGTCATTTGAGTAATATTAGACTGTGGCTTTGCTGCCGGGGAGTTTAACGGTGCTCCTACAGAAATATCACAACGATGGCCCGGTTGCCCGTGTGTGGGATTGATCCCGGCATTGGAACTTTGTGCGGAAGCTGCAGATATGTTTTGTTGGGTTACAACTCCCGGTTTAGTTGCGGTCATTGCGGGTACAGTGGCATTGGTAAGGGGTACAGTACCGGGTGCCGTTGTTGTGGTAGTCGTTTGCGCCTCGGTTACGGTACTATTCACAGTTGCATCGGTTCCGATGGTAGTATCAGTTACGGGTTGATCATTAGATGAACAGGAAAACAAAACGGCGGAAATAAGCCCGAAAAGGAATAATTTTTTCATGATGATTTTTGCTGGATTAACTTAAATAAAATTTGCTGTTTGAAAGCTTTGGCAGGTAAAGATAAATGAAGAATGCGATTAAAGGGAATTTGAAATGTTAATCCGCTCTTAACTGATTAATAAGGCTTAATGCGAACAGAGCATTTGACTTTACTAATCCTATTTACCCATAATCATACATCAAAAACGTCGCTTATTAGTATTGTTCATCACGCCGCGGGGCCGGCATCCCGGATAATCCGGGATTAATGTGGAAATGTTGATATAAATCTGTACTTTTGCACCCCGTTTATAATAACGGGAGTAAACAATTTTTTTAAAACCAAAAACAGGGAAATGAGCAACTACGAATTGATGGTGATTTTTACCCCTGTGCTTTCTGAAGAGGAATATAAAGCCGCTCAGAAAAAATACGAGGCCCTCGTTACAGATAACGGCGGAGAAGTAACGCACAGCAACCCATGGGGACTGAAATCACTGGCCTATCCGGTAGCCAAGAAGACCACAGGTCTTTATTGGGTTATGGAGTATACAGCGCCAACCAGCTTCAATGAAAAGTTGAAAATTCAACTTTTGCGTGACGAATCAGCGATGCGTCACATGTTCACTGTACTCGATAAATACGCCGTCGTGTACAATGCCAAAAAGAAAAGTGGTGTAAAATATTCTGAACCTGAAAAAGCGGAGGCATAATCATGGCAAAAGCAAATGAGATAAAGTACCTGACAGCGATAAAAGCTGATAAGCGTCCTAAGAAATACTGCCCGCTTTAAAAAAATGGGAATCCGTTATATTGATTATAAGGATGGCGATTTTTTAAAAAAATTCCTGAATGAGCAGGGCAAGTTATTGCCGCGCCGCCTGACAGGAAACTCGCTGAAATTTCAGCGGAAAGTGAGCGAAGCCGTTAAAAAGGCCCGTCAAATGGCCATTCTGCCGTATGTGACGGATCTGATGAAATAATTTTTTTTCACCACCCTAACCTTTAATTAGAGAAAGTCCCGAAACTTTCGGGATTGGGTAAAAATGCAAAACAATGCAGGTAATACTGATACAGGATGTAAACAATCTCGGCGGTTCCAATGAACTGGTGACGGTAAAGAACGGCTATGGTCGTAATTTCCTCATTCCCCAGAAATTGGCAGTAGAAGCCAGCCCGGGAAATATGAAGCAAATGCAGGAAAAGCTGAAGCAGCAGGGTAAGAAAGAAGCTAAACTCCTGGCTGAGCTAAACAGCGTTATTGCTGTCCTGAAAGACGGACCTCTTAAGATCGGTGCTAAGACCGGTACAAGCGGGAAGATCTTCGGTAGCGTAACTTCTGTGCAGATCGCACGTGCTATTAAAGAGCAAAAAGGCTATGAAATAGACCGTCGCAGGATCACTATCACGGAGGATATCAAAGAATTAGGCACTTACAAAGCAAAAATCGACTTTGGTAACAGCAATGAAACGGAAGTAGAATTTGTAGTGGAAGCAGAATAACCCTGAGTCCGGGGAAGCCGCCTTCAGTCAGAAGGCGGCTTTTTTATGTCTAAACGGGCCCGGTTTCGCTGCAAAGTCAAAAAAAGACACCGGATTGATTTTTTGATTAAAAATTCCCCTTATATTTGTATTGCCTCTCCGGTTTAGTTTCACTGTTGGCTGATGTTATCTTTTCGTAAGTAGTTTTCAGTTCATTGTAGCACTAATGCCGCGGGCATTATTAATTATTTTTATAAAAAGTTTATTACAATGAACATTTACGTAGGTAATCTTAGCTGGTCTATGACTGACGAAGATCTAAGCACACTCTTCTCTGAGTATGGTACTGTTAGCAGTGCAAAAATTCTTAAAGACAAAATGAACGGTCGTAGCAAGGGCTTCGGTTTCGTAGAAATGGAAGACGAAGAAGCTGCTAAAGCTGCAATCGCCGGCCTGAACGAAAACGAGATCCAGGGTCGTAAGTTGATTGTCAATGAATCCCAACCACGCCCTGAAGGCGAAGGTTTCAAAAAACGCACCGGTGGTGGCGGATATGGCGGCGGCGGCGGTAGAAGCAGCGGCGGCGGTTATGGCGGCGGAGGCGGTAGAAGCAGCGGCGGCGGTTATGGCGGCGGCGGAGGCGGTAGAAGCAGCGGCGGCGGTTATGGCGGCGGAAGTCGTGATGGCGGCGGCGGCGGTTACAGCAAAGACTATTAATATCTTTCTATAAAGACGCTTTAAAAATTATCCCTTCAGCAATGAGGGGATTTTTTTGTTTACTGAGGGATGCCAACTTTTAGAAAGTTGGCATCCCTCAGTAAACGCGCTTCTCCAACCATTTCAATATAAAACCGATAACCCTTCTTTAATGACCCTGATATCAAAAGTTTTCCCGGAGATCAGTTCCCCGTCTATTTGTGCAAAGACTTCCTCCCCGCACAGTATTTGAAAAGAAGGTTCCTGCAGGTAGTTTATGAACGAAAGGGCTGTGTGCTTTCCTTTCTCAATGACAGGCAGGTAGCGAAGGCGTTTCAATACTGATAATTTGTCGCAAAGCACCATATCCAATTTCCCGTCATCTAATGATGCCCTCGGGGAAACCATAAATCCACCCCCGGTACGGGAAGAATTATTGACGATCACCAGCAAATATTTCCCCGAGAATTGTTGACTACCTGATGTTATGGTAAATGTAAATTCCCGGAAGGACAATATTTTTCCGATCACCGCGAGCAGGTATCCCAAATGGCCACCCAGCCAACGGATAGCCCCCTTACTTCGCAACACTTCTCCGTCAAATCCTATTCCAAGGCTGTTTGCATACAGCCTACCGTTGCAATTTCCGCAATCGATCCCTCGCGGTGCTGAACGTAACACCAGTTCTGCCTGTTGCTCCGTGGATATATCTCCGTAGAGTTTCCAGGCAAGATCATTGCCCGTCCCTCCTTTGAATACTGCAAAAGGGACCGGAATAGACTTATAACGGTTAATAAAATAATTTACTGTTCCATCGCCGCCCACAAGCCATACTTCTGTAAAACCGGCAAATTCCCCGGGCCATTTGTCCTCAAAGCAGCTAAATTCTATTTCTTTCAGAGCCAACAGGTTTTGCAGAATCGCCGATACCCTGCGGGCATTCCCCTTCCCCGAAAGAGAATTTACCAATAAAAGTACAGCACGCTTCTGTTGCATTTAGATGTTGAAGTTAGGAACAGTGATATTAACGTAAAGATTTTCCTTCGCTTTAAAACGTTTTGTAAATTTGCAGGGTGCGGGAGAAACGGCAGGGGATCATCAACATGAACAACAGGAATATGAAACAAACACAAAAGGTAATTTACAGTCTGGTGGCTGTGTCAGCTATCGGATTGCTGGTATATGCTACCCGCAGATCGAATACAAAAAGAAGGATGGCAGATGTGGCAGATCGCGGATATGAAACCGCTGCAGATCTTCATTATCCTAAAACAGGATATCGTTTTACAAAATTACACTACGGCCCGGTATTGCCCCATCACGATTTTGAATAAACTGTCCGCCAATCAACACCTGAAAGAAAACCGACCTATCGGCTTGGCCACCTGTATAAATAAAATCGATATCCCCCTATTATCTTCCGCCGGGCTCACAGTTTTTCCTGATAAAATTTGTATAAAGGGTGCTTAGGTGAAGCCCGGTACCCGCGCCTTCACTGATGCTATGTGTTCGGTTAGGATACGCCATAAATTCAAACTGCTTATTATTTTTGATCAATTCATTGACCAACATTTCTGCGTTATCATAATGAACGTTATCATCGCCCGTGCCATGGATGTAAAGTAATTTTCCCTGTAATCCTTTTACATTGTTTATCGGTGAACCTTTCATAAAATCCTCCGGGTTTTCCTGCGGCAATCCCATATACCGCTCCTGGTAAATATTATCGTAGTTTAGCTGATTTGTCACTGCCGCTATCGCTACACCCGTCCGGAAGATCTCGGGGTAATTGAACATCAGGTGCAACGTAGAGGATCCGCCGCCGCTCCAGCCCCAAACAGCCACACGGCTCTTATCCATGTACGGCCTTTCCAATATTTTTTTCATTCCCATTGCCATATCCCGGATATTGGTGATCCCAACCTTGCGGTAAATGGCCTTGCGCCACTGTGCTCCTTTGAGGGAAGGTGTTCCGCGGTTATCGATGGCCACCTGCACATACCCGTCTGCACTCATATCACCCATATATAAAAAATTACTCTGGTTGCCGTATTCATCTCCTACAGTTGTGGCAGCCGGTTCCCCGTAAACATAGAGCACAACGGGGTACTTCTTCTTAGGATCAAAATTTTTAGGCTTGTTGATCCAGGCATCCAGCCTGATGTTATCCTCCGTAGTTACCTGCAGGTATTCTATATTTTTATCAGCATCTTTTTTCAAATTAGCCGCAATACTTTTTGATGAAGAGAATGGACGGTAGTCCGGTAAAGTGATCCATTCAGTGACTTCGGGTGTAAAATGATTGCTGAAGGAATGCATAGCAATTTTGCCGTTGGGAGAAATATCATAGGTATGTGTACCGATCAGTTTATTACCGCTGATAGATTCTGCATCCTCTTTGCCCCCGTTGATATGTGCCCGGTAAAGATATAGCTGGGTGGCATTGGACGGAGAAGCAGTAAAGTAAATAAAATTGTTTACTTCATCTACTCCTTTCAGTGTACCGATATCATAATTACCCTTTGTAAGAAGGGTCACGGTTTTGCCGTCGCGGCTGATCTTATAGATATGGCGCCAACCGTCCTTTTCGCTTATCCACAGAAAATCTTTTCCTTGGTTTACGCGGTATAAACCAACCGGGTTATCAGTATTCAGGTCTACCCAGGCATCATCATTCTCTGCCCAAAAAGTGGCACTTGATCCGTCGGAAACCTTACAATAGATCAATTTGCTTTCCTGTTGTTTACGATCCAACTGTTGGATAAAAAGTTCGTTAGGGCCGCTCCATTCCATCCGCGTAATATAATGTTGCTGCGGATCGCCGTCGATGTTCATCCTGCGAACCCGTCCGCCCGCAAGATCCACTACATTGATGTATGCCGGGGATGGGCTCTCTCCTACTTTGGGGTATTCGACGGGTATGACCCTTGAGTATACGGAGTCAGTGGTATTGAGCATGTAATAATCACGGATCTTCCGGGCATCAATTTGCCAAAAAGCAATTTGTTTACTGTCCGGGCTCCAGCGAAAACCATCGCGACAATTGAATTCTTCTTCATACACCCAATCGAATGTTCCGTTGATCAGCTTGCGGGTGCCGTCTGAGGTGAGTTTTTTTATTTGGCCGGTACCAAGGTCTTCTGCGTAAAGGTTGTTCTCACTTACATAAGCGGCGTATTTACTGTCAGGGGATATTTTTGCAAACATTAAAGATTGAGAAGGCAGCCCTCTACCCAATTGGAAAAGCCTGTTGCCCGAAATATTCAATACCCAATAATCACCGCGGGTATTATAGCGCCATACTTTTGCCGTATTGGCAAAAAGGAGGAACCGGGATCTGTCCGGGCTGTATTCAAATGACTGTACACGAAGCGGCACTGCTGCTCCTGAAGGGGTAAGCGCTTCTTTGGTGACAACTGTCGTCTCCGCCTCTGTTTTGGGATCTACCTTCATGATACCACCGGTCTTTATGACATAATATCCCAGCCCGTCAGGTGTCCAATTGGTTTTCTGTTGCTGTGCTTCCGCACAATAAAATGCAAAGAAAAAAACCACTGCAGCAATAATATGCTTATTCGCCATGTATAAATATTTTATGGATAAAAATAAGCATTAACGCTTTGAATCCTTTGCCGGTCATGTAAAAAATAAATATAATTTTGTAGTGCCTGAAAGCGTATGGAAAAAGAAAAATTAAGACTGGACAAATACCTTTGGAGTATCCGCCTTTTCAAATCACGGGCCCTTGCTTCGGAAGCATGTGAGAAAGGAAAAGTAAAATACAACGGTTCGGCTGTGAAAGCATCGAAGCAGGTGCATAAAGATGAGGAATACGAAGTGAAGACGGAAGCAAAAAAGTGGCTGATAAAAGTTACCGACCTGTTATACAGCCGCGTCCAATACAGCGAAGCCGTTAAATATTATGTGGATATTACCCCCGAAGAAGAGATTGAAAAAACCACTTATCAAACGGCATCATTTCATACCGGTAAGCGAATGAGCAAGGTTGGAAGACCTACAAAAAAACAGCAACGGGACCTCAGTGATTTTATGGAGGAGTAATATGAGTCGGGCGGTGAGATCATTAAATATTAAAACAGGTTAATGCATATTGATATTATCAGTGTTGTCCCGGATCTGCTTACCTCCCCGTTCGCGCATTCTATTATGAAACGTGCGGCAGATAAAGGTTTGCTTAAAGTAAACGTCATCAACCTGCGGGACCATACCACCTATCCGCGGGCACAGGTAGATGACTACCAGTTCGGCGGCGGTGCCGGCATGGTCATGATGATCGAACCGTTGGTGAATGCCGTAGAGGCACTGCAAAAAGAAAGGGTATATGATGAAGTGATCTTCCTTACACCGGACGGGGAAACCCTGAATCAAAAAACGGCCAATACCCTTTCCCTGAAAAAAAACCTGTTGCTTATATGCGGACATTACAAAGGGATAGACCAACGCTTCCGGGATCATTTTGTAACAAAAGAGATCTCTATCGGCGATTACGTACTCAGCGGCGGAGAATTGGCAGCAGCCGTACTTACGGATGCCATCGGTCGGTTGCTACCCGGTGTGCTCAATGATGAAAGTTCTGCTCTTTCAGACTCATTCCAGGACAATTTACTGGCGCCGCCCGTTTATACCAGGCCCGAAATTTTTCGCGGTTGGGGCATACCGGAAGTCCTGAAAAGCGGCAATCATAAACTGATAGAGGAATGGCGGCATAACCAAGCCGTTGAAATTACAACCACCAAAAGGCCGGATATTTTAGAATGACCGGCGTTCATTTCCGGGTAATTAAAGTAGGGGGCAAAGGTATTAATCTTTGCCGCCCTCTCACACCACCGTATGTACTTGCGTGTACGGCGGTTTCCTTAAAGTGATTTACGATGTAAGGCTTTGTAGTTTTCGTTGAGGCTGTAATATCCTTGAACTGTAAACCATTTATTATTCATACCCATGCTGATGGCGGGGCTATTGCTTATCCGCCACCATCCTTTGCCGCTTAAGGCCGTTCGCCAACTCAAGGTTTCTTCTACGCCTAATTTTCGTAGCCATCTTACTATGCCTATCGTGCGCTTGCATTGCTTTAGCCTAAAGCATTTTAGCCTGCGTCTTAACCACCCGTCTATCGTTTCCATTTTGCTCTTCATGGTTGCATAGCGAAAGTATTGCAGCCATCCCTGTTGTATTGTCCGCAGTTTTGCTAACATTTCTTCCAAACTTATTCCTCGGTTTCTTTGAGTAACTTCTTTGAGCTTCGATTTTAATCTCGCTTCACTTTGTTTACTCAATCCTAAACTGCCATTGCCTAAAATGCTATGTCCTAAAAAGTTTAATTCGTAACCCTTGCATGTCTTGCTCTTCGTAATATTTACTTTGAGCTTTAGTTTGTTTTCAATGTAGCGGGTAATACTCCTTTTTACTGCTTCGGCTCTTTGCTTACTCCTGACAAATATCTTCACATCATCAGCATACCTTACATAGCTATGCCCACGCTGCTCTAACTCCTTATCCAATTCATCTAATACAATGTTGGACAGCAGCGGGCTTAGCGGGCTGCCTTGTGGTGTGCCTTTGATGCGTTGCTCGTTTAGACCGTTTTGCAACATGCCTGCTTTCAGGTAGCGGTGTATCAGTTGAAGCACTCTCTTGTCGCCTATCCGTGTACTTAACAGCCACATCAGGCGATGGTGATTTACTTCATCGAAGAACTTTTCTAAATCAAGGTCTATTACATATCCCTTACCTTGGGCTACATACTCCCCTGCCTCCTTTAATGCCTGATGAGCATTTTTATCGGGGCGGAAGCCATAACTGTGTGTTGAAAATATTCTTTCGTACCTAACACTTAATACCTGCTGTATTGCCTGCTGCACTAAACGGTCTTTTACCGTGGGGATGCCTAATTGGCGATGACCGCCTTGCGGCTTGGGTATTTGTACGCCACGAACTGACACGGGTTCGTATTTGCCGTCAAGTAATTGTTGCTGCAATTGGTTCAGGTTTTTCCCTAACCATGCCTGCAATTCTTTCACTGTCATGCCATCTACTCCGCCACTGCCGCCGTTTTGTACTACCCGTTGGTATGCCTTCTGTAAATTCAATGGGTCGGCTATTTGTTCCATTAAATTCCTCGTCAGATTGCGTTCTTCCTGGCATGCAGAAAGCCATGCAGGATTTACCTTTCCGCTTTGGGCGTACCATACGGGTACGTCCTCCGAAAAAAGGCGGCTGCCTGTCCCACGTTCTCCCGCTCCCGGCGGGTTCATCCGGGAACGCAACTCTTTTCTTTCCTGTTTGTTTTGCAACTTCTTTGGCTTTTACTACTTCTAAAAAAAAACTCACCTGCTTTAAAGATTCTGTCCTTCGCTCCTACTTCATTACAAAGTATTCTTCGCTACTATGACTTCTGCTGACTTCTGTTTATCCCTTTGCTTTGGCACTCGCTCGTACCTCCGCCTCTGAAAAAAAAACAGACCTCCCATGGTAAGCTGATAGTTCTTTCGTGATAAACTGTATGATTTACTACCGCTGTTTACGTCCAACTATCGGGCTTTGCAGTCTAATGCCCACTCACCCACAGCGTAAGCCTTGTATCATATTTCTGTTCGTCAGTTCATCAATTTGTCCGCCGCTTCCTTCAGATTCCACCTCACGGTGGACACCCTTGCTTTGGACTAACGATTCCCGTTGGATGGCTCGTTTAAGACTTGCACTCTAAAGAACTACCGCATGCATGGCGCACATAAAAATGCCCCCTCCTATCCGGAGAGGGCAAGTTTAAATTAAATCTTATCAGTTCTTGAAAATACTTTCGTCTACTTTAACGTTCGTTTCAATTTTGTCGAATGTGATCGGACCGTTCATGGTAGTAGTAGTGTATGCAAACCAAAAGCCGTCTGCATTTTGCTTGTAGTCACCGTAAGTGGTTTCTACATCCATTTCTGTTCCGTCCGGACCTTTGGCTTTGCCGGAAGTTTTTACCAGCCTGTTGGTATTGGCATCAATAAAATACATTGCATCGCGCCCCGCTTTTCCTGTTACTTTTAGTTTATAGACGTCTGCACCGTCAATTTTTTCTTTGCCGATAAATTCTACGGCCACACCTTTTTCTTTATAATTCACCAATGATCCCTGCAGGTCAAGTTGGCTTTGAGCGGCGCTGACCATATCAGCATCCAATTCTTTAGGTTCAGTCATCTGCTGGATAGGGAAGAACATATAACCTTTGTCAGTCGTGATGATCTGGTAATTGGAAGTTCCCATGATATCTATATCCACACGCATGCCTTTCATGTGTGATTTAGTGATCGTCAATGGAATATCCATACCCTGCGCGGTCATATTACCATTCATTTTTACGGAGGTCAGTGTCGCAAGCTTTGTAGCTCCGCCCATGGCTTCTGTATTCTTTGCAATAATTTCATCCGCAGTTTGTGCACCGGCACTTAAGCTTGTGAAAGCTAAACCCGCAATAAGTAAATTTTTAAACAGTTTCATTTTATTAAGTTTTTGTAGGCAAATATTTTTTGCAACGCAAATATAGCGTATCAATACATTTGCAGGAGAATTAAGGAAAATTATAACATAATTTAATATTAGTATTACCGTCCATGGATAAATCATTATATATAACCGGAAATATCGTTGATATTTTCAATAAAGACATTTTCCACGGCGAACTCTCCGTTACAAACGGAACGGTGACGGATATACGCCGGGACGGAGCACCGAAAGCCGGATCCGGGTATATACTACCGGGTTTTATTGACAGCCATGTACATATAGAAAGCAGCATGTTGATTCCCTCTGAATTTGCCCGGTTGGCAGTATTACACGGTACGACAGGCACGGTGAGCGATCCCCATGAGATCGCGAATGTCTGTGGCATGGAAGGCGTGAAATTCATGATCAGGAACGGCAGCAGCGTTCCGTTCAAATTCCATTTCGGCGCGCCGAGTTGTGTACCCGCAACGGTATTTGAAACGGCCGGTGCTATATTGGATACGGCTGAGGTAACCGAACTGCTGAATATTCCGGAGATATTTTACCTGAGTGAAATGATGAATTTCCCCGGTGTATTGCAGGGAGATAAAGCCGTGATGCAAAAAATAGCTGCGGCAAAAAAAGCGGGGAAACCTGTGGACGCACATGCTCCCGGGCTTCGGGGTGAAGACGCCCGGAAATATATTGCTGCCGGTATCACAACAGATCATGAATGCTTTACC
Source organism: Ferruginibacter sp. (assembly GCA_037719665.1). GTDB lineage: Bacteria > Bacteroidota > Bacteroidia > Chitinophagales > Chitinophagaceae > Ferruginibacter. The sequence continues at coordinate 17,548 of JBBJLU010000020.1, forward strand.
GCAGCCGAGGCACTCGAAAAGCTTTCCCTCGGCATGAAGATCCTTATCAGGGAAGGCAGCGCCGCCAAAAATTTCGATGCACTCATCGGGTTGATGCATGACCATTGGGACCACATGATGTTTTGCAGTGATGACAAACACCCGGACAGTCTTGCAGCGGGCCATATCAATAAACTTTGTGCCCGTGCCGTGGAAAAAGGGATTGATGTTTTTAAAGTGCTGCGATCGGCATGTATCAATCCGGTATTGCATTATAAAATGTTGAACGGCCTGTTAAGAAAGGGGGATGCGGCAGACTTTATTGTTGTAAAGGATCTTGTGGGTTTCGACGTGATCCAAACTTATATCGACGGTCAATTGGTAGCAGAAAACGGTACATCCTATATCCGATCGCAGGAAGTGATCCCTGTCAATAAATTTGAATGCAGTAATAAACGCCCTGCTGATTTTTTATATCCTGCAAAGGAAAGGCAAACGGAAACCGAAGTGATAGAAGCACTGGAAGGGCAATTGATCACTAATAAACTTATGCTACCTGTATTGATCAAAGAAGGTATGGTCATTGCTGATCTGACAAATGATATATTGAAGATCGTAGTGGTAAACCGTTATTCGGATGCGGTCCCTGCTGTAGCATTTATTAAAAATATCGGTATTTCTCATGGTGCCATTGCTTCTTCCGTGGCCCATGACAGTCATAATATTGTAGCGGTAGGGGCAGACGATGAAAGTATTTGCGAAGCGGTCAACCTGATCATCGAAGCGAAGGGCGGGATCAGTGCCGTATCCGATGACCGGGAAATGTTGCTGCCGCTACCAATCGCCGGGCTGATGAGCGCTGAAGACGGATTTAAAGTGGCTGAACACTACACGACCATCAATGACTTTACGGTAAAAGAATTAGGAAGCACGCTGGCGGCGCCCTTCATGACCCTATCTTTCATGGCATTGTTGGTAATACCACATCTCAAACTAAGTGATAAGGGGCTTTTTGACGGGGATAGTTTTTCGTTTGTTGAATAATATACCCTGTTTAGAAAAGTAAAAAGCGACAGGAAAGTTTGTTAGAATTTAGCAGAGATCACACTGATCCCAACACTGTCTGTACCCTTTGGTGTAAAATATTTTGATTTAAAACTTAACGACCCGCCCGGGGTCACCGTTTCATAGATGGTCTCAATATCTTCTTCCAACACTGTTTTAGTTTTGCTGTAAAAACGCAGTTTAAGTTCGATATCCTTATAGGTGACGATCTTGGCATTATTATACAACTTACCTCTTACAATAGTTTGTCTTATCAGGTTTTTTCGTTGGGCACCGGTAACGGTGAGGAAAGATGCGGGGTTTTTTTTCTCTTTCTCTTCCAGGCCTGCTTTATTCGTTTCATAATGATTATCCCTCTTTACATCGTAATTATCAGTGTCATCACAGGAGAGCAAAAACATTATTGAAACAGACATAAAAAAAAGAAGCTTCATATTGGAGATTTTAAGCGTACCCGAAATTAAGCCTGCCTGCAGATTTTACACTAGATTTGGCAGCGGATAAAATTAAATTTAACGTATTCTTGCTAAAGAAAAATTTAAGATCAGATGGTAAATAATTTCAGCAAAGATCATTCCCTTGTTAGTAACTGGGTAAGTGAACTTCGAAGTACAGATATTCAGCAGGACCGGATGCGTTTTCGCAGGAACCTGGAACGTATTGCCGAAGTGATCGGGTATGAGATCAGTAAGGGTATGGCAACGGAAGAAGCTGCCGTAATAACTCCAATGGGTACTGCTCATTGTAAAGTATTGAAAGATCAACCGGTGCTTGCTACCATTCTGAGGGCCGGCCTTGCCATGCACAACGGGCTGCTCCGGTATTTTGACCGGGCAGATAATGCTTTTCTCAGTGCATACCGCAAACATAATGAGGACGGGAGCTTTGAAATTGCGCTGGAATATATGAGTTGCCCCGCCATTGAAGGCCGGGTGGTGATCTTAAGCGATCCGATGCTTGCTACCGGTGCTTCTTTAGTAAAAGCCATCAATTCCCTTCGGGAAGCGGGGAAGTTCAAAGAGCTTCATGTGGTTTGTGCGATTGCAGCTACAAAAGGTATTGAAACCTTACTGGAGGCCGAGCCGGAAGTGCATATTTGGTGCGGTGCAATAGATAATGAATTAACAGCCAAAGGGTATATCGTACCGGGCCTCGGAGATGCGGGCGACCTTGCCTACGGTTCAAAAATGCAGAAATAATATAATCTGTCCTGTTGATTGGCAATCTTTAACGCTTTTTTGGAAACAACCTGATAAACTTTAATAAATCGAGGCAGCATTTTGAGTAGATTGCATATCTTTAAAGGATAGAATCTACTTGCACATGAGAAAACTTTTATTGGTTGTATTTATCGGTACCCTTTCACAGACTGTAATTGCACAGGATCCGCATTTTTCCCAGTTTTTTGCATCACCATTGACGTTGAACCCCGCTTTTACCGGAAAATTTGACGGGCAATTGCGCTTGGCTGTTAATCATCGTGATCAATGGCCTTCTATTCCGAAGGCTTACGTAACTACCAGTGGATCAGTTGATTTCGGCATCCTTAAGGATAAACTTCCCCAAGGCGATATTTTCGGTATCGGTATCTCGGGGCTTTCTGATGCCAGTGCAGACAACCAATTGAAACTTAACTACGGTTCGCTGTCTCTATCCTACCATAAAGCACTGGATGAAGACGGTTATAATACTATAGGAGCCGGTTTCCAGGGAACATACAGCAGTCTTACGCTGGATGAAACCAAACTTACTTTTGAGGATATGCTTCGCCAAAACGGTTTCACCGGTGCAAGGACGGATTTCCTGACTAACGGATCCAATCAAAGCTATCTTGATATGAATGCGGGGATATTATTTTCAGGCTCTACAGACGGAACAAATAACTACTATGCGGGTGTTTCAGCTTATCATATTAACCGGCCAACAGTAGGTTTTAAAGATGCTAACTGGTATTTGGCCAACAGGCTTACTATTCATGGCGGCGGCAGTTTTCCCCTTTCGGAAGTGCTCACCGTGAATCCGTCAGTGATACATCAGCGGCAAAGCAATGCAAGCGAAACAACCCTCGGAGCTGCCTTAGCGTTGAATGTGAGCGGCGAAGAGTTCAGCCCTACGAATCTTTTTATCGGTTCATGGGTACGCCTGAACGATGCAGTGATCCCTTATATCGGCCTTGAAGTAGGCGGCCTGAGAATCGGCGCAACCTACGATCTGAATATCAGTACGCTGAAGACGGCCACTGCCAGCAGGGGCGGATCTGAATTCTCCCTTATCTATATCAAGCGCAAAGCCGATGTGAAAGGTATCCCCTGCCCGAAATTTTAAAACAAATCTGAAAATATTTTAAAGATCATCGCTTGCGATGATTTTTTTTGCCCTATACTTCTGCTTTATTTTACGATACCAATAGAAAAATAACTATCGACCGGAAAAAATATTAATTATTAATTATTCCCTATTAATTACTTAACCGGCCTCCCGCTCACAAACCGATTCCCCCTGATATAGAAACGGTAGGGCAATAACGCATCAGGTCCTGCGCTGTCTACGCCGATCCTCTTACTGCGACCGATCGCTGATCCGGGCAGCGTAAAGCCATCATCACATATCCGGATCTCTTTATCCCCGAAGACCATTCCTGAATGTTTTTTGGTTACGCCGAGTGCTTTGGCAAGATTGCCGGGACCTTTAGTCAGCGTATTATCGAAGCTTTTTTTACCGGTGCGTTGTAGCATAATGTCAACCCCCTCCAGCGGTTCAGCTGCCCTGATCAGTATGGCATCAGGCACATCTTTCGCATTTGTCACCACATTCAGCATAGTATGCATGCCATAACATATGTATACGTAAACCGTTCCCCCCGCAGAATACATATATTCATTTCTGTTTGTACGCCTGCCGTTATATGCATGAGAAGCTTTATCAACACGGGCAACATACGCTTCCGTTTCCGTGATGCGGGCACTCGTGATCACTCCTTCCGTCTCCGTCACAATAATTTTTCCGAGTAAATTTTCAGCAATACTGACCACATCTTTGTGCTCATAAAATGCCTGTAAAAGTTTTTTCATTGCGGATTAGTAACTTTAAAGCGAATTTATACATTCAACACTGACTGACAATGCTGAAAGAGATCATTATATCTGTCCAATCCTTTTTTGACGCGCACCGGTTTATTGTAAAGCACCGTTTATGGAAATGGATCATGATCCCCGGGATCATTTACTGCATACTTTTCGTATTAGGTATGTATTTTTTCGCTGTAACCAGTTACAACCTGGTTGAATTGATCCTGTTGAAAACCGGCGTAAAGGCTTGGTTGGAATCTATGCAGGAAAGCTGGCTCAACTTACTGGTGATCGTTGGCCAGGGCCTTATGGTTGCCGTATTGTTCCTGTTTTATTTTTCCCTTTTTAAATTCCTTTTCCTCATCATCGGCTCACCGGTATTTGCATACCTGAGTGAGCGAACGGAATGTATCATAGAAGGTAGGGATTTCCCTTTCAGCCTTTCACAGCTTTTAAAGGACATCGCCCGGGGTATCCGGATCGCCTTGCGTAACCTGTTGTGGCAATCAGTATACCTGCTCACCATTTTATTGCTTTCCTTTATCCCTGTCATCGGCTGGATCGCACCGCTGATCGCCTTCCTTACAGAATGTTATTACTTCGGGTTTTCTATGCTGGACTACAGCAGTGAAAGAAATAAAATGTCTGCCGGGCAAAGCATAGAATTCATCGGCCGCCATAAAGGCCTTGCGATCGGCAACGGGGTAGTTTTTTATTTTATGCATTTTATTCCCATAATAGGATGGGTGCTTGCTCCCAGTTATGCGGTCATTGCTGCTACACTGAGCCTTCATAAAGCCAGGGAGAAACAGGTTGTTTATTAAAATATTATGGGAACAGTTTATTTAATACCGTGCGTACTGGCAGAAAATGCTGCAGAAACGATCCCGGTCTATATCATGGAGGCGGTTAAAAAATGCACCGTGATCTTTGCCGAAAATGAACGCACATCAAGGCGTTTTTTGAAAATGATGGATCGTACAGTTGTGATAGATGACTTTGAATGGTTCACGATCCACAAAGCAGAAAAGGAAGTGTTGGCATCATTCACGGAGAAAATAAAAGAAGGAAAAAATATTGCGATCATCAGTGAGGCCGGCTGCCCCGGCATTGCTGATCCCGGGCAGGTACTTATTGCGGCTGCCCAAAACGCCGGCTGTTTGGTAAAACCGCTGGTTGGCCCCAGCAGTATACTGTTAGCCCTTATGGCGAGCGGTATGAATGGTCAGCAGTTTGAATTTACGGGTTACCTGCCTATTGATAATGCGGAAAAAATAAAGCGGATCAAAGAACTGGAAATTGCCTCTCAGAAACACAACAGCACAAAAATATTTATAGAAACACCCTACCGGAATGATCCCTTGGTGGAAGTGTTGCTGAGGACCTGTGCAAATCAAACCCGGCTTTGTATTGCAGCAGATCTTACCGGCTCCGGAGAATTCATTAAGACCATGACAGTAGAAGAATGGAGAACAAAAAAACCGGTGCTTCATAAGCAACCGGCTATCTTCTTATTGTATGCGGGAAATTAAGGAGTATTCGGATCAGGATCCTTCATACTGATGATACCGTCAACGATATAATTGGTGTAACCCCTCCAGGGCAACGCATTTTTATATTCTTTGTAATGCAGGTCGAAAGACTTTCCGCTGTTATTCATCAGCACATTTGCTATGCTGTCACTCACTATTGAAAACTCAAACGTTTCGGAACCGATACTCCTGGGATCTTTGACCGAAACCTGTTTTGGATCAGTTTTCCTTCGTAGGTCTTAAAGACATTCCCTTTTTTGACTACATAATTCAGTGTCCCTGATTTTACGCCTATCCCGAAAACGTAAAAATATTGCCACCAGATCCAGGCCCCTGCGAGCAGAACCAAAATCAAAAAAAATTTCTTCATAAAACTTTTGAACCCGCTTTTCTTTTTTACAGGCCCCTGCAAAATTTCCCGTTCCCTGATCTCATCTAATTTGATGTCTTCCATAGATTGTATTTATTGAATTTTATAAACCGTATTCGCTGACCAACCAAATGAATGCCGCCATATTAGCCGCGCCCAGGTCAAGTTCCCGCTTACTCACTGCTTCAAATACATCTGTTTCTGCATGATGAAGGTCAAAATATCGTTGGCTGTCCGGGCTTAATCCTGCCAATGCCGCGCCAATCTTTTTAAGTGGTCCTATATCAGACCCGCTGCCGGTTTGGCTAAAATCATATACACCGTATTCATAAAAAAGCGGAGCCCAGGATTGTACTTTTAATTTTTTGGCATCCGGCATATCCAGACTGAAGCCCCGGGGAGTGAAGCCGCCACCATCACTTTCCAATGCAAAAATATGTTGCTCTTTCTTTCTTTCTGCCGAATCCAGGTAAGCATCGGCACCGCCGCCGCCGTTCTCTTCATTCATAAATAATACCGCACGTACCGTTCGCTTCGGGCGTATGCCTGCAGCGGAGAATGAGCGGATCACTTCTATGCTCTGCACCACACCCGCACCGTCGTCCTGCGCACCCTCTCCCAGGTCCCAACTGTCCAGGTGGCCGCCCACAGTTATGATCTGCTCCGGGAATTGCGTTCCTCTTAATTCCCCGATCACGTTAAAAGAAGGTACAACACCCAACATTCTGCAGTTTGTAATAAAGGCACCCGTAACCGTTTTTCCTGCAGCCAGGAAAGCACTGATGCTGTTGGCATCATTGGTACTGATGGCTACTGCGGGGATCTTCGGGAAGGAATCATTGTATTGAGTGGCCCCGGTATGCGGATGATCATCGGCATTGCTTGCCAACGAGCGCACCATTACTCCTATTGCGCCGTATTTGGCCGCCTGTGCAGGGCCCGACCTTCTCCCCGCACCGCTTTCGCCATATGCACGAAAGCTTCTTATATATGTAGGATTCATCGCAATATTAAAAAAGACAATTTTGCCCCTGACCCGCATTCCTAACTCATGTAACGCCTGCATGCTCTTCACTTCCACGATCTCCGCTTTCGTGACTTTTCCTTTGCTGCCTTCACTGTTGCCCAATGCGGTAAGGTGAAGCGGATATTTTTTTCCGGCTACTATAAAAGACCCGGTCTCTTTTGCTCCGCGTACCCAATGCGGAACTATGCAGGGTTGCAGGTAAACGGTGTCTGCGCCGGCAACTTTCAACATTTTCTCCGTAGTATAGATCGCTTTCAGGGCATTAGCAGATCCGCTGAGTCGCGGCCCGATCTTTTTGCATAGAAAACGCAGGTTTTCATAGGCCGTACTGTTGATCATGACCTCTTTCACTATTTTTTTTATTACAGTACTGTCTCCGGCTCTTTGAGCAAAACAATCTGTGCATGCAAAAAATAACAGACCGGCCGATAAATATTTTTTCATCCCGATAATTTTTACCCGGGCAAACTTAACCATTTAACCCAATTACATCATAAATAAAAGGGTCTGCTCATTTAATCCTTACATTGCATATTTATTTTCAGCAGGAAATATCTTTTTTATGAACATAGCAATTGTGTGTTATCCCACGTATGGCGGCAGTGGCGTACTGGCCACCGAATTGGGGAAAGCATTGGCCGATAAAGGGCACAATATCCATTTCATCACTTACCGCGAACCGGTAAGACTCAGCGGCTTTCATACCAATATTTTTTACCATGAAGTACGGGTGCCTACTTACCCGCTGTTCGATTTTCCGCCATACGAAACAGCATTGGCCAGCACAATGGTGGATGTGGTAAAGAATCATGATATCGATCTGCTGCATGTACACTATGCGATCCCCCATGCCTCGGCAGCTTATATGGCCAAGCAAATACTTGCAAAGCAGGCAAAGCATATTCCTGTCATCACCACACTTCACGGTACGGATATCACCCTCGTGGGTCGCGATAAAACCTATAGTCCCGTGGTAACTTTTTCCATGGAAGAAAGTGATCTGCTAACGGCAGTTTCCGAAAACCTCAAAGAAGAAACCTACCGGAACTTTAGTATTGATAAACCCATAGAGGTGATCTATAATTTTGTAGATGTAAAACGGTTCCATAAAAAACCGATCAGTGCGTTCAAACAACTTATCGCACCGAACGGTGAACGGATCATCATTCATGCCTCCAATTTCAGGAAAGTGAAGAGGGTGGATGATGTGATTAAAACATTTCAGCTGATCGCAAAAGAGATACCGGCAAAATTGCTCCTGATCGGTGATGGTCCTGAAAGACCGCAACTGGAAGCGATGACAAGAAATTGCGCTGATAAAGATGACATCAGGTTCCTGGGCAAGCAGGAGCAAATGGAAGACCTGCTTCCCATCGCCGATCTTTTCCTTTTGCCGAGTGAATATGAAAGTTTCGGCCTGGCGGCGCTGGAAGCCATGGCAGCCGAGGTGCCGGTTATTTCAACCAATGCAGGCGGCCTGCCGGAGATCATCCTCAACGGCAATTGCGGGTACATGAGTGATGTAGGCGATGTAGAAGATATGAGCCGCAATGCGCTCAGCATCCTGAAAGATGATAAAGTGTTTGCTACCTTTAAGGCAAATGCATTGAAACAGGCGCAACGGTTTGATATCGATAATATCGTACCGCAGTATGAAGCGTTGTATAGGAAAGTACTCTGATCATTAACGGCGGCGCAACCATTTCTCCGGGTCAAGATCACTGTATCCTTTCGCACTGTAAAAATCTATGGAACCGATCCCGTCAAGGTTTGGGGCAACCCTTCCTAATGTCTGGCCTGTTTTTACTTCCTGGTCCTTTTTAACCGTTACGTTGCTGAGATTACTGTAAGTGGTGTAATAATCACCGTGCCTGATCGTAACCGCATCCTTTCCGTCGTCTACTTCCTGCACAAGAATGATCGTTCCTTCAAAGACGGCCTTCACCGGTGTACCGATGGGAGAAGAGATCGTTACCGCACTGTTTTGAAATGAAGCACCGCTGGGCAGGGTACCCGGGCCGAAGTGCATCAACACAGCACCGTTATCTACGGGCCAGGGCAGGTTGCCGCGGTTCTTTTCAAAGCTGTTGCTTAAGGCAATATTCTCTTTATTCAATACTTCGCTCGGTGGTGCTGTAACTGTCGATGTACCTTTCACCGGTTTTTTTACGGGCTCTGTGGTCCTGGAAGTTGCAGTTCCCGGAGCATTGCTTTTTGCAGCAAGTGCGGCATCTTCGCGGCGCTTTTTTTCAGCAGCAACCTTCTCATCCGCTTTTCTTTTTTCTTACGCCCGTATGGCGGCGGCAATGGCTGCTTTCACAGCAGCATTTACTTTGGCCATTTGCTTTTGCTTCGCTGCTATCCGCGCATTCAGGTCCTTTCCTTCCTTTTTAAGCTGTACTACCACTTTATCCTGTTCTGCTTTTTGAACCACCAACGTGGCCATTTCTTTGCTTTGCACCTCAAGGGTGCTGCTCTTTTTTTGCTTAGAGATACCAAGGTCTCCCAATCTTTTTTTCCGAAGCTCCTGTGTACGGATAATATTTTCTCCCTGCATCTCGCGGTAGGTCCGGTAGCTTTTCAGGTATGCTACGCGTTTGATAGCATCATTAAAATTATCTGCAGAAAAAATAAAGGTTAGGAATTCATAATTGCCGCGGTTCTTATAAGAGTATACCATGCTTTTGGAATATTCCTGCCGTAACGTATCCAGCAAACGGTCAAAGCGGTTCACATCGCGCTGTATCGTATATATATTATTATCCAGCAGGTGCAGATCTTTATCAATATTCTCAATGACCCTGTTTTGCAAATCTACTTTTTTCTTTGCGGCTAAATAATCATAGATCCCTTTTTTGGTATTCGCTTTATTGTTGTTGAGCATTTTTTGTGTTTCCTCGATCTCCTTTTTCAGTTGCTGCCGCTGCTTCTCCAACTCCTCCCTTGTTTGGGCGCTTGCTGCACCGGCTGCAAAGCAAAAAAAGATAAACAAAAAAATGACTCTCTTCATAGCTATGGTATTAGAAAGGGATAAGGACACTGAAACCCGTAAGGCTCATGTAAGCCTTTGATAAAAATAAGGATTAATTCTTTTTATAGTTTTTCGGCACAGAGAAAGACAGAGATAATTCTTTGTTAAACTCAAACTGTTTAAAATTCATTCTCACATCGAGTTTGTTTTTTTCAGTGGCAATGATCTGCCGGTAGGTAGAGAATGGGAACCCGGCATTGTTGTTATAACTGTCGTATGAGAAGCTGGCCGTGCGGTTTTGCATGATGTCAAGATCGTCCAGTTTGCTGTGTTGCAGTAAATGATCCGGCATAGAAAGCGTGAGCATGTTTTTAAATTCCCGGCCTACAGAAGAGACCAGCAGAAAGTTTTCCAATTTGCGAACCGTAATATTCTCTTCATTAAAAAAAACGGGATTGCCAAGGATAAGATCCTGCAACGTTTTAAAATCGAAAGGAATGTCTGTTATTTCCTGCAGGTAGCTGATAGACCGGTACTGCACTTCTTTATCCTGCTTGTTGAGTAATATCACGCTGTCCCTGTCAATAAAGACGCGGAAGACCTCCACGTTTAAAAATGTTGCAGAAATAGAGATCCAGATAGCACTGTCCTTTATCATGCGTACATTGGCAACCAGGTCGGGTTTCTTTCCTTTGCTGTCATCGATCTCCAGCTTTATTTTAGCGGAAAAAGTTTTGAAATCGATAAGCTTCCTTTGAAGTTCACCTTTTGTGCTGTTCACCAAAAAAACGGAATCAGCTGAAGATTGTACCTGCACAATTTTGGAAGTATCCCGGGGTGCTATGGCCTTGGTGATGGTTCTGCCGGACCTGCATTGCGAAAAAAAAGCCGCCATGCAAAAAAGGATCAATACACTGAATAGTTTCATTAAAATAATTTTATATGCCTGTATGTCCGAAACCCCCGGCAGCACGCTCTGTTTCATTCAATTGCTGTACCAATATCAATTCTGCTTTTTCTGTTTTAGCAACGATCAGTTGTGCAATGCGGTCATTGTTCGTGATGGTTTGTTGTTCATTGCTGAGGTTGATCAGCAGGATCTTTAATTCACCGCGGTAATCGCTGTCGATGGTACCGGGTGTATTCAGGCAGGTTATCCCGTTCTTAAACGCCAGCCCGCTCCGGGGCCTTATCTGTACTTCATAACCTTCGGGGATCTCCATAAATATGCCCGAAGGAATAAGTTTTCTTTCGAGCGGAGCAAGTGTAACCGGTTCGGAAAGATATGCGCGGATATCCATACCGGCCGCACCCGGTGTTGCGTAATGCGGCAGTTCATTGGCTGAAATATTTACTGTTCTTATTTTTACAGCGGTCATGGAGCTATTTTTTTTAAAAGTACGGTGGCATTGGCAAACAAGCCTTCTTCTCTTCCCGCAAATCCCAATTTTTCTGTTGTGGTGGCTTTTATTGAAATATCATGCTCTGTTACTTCCAGGATCGCAGCGATCCGTTTTTTCATTTCGGGAGCATAAGGCATGATCTTAGGATTTTCCAGGCATACCGTACTGTCAATATTTACTACTTCATAACCTCTCTCTGCAATCATATTGAATGTTTGTGCAAGCAATATTTTACTATCCGCATTTTTATAAGCGGGATCAGTGTCGGGAAAATGCATCCCGATGTCTTCCAGGCAAAGTGCACCCAGCATAGCATCACATATTGCATGCAGTAACACATCTGCATCGCTGTGCCCCAATGCTCCTTTATGATGAGGGATCTGAACACCACCGATCCAAAGATCCCTTCCGGCTGTCAACTGATGAAAATCTGTTCCTGTACCTATCCTGTAAGACATATTCATATTTGACGCAAAGATGCGGCATTCCTATTATAATAAAAAAGCGTTTCGCATAACACGAAACGCTTTCAAAATAATTTAAGAAGAATTTATTTATCCATATCGAATGTAAGACCGAAACGTATAGTGTTTGATAAAGGATTACGTCCGATACCTGATCCTGAAGGGAAGATATAAGCGATGTTAAGACCGATCACATTATATTTCAAACCTGCACCTACAGTTGCATAACGACGGTTACCTTTTTGCGGGCTCTCGTAGAAATAACCTGCACGGAAAGCAAATTGCTCTTTATACCAGAATTCCATACCTGCAGATAAAGTTACTTCACGTAATTCTTCAGATCCGCCGCCCGGTGCATCACCGAATGACTTGAACCAGCTGCTCACAACACCCTGCTCACGATACTCGACGAGGTTTGCTGCGCCGGTATCCGGAGTAGGAACCAATAATTTATTAAGATCCAAAGCGAAAGTCAGTTTGCTGTCAGCATCAAATACTTTAGTATATGCACCGCCTAAACCGAAATTTGCAGGAATAAAATCTTTCAGGTTATTATCGTCTGTGTACGAGATCTTAGCACCGAGGTTGCTTAAGGTTGCACCGTATGAAAAACCGGAACCGCTTGCTTTTGCACCATTATGGTAGAAATGCAGATCAGCAGCTACAGAATTTCCTTTCTTGTAGTTTACGCCGTTGTAGTTTCCGCTGGCGAGGTCTGAGCTGATATAACGAAGTCCGATACCTAAACCGGTTTTAGCACCCAGTTTCCTGGAATAGCCTAAATCTACAGCATATTCGCGCGGGCGCCTGTTGCCGATATTAGTACCCTGTGCATCCGTGAACTGGATATCACCAAGACTAAAATAACGCAGCCCCAAAGAAAGAGCCTGGCTCTCGTCAAATTTGTAATATCCTGCAAGAGAAGCGATATAAACATCTTTAAGGTCAAGGTCATTCAACCAAGGAGTATAAGTAACCCCGATGCTCCCCTTCTTTGTAGAGAAAGGCGTTTTACCGAGGTTCCAAAAATTTGAGTAGGCATCAGGAGCGGTGGCTATTCCTGTTTCTCCCATACCGGTGCTGCGGGCATCAGGTGAAATACGTAAAAACGGAACTGCAGTAGTTACAACGTTTATATTGTTATTGTTTGAGGTTTGTGCATTTGTAGTAGCAGATGCACCGCCGATCAACATCACCAGGGCAGTAAGTTTCAAAGTTGCTTGTTTCATGCGTTTTTTTTGTCTTGATTAGGTAGACTTACCTCTATAAGCGTTTAATTTTGAATGATAGAATGTTAAATACGTTAATTCGGTGTTTCAGGTTCTTTACCAGAGTGCAATTTATAAATTCTTGTTAAAGAAAATCAAATTTATTGTCAAATATATAAATATTTATTTTTCCCCAACAAAAATTCAGGTATCTATTTGATGAATTTTTTTCTCCAACGGATTGAACGATAAGGTTTACTCCAATAAATACGGCAATCCTAACTCAGACAACCTGTTTTGTAAAAACGTTGCACTTCAAACAAAAATTGTTTAAAAATCAATTAAATGCTAAAGAATAGCAAAGCGCTGCAGTTTTAGTTGAAAATATATATATTGCAACCTGTATTAAAATTATCTTACAATAAGCTCAGGCTTAATTTCGTTCAACAATCTGTAAAATGAAAGTAAACATGTTAAAACCATTATCCGGGAGGTACATTATTCTTGCAGCAATTGCCGTGGTATCATTCAGTTCTTGTAAAGACGGGGGGTTCGGTAAAAAGAAATCAAAGTCTGACGCAACAGGCTGGAACTATGACGATAAGAACATGGGTAACTTTCATGTGGCGAAAGTAAAATACCCCAAAGCCGGTCCGGGCCTTGTTTTTGTACAGGGTGGATCCTTTGTCATGGGTGCCAAGGATGAAGATGTGATGGGTGACTGGAACAATGTTCCGCGCCGTGTGACCGTTCCTTCATTTTTTATAGATGAGACCGAAGTAGCCAATGTGCATTACCGCGAATACCTGTACTGGTTGGACAACGTGTTCAGCGGTGACAGTAATATTATTAATAAGGCATTACCGGATACACTGGTTTGGAGAGAAGAACTTGCTTACAACGAGCCTTATGTAGAATATTATTTCCGTTATCCTTCTTATAATTATTATCCCGTTGTAGGGGTAACCTGGCAACAGGCCCATGATTTTTGTATTTGGCGTACAGACAGGGTTAATGAACTTAACCTGATCAAGAAAGGGTATCTTAAAAAAGATGCTGCCAAGAAAGAAATGAAAGGCGGCGGAGCGGAAGGTTCCTTCAATACAGAAGCATACCTGGTAAACCCGGAACTCGTGCAAATGGCGAAGTCTAAGCCTAAAAAAACAGACCTGCGTGATGTAAACGGCAAGCCCCGTGCTAATGTAAAAATGGAAGACGGTATCCTGAATATGGGTTACCGCCTGCCTACGGAAGCAGAGTGGGAATATGCTGCATACGGATTGCTGGATCAGAATCCTAACCCGCGTAAAAAAGAAAAATCAAGAGGTGAAGAGAACAGGACCAATCAACAGGTGTATTCCTGGTCCAAAAATCCCAACGGTTTACGTGATAACCGCAGGGGCAGTTGGCAAGGTGCATTCCTGGCAAACTTTAAAAGAGGCGGCGGAGATAACATGGGTATCGCCGGTGGTTTGAATGACCGTGCTGCTATTACCGGCCCTGTTAGATCTTTCTACCCGAATGCATTCGGTTTGTTCAATATGAGCGGTAATGTCAGCGAATGGGTAGGTGATGTGTACAGGCCAATGACGCATTTGGATGCACAGGATTTCAACTTTTTCCGCGGAAATAAATTCACGAAATTATATAAGAACAGTTCAGGGGAATATGAAAGAGACAGTGTGGGTCATTTGAAAAGACAGGATATCTCTGATGATGAAGTGAAGAACAGGACTAACTATCAAAAAAATAATGTGATCAATTACCTGGATGCTGACTCATCAAGCGGTGTAACATACGGTTATGGTATATCCTCCCTGATAAATGATAAAGCACGTGTTATTAAAGGCGGAAGCTGGAACGACAGGGCATATTGGTTATCGCCCGGTACCCGCCGTTTCCTGCAGGAAGACCAGGCTGCAAGTACCGTTGGTTTCCGTTGTGCACAATCTTATCTCGGACCGCCGGAAGGCCCCGGGTTTAAAGACGGAAATAACTTCCCGAAAAGAAAACAAAATTCAAGGAAAAAGAAATAAACGTTTTATAAAAACCCTCCTAACGGAGGGTTTTTTATTTCAATTGACTGCAGGCATATATTTTTGCAGGATGAACATCGAAGAACTTTACGGAATATATAATCGATATCCGTCTGTAAAAACCGATTCGCGAACTATACAACCGGGAGATCTTTTCTTTGCATTGAAGGGAGATCACTTCAACGGCAATCAATATGCAAGGCAGGCATTGGAAGCCGGTGCTGCGTATTGCGTCTGTGACGAGATCACGGATATAAAATCCGACCGCATCATTTTCACGGATAATGTTTTGAAAAGCCTGCAGGAGTTGGCAAAATTTCATCGCCAACAATTTACAATACCTTTTATCGCCATTACCGGCAGCAACGGTAAAACCACAACCAAAGAGTTGGTGCATGCAGTACTCAGCAAAAAATTCCGATGCTATACTACGCAGGGAAACTTTAATAATCATATCGGTATCCCGCTAACGATACTCGGAATAAAAAAAGATGCGGAAATTGCGGTCATCGAAATGGGCGCAAACCATCTTCATGAGATAGAACAATATTGCACCTATACCCTTCCTACGTACGGTATTATCACCAATTGCGGGAAGGCACATTTAGAAGGCTTCGGTAGTGAAGCAGGCGTAAGAAAGGGCAAAGGGGAATTATACCGGTATATTGAAAATACAGGAGGTACTGTATTTAATAATACGGATTATGATTACCTGGCGGAGATGAGCAATGCAATAGAAAATAAAATTACCTATGGCACTTCAGGTGCACAATATACCGGAGAGGTAATGAACAGCAGTGCCTTGTTAGAAGTGAAAATGACCAACGGTGCTGCTATTCCTTATATCCGTACAAAGCTTGCCGGTAATTACAATCTTCCGAATATTTTAGCGGCAGTTTGTATCGGAAAAACATTCGGGGTCAGTGATGAGCAGATCAAAGATGGCCTGGAAGCGTATACGCCCTCCAACAACCGGTCTCAGATTATATTCTCAGGTACTAATACGATCCTGCTGGATGCATACAATGCGAACCCCTCCAGCATGAAAGCGGCCATTGAAAATTTTGCCGCCATGGAAGGTGAAAAAAAAGCGGTGATACTCGGTGGGATGTTGGAACTCGGGGAGGACAGTATCAAAGAACACGCAGCTTTGATCAGCCTCTTACAACAGTATCATTGGGAGAAGGTCGCCGTGGCGGGCAAAGATTTCCGGGACCTGCCCGAAAATATTACCGCCTTTGATTCTTCAACGGAATTGAGCAAATGGTTCCGGGAGCAGGATTTTGAAAACACCCTTATCCTGGTAAAAGGTTCCCGCGGAATGGCAATGGAAAAACTGATCGCATAAAAAATGCTTCAGCGAACTGAAGCATAAGGTGCGGAGACGGCGAGATTCGAACTCGCGATAGAGTTACCCCTATACACACTTTCCAGGCGTGCTCCTTCAACCACTCGGACACGTCTCCTTTTTAAGGACGGCAAAAATAGCACATTCACGGGCTATACCCCGAATATTTTTTGAGCATTTTCCGTAGTGATCCGTTTTACCTCATCCGTGCTGATATTTTTTACCGAAGCAAGCCGCTCTGCTATGTAGGCCACGTAAGCCGTTTCATTCCGCTTCCCGCGCATGGGTGCCGGCGCAAGGTAAGGTGCATCTGTTTCCAAAACCAGGTGTTTCATATCCACATCAGCGATCACTTCGGCCAGCCCTGCATTTTTGTAAGTGACCACTCCGCCTATTCCCAGGTAAAAATTAAGGTCAATGATCTGTTGGGCCTCATTGAGCGTACCACCGAAACAATGGAAGATGCCATGAAGCCCCCTGTCCCGGTAATTTTTAATGACATCAATGGTCTCCTGAGTGGCGTTACGGGTATGAAGAATGAGTGGCAGCTTATATTCCAGGGCCCATTCGACCTGGATCTTCAATGCTTCTACCTGTTCCCTAATGAATGTTTTATCCCAATAAAGATCCAGGCCAGTTTCCCCGATGCCGGCAAATTTTCTTTGTTGCAATAAGGCTCTCACATGATCGAGTTCAGTTTGAAAATCTCCTTTTACCGAACAGGGATGCAGGCCGGCCATTGCAAAACAGGTAGCCGGGTAGGCTGCTTCCAACAAATCCATCCGCCCGGTACAGCTTTTATCAATTGCCGGCAGGTAGCATTTCGTTACGCCTGCAACTGCCGCACGTCCCATGACTTCAGCAATATCGTCGTCAAACTCCGATGTATACAGGTGGCAATGCGTATCAATCATATAATTTCTTACGTTGTTTTATAAGTCCCTGATATTTTTTGGGGAATTATGAAAATAAAATTGGTTTTCTTATTATCCTATGTAACTTTACGACAGTTTTCATAGGGTACGGATTAAAAACGGGCCAGGGTTTCTACCCAGGCCCATTTTATTTCCGGGACTTAATAAGCGGGAATCTTTTCAAATGTAAAACCCCTTTCATGAAAACTTTTAAGCACCGCCGGCAAGGCAAACCTAAGTTTTTCCGATGCTTTTTCACTGTCATGGAATACCACTATCGAGCCGTTTCCCGCTTTAAGTAACACATTTTCCAAACAACGCTGAGCAGTGATACCCTGATCAAAATCTCCGCTTAAAACCGTCCACATCACTATCCGGAAAGGATTATTCCTTTCGGTGAGCAGCTTAGCCTGAAAAGATCTTAACCGGCCATAAGGAGGCCGGAACAACCGGCTGTCAATATATTTTGCTGCTTCATCCACATTGTTGAGGTATACTTTATCATCTGTTCGGTTCCCGTTCAAATGATTCATCGTATGGTTTCCTAAAGTATGTCCCTCCGCAAGGACCCGCTCATACATTTCCGGGAAAGACTTCACATTGTCACCGACACAGAAAAAACAGGCTTTGGCGTTGTATTTCTTTAACTCATCCAACACAAAGCCGGTATGATCGGGGTGAGGCCCGTCATCAAAACTCAGGTATAACTTTTTTTCCCCACGGCTCATTTCCCATAACCGCTTCGGAAATAAACCCATCAACCAACCCGGCGTTTTTACAAAATAGCGCATGAACAAAAATAAAGTCAAAAAGCTGATTAAACTTTTGTTTTTGCCGCCCGTCTATCTTTAACACTTTAATAAAATTTAAAACCGCTTTAAAAAAATCATCATGAAAATGAAATTCCTTTTACCCGCATGCTCGATGCTGATTATGGCTTTAGCTTCCTGCAAAAAAGAAAGTACACCTGAGAACACGGATAAGGCAGCCACCATCGAGCTGAGTACGGCACAGGGCAGAGCATCGAATATGACTCAGGATGCGAACGAAGTGCTGAATGAAGCAGCAGTGAGCAATAATTTTATGGGTACAAATTTTACTGCCAACGGTGTACAGACCTCCGGTATTCTGAGCTGTGCAACCGTTACAGTTACCCCTTTAACGGGTTTTCCGAAATCCATTGTAATTGACTTCGGCCCCATCGGCTGTACTTCTCCCAACGGCGTAACCCGCAAGGGGAAGATCCTCGTTACCCTTACCGATTCGCTTCGCGTACCGGGCAGCGTGGCTACCATGACGTTTGACAACTATTTTGTAAACCTTTATAAAAAAGAAGGAACCATTACCTGGACGAATACAAGTGTACCCGGTATAAAAAGATGGCATCGTGTATGTCAGAACGGAAAAATAACCGCACCGAACGGAAATTATTGGAACCATTTCGGTACGCAGGATATTACACAAACTGCAGGGGTCTTCACGCCGCTGAACTTAACGGATGATGTATTTTCCACCACAGGCGGCCATACGGTTACTAATGCTGCAGGCCTTTCCAGAACGGGTACCATTCTTTCGGCTTTGCAGAAGAAAAACATGTGCAACTTTATCGATAAAGGTACCTACCAATTACAGGGTCCGAATCACGTAGCGATCATCGATTACGGCAACGGCACCTGTGACAATCTTGCGACGATCTCTATAGACGGAGGGGCCGCGCAGACATTTACTTTAAATTAATAAAATAAAACCGGCTTGAAAAGGGTTGTCGAAAGGCAACCTTTTTTTTGTACCCGCATCTGCCGTTACCATGGCAACGAAAATGAATACCAGTATCTTTGACCCATGAATAAAGTAAGGGTTCGTTTTGCGCCAAGCCCCACGGGAGGGCTTCATTTGGGCGGTGTGAGGACGGTATTATATAATTACCTTTTTGCAAAAAAACACGGCGGGGATTTTATTGTAAGGATAGAGGATACCGATCAGAGCCGCTACGTGGAGGGCGCGGAAAAATATATTTTTGATTGCCTGGAATGGTGCGGGCTGGCACCTGATGAAAGCGTGCTCCATGGCGGGCCATACGCGCCTTACCGTCAGAGCGAGCGTAAAGAAATGTACCGTCAATACGCGGAAGACCTGGTAAAACAGGGACATGCGTATTATGCATTTGATACCCCCGAAGAAATTGAAGCCATGCGGGAAATGCGGAAGGCAAACGGCAGCGGCAGTTTGCAGTACGATGCCGGGGTGCGGATGAAAATGAATAATTCTCTAAGGCTATTACCGGAGGAAACCAATGAATTGATCAGAACCGGTGTGCCCCATGTGATCCGCATAAAAATTGAACCCGGGGAAACCGTTGCCTTCACTGATATGATCCGCGGTGAAATGAGTTTTGATACCGATAACACGGATGATAAAGTATTATTGAAAGCAGATGGCATGCCCACTTACCATCTTGCCGTGGTGGTAGATGATCACCTCATGAAAATTACCCATGCCTTCCGTGGGGAAGAATGGCTACCGAGTGCACCGGTGCATATCCTGCTTTGGAAATATTTATTCGGTTTGGAAAATATGCCGCAATGGGCACACCTGCCGCTGATCCTAAAACCGGAAGGGAACGGCAAACTCAGCAAACGCGACGGTGACCGTTTGGGATTCCCGGTGTATGCCATGGATTGGAAAGATCCGAAAACCAGGGAGGTCACCAGGGGTTTTAAAGAATTGGGATTCTTACCGGGCGCATTCCTGAACCTGTTGGCCATGCTGGGCTGGAATGCAGGGACAGAGCAGGAGATATTTACTTTACCCGAACTCATCGATTCCTTTTCTATAGAACGTGTACATAAGGCCGGCGCTAAATTTGATTTTGAAAAAGCAAAATGGTATAACCATGAATGGATAAAGCGATCCGGTACAAAAGAGATCTCCCCGATGGTGTTGAATTTCCTGTTGGAAAAAGGACTACCCATAACCGATACCGCATATTTTGAAAAAGTACTTGCACTGATAAAGGACCGCTGTTCGACAGCAGATGATTTTTACGAACAATCGGCTTATTTTTTCCGGGCACCGCAAACCTGGGATACGGCGGCAGTAAAGCCTAAATGGACCGCTGAAAAAAATGATTTTTTCCTGCATTTTATAGAAAATATCTCAGCAGCGGAAAATTTTGACAGTGCTTCCATTGAAGAAACATTTAAAACACTGGCTGCAGAAAAAAATATCAAACCCGGCGAACTTCAACTCCCCATGCGCGTAATGCTTGTCGGCGGGAAATTTGGCCCGGCTGTCTTCGACATTGCAGCTACCATCGGTAAAGCGGAAACCATCACCCGGATCAAAAATGCATTAAAAGAATTTTGAGCACTAAACCGATGAAGGAATACCTTGGCACTAACGTTTGTATCAAACATTCAATCCCTACATTTGCGGAACAGAATCTTTCATTATGGCTGATCGTCCGATAAGAATTTTAGTAGCGAAAGTGGGCCTTGACGGACACGACCGCGGTGCAAAGGTCATTGCAACCGCCCTACGCGATGCGGGGATGGAAGTGATCTATACGGGTCTGCGGCAAACCCCTGAAATGGTGGTGAATGCTGCATTGCAGGAAGATGTAGATGCGATCGGCGTGAGCATTCTGAGCGGTGCTCACATGACCGTATTCCCTAAAATAATGCAGTTGCTGAAAGAAAAAGGGATGAATGATGTATTGGTGACAGGCGGCGGTATCATCCCGGAAGAGGATATGAAGATCCTGAACGATTCGGGTGTCGGTAAATTATTTGCGCCGGGCGCCACCACGTCCGAGATAGCTGCTTATATCAAAGAACGGGTAGCGGAAAACCGGGATTTTTAAATTTACAAAAAACAGATAATGACTTATACAACCCTGCTCACTTCGCTGGAAAACGGAGTTTTTATTATAACTGTAAACCGTCCCGAAAAACTGAATGCACTCAACAAGGATGTATTTAACGAGTTGGATAATGCCATGGATGAGGTGCAGAAAAATGAAGAGATCAAAACGGTGATCATCACCGGTGCAGGACCAAAGGCATTTGTAGCGGGAGCGGATATCACGGAGTTCAGCGGTTTGGATAAACCCGGCGCTATGGCCCTTGCCAAAAAGGGACAGGACGTTTTCTTTAAAATTGAACAAAGTAAAAAACCTGTCGTAGCTGCAGTGAACGGCTTTGCACTCGGCGGAGGATGTGAATTGGCTATGGCCTGTCATTTCCGACTTTGCAGCGACAATGCTAAATTCGGCCAGCCGGAAGTAAACCTGGGACTCATCCCCGGGTATGGCGGCACACAGCGGTTGACGCAGCTTGTAGGAAAAGCCAAAAGCCTGGAACTGCAGATGACAGCAAAGATCATTGATGCTAATGAAGCATTGCAATGGGGTTTGGTGAACTATATCACTACCCCTGAAGACCTATTACCCAAAACAAAAGAACTGATGCTCACCATTCAAAGTAAAGCTCCTTTTGCGGTAGGAAAAATTATAGCCTGTGTAAATGCATGCACAGATAACAAAGTGAACGGATTTGAGCAGGAAATAAGTGCGTTCGGAGAGTGTTTTGTAACCGCCGATATGAAAGAAGGAACGACCGCTTTTCTGGAAAAAAGAAAAGCAGTATTTACCGGGAAATAAATCGATGGCTCCAAAAAACGCCTTTACTCCAAAATCCGGATAACCTTTACAAAATGATTTTTATAATATCCTGTGAGGCTGTTTAAGATCACGCCGATATTTTTCCCGGAAGCCGAATGGATGAATTGCATCGGCTTGCCGGCTTTGGTGATGATCCCCATATGTCCTACGATGCCCGAAGCATGATCTGAACCGGTGAACAATATTATATCCCCCGACCTCGCCTCATCGGGGTCAATATCTTCTCCTTCATTAGTAAATGAGACGGAGGAACGCGGACTCTTCACATTAAAATGGCCGAAGACAAAACTGATAAACCCGGAACAGTCCAGGCCGTCGTCCGGATTTGCAGAACCATATTTATAGGGTGTACCCAACAGTGTTTTAGCAAATGATACAAATTCATATCGGTCTATTTTCAGTGGCTTCCGGAAAGTTTTTGCTTTAGACGGTGCAGGCATGGTGCCTGTGCGGGTTTTCGGGGGCTCGGATTCTGCAACTGTTTTTTTAACGGTACTGCAGGAACTGATCAGTAAAATAAAACAGGTAAGAACAGTCAACAGACTCCGGGTCATAAGGCTTAATTGCATAGTAAATACAGGTAAACAAGATAGGATATTTTTGTTTCAGCTATCTTTGTGTTTTATTAAATAATCATTATCACATCATGGAATACCGTATCGAAAAAGACACAATGGGTGAAGTGAAAGTGCCTGCGGAAGCGTATTTCGGCGCACAGACCCAACGGAGCATCGATAATTTCAAGATAGCGCAGGAGATCAATAAAATGCCTAAGGAGATCATAAAAGCTTTCGCATACCTGAAAAAAGCTGCGGCAATCACCAATACTGAGGCAGGAATATTGCCAAAGGAAAAATCTGATCTTATCGGGAAGGTATGTGATGAGATCACGGCAGGTAAACTGGACGAATATTTTCCGTTGGTTGTATGGCAAACGGGCAGCGGAACGCAAAGCAACATGAATGTGAACGAAGTAGTTGCTTACCGAGGGCATGTGCTAAACGGGGGCTCGTTGAGCGATAAAGAAAAGTACTTACACCCTAACGATGATGTAAATAAATCCCAAAGCAGCAACGATACCTTCCCTACCGCCATGCATATTGCTGCTTATAAGATCCTGCATGATGTGACCATACCGGGGATATTGAAACTACGCAATACCCTGGCGGAAAAAGCGGAAAAATTTAAACATGTCGTAAAGATCGGTCGCACTCATTTTATGGATGCTACGCCGCTAACGCTTGGCCAGGAGTTCAGCGGGTACGTTTCCCAACTGGATCACGGCTTACGTGCTTTGAATAATACTTTAGCTCATCTCAGTGAACTCGCACTTGGCGGCACTGCTGTAGGCACGGGCATCAATACACCAAAAGGGTATTCCGAAAATGTTGCCGCGCATATTGCTCAGCTTACGGGGTTGCCTTTTATTACTGCAGAAAATAAATTTGAAGCATTGGCCGCGCATGATGCCATTGTGGAAACGCACGGCGCTTTGAAGCTTATAGCCGTAAGCCTGATGAAGATCACAAATGATATCCGCATTTTATCCAGCGGACCCCGCAGCGGCATCGGGGAAATATTCATCCCGGATAATGAGCCCGGTTCATCCATCATGCCGGGCAAAGTAAATCCCACACAATGTGAAGCGATCACTATGATAGCAGCACAGGTGATGGGAAATGATGTCACCATCAGTATCGGCGGAAGTAACGGGCATTTTGAACTGAATGTTTTTAAGCCCGTAATGATATATAATTTCCTTCACAGTGCACGGCTCATCGGTGACGGCTGTGTATCCTTTAATGATAAATGTGCAGCCGGCATTGAACCCCTGGAAGAAAATATTAAGAAGCATGTAGACAATTCCCTGATGTTGGTAACAGCACTGAATACGAAGATCGGGTATTACAAAGCCGCGGAGATCGCACAGACCGCACATAAGAACGGCACCACCTTAAAAGAGACCGCGGTAAAACTGGGATACGTTACCCCCGAAGAATTTGACGCCTGGGTGATACCCGGGGAGATGGTGGGGTCTTAATTCAAGGTTCAAAGTTTAAGGTTCAAGGTTGGTTCGTTAACGACGACCATATTCATAAAAACGAAGCGGCTTCAGATTGAAGCCGCTTCGTTGTATGTATAAAACATCGATTTGAAAAACTTTGAACCTTGAACCTTGAATTCAAACTACATTGCCGCAAGCTGAACTTTCTGCTGAAGTTCCAGCACACTTTCTTTAAAAAGATTATCAGTGTCCATCAGGTCCTTTACGGTCTGGCAACTGTGGATGACGGTGGTATGGTCCCGGCCGCCAAAGTGTTCTCCGATCGTTTTAAGTGAATTTTTAGTGAATGCTTTGGAAAGGAACATGGTGATCTGGCGTGCCTGAACGATCTCTCTCTTACGGGTCTTTTGTAAAAGTTTATCGTAGGCTACATCGAAATATTCGCATACCATTTTTTGAATGGCATCAATAGTAATTTCCTTTGTAGAGGATTTTACAAAATTTCTAAGTACTTTTTTTGCCAATTCAAGGTCTATTTCCCTCTTGTTGAGCGAAGATTGTGCCAACAAAGAGATCAGGGCTCCTTCCAGTTCCCGTACATTACTGTTTATATTATATGCAATGTATTTTACAACTTCCCGGGGCATTTCCAACCCGTCGTTCTTCATTTTAATATCAAGAATATCGATCTTGGTCTCATAATCCGGGGCCTGCAGATCTGCACTGAGCCCCCAGCGAAAACGGCTGAGCAGTCTCTCCTGCACCCCTTCAAGGTCCTTCGGAGATTTATCACTGGTTAGTATCAGTTGCTTCCCGCTTTGATGAAGATGATTGAAAATAGAGAAGAAGGCATCCTGTGATTTTTCCGCGCGGTTAAAAAACTGGATATCGTCAATGATCAGGACATCTATCAATTGGTAAAAATGGATAAAGTCGTTTATAGCATTATTACGTCCGTGGTCAATAAACTGGTTGATAAATTTCTCCGAGCTAACATACAATACCACCTTAGAGGGGTTGATCCTTTTTACTTCATTGCCGATCGCCTGGGCAATATGCGTTTTCCCCAATCCGACACCACCGTAGATCACGAGCGGGTTGAAGGACGTACCGCCCGGTTTGTCGGCTACCGTTTTACCGGCACGCCTGGCTACACGGTTGCAATCGCCTTCTATAAATGTATCGAATGTATAGGCCGGATTAAGCTGCGGATCGATCTGCATCTTCTTAAGCCCCGGGATCACGAACGGGTTCTTAACAGGATTATTTATAACAAGCGGAAAATCCATTTCGTTATTTGAGTATGATCTGTATCCGGTGCCGGGAACATCCATTGTCAGCGGTTTGTTTCTGCTGTTACCGCTGTCAACCATTATCCTGTATTCCAGCCTGGCTTCTTTACCTAATTCTCTCTTCAGTGTTTTTGCAAGCAGGGATACATAGTGCTCTTCAAGGTACTCATAAAAAAACTGACTTGGTACCTGTATCGTAAGAATTTTTTCTTTGAGGCTTACCGGTTTGATCGGTTCAAACCATGTTTTAAAATGTTGCCATTCTACAATGTCTTT
>JBBJLU010000064.1:0-14862 GCA_037719665.1 Ferruginibacter sp.
CGGGGATTTAAAAACACCCAGATTTGCGCAGATAGATGCGGCTTTGCGGTTACTTTGGGCCTTTGCGTGATACTATAAGAGCAGATCCCGCAGATCGCCTGCCGAAGGCAGGGTCTTTGTGCATTGGTGCCTTGGTGGTTAAAACCTTTTCGGCCAAAAACTTTTCCCACAGATCCGCACAGATTTTTCCCGCAGATTTTCGGGGATTTAAAAACACCCAGATTTGCGCAGATAGATGCGGCTTTGCGGTTACTTCGCGCCTTTGCGTGATACTATAAGAGCAGATCCCGCAGATCGCCTGCCGAAGGCAGGTTTTTCCTTAGAGCCTTTGTGGCCCAAGAAAAGATGGTAAAATAAATCTGTGAAAATCTGTGTAATCAGCGTTATCCGTGTTCAAAAAAAAATTCTGCCCGTGCCTTCGTGGTCAAACCATTTTTGGGATTGGAGTTTAGTCGGAAAGTCATCTACGAAAGCCTTACTAATTAATTGTTAAATAGGCCGGGGGGTAAATATCATTTTGTCAGTCTGTCGTTAATTTGTTCCTGAGGCATGTAATTTGACATATATCCTTTATAAAAAATAAATTTATAGCAATGAAATTTAAACAGATCTTGTTTACGGTATTGATAAGTGCGCTTACCACCATAGGCGTTGTTTGGGGTTATGGAAAATATGTGAAGACATCTTCTACATACGGCGGCCAACAGGCCGGCGTTCTGCCGTCTAATTATGCAAAACTTACGGGCCTCACCGATGGAGCAGCAGTGCCCCCGGGTGCAATTGATTTTACTGCGCCTGCTTTGGCCGCTACACCCGGCGTGGTGCATATCAAAACCAAGACAAATGCAAAACAACTTTCCAATAATCTTCCTCAGACACAGCGCCGTCAAAATCCTTTCAGCGATATGTTTGGCGACGATGATCTTTTTGAGCAACTCCTGGGCCGCAGGAACAATGTGATCCCTGAGCAACGTGCGTCAGGGTCGGGTGTGATCATCAGTGAAGACGGATTCATCGTAACAAATAACCACGTGGTGGCAAGTGCCGATGAGATCACTGTTACGCTTAGCAATAAGAAAATTTATAAAGCCAAAGTGGTGGGTACAGATCCTGCCTATGACCTGGCAGTCATAAAAGTAGAAGCAGCGGGCCTGCCCTACCTGATCTACGGAAATTCTGATGATGTAAAGATTGGTCAGTGGGTGTTGGCGATCGGTTACCCGCTGAATCTTGAAACAACGGTAACAGCAGGTATCATCAGTGCAAAATCCAGGAGCCTGGGTTTGAACAGGGATAGAGCGGGCACACCGGGGATTGAATCCTTCCTCCAGACAGATGCTGCGGTGAATATGGGCAACAGCGGCGGTGCATTAGTGAATACAGACGGTAAGATCATCGGTATCAACTCGGCGATCGCATCACCCACCGGATATTATTCAGGTTATTCTTATGCCATACCGGTGAACATCGTGAAAAAAGTTGTGGATGATATCATCAAATTTGGTACAGTACAAAGAGCTTATATCGGTATCGAATATGTTTCTGCCAGCGACCTGAGTGATGATGAAAAAAAGAGGCGAAATATTCCTGTTGAGGCTTACGGTATTTATACAGATGGGGTGCCCAAGGACGGCGGCGCATACAGTGCCGGCATAAAACAAGGTGATATCATAACAAAGATCAACGGCGTGTCAGTGAGCACAGGTGCTGAGATGCAGGAGCAGGTAAGCCGTTACAAGCCCGGAGATAAGGTTCCGTTGACCTTTATGCGCAATGGAAAAGAGAATACCGTAACGGTACAGTTGAAAAATAAGGCCGGTAATTATGATGTCGTGAAAGGAGAAATTGCTACAGATAAGCTGGGTGCTGACCTGGTGACACTGGATGCAAAAAGAGCCAAAGAATCCGGTGTGACCGGGGGTGTGATCGTAAAGAAAATACGGCCCGACGGTGCCATCGATAAGCAGTCAAGGATGAAAGACGGGTTTGTTATTTTAAAAGTAAATAACAAGACCGTAAGTTCTGTAGAAGAACTGAAAGCGATCATCGGTTCCGGCAAGGAAATTACGATCAGCGGATTTTATCCCGGGTATGATGGATTGTACGAGTATAATTTATCGCTGGAATATCAATAATAATAGAACTACAAATACATGGCCCCTGAAATTTCAGGGGCTTTTTTTGCTCATTATTCTGTGGGCAGATATTTTTCCAGGACAACATAATCGCCCGCTTCGCCGGAAAATTCATACTGCCCCTTCAGCTCCGCTGTTTCGCCCGAAAAGAGATCGCAAAAAGGGCCGATAAGTTTTTCCATCACGATAGTTTCTTTTACCGTGGTCTCTCCCAAATTTAAAATAACTGCAACTACGTCTGCTTCTCCTGCGAGAGTATATGCAAAAATATTTTTTTCAATAAAGTTTTCTGAAATGCTTACCGATCCTGAGCGGTATGCATTACTTGTTTTATGAAGAGAGAGCAGTTTCCGGTAAAATTCCTGCAATGCTATTTCCTTTTCCCAATCGATCTTGTCCTTCTCAAAAAATTGTAAGCGTTTCCGGTTGGGCAATTCCTGCCCGCTGTATACCAAGGGGATGCCGGGGTATGTACAGGAAAATACTGCCATTGCTTTTGCATACAGTCCGTATTTTTCATACTCCGTGCCGTTCCATGAGTTTTCATCATGGTTGGATGTGAAGAAAAGCCGGGAAGCATTTTCCGGGAAAGCATTTTTGTATTTTGCTAATACATTTACACAATCCTGCAGGCTTATTTCTTTCCGTATAAATTTTTCTGTTGCGTGCATCCACTCCCAGGTATAAGAAATATCAAATGCTTCGTGATAAGAAATCTCTTCGGTTTCTGCGAGCCAGATAAGGTCTTTTTTTAAAGGAGTTAATTCAGTACGGGCGTCCTTCCAAAATTGCAAAGGAGTAAGATGGGCAAGATCGGCACGAAAACCATCCACATCAAAAGTATTGATCCAAAATTTCATGGCTTTTTTCATGGCCACCTGTTGCGCTGCATTTGAATGGTCAAATTGTATCACATCGTCCCAATCAAACGGCGGGGTAAAATTTCCGGCTGCATCGCGGGTAAAAAAAAGGGGATCTGCCCGGGTCCATACATGATCCCAAGCCGCATGGTTTGCCACCCAATCCAGGATGATCTTTATCTCTAATGCATGGGCAGCAGTAACAAGTGCAGTAAACTCTGTGGCTGTTCCGAATTCCGGGTTGATGGCTTCATGGTCTTTAATAGAATAGTAACTACCCAGTACCCCTTTTCGTTTTACTGTTCCTATAGGATGTATGGGCATCAGCCAAATAATCTCTACTCCCATTTCTTTGAGGCGGGGAAGGTGTTTTGCAAATGCATTAAAAGTTCCTTCCGCGGTATATTGGCGGATATTCACTTCATAAATATTTGAATTGCTTAAAATAGCGGGAGGTTGAAAAAGCGTTGCCATTGTACAAAATAGTAATTTTTTCTAAAACCTTTTACCAAACCCGACGGCGGCTTTGGCCCCGACGGCGGTTGGGTTGTGGGTTAGCTACAAAGGTTCACCGCAGAGCCGCAGAGTTAAAAGAGTTTACGCAGAGGGGTGGTGACGGTGGTCGGTCGTCCGTGGTCTGTCGTCTGTTGTCTGAGCTCGGGTTGCGGGTTGCGGGTTGCGGGTTTGTTACACCCCGACGGCGGCTTTAGCCCCGTCGGCGGTTGGATTGTGGGTTAGCTACAAAGATTCACCGCAGAGCCGCGAGTTAAAGAGTTTACGCAGAGGGTGGTGGTGGTCGGTCGTCCGTGGTCTGTCGTCTGTTGTCTGAGCTCGGGTTGCGGGTGGCGGGTTTGTTACACCCCGACGGCGGCATGGCCCGTCGGCGGTTGGGTCGAGGGTCTACGAGGTTCACCGCAGAGCCGCAGAGTTAAAGAGTTTACGCAGAGGGGTGGTGACGGTGGTCGGTCGTCCGTGGTCTGTCGTCTGTTGTCTGAGCTCGGGTTGCGGGTGGCGGGTTGCGGGTTTGTTATACCCCGACGGCGGCTTTGGCCCCGTCGGCGGTTGGGTTGAGGTCAGCTACAAGGTTCACTGCAGAGCCGCAGAGTTAAAGAGTTTCGCAGAGGGGTGGTGACGGTGGTCGGTCGTCCTTGGTCTGTCGTCTGTTGTCTGTTGTCTGAGCTCGGGTGGCGGGTGGCGGGTGACGTGTTGCGGATTAAACCCCGACGGTGGCTTTGGCCCCGTCGGCGGTTGGGTTGTGGGTTAGCTACAAAGATTCACCGCAGAGCCGCAGAGTTAATAGAGTTTAAGCAGAGGGGTGGTGACGGTGGTCGGTCGTCCGTGGTCTGTCGTCTGTTGTTGCATGTCTTCGGTGGTCTGTTGTCTGTTGTCTATTGTCTATTGTCTGTAATCTGTGGTCTGTCATCTGTCCTCCATCCCCTCCTATTTCGTACCTTTACCGGCATACCGATGAAGCAGTTCACCATCCCTTTCACTTACCGCAGCCCGCTCATCTCCGCCGTTAAAAACATGCGCCGGGAGCAGGATAAACTTAAAAAAGATTTTACGCCTACCCTGCTCGATCTTGGGAATGTACAGATCTTTCTTGCACGGCATTTCGGTTTTTGTTACGGTGTGGAAAATGCGATCGAAATTGCATTTCGTACCATTGAGGAAAACCCCGGAAAACGCATTTACCTGTTGAGCGAAATGATACATAACCCGCGCGTGAATGCTGACTTGGAGGAACGCGGTGTGCGGTTTTTGCAGGATACACAGGGTAATATGCTGATACCTTTTGAATCCCTCCAACCCGATGATGTGGTGATCATTCCTGCATTCGGGACTACATTGGCCATTGAAGAAAAGATCCGTTCACTGGGCATCTCCACGGAAAAATATAATACCACCTGTCCCTTCGTTGAAAAGGTCTGGAACCGCGGCGACCAGATCGCGAAAAAAAATTATTCGGTTATCGTGCATGGCAAACCGACACACGAAGAAACCCGGGCCACTTTTTCGCACGCTGCCAAAGGAACGCCCACAGTAGTGGTCAATGATATGACAGAAGCTGTGGCATTGAGTAAATTCATTACCCGTGAAAATGACCCTGCACTTTTTCACACGGCATTTGCCGGCAGGTTCTCCGAAGGATTTGACCCGCTCACAGATCTGGAACGAATCGGTGTGATCAACCAAACGACCATGTTGGCAAGTGATACGCAGGCCATCGCAGACTTCCTGAAAAATGTAATGATAACGAAATACGGGTTGTCGGAAGATAATATTGCGGAACGATTTGCCGACACCAGGGATACCCTTTGTTATGCTACAAATGATAACCAGTCCGCTGTGTATGGCCTGTTGGAGCAGGAAGCTGATATGGCCATCGTTGTAGGCGGTTACAACAGCAGTAACACTTCTCACCTCGTGGAATTATGTGAGCACAGGTTACCTACCTATTTTATAAGCGGTGCCGATAAGATCAGTTCAGATAACAGGATCTTTCATTTTGATTTTCATTTGCAACAGGAACGGGAAACCGCCGATTTTCTGCCGGCGATCAATCCGGTGAGGATCCTCATTAGTAGCGGTGCGAGTTGCCCGGATGCGGTGGTGGAAGCCGTGATAGAAAAAATAGCCGCATTGACGGATGATAGCGGGAAATTGGAAGCCCTTAGGAATGGAATGACAGGCCCGGCTTAAGCCACCGGCACCTTGATGAGCCGTAAGGCAAATTTCAATTGTTGCGCCATATCCATATTCGTATTATCGAGCATGATGGCATCTTCCGCTTTTTTCAGGGGACTTACTTCCCGATGAGAATCTATATAATCCCGCATTTGAAGGTTATGTTTTACATCTTCAAGGGTGATATTCGGATTTTTTTCAAACATTTCTTTGAAACGCCTTTCCACCCTCACCGGCACATCCGCAGTCATAAATATTTTGAGCTCTGCAGAAGGAAAAACAGTAGTACCGATATCGCGGCCGTCCATCACGATCCCTTTCTGAGTGCCCATTTGCTGTTGCTGCGCCACGGCGAATGTGCGAACCGCAGCAATCGAAGCAATATCACTTACCTTATCGGCAATGATCAGGTCGCGTATAAGATATTCTACATTTTCATCACTCAGGTAGATCTCTGATTCGCCCGATTTTGGATTGTATTCAAAATGCAAATGCACTTCTTTCAATGCGTCGCTCACTTCTTTTTCATCAGTCCAGTCTATATGGTTGCGAAGAAAATAAAGGGTGATCGCGCGATACATAGCTCCGCTGTCAATATAGGTATAGCCTAATTCCTTTGCGAGCTGTTTTGCCAGCGTACTTTTGCCGCAGGATGACCAGCCATCAATGGTAATTATGATCTTTGCCATGATGCAAAAATGGATTTTTTTTTCGGGATAGGAAAATGAAAATGTTATAATATTCAGCAGGTGGGCAGGAAGTTTTCCGATACAGGGCAAACGTTTCCCGAAAATTTAACCAATATGAACTATTTTTAAATGATGACGAACGTTGATGTAGAAATAAGGCTGATCAAAACGGAAAAAGAACTGCAGGCGGTTTCCGATACTTTAAAGAAGAAGACAGCCATTGGCTTTGATACGGAATTCGACAGGTTTCGGCGCGAGTATGGTTTCAAACTTTCCCTTCTGCAGATCTACGACGGAGAAATATGTTACCTGATTGATCCCATCAGCATAAAGGATCTTTCTTCCCTATGGCCCGTTTTTGAAAACCCTGCTATCCGGAAAGTCGCTTACTCCTGTTCCGAGGATATCCAGATCCTGAAAGTGAACGGTTGTTTCCCGAAGAATATTTATGATATCCAGGTGGTAGCGAAACTCTGTAACCATCCTTCCAATTCATACTCCGATGTATTGCTTGAGGAATTAGGAATTGTTTCGGATAAATCTTTACAAAAATCAAATTGGCGCAAGCGCCCCCTGGCTGATGACCAGTTGATATATGCGAGTAATGATGTGATACCTTTACTTAAACTGCAGGATATTTTCAGCGCCGTTGCAGAAAAGAACGGGGTGTCTGCATTTATCGAAGAAGATAATGCTGCCTGCGAGGCCATACCCATTGCGGATTTCACCGTTAAACTGACATCCCGCCAAAAAGGTACCTATAGTACGTATCACCAAAAGGCCTTATTGGACCTGTTCAATATCCGCAACGGGATCGCTATGGAATATAATATGCCGCCGGCAAATATCTGTTCCGATTCGGTACTGGAAGAGATCTTAGATAACCGCGAAGGTTTTGTGAAAGCTCCTTTTGCACGCGGGTTCTGCAGGCGGATACTGGAAGATGAATCCAATATGCAAAAATTTCAAAATTTCATCGGAGCTGTTGACCCGAAAATACCGGTTCGCCAACAAAGGGAACGGGCCTTGTCGGACAGCACGGAAAGATCGGTCTATGAAAGATCGGAAAAAGTACCGGACAGTAAATATGGATTGCTGAGTGATTATGTTTCTGCACGGTACGGTAAAATTGCCGGCGAATATATCCTGAGGGGATTTAAGAAAACGATCGGTTCGAGAAACGGTGCAGCTTCCGGCTTACGGAATTACCAGAAAAAGATCATCAAAGAAGCCTGTAAGGCATTGGATATTGAGTTTAAATAAAAAATCCAAACCTCAGGGTTTGGATTTCGATATAAGATTTGAAAAAAAATTACCGGGATTATGCCTCCGACTTCTTTTCTTTTTTCTTGGGTTCGTCTTTGAGCCTGAAATGAATCTGCTGCTTTTCAACATCCAATTCCGCTACCAACACATCGCCTGATTTGATACTCAAATTCAGGATCTCTTCTGCCAGGGGATCTTCCAAATATTTCTGTATGGCGCGGTGCAGGGGCCTGGCACCGAACTGGCTGTCGTATCCTTTATCGGCCACAAAGGCTTTTGCCTCCGGGGAAAGCTCCAAAGCGAATCCCAGGTTGTTCAGTCTTTTCATGACACCCTTCATCAGGATATCAATGATCTCGAAGATGTTCTCTTTAGTGAGCGAGTTGAAGATCACCACATCATCTATCCTGTTGAGGATTCGGGACTAAATGTGCGTTTCAGCGCTTTTTCAATCACCGCTTTATTATTCTCATCGGAGTTCTCCATACGCGTGGCCGTGGCGAATCCGACCCCTTCGCCGAAATCTTTGAGTTGCCGGGCACCTATGTTGGAGGTCATGATGATCATGGTATTTTTAAAATCCACTCTCCTGCCGAGCCCATCTGTAAGCTGCCCGTCATCCAACACCTGTAATAAAATATTATAAATATCCGGGTGAGCTTTTTCTATCTCATCCAACAGGATCACGCTGTAAGGCTTACGGCGTACGCGCTCTGTAAGCTGTCCCCCTTCTTCATAACCCACATATCCCGGAGGGGCGCCAATCAGGCGGCTCACCGTAAATTTTTCCATGTATTCACTCATGTCTATGCGGATGAGGGCATCATCGCTGTCGAACATATGCCTGGCGAGCGAACGGGCGAGTTCGGTCTTGCCCACACCCGTGGGGCCAAGGAAAATAAATGTACCGATCGGTTTTTTAGGATCTTTCAGTCCTACCCTGTTGCGTTGAATAGCTTTAACCACTTTTGATATCGCATCCTGTTGGCCTACCACAGCACCTTTCAGGTCGTCACCCATCTTACGGAGTTTATCCGTTTCGGCCTGTACCATTCGTTTTACCGGTATGCCGGTCATCATGTGTATCACTTCGGCAATGTCTTCTTCTTCAATCGGGAAGCGTTTGTTCTTGCTTTCTTCTTCCCAGTTTGCCTTGGCCTTTTCCAGGTCATCCTGCAGCTTTTTTCCGAATCCCTCAACGAGGCGGCTTCTTCAAATTTTTGGCTTTTTACAACCTTATTTTTTTCAAGCTTAATATCTTCAATTTTCTGTTCCAACACCAGGATATTTTCCGGCACATTGATATTCTTAATATGCTTTCTTGCTCCCACTTCATCCAACACATCAATGGCTTTATCCGGTAGTAACCGGTCCGTCATATAACGGTCACTCAATTTTACACAGGCCTCTATTGCTTCTTTGCTGTAGGTAACATTATGATAATCCTCGTACTTACTTTTTATGTTAGTGAGTATTTCAATAGCTTCCTCCACCGAAGGTTGTTCCACCAGTACCTTTTGAAAACGCCGGTCCAATGCGCCGTCCTTTTCGATATGCATACGGTATTCGTCCAGCGTGGATGCACCGATGCATTGGAGTTCCCCTCTTGCTAATGCCGGCTTAAAGATATTTGAAGCATCCAAAGAACCGCTTGCCCCGCCGGCGCCTACTATCGTATGGATCTCGTCAATGAATAAAATTACGTCCCTGTTTTTTTCCAATTCGTTCATGATGGCTTTCATGCGCTCTTCAAACTGGCCGCGGTATTTTGTACCGGCTACCAGTGCCGCAAGGTCAAGGCTTACCACTCTTTTATCAAATAATACACGGCTCACTTTGCGTTGCACGATCCGCAGCGCCAAACCTTCCACAATGGCCGTTTTACCCACGCCCGGCTCACCGATCAGGATCGGGTTATTCTTCTTGCGCCGGGATAATATCTGTGATACCCTTTCTATTTCATTTTCTCTTCCTACGATCGGATCCAGTGCGCCTGTTTCAGCCAGTCGGGTGATATCTCTCCCGAAATTATCCAACACCGGTGTCTTTGTTTTTGGCAGGTTCGCCGCTCCGGGTTTTTGCTTTTGTTGACCGAATTTTTTTCCTTCATCATCAAAATCATCGTCCTCATTATATTCGGACCGCGGCTGTTCTGTAGATACAAATCCCAACTCATTTTTAAAAATATCATAGTCCACATCAAACTGGTTGATGATCTGGGTAGCAATATTTTCTTTGTTCTTCAAAATAGATAGCATAAGGTGTTCGCTTTCTACATTGGCACTCTTCACTGCCTTTGCTTCAAGCACGGTTATGCGGATCACTATTTCTGCCTGCTTGGTCAGCGGCAGGGAATTGATATTTGCAATATTTTTTCCTGTTTTATCTTTTACAGCAAGCTCTATTTCTTTTCTTAATTCATAGATATCTACGTTGAGCGCCTTCAGTACTTTTATCGCCGTATTTTCCCCGTCTCTTATCAGTCCGAGCACGAGGTGTTCTGTTCCGATAAAATCGTTGCCCAGCCTCAACGCCTCTTCCCTGCTGTATGAAATGATCTCTTTGACCTGTGTGGAAAAATTATTATCCATTCTCTTAGTTTTATTGATACAATGTTAACGAAAAAAAGAGGCGGTTAAATGGTAAAAAAATCAAAATGTTGATATGTGCACAATATATTAGTGAGACTTAACAGGAAAAAAGTACATATATAAAAATCAGATTATTCTAATATCTTACATCAATAATCGCCTACTTATGAATGTCAAAATAAATACCAAAGAAAAATTTATTGTTTTAATACCTGAAGAGGCTGTTATTTCTGCTAATATGACAGATGACATTCAAAAATTAGGGGAATATGCCGGGCCTGCAGTTCCTCATCTTGTGATAAATATGGGTAATGTGAAAACTATTGCCCCGGAAGCTGCGCAAAAATTTGCGTCTTTACAGCAGGAATTTTATGAGCGGAATCATTCCTTTGTGATCTGTGAAATGCAGGAGGAGGTGGAAAAAATATTTGAAGCCGAAGAATTAACCGAACTCATGAATATTACGCCTACCGAGAGTGAGGCGGGTGATATTGTACAAATGGAAGAAATTGAAAGAGAGTTGACGGGGGAATGGGATGACGGGAAGGAGTAGGTATTTGAGTATAAAAGTAATATAGAGTATATAGAGTACTTTATGATCGGACCGCTTTATCCCTATATACGGGAGTGCTTAATTAAGTGTGTCATTATATACTTTTATACCTACACACTTTAATACTTATATACTCTATATACCTATATACTTTATATACCTACATACATTACAAAAATTCTAATTAAAAAAACTTGCTCGCACTGACCATTTTAGGAAACAATTCTGCGATACCGACCTATGGCAGAAACCCGACTGCACAGGTGTTGCAAACGCATGACGAAAATTACCTGATCGATTGCGGCGAAGGCACACAATCCCAACTGTCGAAATACAAAATAAAAAAGAGCCGGATCAATCATATTTTTATTTCACACCTGCACGGCGATCATTATTTCGGACTCATTGGCCTCGTCACCAGTATGGGCCTGATGAACCGTCAACAGGACCTTCATATTTACGCGCCTGCACTCCTGGAACAGATCATCAATCTTCAGTTAGCTGCAGCAGATACTGTCCTGCCCTATAAGATCATTTTTCATCCTTTGCAGGGTGAAGGAGAGATCATGTCAGATAAAAAGATCAGTGTCTCCGCATTCAAAGTAAATCACCGGATCGACTGCAACGGCTTTTTATTTCGGGAAAAGAAAAAGCCGCGGAGCATACTGCCGGATAGGGTAAGGTCGTATGAGATCCCCGAAGCCTATTTTGGTGAACTGCAAAAAGGAAAAGATTATATCACTAAAAAAGGAACATTAATTCCAAACGAAGAAGTGACGGGCCCCGCGCCTGCCCCGCGCAGTTATGCGTTTTGCGCGGATACGATCTATGATGAATCGATAGCTGAAAAGATCAGGGGAGTGGATCTTGTATACCATGAGACCACATACCTGAAAGACCTGCAGGAGCGTGCTGCAGCAAGGTTTCACTCCACTACGGAACAGGCAGGCACCATTGCAAAAATAGCCGGCGCAAAAAAATTACTGATCGGTCATTTCTCTTCAAAGTATGAATCGTTAGATGATTTCCTCTCAGAAACCCGGGCCGTGTTTGAGAATACGGAACTGGCGCTGGAAGGGGTGTGCTTTAAAATTTAATTAATAAGTAATAATTAATAAGTAATAATTTTCTAAGGTCGGAGGTTTATTTTGAATGGATAATTTTATAATGGATAATGGATAATGGATAATTTGTTCAAATCGCTGCCCTGATTTTATAGAAAATTATTCAAACCTCAAATCCGTAATGATGCCTTTCAGGAAGATATTCAACCGGAAACATTATTAATTATTACCTATTAATTATTAATTCTTCTAAGGTACTCTTTCACCTTCCTATGCAACTCCCCGCTCAACGGTACGACAGGCAGGCGCATCACATTTTCCATCATATTCATCTCATGTAAAAATGCCTTTGCACCGGCAGGATTATTTTCTTCAAACATCAGGTTATAGGTGCCGATAAGATCGTTGTTGATCTTTATCGCCTCGGGGAAATTATTCGCGAGACAATTTTTAACCATATGCGCAAATTGTTTCGGAAAACAATTTGCGGCCACGCTGATCACACCATCCATACCGCAGGCTATTTGGGGTAATGCCAATGCATCATCTCCGCTCACCACTAAAAAATCAAAGGGCCTTTCTTTCAATATTTCCATGCAGAGCGCCATGTCTCCGCTTGCCTCTTTAATACCGGCAATATTACTTACTTCTGTGGCGAGCCTGAGGGTGGTATGTGCATCAATATTGCGCCCGGTTCTGCCGGGTACATTATATATGATGATAGGCTTGGGAGAAGCTGCTGCCAACGCGCGGTAGTGTTGAAATATTCCCTCCTGCGAAGGTTTGTTATAATAGGGCCCTGCACTCAATATGGCCGTTGCACCATCAAGCGGGTAGGTCTCCAGGTCTTTGATCACAGCTGCTGTATCATTGCCGCCGATGCCGATCACCATCGGAACGCGACCTGCGATCCGCTCCTGCGTATACGTAATGATCGCCTTCTTCTCTTCGGTTGCCAGTACCGGAGTTTCGCCCGTAGTGCCGAGTGTAACAATATAATCTATGCTGTTATCTATAAGGTTATCGATAAGTTTTCCCAATGCTTCAAAGTCAACAGAAAGATCCTTTGCAAAAGGCGTAACAATTGCCACACCGGTACCACGTAAGGTTTCACGTAAATTCATCCGAAAAAATTTTCTCAAAGGTAACTGAAATAAAAATCCTCCCGTTTTCACGGAAGGATCAAATATTATTGAGTGAAAACATTTTTATTAACTGTTCAGGATCTGCGAATTATTCAAATATTTACTGCTTCCGCTGTAGATAAATAAGCAGGACCCGTTTTTTATCTTTTCAATGATCGGACGGTTGAGCTTTTCAGGTACAGCAGGGCATCCCCAACTTCTTCCAAGGTATCCACGCGAATGAATAAAATCTTCACTCACATACGGTGCACCGTGCATTACAATGGCACGCTCCAATGCCTTGTCATTGATCCCTCTTTCCATTCCTTCCAAATGCATGGAAAAACCGTTCTTGCCGATGTATGTGTCGGAGGTGGTGTAAAAACCCATACTGCTTTGATAGCTTTCCGGGATATTGGAATATTGCGTGGCCATTGCAGCACCGCTACCCTGCCCGTGCGCTACATAAGTATTGAATAAAACTTTATAATTTTTAAGATCCAAAACGAATAAACGCTTTTTAGAAGATGGGCGGGAAAAATCCGCAATGGATAATACATTCTGATTGGCGATCTTGCCTTTCGACTTCAGGTATTCAAAACCCTTTACGGCACAATCAAATGCTTCCTGCGATAAACCGGAAAGATTCAGTTTTAAACTGTCATACATTTTTGAAACGGCAGATACATTGTTTCCTTCACTGAGATCGGGAACGGAAGGAATAGTTTTGAAAGAAAAAGTCTTAGTGCCGGAGAAAGCAACCGGTAAATGAAGCATAAATGCAAAAACTGCAGTAAAGAAAAGGTAAACCTTTTTCGCCCTGAATATCATCATAGATTTCGGATTTTAATGTTTGAATTTGAAAAACTAAACTATCGCAGGTAATCTGATCCTCTGTCCTCTCTCTAACGGTTGCAAATATATAGTCCTGCGTGTTTAAATGATGTTAAGGCCTGTTAAGAATAACATAAGAAAATACAGGTTTTACCTACTTACATAAATAAATTTTTATACTTGTAAGTTATTAAAAGTCAGATATTAATGGCAGAAAATTAATTATTTATTTCTTTAACAATTTTTTTAAGCTGATCATCCAGCGGAAGGTAGGTGATACCTGTACCATCTTCGAAATTTTCCCGGAAAGACGGTAAGGAAAATGTAGCTTTTATGATGGCATTATGGCGGGGAAAAATGACTGCAGCATGCTCCAATACATTGCTTCCACCGCGTGCCCCCGAAGAAGTCGCCATCAGCAGCATGGGTTTGTTTTGGAATTGCTTGGGTTCTATGCGGCTGTTCCAGTCAAAAATATTTTTAAAGCCGGCATTAAAGGAGTTATTATTCTCTGCAAGTGAAACAATTAGCAGGTCAGCGGACCGGATCTTTGCAAGGAATCTCCCGATGGCCTCCGGTGTTTCGATCTCCTTCTCCAGGTCAACACTGAATAGGGGCATTTCAAAATCATTAAGGTCTAACACTTCAACGGTTGCACCTTCAAAAAGTGATGCAGCATAGGTTGCAAGCTTTTTATTGATGGACTGTTTGCTGTTGCTCCCTGCAAATGCGATTATTTTCATGTTTGGTATTTTAGTTTTTGATCATCAGAAAAACCGTGTGGTGAGCCCTGCATTATTATCCATCACTGATTGGTCGTTTCGGCACCTCATGGAATAGAACAAGACTTTAACCCGGCTCAATTTGCCGGAAACCTCTAAAGTACAAAAAGAGATGGCTGTAAATCCTCTCCCGCTTTATTCCTTCCCATTTAATTCAGTTATTTTTCAATGAAAAACTGCTTTAAAAAATATTTTCTCTTATATTTGCACTCCCTAAAAACGGGTTGGTAGTTCAGTTGGTTAGAATGCTGCCCTGTCACGGCAGAGGTCGCGGGT
>JBBJLU010000092.1:0-3898 GCA_037719665.1 Ferruginibacter sp.
AACGCCATGTTGCTTTGGATAAAAAAAATAAAATATCATCCAAAAGCTGCAAACCCTGATTTGCAGCGGAACGTATATAA
Source organism: Ferruginibacter sp. (assembly GCA_037719665.1). Lineage (GTDB taxonomy): Bacteria > Bacteroidota > Bacteroidia > Chitinophagales > Chitinophagaceae > Ferruginibacter. The sequence goes on from JBBJLU010000092.1 coordinate 81, forward strand.
CAAATATTAAAAAAACTGATCGCTTACAGATGGAGGCTACAACGACAACCACGGGGGAAATAAAAAGAAGCTTTTATGCCGGGATTATTTTGGGCATGTTTGAAAATATGGACAAGGGACGGCTGAATATTTCTATGCCGGACGGTGAAGTGATCATCATTGGCAAAGGGAATGCAGATTTCAGTGCTTCAATAACTGTTCACCGCCATGAATTTTTTAAAAGATGCGTCCTTTACGGCGATATCGGTTTCGGAGAGGCATATACAGCCGGGCTTTGGGATAGCCCGGATATTACAAATGTCTTAAAATGGTTCCTGCTGAATATTGAGAATGCCCCAGCGGTTTCGGGCAGCAGGTTACGCTCTTTCGGTCTGAATATTTTGAAAATGCTCAACAGGCTTTCTCATATCCGGAACAGGAATACCCCAGCCGGCTCCAGGAAAAATATAGCCGCGCATTATGATCTGAACAATGAGTTCTTCTCATTGTTCCTCGATTCTACTATGACCTATTCCTCTGCTTATTTTGAAAGAGATAATATGTTATTGCAGGAAGCACAGGAAGCCAAATACGACAGGCTTTGCCGACAGCTTCACTTAAGTCCGGATGATCATGTATTGGAGATCGGCAGCGGTTGGGGAGGAAATGCCATTTACATGGCAAAGCATTACGGATGTCGGGTCACCACGCTAACCATCTCTGAGGAGCAGTATCGCTGGGCAACTGACCGTATTGCAGCAGAAGGACTTCAGGAAAATGTCACCGTACTGTTACAGGATTACCGGACCATGACCGGCTGCTACGATAAAATTGTATCTGTGGAAATGATAGAGGCTGTAGGCCATAAGTTTATCAATACTTATTTTAAAAAATGCAGCGACCTTTTAAAGCCTCAGGGTATTCTTGCCCTCCAGGCCATCACCTGTCCCGACAGTCGGTACAATAGCCTGCGTAAAGGAGTTGACTGGATCCAAAAACATATTTTCCCGGGGTCGTTGATCCCTTCTGTAGGTGCCATCAATTCTGCGGTGAACCGCACCGGTGAACTTACTTTAGTGGACCTTAAAGATATTGGCCTGCACTATGCGGCTACCTTGGTAGCCTGGCGGGAACAATTCAACAGTAATGTTGTTCATATCCGCAGCCTTGGTTTTGATGAAGCGTTTATCCGTAAATGGAATTATTATTTCTCTTACTGCGAGGCGGCATTTGAAATGAGAAATATCAATGCCATGCAGATGGTGTATGTGAGGCCGAATGTTACAACAAGATAAACCGGTTTCAATACCCGGAATGATCGTTATGGTTGATCAATTCCTGTTTCCCCCACAGCATTCTTTATCTCTTTAAAAGCACTGAATACAAGGGCCGCGAGTACACAGAGGACAAAGCCTACTACACCGTTTAGCCTTATCCCCAGGTCATTCCCGATATCTTTCCCGTAGATCAGTAACATTGCAAACAGTGCAATACCCAAGGTCTGCGCGAGCTTCACAAAAAAATACCGCACTGCAAAATATATAGCCTCTTTATTCGAGCCGGTTTCCATGCTGTCTTTTGCAATGATCTCCGCTAAGATAGCCACGGGTAAAATATTAAGAGAAGCTACCGGTACGGCAGCAACGATCACCAAAATATAGATCTGTGTTTCCGCTTCAGCAATATTCGTTCTGCCAAGAAAAAAAATACCGGCAAAGACCAGCGCCAGCAGGGCCAACGAAAAAATAACGATCGGTTTTTTCCCGATCTTTTCAGACAGGTAATTTACAATAGGATAAAAAACAAAGGATACTAGTATCATCGTTATCATCAGTTTATTCCCGATGGTCTCGGGTAATTGCAACAATACCGTTACAAAATACAACAGGCCGGAAGTGATGATCGTCACCCCTATAAAGTAGGACATGTCGGCTACGATAAACAACAGGAAATTTTTATTAGTGAGGGTTTGTCTTAAGGCTGTGCGGATGGGTACGGTGCTTGGAAGACTTATCGAATATTTTTTTTCGTCGATCAGGAATGCCGTTGCAGCCATACATAATGCTGCGAATGCTGCCAGTATGATCACCGTGTATTGAATGGACTGCAGCCTTGAATCCGCGATGCCCTGTTGCTGCAGGATATCTGCAATATTAAATGCGTTGGAAGCTACGCCGATCCCGACAACATACCCAAGCGATTGCCAGGTGGAGAGCCGGACCTTTTCTTTGGATCCCGGTGCCAGCTCCGGCAAGAGAGCGTTGTACGGAATAATATAGGTGGTGGAAGCAATATAAAATGCTGCAAGGGTAAAGGCCAACCATACAACATTTGCATGGCCCGCATCGTTTTGCAAAGGATAAAAAACAAGGCAGCAAAAAATGAAAGAGGGTAAAATTGCCCATCTCATATAGGGAATACGGCGCCCTTTTTTATGCGTACTCCTGTCGCTCATTTGCGCGATCAACGGATCCCAAACCGCATCAGCGAGCCGACCGCTTACCGTAATAATGGAAATAAGGTTAAAGATCCCGAAGATCACGGCCTGGCTTATAAGCAGCGGAAGTCCTGAGCCTGCAGGGGGTGCATAGAGATATACCAGGATCACACTGATGATATTGATCATGATGCTCCATCCCATCATTCCGAATGCATAAAGTACCTGTTTGGAGGCCGGGAAAGGAGTGCGCCGCATGAGACGAAGATACTTGGTAAAATAAATTACTTTTATAAAAACATCTTTCTTATGAAATATTTTTTATCGCTTACTGCATTATTGCTTAGCATGAATTCCTTTTCTCAAAAAGCCAACCTGAGCCCTGAAATGCTTTGGAAGCTTGGCAGGGTAAGCGGAATGGGAATGGCAAAAGACGGTAAGCATTATATATTCTCCGTTTCATTTCCTTCCATAGAGGAAAATAAAAGCAACCGGGAATTCTTTATCGCAGATATTAAAACAGGTGCTGCGCTTAATATTAAGAGTACGGATGATGTTTTAGCAGATAAAAATGTATCACCGGACGGGAAATATTTTCTATCAGATAAAGAGGTAAGTGTTCAAAAAGTAAAAAGCACCGATGTATACCCGGCACTTTCCAAATCAAATGCATACATCATCGATAACCTCGATTACCGCCATTGGGATAAATGGCGTGATGGAAAATTCAATCATGTTTTTCTTACGCCGGTCGCTAACCCGGCTTCAGCAAAGGATATCATGCCGGGAGAAATGTTTGATTCGCCGCAGAAACCTTTCGGCGGTGATGAGGATTATGTGTGGAGCCCCGACAGTAAAAGTCTGGTATACGTTTCCAAGAAAAATACGGCAAGGACTATGCGCTCAGCACCAATACCGATCTGTATCAATACAACATTGCTAACGGCAGTACTTCAAATCTCACGGTTGGAATGCCGGGGTACGATCAAAGCCCCGCATACAATTCAATAGGAGTCCTGGCCTGGCTAAGCATGAAACGCGACGGGTTTGAAGCCGATAAGCAGGATCTCATCATCATGGCGGGGAATACCAAGACCAACCTCACGCAATCAAGGGATGACCTCCATGTAGAGGGTTTTCGCTGGAGCAGTGATGCAAATATTATTTTCTTTTGGGCACCCATAAAAGCAACACAGCAATTATTCGAGGTGAATATCAGTGATAAGAAAATACGGCAGATCACCAACGGGGAATTTCAGTACGGGGAGGAAACGGGAGAAACGGCCAATACTTTATTTGCAACGCGCACAGATATTAATCATGCCCCGGAGATCTATGCGGTAGATAAGGTCACCGGTAATGCAGTTCAGTTCTCCCATGTAAATGATGCATTATACAGCAA
>JBBJLU010000093.1:0-3872 GCA_037719665.1 Ferruginibacter sp.
TTTTAAGGGCATAATCTTTCAGTCCCAATTGTACGAAGCAACGGTGATAAATGTTACAAAGTTCCGTTTCGTTGATCAGCGATTTGCTGCCCACAACATCCGCATCGCATTGGGTGAATTCCCGGTAACGGCCGCGCTGCGGGCGGTCTGCGCGCCAAACGTTCTGTACCTGGTAGCGTTTGTACGGGAAGCTGATGCTGCCCGCATTCATAGCCACGTACCTGGCAAATGGGATCGTGAGGTCATATTTGAGCGCCCGCTCTGTGAGGTCTGCAGAGTTCTTTCCTTCCAGTAATTTTTGAAAACCTTCTTTTGCGCGACCTGTATTTTTAGGATCATTAAGACCGTTGTTTAGGATCTTAAAAATAAGTTTATCGCCTTCTTCCCCGTATTTCCCCATGAGGGTTTCCAGGTTTTCCATTGCCGGCGTTTCCAATGGCTCAAAACCGTGAAGTTCAAAGACAGCGCGGATGGTATTGAGGATAAAATTTCTTTTATGTACTACTGCAGCGGCAAAATCCCTGGTGCCCTTCGGCAGACTCGGCTTATCCATTTCGGTTTTATTTTTTATTAGCTACTGCAACCTGCCCGGCAATGATCGCATCGCAGGCCCTGGTAATGATATCGTACACTTCTATATAGCCGTCCTCACCACCGTACCAGGGATCCGGCACGTCATTATTTTCTCCGGGGTGCAAAGCATTCAGGAAAAAATCTACTTTATTCCCGTCGAACCTTTTCCCGGCAATATCCTTCATTTCATCCAACACATCATTAGCCATTACGTAAATGAGGTCATAATTTTCAAAATCCGCGGGCGAAAATCTGCGGGCAACCTGCCGGCTGATGTCGAGCCCGTTTGTTTTCGCCAGCTTTTGGCTGAGGTGGTGAGGGGGTTCTCCTACATGAAACCCGTTCGTACCCGCACTTTCGATGGTCCAATTCAGACCGGCTGTTGCGGCTTTAAGCTGCAATATGCCTTCCGCCAGCGGACTGCGGCAGATATTGCCGAGGCATACCATTAAGATCTTCATGGCGCAAAGATAAAAGGAGAAGGAAGATTTCAGCCGTTAGGGGTAAGATTTAAGGAAGATCCTGCCGGTTGCGACATTCTTTATGGATTAAAGCGGTTCCTGCATCTGATTATCAACGGCGCCGGACCTGCAACTTTCTCATCATTTAAATCTTTCAACATGAACGGTGAAACTATTTTACAGTCCGATATATTAGATATTATTTTTGAAAACAGGAATAAAAGTTACGGTGCCTATACCCTGCGAAAATTTTATCATAACAGGTTATATAAGGCGATCGCCTTGGTTTGTGCACTCGTGCTTTTGATTGTTGCCCTTAACTTTTTGCAAAAAGAGGTTAAGACATTAACAGGGATTATTGTAGACACGGATACGGAATTGAAAACACCGCAGAAGGATCCCTTACCGGAAAAACCAAAAGCACCCAAGCCTCCAAAGTTGCCCAAACCGGCTGCAACTGCGGGTGGTCCACAACGATCATTGGCTAATGTACAGGTCACTGTTGATCATTTAGCGGATAAGCGAGACAGCCTGCTGTTCGGCAACGAAACCATAGCGGGGAAAAAAGGGCCGTTGATAACGGGTGATCCTTTCCCTGTTACGACTGCATATATTGCTACTGCTTCAATTCCCGTTGTACCTGCGGTAACGCTGCCTGATCAACATACCGCCACAGATTTTGCGGAAGTAATGCCCGCTTACCCCGGTGGCAGGGAAGCTTTGCGAAAATTCCTTGAGCGCAACCTCAAAACTCCGCAAGATGCGGCTGAAGGAGAAACCGTCTCGGTAAAAATGAAATTTGTGGTAGGCTATGACGGGGTACTTAAAAGTTTTGAAACCATTGAGGACGGCGGAACGGCTTACAATAATGAAGTGATAAGGGTATTGCAGAAAATGCCCAAATGGTTGCCGGGCAGATCAAAAGGCATGAACGTATCTGTATTTTATACGATCCCGGTTAAGTTTACGGCTGTGGAATAGACTGAAATATTATTGCTAAATTGCCGGAAATAGTTTTTCATGGAGTACGAAAAAGAGGAGCGTAACAGGTTACATGATCGTGACAAGGTAACCATAAGGGTGCGAAGCATCAGCAATTACGTTATGGGAATGCTCCTGATCGCCGCCGGTTTTTTTTTCCTTTTCCCGGTGAAAAGCACGGCAAGGTATATCGATCAGTATGACCCTTCCATGATCAAAGTATTTGGCATTGTATGTTGGATCTATGGATTGTTCAGGATATACAGGGGTTATAAGAAAAATTATTTCAGGGAAAGTTGATATGAAAAACCGTTGTATTAAAAAATTGATCCTGATTCTGACACCGGCTGTGTTTTTAATACTTGCCTGTCAGCAAAAAAAAGCTGTTCGGTACCCGTCAGATACACCCCTTGCCGGTGACATAAACATCAGCATTGACGAGAGTTTTCAGCCGGTAATGGAAGAGCAGATCGCTATGTATGAAGCTTCCTTCCCCGGCACAAAAATAAATGCGGTCTATAAATCGGAAGCAGATTGCCTCAAAGATTTTTTTAAAGATACCGCAACAAGAATGGTGATCGTCACGCGGGGATTGACGGATAAAGAAGATCGGTACCTCACGGATTCGCTCGGGTACCGCCCGGGATGGAATGCCCTTGCATCTGATGCGATCGCTGTTATTGTAAACGTCAACAATACCGATACGCTTTTTACCATGGAACGCCTGCGGCAACAACTTACGGGAAAGTTCAACCGTGAGCAGACATTGGTTTTCGATGGTCTGAATAAAACAAGTACGGTAAGGTTTGTGGAAGACTCTTTATTAAAAGGACAAAAATTTGACACTTCAGTGGTGAGGGCGGTAAAGAGCAGCAGCGAAGTGCTGGAATATATTGCCTCGCATGACCATGCGATCGGATTTGTAGGCATTAACCGGATCGGTAACCCCGAGGATACTGCACAGGTAGGCATGCTGAAAAAAGTAAAGATCGCCTATGTAAAATGTGATGTTTGTGTTAATACGCCCTATGTTATGCCTTCACAGGAAAGCATACTAAACAGGAGGTACCCGTTGGTACGTGGTTTGTACTATATGGTGAAAGAAAATTATACAGGCCTGGGAGCAGGCTTTGTTTCTTTTTTGAAATATGAGAGGGGTCAATTAATATTCCGGCGTGCTTACCTCGGCCCTGTTATGCCATTCCTGGTCCGGGATGTGCGGATCAATGAGAAGATCCCGTCCGATTAGCCTGTTTCACAATTAATTAGCAACTTATTATTAAACGTACAGTCCAAAAAAAAATCTAATAGAAAATGATAAAAATGAAATCGATCCTACTTTCTTTTGTAACAATGTTTGTAGCATTTACTTCTTTCGCACAAACCATCGACGACGGTAAAAGATTTTTATATTATGAAAGATATAAATCCGCGAAAGATCATTTCTCAAAGATCATCGCAACAAATCCTTCGGATGAAACCGCAGCCTACTATCTCGGCCAGTCCATGATCGGCCTGGAAGATGTGGCCGGTGCAAAAGCGTTGTACCAGCAAAAATTATCAGCAACTCCCAACAGCCCGCTGTTATTGGCCGGCATGGGTCATGTTGCTTTATTAGAGGGCAAAACTGCAGATGCCAGGAACCGTTTTGAAACGGCTGTTTCTTTGAGCGGCGGTAAGCGCATCGATGTGCTCAATGCAATTGGTGCACCCAACAGTGACCCCGATGTAAAAAGCGGTGATGCGGCATATGCTGTGGAGAAACTCCGCATGGCAACGACCATTAAAGGGTTTAAAGATCCCGAAGTACTCACCAATTTAGGCGATGCCTACCGTAAAATAGGTGACGGGGGAAAT
>JBBJLU010000021.1:0-40755 GCA_037719665.1 Ferruginibacter sp.
GATTATAAGATCCAACAGCAGACCAACCGCGAGATCACTTCGGCTGCATACCCGCAACTGAACGCTACCGGAACCTTACAAAACTTCCTTGATCTCCCCACCAGCCTGATCCCTGCCGCTTTTACCGGCGGTGCTCCGGGTACTTTTATCCCGTTGAGATTCGGTACAAAATACAACCTGACCGGGGGATTTGATGTATCACAACTCCTGTTTGAAGGCCAGGTTTTTGTTGGTTTGAAAGCCCGGCCCGTAGCGCTTCAGTTTTATGCAAGGCAAACGGAGGTGACCGAAGAAATGATCAATGTGAATGTGCAGAAGATCTATTATCAACTGGTAGTTGGCCGGCAGCAAATGACCTCTATCGATGCAAACATAGAGCGGTTTTCTAAATTACTCAACGATACAAAGGCCATATTTCAACAGGGCTTTGCGGAAAAACTGGATGTAGATAAGGTAACGGTGCAGCTCAATAACCTGCAGACGGAAAAGATAAAGGTGCAAAGCCAATTGGACGCGGGAAACGCTGCCCTGAAATTTCTCATGAATATGCCGCAGAAGGATCAGCTGATCCTCACGGATTCGATAACAGAAGACAATATAAAGGACAATATCCTTACCGATGATTATCGCTATGAGGACCGAAAGGAATACCAATTATCCCTGCTCGGTAAAAAACTGGGAGAGTATAATGTTCAAAGATATAAACTGACTTTTCTTCCGACTCTTGCTGCGTTCGGCAGTTACAATAAAAATGCGCAGCGGCAAAAATTTGATTTTTTTAAAGGCGGGCCGGGGGGACAATACTTTACCACCTCGCTCATCGGCCTCCGGCTTACCGTCCCCATCTTTGACGGGTTCGGAAGAAGTGCAAGGGTTCAAAAGGCGAAACTGCAGTTGCAACAGACCAATAACAATATCGAACAGTTGAAGGCTTCTATTGATAATGACGTGGCGCAGGCCCGGCTCAAAATAACCGCGGCAGTTGTTACGTTGGATAACCAGAAAAAAAATATGACCCTGGCCGAACAGGTATACAATACCACAAAGAAAAAATATGAAGCGGGCCTGGGCAGCAACCAGGAGATCTACAATGCGCAGGCAGAGCTGAAAGTGGCGCAGAATAACTATTACGGCGCTTTATACGATGCAGTTATCGCAAAGATCGATTATCAAAAAGCTACAGGAAAACTTTAAACTACATACGACCAAAATATACATGATGAAAAGAATATCACAAATAAGCATTGTTGCCCTTGTGCTCTTTCTTGCAGCCTGCGGGGGCAAGAAAGAGAAGAATGCCACGATCACAGACAAAAAGATCCAACTGGAAAAGCTGAAAAACCAAAGCGCGAAAAATGCGGAGGAGATCAAAAGGCTGCAGGATGAACTGGCGGTCTCAGACAGCGCCTCCGGCAACAGTGCAAAGATCAAATTGGTCGGCATCATGCCGGTGGCTTTGCAGGATTTCACCCATTTCATAGACCTGCAGGGTAAGGTGGATGCAGATAATATTTCTTACATCTCCCCGCGCGGAATGGGAGGCCAGGTAAGGGCGGTGTATGTGCGGGAAGGGGATGTCGTAAGAAAAGGACAATTGCTTTTAAAGCTGGATGATGCGATCATGCGCCAGCAACTCGCTGCTTCGCGCGGACAATTGGAAGGCATAAGAACACAATTGGCCTATGCAAAAAATATTGCCGGCCGCCAGCAAAATCTTTGGGACCAGGGGATCGGCACAGAAGTACAACTGATCTCTGCCAAAACCAATGTAACCGCTTTACAAAACCAGCTTTCTGCAGCTTCAGAACAGGTAAAGGTTTCGGCAGAACAACTCAACACCGCAAATGTATACAGCGATGTGTCGGGTGTAGCGGATGTTGTGAACGTAAGGGTGGGCGAAACTTTCACCGGTATGGGTGCGATGGGACCACAGATAAAAATTGTAAATACTTCCACGTTAAAAGTCGTTACAAGCGTTCCGGAAAATTATATCAGCAGGCTGCGGAAAGGATCGCCGGCGGAAATAACGGTTACGGATATTAATAAAGTGATCAAGGCTCCGTTGTCATTGCTCAGCCAATCCGTTGATGCAACGAACCGCGGGTTTTTGGCAGAAATTAAGATCCCCTACAATTCTTTATTAAAGCCAAACCAGGCAGCAAAAGTGCGCATCACCGATTATTTTGCTGCGAATGCGGTAGTCATCCCGGTGAATGTTGTGCAATCGGATGAGACCGGGAAATACGTGTACGTAATGGTGAAAACAACTAACGGGAAATCTGTAGCGAAGAAAAGAACGATCAACCTCGGTGAAGTGTATGGTCAAAATGCAGAAGTAAAGACCGGCCTTAGCGCGGGCGAACTGCTCATCACGGAAGGCTACCAGGGAGTATATGAAGGGCAGGGAATAACGACGGAAATTAAGTAATTCAAGGTTCAAGGTTCAAGGTTCAAGGTTTGAAAGTTGAAAGCTTTAATTTATTGTTAGGCTGAGCTTTTCGAAGCCGATTTGCAGTGCAGGTAAGGCCCCCTAAATCCCCCGAAAGGGGACTTGGATGCATGAACCTTATAATACAGGATCGTAGAAAAAAATTAAAAGAAAAGCATGAAGCAGTTCACAGAAGGAATCAGCAAAAAATTTAAGCAGTTCGGACCCACTTCATGGGCCGTAGACAACCGAACAGCCATCTATATAATTGCTGCTTTGATCACATTGTACGGTTTGATGAAGTTCGACTCCATGCCGAAGGAGCAATTCCCGGATATCGTAATGCCTACCATCAGCGTCACTACAATATATGCCGGTAACTCACCGAAAGACATTGAGAACCTCGTTACCCGCCCGATAGAGAAGCAACTGAAAGGCATCAGCGGTGCCAAAGTAACCAAGATCACCAGCGTTTCCCAGCCTGATTACAGCCTTATCATCGTAGAATTTGATTCGGATGTAAAGACGGAGGTGGCAAAACTAAAAGTGAAAGATGCTATCGATAAGGCCCGCACCGATCTTCCAAATGACCTGACCACAGAACCGAATGCACAGGAATTTGCATTCAGTGAAATGCCCATCATGTTTGTAAACCTGAGCGGCGATTTTGACGGCATGAAACTGAAATATTATGCCGACAAAATGCAGGATAAATTTGAAGAGCTTTCGGAAATATCAAGAGCAGAAATTGTGGGTGCACCGGAAAGAGAGATACAGGTAAATGCGGATCCGTATAAAATGCAGGCGGCACAGATCAGCTACATGGATATTGAAAATGCGATCAGCCGGGAAAATCATGATATCACGGGCGGACTGATAGAAACAGGCGGGCAAAAGAGAACATTAAAAATTAAAGGGCAGTTCACTTCCGCGCTTAACCTGCAGAATATTATGGTTCGCGGTAGTGCAAAGGGTGCAACGGTCTACCTGAAAGATATTGCAGATATAAAAGATACCATACACGAAAAAGAAAGTTTTGCAAGGCTCGACGGGAAAAATGTGGTAACGATAAATATTGTAAAACGTGCCGGTGAAAACCTCATCACCACTGCGGGTAAAATAAAGGATATCGTAGCACAGATGAAGAAAGATGAGGAGGTTCCTAAAAACCTGAATGTGGTGATCACCGGTGACCAGAGCAAAGCAACCGCGACATCATTTACTGACCTGGTAAACACGATTGTCATCGGCTTTGTGTTGGTATTGCTCGTACTGATGTTCTTTATGGGTGTTACCAATGCATTCTTTGTGGCCCTCAGCGTTCCCTTAAGTGTATTTGTTGCATTCCTGTTTCTGCCGGTTGGCGATGCGATCATCGGCACACCCATCACCCTGAATTTTATTGTACTGTTCGCGTTGTTATTCGGCTTGGGGATCATCGTGGATGATGCCATCGTTGTTATTGAGAATACCCACCGGATCTATAATAACGGCAAGGTCCCCATTATCCGCAGCGCCAAAGAAGCGGCTGGAGAGGTGTTCATACCGGTACTTGCCGGTACTGCTACTACGCTGGCACCGTTCTTCCCATTACTTTTCTGGAAAGGGATCATCGGCAAGTTCATGATCTACCTGCCTACGATGCTGATCCTTACGCTGACCGCCTCGCTGATCGTGGCATTTATTTTCAATCCCGTTTTTGCAGTAACCTTCATGAAGCCGGAAGGAAAAGAATTTGAAGAAAAAAAATCTTTGCTCTTTAAAAAATGGTGGTTTTGGGCAGCCATAGGTTTCGGGATCTTATTCAATCTCTCGGGCTGGCACGGCTTCGGAAATTTCCTGGTATTCCTTGCCATACTGTCGATACTGAACAGGTACGTCTTCCGAAATATCATCCATGCTTTCCAAAACAGGATCCTGCCATGGCTCATGAACCATTATGAAAACCTGCTGCGCTGGATCTTAAAAGGAACCCGGCCGGCCTGGGCATTGGTATCCTTATTTATTTTGTTCCCGCTTTCACTTCTCCTGTTAATAGCCAGAGGAAATAAAAGTACTTTCTTCCCGAGCGGCGATCCCAATTTTATTTACGTGTACCTGAAAATGCCCGTAGGTACTTCCGTGCAGAAGACCGACAGCATCACACATATACTGGAAAAGAAAGTACAGCAAATTTTAAAAGAAGAATTACCGGGACAAAAGGAAGGCATTGTAGAAAGTGTGATCACCAATGTAGCGAACAGCGCCAATAACCCGCGGGACAATAACCGGAGTGTGCAGTCTAATCTCGGGCGTATCCAGGTTTCATTTGTGGAATATGCAGAACGGCACGGCAAAAAAACGCGTCCTTTTATGGATGAGATAAGAAAACAAATGAAGGGGGTTCCCGGTGCAAGTATTGAAGTAGCGCAGGAAGACGGCGGTCCGCCTACCGATCCGCCGGTAAACGTGGAAATTGTAGGAGACGAGTTTGAAGACATTGCGAAAGTAGCTACCAACCTGTTGAATTTCCTGGATACAAACCAAGTCAACGGAATTGAGAACCTGCATTCCGATGTGGACCTCAACAGTCCCGAGATCACCATCAATGTGGATCGGGAAAAGGCCATGGCCGAAGGATTAAGTACCACGCAGATCGGCATGGAAATGCGCACGGCGGTGTTTGGAAAAGAAGTAAGCAAACTCAAAGAAGGGGAAGATGAATATAAGATACAACTGCGCTCGCAGGATTTTTCGCAGAAAAATGTAACAGACCTTTTGAACACGCGCATGACCTTCATGGATATGAGCACCTTCCAGGTGAAATCCATTCCGCTGAGTGCTGTGGCAACGATCGATTACACTACCACATCGGGAGCTATCGCGCGGAAAAATGTAAAGCGGACCATACAGTTGCAATCCAATGTGCTTGATCCTTCTATGGTGGCCGAAGTGAATAAGCAACTCAGTTTTAAGATCGCAGATTTCAAAACGAAAGAAAAGATACCTTCAACTGTTACTATTAAACAATCCGGCCAGGGTGAACAGGAAGCAGAAACGCAAAGCTTTTTGGGGTTGGCACTCCTATCAGCATTAGGACTGATTTTCCTGATCCTGGTGTTACAGTTCAATGCACTGAGTAAGCCATTCATTGTATTAACCGAAATATTTTTCTCCGTCATCGGCGTATTCATCGGTTATGCCATTACCGGTATGACGATCGCTACGATCATGCTGGGGGTGGGTATTATCGGCCTGGCCGGTATCGTGATCAAGAACGGGATACTGCTGATAGAATTTACCGACGAACTCCGCGGCAGGGGCGAACGGACCCGCGAAGCCGCGATACAGGCGGGTAAGATCAGGATCATCCCGGTGCTGCTTACGGCATTAGCAACCATGCTTGGTTTGCTGCCGCTCGCTGTAGGGTTCAATATTGATTTCATCGGATTGTTCCAACATTTAAAACCCCATATTTTCTTTGGCGGGGACAGCGTAGTATTTTGGGGGCCGTTGAGCTGGACGATCATCTTCGGTTTGATCTTCGCATTTTTCCTTACACTCATCATGGTACCAAGCATGTACATCATTGCGGAAAGATTAAAGCGGCCGATGGAAAAATTTTACGGGGGAAAGTGGGTGGCTATCTTCGGTTTTGCCGGCCCGTTATTTTTCATATTTGTCGGCCTGATGTACCTGGTACGCAGGCTGCAGGGGAAAAAAGTTTGGAACGGTTTGATGAAAGATCACCCCTCAAAACGTAGATTAACTGTTTAATTTTTTGAAAAGGGATGCCCGCTTTCGCGGGCATTTTTTTTAAACACAGATGAAACGAATTACGCGGATCACCACGGATAATTTTAAGCACCGCGATATTGCGTCCATTTCGTATTTTCCATAATTGATTTTGTAGCCAAGGCTTTTGATTGCCCATAGCTATATGAGGTTAAAAGCAAGGATGCAAAAAATAATTTAGCTAAAAATAATTTTTTTATTGTTTTGGTTTAATGAAGGTTCAATTAATTAAATGGATTTTATAATAATAAAGTTTTCTATAGCTTAATAATGCGCCTTATAATTTTCTCTTTATTTGATTCAATAATTAACCAATAATTTCCCTTTGGGTGGTTAAGAATATTTAATCTTAACTGACGATCATTAACATTAACTATTTGTTGCTTTACAATTTGCCCTAAAGTATTTATAACCTTTATTTGAGCTGCCTTTTTAAGATTATTTAAATATAAATCTATCAGGCCTGAAGTTGGATTTTTAATTATACTTACTTCTAATTTATCTCCTATAATACCGGCTTTTTTTATTTCAGAATATCTATTTATCAACCCATTTTCTAAAATGGCTATTCTATAATAATAATTAAGGTTATGCAGTACAGCGACATCAATAAAACTATAGTCATTATTGGTATTTTTATTCGCAGGTATAGCAGCTATGTCTGTAAAATTATGATTGGGAGTTGTAGACCTTTGAATTTTGTAGGCAGTAATATTTATTTCCTCCTCAGTGTGCCAATAAAGTTTAATTTTTTTATCAACTACCGACACATTAAAATCCCTAAGCAAAACAGGTAGTATCCCAACATTACAAGTGGCAGAATCAGTAGAAACACAGATATCATCAACTAAATAATAACTTGCCGCATTTGTACAAGAGCCACAGCTATAATGTATGGTATCTGTATTTTGGTCATTAAAAAAATTGCCAATACTTAAGTACTGATAAGCACTATTGGCAATGATGCTGCCTGAAATATGTATCCAGTTAATTGAATCATTAATAACATCAATAGAACGAAGATGTACAAAATTATCAATAGGAGCAGGGCTTGTAGGAGTATATGGAATGTTAGATAAACGGATTCCAATATTATTTGAAGGCATTCCTACGAGGCTTCCATTAAAATTAAGTTCTGCCATTACCGTATTAAAAGATATAAAGTACTTTTGCCCAATAATTAAAGGCTGGGTCAATTGAATTCCGATATGTTCCCTATAATTAACAATTGTCGAGGCATAAGTTACGACCCCCATATATGCATTTCCATTTCCATAAGCCTGTTGAAAGCAAAGAGCATTTTTAGGAACACCAAAACCTGTAGATGGTGCGCAGGCATTATAATAATCAGGTGTACTAATATTCTGGCTGTATTTACTCCACCCTGTCGCTTTTTGGACTTGGTCTTCCCCATTGGGGCAACTGCTAAATGTCTCAAAAGAATAATTTGGCACGAGGTTGGTTTGGGCTTGTAAACCTTTGCTGCTAATGGTTAGCAGAATTAGTATAGGATAAAAATAATATGATTTTTTCATCTTGTTTTAGGCACCAGATTTTGCTGGGCAAGGACATTAACAGAAACAACAGAGAAGAAAAAGATAAATATTTTTTTCATCTTTTTTATTGTTGGGTATGTAGAGTTAAGCATTTGTTTTTAAATAATGAAATTTTTATTTACCTCTTCGCCTTGGTGCGTGGCACACGCAACTACAAATTTAATTTCGTTTCGTGTGCCACGAAACGAGGCGTAGGGGCTTACTTTAAAAGAGATAAAATATTTTTGGTTTATTATTAGAGGACTTAGTAATTGGGAATAAAGAAATTCATGATAATCAGATGATGCATAATAAGCGAAAAATCAACAATAGCCATTCCCAGTCGCAGGGTATTGGTAACCTAAAACATTTCGCGGTACTTGTATATCCGATGATGTCGCACAAATATGAAAATAATCCGCGGTATTAAAAGAATGCCAACCTGTCGCTTTAAACACTTCGCCAAATGCACCCGGGCAGGAACTATATTGCTCAAAGCTTGGATTAGGCTCAAGGTTCCCCTGGGCATACACATTAACAGAAACAGCAGAGAGGAAAAAGATAAATATTTTTTTCATCTTGTTTTGTTGTTAAGGATGTATAAATAAGCATTTTGTTTTAATTGAGCAAACTTTTACCTGTCTGTCGCCTTGGTGCGTGGCACACGCAACTACAAATTTAATTTCGTTTCGTGTGCCACGAAACGAGGCGTAGGGGAGGATCAACACGGATTAGTTTTTAAAATACGCGGTTGCTTATCCGTGGCGATCTGCTATCCGTGTTCCCATTACCGTCACAGAAGTGACAACCAAGCCCGGGGCTACCCCTATAATATTACAGGAGTATTGTATATAATTATTAACTTTATTCCGTTAATCAATTCTTCATCCTAAACAGCATTTATGAAAAAACTTTACTTATTTATTTTACTTTTCACCTTATCCGCCCTCGGGAAGACGTATGCAGCTATCGTCGTCATTACCGTGAGCAACTTCCAATTTTCTCCCGCTAATGTTAATGTGAATGTCGGTGACATCATCAGGTACAATTTTGTCGGGGGCTTTCACGATGCCTCATCCGTAAATGTTCCAAGCGGAGTTCCGGCGGGAGCTATTGATATCTCAAGCGGGGCACCGAGCTCCGCTATAAGAACATATGACTATACTGTTGTTCAACCGGGGACATACCTGTACGTCTGCACCATTCACGGCAATGCAGCCGCGTACAGCGGGATGCGGGGCCAGTTTGTTGCCTCAGCTGTTGTGCCGGTAGTATTAAGATCGTTTTCGATCAGCAGTCCCTCAAAGAAGCCCTTACTAAGTTGGGTAACGGAAACAGAATTAAATGCAGATTATTTTGCGGTGCGTAGCAGCCCGGACGCTGTGCATTTTACGGAACTGGCAAGAGTACCGGCAGTCGGGAATTCGACCACGCAACAGGCTTATTCTTTTACTGATAACAATGTGAATAATAAAAACAAATTCACTTATTATGAACTGGCCGTGACTGATAAAGACGGGCGCGTACAATTAAGCGAAATAAAAATGTATAAAAATAGCCTCAGTACCCCACGGCTTATTAATAACGTGGGCCCCAACCCTATTACAAGGCCGGGGCAATTGATGGTGTATTTTAATTCGGAGAAAAAAAATAAAATGAAAGTGAAAGTTTTTGATGCTGCCGGCAAAAGAGTCTATGCCGCTGATATGGAGGCCTTACCCGGGGTGAACAGCGGCCATGTTCACGTATGTGATTTTAAACCCGGCATTTACAAGCTTCAGTTTGAAATGGAGGGTTTAAAAGAAACCCGATCAATAGTAGTAAACTAAAATAACCGCGAAGATCAAAGGGATGCTGCTGAAAAGCGCATCCCTTTTTCGTATGCGGGATCCCAAACTCAAACCCAACCTTCATATAAGAATAATTATTTATCTTGGTTATTATTTACCAAAATAAACACCATGAAATTATTCCTCCTTGCAACAGGCTTTATTTTCTGCACTCATTCTTTTGCACAATATCCTGCTTCCCGGGTTACAGACAGTGCCGATACCTGGTTCGGTAAAACCTATCCCGATCCTTATCGATGGATGGAGCACCTGAAAAATCAAGAGACCATTGATTGGTTCAAAGCGCAGAATGAGTATACCGCTTCTGTTATCAAGAGCATGCCGCTCGTAGAAACACTTTTTAATGAAAACAAGGAAGCAGATAAGATCCGTAGCATAAAGTACAATGCCATTTACCGGCGCGGCAATGATTATTTTTTTGACAAGCGCCTGCCCGGCCAACAGCGGTTCCGGATCTTTATGCGTAAGGGCAATACGGAACCGACTGAACTCTTTAATCCCGAAATATATGCTGAGGGAAAATATGAACTCACAGGGTGGTCGGTATCTGATGACGCAAAAAACATTTTGCTGAATATGAGTGAGCCCGGCAAAGAAAGCGGAACGATCTACCTGATGGATGTACAAACAAAACAAATGTCCGCTGATACTATTACAAATGCAAACAACGCATATTGGCTTCCGAACCGAAATATGTTTTTTTATACAAAGACGGGTAGTTCGGATGTACACAGTATGGATGCTACCCTGAACAGTAAGCTGATGTTATACAACAGGGGCAAGCGAATAGAAATGCTAAGTAACACCCACGACCCGTCCCTGAATATTTTACCGGAAGAATATCCGTTTATAAGTGTATTTGAAAACGGCAATTATATCATCGCCGGTAAAGGGACTGTTGAAAATAACCAGGAGTTGTATTTTGCCCCGGTATCAGAACTGATGAGCGGGAAAATAAACTGGAAACCCTTTTGCAGCAGGGCGGATAAGATCACACAGGCCTATGTCCGGGGCAATGATATTTTTGTCCTGGGTTCGAAAAAGAATTCACGGTTCGACGTTTGGAAATATTCGATCAGGAACGGTCAAAAACAGAAGCCTGTGTTGGTCTATTCCCCGGGTAAAGATGTGGTACAGGGAATTGCCGGCAGTAAAAGTTTCATTTATATCTATTCATTGGAAAGCGGTATTAAAACCAGGATCCAAAAACTTCCGTTGGCAGGAGGTAAGCTTTCTGAAGTAAAGGTTCCGCTGGAAGGATTGGTTTATGCTTATCCCTATGATGAAAAATCGGATGACCTGCAGGTTTCAAATACCGGTTGGACAAAACCATTCAACCGCTATGAATATAATGTCGCAACGGGCAGCTTCGCCAAAAGTTATTTTTATACGCCTTTGAAAGTAGAGGGTATAGAAAATATTGAGGCCATAGAAACGGAGGTCGTATCTCATGACGGAACTAAGATCCCGTTGAGTATAGTGTATGATAACACCATGCTTAAAAAAGACGGCAGCAACATCTGTTATCTCGACGGCTACGGTGCATACGGAAGCATCACTTCTCCGTATTGGTCCTTTGTAAACCTTTCTATGCTTAAACGTGGTGTGGTACTGGCTTACGCACATATCCGCGGCGGAGGTGAGGAGGGCGAAGAGTGGCACCTGGCCGGTTACAAAACAACAAAACCCAATACCTGGAAAGATTTTATTGCATGCGCGGATTACCTTGTCAATAAAAAATATACTTCTTCCCAATCACTGGCCGGTACCGGTACCAGTGCCGGTGGTATTCTTATCGGCCGGGCGATTACTGAAAGGCCGGAACTTTTTCGCGTAGCTGTGCCGCGGGTAGGTTGTTTAAATACATTACGTCTTGAATTTAGCCCCAACGGGCCGGTGAATGTACCGGAATTCGGAACGGTAAAAATAGAGGAGCAGGCAAAGGCACTGGCGGAAATGGATGCGGTACGTCACGTGAAGAAAGGCGTGAAATACCCGGCAATGCTGATCACCACAGGTTTTAATGATCCGCGCGTGATCAGTTGGAGCCCCGGGAAATTTGCGGCAGCAGTGCAAAATAATACCGGCTCAGGACTCCCTGCCCTGTTGAAAGTAAATTACGCCGGCGGGCATTTTGGCGGAGCAAATAATGACGAATGGCTTAAAGATGATGCGATAGAAAAAGCATTCATACTTTGGCAATGCGGCTATAAGGGGAAATAAAGTTCATTAAAAAATGCCTGCCGGTAAGCAGGCATTTTTTTTAGAAGTAGGTATTACTGAACGGCTTTGTTGGCGCAGCTTGAGCTGGCAAACGCATCCGGCTTGGCACGAAAAACAAAACCCATACCCATAATATATCCCATGGCTTCCTTAAAAGCATCATGGCTTTTGAAATGGGGGTCGGTATTGATATCTGCATGCACTTCCATCTCTACATTGTACAACGTAAACAGCCTGCAAAGACTGTATGCCACTTCAATACTTTTGGAGACCTCGGTAAGCATTCTTTCTTTGATGCTCATTTTATGCAGGGTTATTTCGTTATGGATGTACATGAACCCGCCCTTTCCTTTACGGATAAATACTATCACGGTGGCGAATTCCGTTTCCTTTCCTTTCACCTGGCTGTCGGTGCCGATGCAGACCTTTAACTGATTACCGTTTTCTTTTTCGCGAACGATAGCTTTGCGAACTTCGTCTTCGATCGGCAGTTCAATTCTTTGACCGTCCAATTTTCTCCATTGTTGCAGTAGCTCCATGGTATGTTTTTGAGATGTGGCCCTTCCTTATTCCGATCAAGTTAATCTTTTTGCAACAGGAAAAATGAACAGCGCCGGAAATAATCATTACTTAATACTTGCCGTTCCCCTTTTCTCCATACGGCCAATACCTTTTGGGCATATGCCGAATATTTATTTCATATTTTTCCGCGCGGCAAAAACATAACTTTATATAAAAATGCGTTACCTGATTGTACTTATTTTATGGTCCGCGATAAATCCCGCTTCTGCACAATTTAAAACCGAGGAAAAGGTTTTTGTGTCGGCCGGTGAACTAAAAGGTACGCTGGTACTTCCCTCCGGAAAAGCGCGGTTTGATCTCCTGGTCATCCAGGCCGGCTCGGGGCCGACGGACCGCAACGGGAACAGCCCTTATGGCATAAAAGCAGGAACCTATCGCCTGCTGGCTGAAGCATTGGCTAAAAAAAAGATCGCTACCCTGCTCACTGATAAACGAGGCATTGCCGGAAGTGCCCGCGCCGGCAAAAAAGAATCTGACCTGCTGTTTACCGACTATGCGGATGATCTTGCGGGATGGATCAACCTGATGAAAAAAGATCCGCGCATCAAAAAAATATTTATTGCAGGGCATAGTGAAGGTTCACTGCTCGGCATGTTGGCTGCACAAAAGGAAGAAGTTGCGGGATATATTTCAATTGCCGGTGCAGGGGAAAGCATTGACCGGATCCTGGTATGGCAGTTCGGCAATCAATCCCCGGCAACCGGCCGTACACTGGACTCCCTGCTT
The DNA here is from genome assembly GCA_037719665.1 of Ferruginibacter sp. Taxonomy (GTDB): domain Bacteria; phylum Bacteroidota; class Bacteroidia; order Chitinophagales; family Chitinophagaceae; genus Ferruginibacter. Next base: position 13,119 of record JBBJLU010000021.1, read on the forward strand.
ACCCGCTTAAAAAATAATGAAAAGATCGATAAGGTTCCTGCCGCATTTTTTTCGATACTGCGGCCATCTATTCAACCCTATATTGCCTCGTGGATGCGGCTTGACCCCTGTGTAGAAATTAAAAAACTTTCCATGCCGGTGCTCATCATACAGGGCACTACAGATCTGCAGGTAACATTAAAACAAGGAGATATGCTCAAGGCCTGCCGGCCGGATGCGAAATATGTTGTCTTCGAAGGGATGAATCATATCCTCAAAAAAGTATCCGCAGATAAAACGGAAAACGTCAACAGTTATAGTGATGTTTCTCTTCCGCTGATGCCGGGCCCGGTAAAACAAATCGCTGCATTTATAAAAAGGTAAGTCCTTCTTTCGTAAAGCTTTTATATTCAAAAAAATGACTGTACGTATTTCTTAATGAAAACGTAAAATCTACGCGGTTTCGTTAAAAATTAAAAGCGGTATTTTTAAAAATGAATTATTTGGCGCACGCCTGCCTTTCCTTCAATAATGCTGAATTACTCACGGGGAATATGATCAGTGATTTCGTCAAAGGGAAAAAACAATTCGATTATCCCCCGGGCATCCGTGCGGGAATTCAATTACACAGGGCAATAGATGAGTTTACCGATCTGCACCCGGCAACACAGGAAGTAAAAAAATATTTCCGCCCGGCCTACCGGTTATATGCCGGGGCCTTTGCCGACGTGGTGTATGACCATTTCCTGGCCAATGATACCCGTGAGTTTCCTAACCCCGGGGCATTAAAAGTTTTTACAACGGAAAGTTATACGGCATTGGAAGTCCGTTCCCGTTATTTTCCTGAAAAATTCGCGGTGATGTTTCCCTATATGCGTTCCCAGGACTGGCTTTATCATTACCGCCTCGATGAAGGAATGAGAAAAAGTTTCGGCGGGCTTGCGCGGCGTGCAATGTATATTGCGGAGACGGATACGGCTTTCAGTATCTTCCTGGCGAATAAAGCGGAAATAAAGGAATTGTACGACAGCTTTTTTCCCGATGTTAAAATATTTGCCGCCCGTAAAGCGGCGCAGTTATTAACAGAATGAATTTTTATCTTTGAAAAAATAACAGCTATGAAACCGCTTTTCATATTATTATTAACTCTCCCTTTCTTTTCCGGGCAGCTTCGGGCCCAGGCCATTCCCCCTTTAGATAAATCACCGATGGACATGAGTACATACCCCGCGAACTTTGCAGGGATGAAGGCACAGGGCAAAACCGTAGAACCGCTGTTGGCGAGGGTCATTTACAGCAGGCCGCAGAAAAATAACCGCGTCGTCTTCGGCGAACTTGTAGAATATAATAATGTATGGAGGTTTGGTGCCAACGAAAATACAGAGATCGAATTCTTTTCGGATGTGAAGATCAGCAATGTGAAAATAAAGAAAGGGAGGTACGTGGTTTTTGCCATCCCGGCAGTTGATAAGTGGACGATCATCATCAATAAAGATCTCAATGCATGGGGCTCGTTCCGGTATAATATGAGCAATGACCTGGTGAGGATAACGGTACCTGTTCAAAAAACCACGGAGATAGCAGAATCATTTTATATATATTTTGAAAAAGCTACCCCCGGCTATAAAATGATCGCCGGCTGGGATAATCTACAGGTCGCTTTACCCATTTCAATGTAAACCTATGAAGTTCTCCCGAACCATTCTTTTTGTAAGCTGTATGACCTTGCTTTTCTCCTGTAAAAATGAGAATACCGCAAAGACAAAAACGCCTGAATATGCCGATACTTTGCGCAACCCGAATCCTTATGTAAGCACGGATCAGTCGCCCATGGATATGGCTTGGTGCCCGACAGATTACCCCGTGCAAAAAATGAAAGGCAATGATACCCTACCGCTGATTGCCCGCATCATTTACAGCAGGCCGCAGACGAAGGGCCGTGAGATATTCGGGGAGTCCAATACCAGCCTTTGCCCCTACGGAAAACCCTGGCGTTTGGGCGCCAATGAGGCCACAGAACTCGACTTGGTTGAAAATGTAAGTATCGCCGGGAAAAATATTCCTAAAGGGCTCTATGTAATGTATTGCATTCCGCATGCGGACCGCTGGACCATCATCCTGAATTCCAACCTCTATACCTGGGGGCTGCATATCAAAGAAGATAAAGATGTTTTCCGAACCGATATCCCGGTAATGACACAGTCGCCCCGTGTTGAAAATTTTACAATGGCTTTTCAGCAAACCTCTACCGGCGCAGACCTGGTAATGGCTTGGGATAATGTAAAGACCGTTTTGCCCCTCACCTATGCGAAATAATGTTCCCTGCGGCTTTCCTTTTGTATTAGCAAATTGCCCCTTCGTATCTTTATAGTATGTGCGGCATTGCAGGAATTATTTCCCCGGATACATCGATCATACGTGCGGATACATTGAAAACAATGTCCGACTCCCTCGCACACCGCGGGCCCGACGGCGAGGGCCTCTGGATCAACAAACACAATACTGCCGGCTTTTCGCATCGCAGGCTCGCTGTAATAGATCTTTCCGCAGCAGCTTCGCAACCCATGCATTACGGAGACCGGTACAGTATTGTATATAACGGGGAAATATATAATTATAAAGAGATCCGCTCGGACCTGCAAAAAGCCGGTTATCATTTCCGCACGGAAAGTGATACGGAGGTAATACTTGCATCCTATGATTTTTACAAAGAAAACTGCGTGAAATATTTTGACGGTATGTTTGCCTTTGTCATTTGGGATGAAAAAACCAACACCCTTTTCTGTGCAAGGGATATATTCGGAGAAAAACCGTTGTATTATGTTTCTGATAAAAATGTCTTCGCTTTTGCCAGTGAGATGAAAGCGCTTTGGGCTATAGGTGCCGCAAAGAACGCCGACGAAAAAATGATGATCAATTATCTCGTGTTGGGTTATGTACAACATGCGGCAAATAAATCCAATACCTTCTACAAAAACATTTACTCTGTTCCCCCGGCTCATTACGGTACCCTTTCCGCCGACACGATGCAATTGGAACTGACAAAGTACCGGGATATCAATAAAGAGCAAAGCATAAAAATAACGGAAGAAGAAGCCGTCAGTAAACTCGGTTCCCTGCTTTCCGATTCCGTACGATATCGTCTGCGCAGTGATGTGGCGGTGGGATCCAGCCTGAGCGGAGGGCTGGACAGTTCAACAGCCGCCTGGTTCATTCAGCAACAATTAAAAAAGAGAACAACTGGAACCGGTTTTAAGACCTTCTCCGCAGTGTTCCCCGGTTTCGGGAAAGATGAAAGTGCACGGATCAGTGAGACCTGCCGGCAGATGGGTTTTGAGAATCATACCGTCACTCCTTCGTCTGAGGAACTGGTCCGGGATTTTGAAAAACTTTGTTATCACCAGGAAGAACCGTTTGCCTCTTCGGGTATCTATGCTCAATACCGTGTATTTGAATTGGCAAAAAAGAACGGCGTGAAGGTGTTGCTGGACGGGCAGGGAGCAGATGAGATCCTGGGAGGGTATACAAAATACCTGCACTGGTATCTGCAGGAACTCGTGAGCAGGAATAAATTTTCGAAAGCGAAAAAAGAACGTATGGCCTTTCGGGAAAATAACATTTCGGTCAGGTGGGGCCTGAAAAATGCATTGGCCGCATTTCTGCCTTCTCATGCGGCACTGGCCCTGGAAAAAAGAGAATACAGTAAGTTGTTGAGCAGTTCCGTTATTAATGCCGGCCTGCTCCGGGAAGTAAAAGGAAAAGAATGGCAGGGCATTTATAAACCCGTTGTTACAAAACTGAACGATATCCTCTATCACAATACGATGGAGCACGGCATGGAAGAATTATTGCGGTATGCAGACCGTAACAGTATGGCGCACGGCACGGAAGTTCGCCTGCCCTTCTTAAATTTTGACCTGGTCAGTTTCATATTCTCCCTTCCCGCATCCTGTAAAATAAACAACGGGTTTACAAAGTATATTCTCCGGAAGACGATGAACGGCAGGCTACCCGACAGCATTGTATGGAACCCGGAGAAAACCGGCTTTGAGCCGCCTCAAAAAAAATGGCTGCAGGATAAACAGGTGCAGGAACTTATTACAGAGTCTAAACAAAAACTGGTGAAAGAAAAAATACTGAAACCTTCCGTGTTGACTAAAAAGATCATCCCACTGGAAGTTCATGAGCCGGATAATGCAGATTGGCGCTACCTGACCCTGGCGCAAATGATATAACTGCCTTTATTCACACCCTAAAATAGTTTCAGTTAATTTTGCCCGATAAAAAAGTATTCCATGAACAGTCATTCCCATAAATTAGGTACGAAATTCATACATGCGGGTACAGTCCCGGACCCGAGCACCGGTGCGATCATGACACCTATATACCAAACCAGTACTTATGTGCAGGAGGCCCCCGGCGTGAATAAAGGTTTTGAATATGCCCGCAGTCAAAATCCCACCAGGAAGGCATTGGAGGATGCATTGGCGATCATTGAGAACGGGAAGCATGGCCTGGCATTCAGCAGCGGCGTTGCGGCTACGGATGCGGTGATCAAACTGCTCAACCCCGGTGATGAAGTGATCGCTGCAAACGATATGTACGGCGGCACCTATCGCCTCTTCACAAAGATCTTCGCCAAATACGGGATCAAATTCATTTATGTAGATACCACCGATATAAACAATATCAAAGCGGCGGTTACGCCCAATACCAAACTGATCTGGATCGAAACCCCGACAAACCCGTTGATGAACATCACCGATATCCACGGTACGGCCGTTATCGCAAAAGCAGCAGGCGCATGGCTTTGCGTGGATAATACCTTTGCCTCACCCTACCTGCAAAACCCACTTGACCTTGGGGCAGATATCGTGATGCATTCTTCCACAAAATACCTCGGCGGCCACAGCGATGTGATACAGGGCGCACTCATCCTCAATGATGATGCGCTTCGGGAACAATTATATTTTATCCAGAAAAGCTGCGGCGCAGTCCCTGGCCCGATGGATTGTTTTTTAGTTTTAAGGGGAATAAAAACACTGCATGTGCGGATGAAACAGCATTCCGAGAACGGTTATGTGCTGGCGCATTTCCTGCGCAACCATCCTAAAGTGGATAAAGTATATTGGTGTGGCTTCGCCGATCACCCGAACTATGATATTGCAAAGGTGCAGATGCGGGGTTTCGGCGGCATGATGAGTTTTACCCTGAAAGACGATAGTGTGGAAGCGGCGAATGCGGTCTTATCTTCTACAAAATTATTTGCCCTTGCAGAAAGTTTGGGCGGCGTAGAGTCCCTGATTAATCACCCTTCCACCATGACGCATGCCAGCATTCCGCGGGAAGAAAGAATAAAGAACGGACTTACCGACGGGCTGATCCGCCTGAGTGTAGGAATTGAAGATGCCGATGATTTGGTGGAAGATCTGAAGCAGGCGATAGGGTAAGAAGAGTTCAAGGTTGAAAGTTCAAGGTTCAAGGTTGGAATGCAGTCTCTGCGCTTATCTGCGATGCTTAAATCCCCGAAGATCTGCGGGAAAATGCTTCACGCAAAGGTTTTGAACCACGAAGGCACGAAGACACAAAGTTCCTGCCTTCGCAGGCGATCTGCGAAAATCTGCGTGTTTTTAAATCCCCGAAGATCTGCGGGAAAAAATCTGTGATGATCTGTGCGAAAATCTGTGATGATCTGTGGGAAATTCTTCTCGCAAAGGCGTGGAGGAACTCCAAAGGTTTTGAACCACGAAGGCACGAAGACACAAAGTTCCTGCCTTCGCAGGCGATCTGCAAGATCTGCTCTTATATCATCTTAGATCTGCGGGAAACAAATCTGTGGAAATCTGTGGGAGAATCTGTGATGATCTGTGGGAACTACTCTGCGCAAATCTGCGTGCTTAATCCCCGATGATCTGCGGGAAAAAACCTTTGCAATCTGTGGGAGAAAAAAATATCATAGAAAATCAACTCGCCGAATTCCTCAATAAAAAGGTCACCGAATACAACCGCCCTTCTTTTATTGCACCTGACCCGATAAGCATCCCGCACCTGTTCACCAAAAAACAGGATATCGAAATAGCAGGCTTCTTTGCCGCCATTTTCGCCTGGGGCAACCGAACGACCATTATCAATAAAAGTAAAGAACTCATGCAACTGATGGATAATGCCCCGCATGATTTCTGCCTTCATCATTCCGACAATGACCTTAAAAAGTTATTGCAATTTAAACACCGCACATTCAACCCGACGGACCTCCTGTATTTTATTGACTTCTTCAGATTTCACTACACAAAAGAAAATTCCCTGGAAACAGCATTCACACGATCAATGCATCAGAACGATCCGAATATTGAAAATGCCCTCAATGGATTTTACCAATATTTTTTTTCTTTGTCGGAGGTGCCGAAACGCACCTTAAAGCATATAGCCTCACCCGCCAAAAAAGCAACCTGCAAACGATTGTGCATGTACCGACGCTGGATGGTGCGCCGGGACAGGCAGGGCGTTGACTTCGGAATATGGAAGGCGATCTCCCCTGCTCAACTCATCATACCTTTAGACCTGCATGTGGCCAGGGTAGCAAGGCATTTCAAACTGCTTACGCGGAAACAAACGGATTGGCAGGCTGCGCTGGAACTTACACAGGCCATGAAACAGCTCGACAAAGCGGACCCGGCTAAATATGATTTTGCATTATTCGCTTTAGGCGTGTTGGAAAAATTCTGAGATGGAGAAAGATATCCTACATATTATCAATGCCTCCTTCGGCCTGGAAACCACGGAGGCTAATTCGCTGCAGTTGCTGGCTGAAAGAATTAATTACCTCATCATTCATGATTTCAACCGCCTGGTACAAATTCTCTACCGTGCCGATATCAGTGAAAAAAAGTTAACAGTGCTGTTGGAGGGAAATAAAAATGAGGATGCCGGCCACCTGATCGCTGTGCTGTTTATGGAACGGCAAACGGAAAAAATAAAGTCCCGGCGGGAGCACCGCCGGGATAATAATGATATTCCTGAAGAAGAACGTTGGTAATTAAGATGCTTTTTTGCTGAACATGAGACCGGCTGATTTCTCTTTATCTTCTTTCTCTTTTTTAAGATCGAACATAGTACCGAATACATGATCCCAAAAAGTACTGCTTACTCCGAAGCCCATATCGGAATGCTTATAATGATGCAGGTGATGATTTCTCCAAAGGCCCTTCATCCATTTGAAAGGCGGGTTCCAGGCATGGATGGCATAATGCATACTGCCGTAAACCAGGTAACCCAGCATGAACCCCGGGAAGAAAGGAAATACATACCGGCCCAAGATCAGGTAAAATATAAAAAAGAAAAGGGATGCAATGATAAGGCTGGGCACTACCGGCATAAACAACCTTTCCCTATCCCGCGGGTATTCATGGTGGTTGCCGTGCAATACATAATTAATTCGCTTACCGCGTTCCGTATTGGGGTGATGGTGAAATGCAAAACGATGAAGAACATATTCCATAAAGGTCCAGAAGAATATTCCTCCGACATATACGAGGAAGACCGTCAGGCCGGACATATATAAGTATGTTACAGAATAATAAGGAAGGAAGATGAGGGCTGGTAAATACATTCCCCAAATAACAAGGGGATGCGTCTTGGTGAGGTACTCAAGATATCCGCTCCTGAATAACTGGGCCTGTCCTTTGTTATAAATTTTTTGAAAGTCCATGTATTAAATTGTTTAGCAAATATACAAATTCATTATTTTTTCCATAAAACAGGGCGTTAATTTTGCTTTTTTTAATATCAAGCCTGCCTGTAGTAAAGAGATATAACGCTATACTGAGCTATATGGAGGCTCAGTTTTACAGCATACCTTTGGTTTACCTTAATAATGCAAAAGAACTGCCATAATTGATAACTTATTATAAAAAACACTTCATCAATGAAATTAGTTACACATCTGCGGGACGAACAGGAACAACTGGCCCTCTTAATAAACGGAAAATTATATGATACGGATATATTACACCCTGATCTTCCGATAAGCATGTCGATGTTTTTAAACTATTGGGACGATGTGTTACCCATTGCGCTTATCGCAGAAAGGCGGATAAAAGAAGGGGGAATGGAAAATAAACGGACCACGAATTTCAACGAAGCGGAAATAATAGCTCCGGTGCCACACCCCACCAGTTGCCGGGATGGCTATGCTTTTCGCCAACATGTGGCTGCCGCGAGGCGGAACCGGAAAGTGGATATGATCCCCGAGTTTGACCAATACCCGATATTTTACTTTACCAATCACAACAGCATACAGGGGCCCGGTGACATTTATTGTATGCCTGATCATTTTGAAAAACTGGATTTTGAGTTGGAGGCAGCCATCGTGATCTGCCGCCACGGAAAGAATATAAAAGCTTCGGAGGCCGATGAATATATCGGTGGGCTCATGATCATGAATGATATGAGTGCCCGGCGTTTGCAGATGGAAGAAATGCTGCTGAACCTTGGCCCGGCGAAAGGCAAAGATTTCTCCACGGTGATCGGACCCATGCTGGTTACCCTTGATGAACTCGCTTCCTATGAAGTGCCCTGCAAAGAGGGGCATACCGGTAAAGCATGGAACCTGAACATGAGTTGTAAAGTGAACGGAATAGAAGTAAGCAAAGGAAATCTTGCAGATATGGATTGGACCTTCGCGGAGATCATTGAGCGCTGCAGTTACGGTGTGGATGTGTATGCCGGTGATGTGGTGGGCAGCGGAACGGTAGGCACCGGTTGCTTCCTGGAGCTCAACGGCACGGGGAAATTAAATGACCCTGATTATAAAGAACAATGGCTGGAGAACGGCGATGAGGTTATAATGGAGATTGACGGCCTGGGAGTGTTGTCCAATACTGTTGTGGCGGAGGAGAGTGATTTTAGTTTGTTTAAGTTGAAGAAGATCTAAGAAAAAATTTCACCGCAGAGTCGCGGAGAGAAAGAGGAGTTGGCGGGTGGCGGGTTACGCCCAAGTTTAAGATTTCTGTCTTATTTTTATAGTCAATCCCAACCCTGACCAAAATGGCAACTATTCATTCATTTGAAGAACTGGACATTTGGAAAAAAGCCCAGGCATACGCTGTAATGATTTTTAATCTCACGGATCTGAATGAAAAAATCCGAAAAGACTTCTCTTTTAAAGACCAGATTAAAAGAGCGGCACTTTCTATTTCAAATAACATTGCTGAGGGATTTGAATACAACAATAACAATGACTTTTCCCGCTTTTTGAGAATCGCAAAAGGATCATGCGGAGAAGTTAGAAATTGTCTTATATTTTCAAATAATGTGGGTTACACCAATTATTCAGACAACAAAGAATTGATAGACTCCTTAAATCTTTTAGGAAAACAAATCGGCAAATTGATGTCATACATTCATCAAAAAAGAATAAAAACATCATTGGCCAAAACCCGTAACCCCTAACCCGTCACTCGCAACCGCAACTCTCATGCTTACTTTAAAAATAACCGACCTCACCCCCGCCCAAGTCCAGAATTATTTACAGCACGCCGTCGCACCCCGCCCCATTTGCTTTGCGTCCACTATTGATAAGGAAGGAAGAGTAAACCTCTCACCTTTCAGCTTTTTTAATTTATTCTCTTCCAACCCGCCGGTGGTCATCTTTTCCCCGGCAAGGCGGGTAAGGGACAACACCACAAAACATACCCTTGAGAATGTGTTTGAAGTGCCCGAGGTCGTGATCAATATCGTGGACTATAATATGGTGCAACAGACCTCACTGGCGAGTTGTGAGTTTCCGAAAGGAACTGATGAGTTTATCAAGGCCGGGTTCACTGCAGAAAAAGCAACTTTCGTAAAACCCCCGATGGTAAAAGAAAGTAAGATCAAACTGGAATGCCGGGTGAATGAGATCAAACCGCTGGGAACAGAAGGCGGTGCGGGTAACCTGGTGATCTGCGAAGTGCTCTTCATCCATATCGATGAAAGTATATTGGATGAAAATAACAATATCGACCAGTTGAAAATGCACCATGTGGCACGCCTCGGCGGTGACTGGTATTGCAAAACAGGTGAGTCCAACCTATTCAAAGTAACCAAGCCCAATATAAAGTTGGGCATCGGTATAGATGCCTTGCCGGAGAGTATCCGCAACAGTGCCATCTTAACGGGAAATCATTTGGGACAGTTGGCGAATCTGCACGATACCCCGGTCATTGACCCGGCATTTGAAAACGACGACCTCAAACAGATCGTACAATATTACAACCTCAACCCGCAGGAGATGGAAGCAGAGACCCATCGTCTCGCCGCAAAACTCTTAGATGACAAAAGGCCGGAAGACGCCTGGCAGGTCCTGTTGGCCAATGATGTGATCTGATCCGTGCGTAGCGGCGTTGATTTAACGTTAACGCAACACCACCGGCAGTTTACCGGCGTAATTTTGCAGCAATGAAAATCCTGCTGTTTATTTTATGCCCGCTTTTCGGGTTTGCTCAACTTCCGTCGCAATATACCAACCTGGCCCTCGAAGGTGGCGGGACAAGAGGTGTCGCTTATGCAGGCGTTTTTAAAGTGCTTGAGGAAAAAGGTGTTTTACAAAATATCGAAAATGTGGCGGGGTCTTCTGCCGGGGCCATCGCCGGGCTTATGCTGGCCATCGGTTACAATGCAAAAGAGATCGACAGCATCCTCATGTCGCTTCCTTTTCAAAAATTCAATGACGGCCGCGGCGGCCTCTATGGAAAATATAAAAGGGTAAAAAAGAAATTCGGGATCTATAAAGGGGACCATTTTGAAAATTGGCTCCGCGAAACGCTGAGAATAAAAACGGGAAATGCAGCCCTTAGTTTCCGCGGGTTGCATGAAATGAAATCGGTAGATAAGCGTTACCGCGATTTTTACTGTACAGCCACTAATATCAGCCGCCAACGGCTCGAAGTATTCTCCTTTACAACATCACCTGATCTTTCCCTTGCGGTAGCTGTTCGCATCAGCGGTGGCATACCCTTATACTTTACGCCGGTAGCCCTGGATGATTCATTACATAAAATAAAAAAAGGTGACACCGTTTCTTATATTAATTATTACGTGGACGGCGGTATGCTTTGCAATTACCCCATCAGTATGTTTGACAGTTGTAAAGCAGGAGGGCAGCCGCTTTTATGCAATGAGCTGGTCTTCAACCGGCAAACTTTAGGCATAAAGCTGGAGCGGGAAGAACAGATCGAAATGTTTATGAAAGACTCTGTTGAACTGGCGTATTTCCGTCCGAAAAATATTAAAGATTTTCTTGCAGCTTTCGGAAACCTAACGACGGAAACCATGGCGAGGAAATACCCGGGCCTGGAGAATGAGAAAGGGAGGACGATCTATGTGAGCTACGGAAACAGCGATGCTCGGATTAAAAAAATGAGCGATGCGAATAAAAGAATGCTGTACGATAACGGTGTGAAAGGCGCGATGGAATTTTTCAATAAAAATAAAACCCTATAAGGTCTAAAAAAACCTATAAGGTCTAAAAGACCTTATAGCGTTTTAAAAATTATTATCTATACGCTCCTCCGAATACCTTCCTCAACAGATCTGTAGTTCTTGCAGCCAGGTTTGTGCGAATGTTCACTTCCTCTTTTGCAATAAGATTGAACAAAGCATCTGTGGCCCTTTGCGTAACATATGAATTCAGGTCAGGATTCAGTTTCTTAAAAGTTGTAGGGAAATTATTATACTTCGTTACCATGTCCCCGTAGTATTTAGTTGCATCCACTTTATTCAGCGATGCCTGTATCACCGGTGAAAAAGCAGCGATGAGTTTATCGGTGGTCTTTACCCGGAAAAAATGCGTCGCACTCGTGTCGCCGTTCCGGATCAAACCGATGGCATCACTTAATGTCATGCTCCTAATGGCTTCAATAAAAATAGGTTTTGCAAAACCCGCTGCATCTTCCGCACCGCGGTTTATTTGCAGGATCGCTTTATCCACCAAAGAATTTAAGCCGATATCACGCAAGGTGTTCTCGATCTTTCTGGCTTCCGGCGGCAACAGGATCTTGTAAAATGCATTACGGAAAAAGCCATCAGTGTTATTCAGTTGTAGCACAGCCTTGCCGATCCCCTGGCCCAGGGCCTCTTTAATACCCGAAGCTGCCTCTGCATTGGAAACACCGGTGCCTACACCGCCCGCCCCGGCGGCAGTGGCTACCTGCTGCAATGTCTCACAACTGCCCAGGGTAGCGGAAATGATCAAAAGGGTAAATAATTTTTTCATGTCGGTTGTTTCTACCTTATAAGCAAGTTCATTGCCGGATAAAATATTTTATTTGTTAAAGGCTTTGCAAGGTATGGACCTTAGATGCCAACCGGTACCCGAAGCCTGTAACTGCAGCAGGGTTTGCGGATCGCTTGCCTGAACGGTACGATCACATTTTCACATTTGTTACCTTTGCGGCCTATGAGTACACAACACCTTTCAGAACAGGAGATTATCAGGAGAGAAAAGCTGGTTGAGCTTACAAAGGCCGGCATTGATGCCTACCCGGCAGCATTATACCCGGTAAACATTACCGCACAGGAGATCAGGGATAAATATAAGGGCGAAGAGAATAAAGCGGATTTTGCAGAAGTATGCATCGCGGGACGCATCATGAGCGTCCGGGATATGGGAAAAGCAAATTTTGCCGTGTTACAGGACAGCACGGGCAAGATCCAGTTTTACATTAAGCAGGATGATATTTGCCCGGGTGAGGACAAAAGCCTTTACCAACTTGTTTGGAAAAAATTAGTAGACATCGGTGATATCATTGGCGTGAAAGGATATGTGTTCACCACAAAGACCGGCGAGTCCTCGGTACATGTGAGAGAATTTTCCATGCTCAGTAAAGCATTGCGCCCATTGCCGGTGGTTAAGGAAAAAGACGGAGAATCATTTGATGAAGTAACGGACCCGGAGTTTCGGTACCGGCAGCGTTATGCTGACCTGATCGTAAACCCCGGCGTAAAAGAAGTATTCATCAAGCGGACAAAAATGATGAATGCCATCCGTGAATTTTTAAATGATCACGGTGCATTGGAAGTGGACACGCCCGTGCTGCAAAGCATCCCCGGCGGCGCGGCTGCAAGGCCTTTCAGTACACACCACAATGCATTGGATATGCCCATGTATATGCGTATTGCCAATGAACTTTACCTCAAAAGGCTTATCGTTGGCGGGTTTGAATGGGTATACGAGTTTAGCCGGAATTTCCGGAATGAAGGAATGGACCGCACCCATAACCCGGAATTTACCGTACTCGAATTCTATACGGCATACAAAGATTACAACTGGATGATGGATACCACGGAACAGTTGTTGGAGAAAACGGCTATCGCTACAAACGGGGTGGCTACCGTGCAGTCGGGTGAAAATGAGATCAGTTTTAAAGCTCCGTACAAAAGAATTTCCATGTATGATGCCATAAAAGAACATACAGGTTTTGATATCAGTGAAATGGATGAAGAAGGAATAAGAGGGGTCTGTAAACAATTAAATATACATGCCGATACAAAATGGGGAAAAGGAAAACTCATTGATGAGATCTTCGGCGGCAAATGTGAAAAGCATTATATCCAGCCTACATTTATTACGGACTATCCCGTGGAAATGAGCCCGCTTACCAAAAAACACCGCAGCAAGCCGGGATTGGTAGAACGTTTCGAACTCATGATCAACGGGAAGGAAATTGCTAATGCATACAGTGAGTTGAATGACCCTATCGAACAGCGGGAACGCTTCGAGGACCAGGTTGCCCTGATGGAACGCGGTGATGATGAGGCCATGTTCATAGATCATGATTTTCTCCGTGCGTTGGAATACGGCATGCCGCCTACCAGCGGTATCGGTTTCGGGATTGACAGGCTTTGTATGCTGCTGACCGGCCAGGTGAGTATCCAGGATGTGTTGCTGTTCCCGATGATGCGGCCGGAGAAGACGGATTAGCTCCGCCGGACTTGAAAATATTTCTTATATTTCAGGATAAGACTTTTACATAATATCGATAAACCTAATTTCATGAATCGGATCTTTACACTCCTTACTTCATTACTCCTGTTTTTTTGTGCGCCGGTTATGCTATTTGGCCAACAGGGAAACGATTACCGTATCCGGCTGCATTCGGGGAATTTCACCCCACCGGCAAATGCAAAAGACTTACAAATACAAACCGGGATCTTCCCTAACAGTCTTTTCAAAGGCCGTCATTACCTAACCGTTCAATTCTATGCCCTTCCAAATGAAAGGCAAAAGAATGAATTGCTTTCAGCGGGCATAACATTGCAGGATTATATTCCAAACCTGGCTTACACTGCATTGGTAAAAGAGGGTTTCAATATCAATAAACTATCCGGCGGAAATGTCCGTGCTGTTTTTCAGTTCAGTGCTGCTCATAAAACCATCCCCGCATTATTAAAAGGAATTATCCCTGCACACGCAATTAAAGCACAGGGTTTTGTTGACGTAAACGTGATCACTTATGAAAAGCTATCAGTACAAAAAATTCAATCAGCATTTGCCGCATTGAATGTCACCATATTAGAAGATGCACAGGTATTCAGGCGCTTTACTGTTCGCATTCCGCAAAATAAATTGAAACAACTTCCGGCCCTTCCTTTTGTACAATGGGTTGAGTTTATCGATCCGCCAAACAGGTTGGAGAATCTGCCGGGCAGAACATTGCACCGTGTAAATATTTTAAATGACGGGATCAGGAATCTAAAAGGCGACAACATTAATATCGGTATTTGGGATGGCGGTGCGATCAGTCCGCACCTGGATTTTAGTCCTGCAGGAAGGGTTACGCAGGTAGAGATGGGCACAGCTTCAGATCATTCCACACACTGCTCCGGAACGATATTGGGACGTGGGCTCAGGAATCCGTTGGCACGGGGAATGGCACCGAATGCAAAATTGTTTTCTTATAATTTCGGCGGTAATATTCAGACAGAAATGGCTACGGGTATACCTCTGCACAACCTGGCGGTGAGCAGCCATTCCTATGGCAGCACCCAGACCTGCGGATTGAGCGGTACCGGGGTAGCCTATAGTAATTCCAGCAGGGAAACGGACCTTAACTTGAATAATTTTCCCTCCCATTTGCATTGCCATTCCGCAGGAAATTCACAGACAGGCTGTACCGGCGGATGGTCAACGATCACCTCAAGTGGAAAATCAGCAAAGAATAATATTTTGGTTGCGAATATTACTTCCACAGAAACTATTTCCGGGAGCAGCAGTTTCGGACCCGTACAGGACGGTAGGGTAAAACCCGAGATCAGCGCAATGGGAACGAATGTGTTTTCCACGGTTTCTTCTCCTACTGTTTATGATTTTTATTCCGGCACTTCCATGGCCGCGCCCGGTATTGCCGGTTCCGTTGCTTTGTTGGTACAGCGGTATAAAGAATTGAACGGCGGTACACCCCCACCCTCCACGCTCATCAAAAATATTGTTCTTAATACCGCCAAAGATCTTGGAAATGCCGGGCCCGATTATAAATATGGTTATGGCCGTATAAATGCATTACAGGCTGTACGGATCATTGAACCAAGTGTACGCTATGTACTCAATACTGCCACCACCGGTACAACAAATGATCTTAACCTTACTGTACCGGCCGGGGCCGCGAGATTAAGGGTGATGCTCACATGGAATGATCCTGCCGCAGCAGCTAATTCAAACCCCGCACTGGTCAATGATTTAAACCTTTCACTTATCAACGGCGCAACTACAACATTTCCGTGGATATTGGACAAAAACAGTCCTGCCACTCCCGCCGTTCGCGGGGTAGATAATGTGAGCAATATTGAACAGGTTACCATAGATAACCCGGCGGCGGGAACTTATACGATGAGGGTAAACGGGTTTGCCGTTCCGATGGGAACCAACCAATCTTATGCCCTTACCTGGACTGTAGATATGCCGTACATCGAAGTGACGTATCCTAACGGCGGAGAATCTTTTAATCCTTCATCAAACGAAGTGATCACTTGGGATAATGCCGGCGTAACCGGGACTCAAACCATTGAATATTCTTTAGATAACGGCAGTACCTGGACGGTTCTATCTTCCACTGTTGCCGCGACCACCAACAGGTATACTTTTTCCGTACCGGGTGCAAATACTTCCACGGCGTTGGTGAGGGTCTCTTCGGGAACACTTACAGATATGAGTGATGCAACCTTTAAGATCTTGGGTACCACCACCGGGCTTGCTGCTACGGCGGGTGCAGGTTGCAGTTCCGGTTCATTGAATTTTACCTGGAACGCCGTAACGAATGCTACCCATTATGATATCTACCGGTTGGATAATGTAACCGGGCAATTTGTCATCCTTGCGGCCAATATAACCGGCACCACCTATGCCGCCACAGGCCTTACGCCCGGTTTAAGCCAATGGCTTACGATCGTTGCAAAAATAATACAACCGGCTCGGAAAGCATCCGGGCAGTTGCGATCAATGCCACACATCTTCCGGCGGCGGTGGATTGGGCGCAATAGGATCAATCACCGGCCAAGCCAATATTTGCGGTACCCCTTCCAATGTTCCTTACAACCTCAGCGCGGTTACCGGCGCCACTTCTTATACATGGGTTGCGCCTCCCGGTGCTGTGATCGCAAGCGGGCAAGGCACCACGGCTATTACAATTAATTATCCATCGGGCAGTAACAGCGGAAACCTTTCTGTTGTAGCCGGTAACGGCGCCTGCCAAACAAGTCCATCCACATTAGCTATAGCTGTCGGCGGCGCCTCGGTTGCAGCACCCGCAAGCGGTGGTGATCAAACACAAACCATTTGCCCGGGAGACCCGGTTCCAACCCTTACTGCTACAGCCACAGTGCCGGCAGGACATACCGTGATTTGGTACAATTTACCTTCCGGCGGCACAGTGGTTGCTTCACCGGTTCATAATACACCGGGAACAGTTACTTACTATGCTGCTGCGCGTAATACTGCTTCCGGTTGCGAGAGCGCAACAAGAACGGGAGTGATCCTTACGATCAATTCGGCAACAGCGGCATCGGCCACTGCAGGTAGTACCACCACTTTCTGCCAGGGAGGATCGGTTACACTTACTGCTAATAGCGGCAGTTCATATATTTGGAAAAAAGACGGTGTGGTGATCGGCACCGCAATCTCACAAACTTATAATGCAACAGCCGCCGGTTCGTATACAGTTACCGTAACTACGGGGTCATGCAGCAGCAGTTCATCTCCGATCGTTGTTACGGTAAATTCAGTACCGGTTGCGACCATTACAGCAAACGGTTCTACTTCATTTTGCCAGGGAGGCAATGTAGTGTTAACGGCTTCGGCCGGCAGCTCCTGGTTGTGGAGCAACAACGCGGTAACGCAATCCATAACAGTGAGCTCATCGGGTAATTATTCCGTTACGGTATCAAGTCCCGGCTGCTCCGCTACTTCATTACCAACCACGGTCTCTGCAAATACAAACATAACTGTTTCGATCTCTGCATCACCATACCGGAACCTCTTCCCCGGGCTAACTACTACATTAACAGCAGAGGTTACTCCGCCGGGAACGTATAATTATACCTGGTTCAAAAACGGTATCCCGGTAAACGGTGCTACTACAGCAAAACTTTCGGGTATCAGTTACAATGACTTGGGAAGTTATACGGTAAGCGTTGCAAATACATCCGGCATGCCCTGTAACAATACTTCTTCGGCACTGGCCATTGCGGATTCTGCAACGGCGAAATTATTCATCTTCCCCAGTCCGAACAGCGGCACATTTAAAGTGGTGTATTATGCTGCTTCTCCCGATACGAAGTATACCCTTACCATTTTTGATTCCAAGGGTGCGCGGGCTTATGTGAGGAGTTATTCGATCAATGCATACCAACATATGGAAGTAGATATGAGACAGCAGGGTAAAGGCATTTACCGCGTCGCGTTATCCGACAAATCCGGGAAAAGGATCGCCGTGGGTTCTGTTGCGATAGAGTAAAACTGGTAAAAACCATATGTTATAAATAAGGATGCCAACTTTTGAAAAGTTGGCATCCTTATTTAATTTATCATCTCATTTTTATTTGATAAGCGTCATCACCCCTTTCTTCACCTCCTGCTTCCCGTTGATCGTATAAGAAGCGGTCCACACAAAACTTTGGTTTCCCTGCATCAGCCCGTTTATTTTACCGTCCCATTTCCTGAAGGGATCTATGCTGTTAAATATTAATTCTCCGTAGCGGTTGTAAATATCCAGTCGATAATTTTTTACAACCGATAGATTATTTCCCGCCGGTCCGAACTTTTCATTTTTCGTGTCGCCGTTTGGCGTAAATGCTGTGGGGAAATAGATAGCAGAGCAATCCACCAACACATAAATACTGTCTTTGCCTGTACAGCCGTTTACATCTGTAACTGTTACGGTATATCCCCCGGTCACGGTCACGGGAAAAGTAGATAAAGTACTGTTGTCCTGCCAGAGATAGGTATCAAAAATACCGGGGTTTAAGATGAGTTTTTGACCCGGGCATATCTGTGCATCTTTTCCGAGGTCAACCTTCAGGTCGCCGGCATCAAATGCAACGTTTATGTTCCCGCTGTTGAATGTACAACCTTTACTGTCGGTTGCAATTAGACTATAAGTTCCCGCCGGAATATTAAGCAGGTTTGCGGTCATCGCACCGGTGCTCCATTGGTATTGGTAAGGTGGTGTGCCGCCGCTTATATTAGAAAAAATTGAACCCATACCAAGCGTACACTTCTGATCGGTCACCACAGGGGAAGCCTGTAATGCCGACGGTTCTGTAACCGTTAACGGTATTGAGGTAGCGGGGCATGCCATACCGGAAGTCACAGTTACAGTATATGTTCCCGGGCCGGCTGTAATGCCCGGTCCTGTTTGTACGGGGTTTGTATTCCAGGTGTAAGTATAGGGATTCGTACTTCCCGCGGCCACGGCACTTAGCATCGCATTGGCTGATCCGTTACAGGTAATCGCCTGGTCAATATTTGCAGTAATATCCAACACGGTAATCGTACGCGGCAACATAGACGACGGGCCGCTTGCGAATGTAGAAGTCAGTTTAACCGTATAAGATCCTGCAGTGGAAAAAGTATGAGAAGGGTTTGCTGCAGTGGAAAAATTATTTGCGCCGGAAGCCGGGTCCCCGAAATCCCAGGAAGAACCGGTCGTGCACGGCGAAGTGGCCGTAAAGTCTATTGTGCGTGCAGGTTTGCATAGTGATATAAAACTTGCTGTGTTTGGCGGTGCTTCAAAAATATTTACATCATCTATCGCAAAACCGTCATAAGAATTACAAATGGTTCCCGCTCCGAACAGAAAACGAAACTGCACATTGGATTGCCCGGCAAGCGGCGTAAGATCATGCGACGCCGTAAGCCAGCCACCGCTACCGTTGCCGTTGCCGGAAGCGCAACTGCCACCGGCAGTTTGAATATTACCCGACCATCCCGGGAGCCCCGCGAGGTAAGTAATATTTACAGAGTTAAACCAGTTCACGCCCAAACAGGACGCGTTCGAATTTACTGAACCCAACAGGTTCCAAACAGTACCGCCGTTGGTCGAATATTGGAACGATGCGCCGTCAAATTTTTTCTCGGTCTCCCAAAATATTTTAAAAGATACCCGCGGGTTGATCAATGATGTAAAATCAAAACAGGGACTGACCAGGTATGAATTTTCGTCGGGGTTATATGAACTGTTATTCAGCCCTCCGGTGATCCAACATTTAATGCCTTGCCCGGCGGCATTGATCAGCGGTTTGGCAGGAGTACCCCATGCCCAATCCGATGCAGTGCCTCCCGGGACCCAATTCCCGTTGGACAATTCAAAGCCTTCCTGGTATGGAAAAACAGCGATGGCCCCCGGGCATGGGGGCTGTGCGCGCAGCGACAGAGAGACGCAAACCGGGAAGAGTAAATATAGATATCGCAAACGCATGAACAGCGGTAATTAAAATGTTTGCAAAATTAATTATAATAGGCTTGCCGGCCTGTTAAAGAATTTCACAAAGAAGACGGTTGTTTACTTATTTTTATAGTCTTATACAGGTGATATATTCATCAATTATTGCATAATGAAAAAAATTATTGCATTATTTATTACAGCCATATTACTCACCGCTGTATTTTCTTATTCCCTCAAAGTATATTTAAAACATGACTTTCTGCGGCTTACCATGAAGACGATGATGATCCCCTGCTTTACCTGGTGTGTCCTGCTTTTAGTGGCCTATGTGAAATTTCCCCTGCAAAAAAGGATGCAATATTTCACGTTAGCGGCTTGGGTTTCTGCGATCGGTTCGGCGGTTCTCGTGCCCGCCGGTATATATAATTTTTTCTGTTCGTCACCCGATATCCAGGTTTCGGTGATCAGTGTGATCGTTTGTGCGGTGGTGATGAGCGGGTTATTTTTTCTATTCCTTTCCAAAGCAAATTTTTCATTGACCTGGTGGCTGGGGTTCAATGTGCTGATCATTATTAATATGATACTTTTTTATTTAGCAGTTAAATATTGAGGACCGTATCGCAAAGTGCGCGAAGGGAATACTGCGCAAAGGCCGCGAAGTCCGGATGTTTACACTTTGCGCTCTTTGCGGTACTCTTTGCGCTCTTTGCGATAAAAAAATTATTTCATCGCCTTCAATTTCTTTCGGAGTGACGATAGGAATTGTCACAAAGCCCTAACGTTGTTATACGAAACAGCTAATCGAAACTTTATTATCTTTAAGGAGTGAATCAATTGAACTCCATAAAAGACAAACTTACCCGGCTTAAACCCGAGCTGGCGAAAAGGTTTTATGTAAACTCAATCGGATTATTTGGATCTGTTGTCCGGGATGATTTTAATAATTCTAGTGACATAGATATTATTGTAGATTTCACGAAACCTATCGGTATCGAATTTGTCGACCTCGCTGATTTCATTGAGAGCAAGCTCATGAAAAAGGTTGACTTGGTTTCCAGGAACGGCGTGAAAACAAAGTACTTTAATCAAATAGAATCGGAAATTATTTATGTCTAAGCGCGAATCATCTTTTCTTATCGGGATATCATTGAAAGCGCGATTAAGATTTTACACTACACAGATAATGTTTCTTTCGAAGAATTTACAACGGACAGTAAGACGATTGATGCTGTAATTCGAAACTTTGAAATTATTGGTGAAGCGGCAAATCGTTTACCGGAATCTTTTAAAGATTTGCACCCCGACATTGACTGGCATCGAATCAGAGGTTTCAGGAACAGGATTGTACACGATTATTTTGGTATTGACTATTCAATCGTTTGGGAAATTAAGATGAACTTTTTACCTACTCTTATTTCAAGCCTGAAAACCCTTTAAACTTCTACTTACAAAAAGGTATCGCAAAGACCGCGAAGGGAATACAGCGCAAAGGACGCGAAGAAATGCATCAATGAACAGAAAATCACAATGGTCATATTCTTCTTTGCGCCCTCTGCGTTCTTCTTTGCACCCTTTGCGATACCTATTTTACGAATAAAACTATTTCATCCCCTCCACGAAACGCGAAAGGAATACAGCGCAAAGGCCGCGAAGAAATGCATCAATGAACAGAAAATCACAATGGTCATATTCTTCTTTGCGCCCTCTGCGTTCTTCTTTGCACCCTTTGCGATACCTATTTTACGAATAAAACTATTTCATCCCCTCCACGAAACGCGAAAGGAATACAGCGCAAAGGCCGCGAAGAAATGCATCAATGAACAGAAAAACACAATGGTCATATTCTTCTTTGCCCTCTGCGTTCTTCTTTGCACCCTTTGCGATACCTATTTTATGAATAAAACTATTTCATCCCCTCTAATTCCTTCTGCATTTTAAACATCACATCCCTTAACCTTGCAGCTTCCATAAAATCCAGGTCACGGGCAGCGCGCTCCATTTCTTTTTTGATCTTTACAATTCCTTTTTCCATTTGCGGGATGGTCTTATAATCTGCCTGCTCTTCCGCGGCTGATGTGATCAGTTCATCATTCGGTCCCATTGCATAAGGGTTGGTCGGGTCAAACCCTTTTATTTGCAGCACACTTCCCTGTGCAAATACTTCATCCTTGGTTTTCACGATCGTTCTCGGGGTAATATTATGCAGGGTATTGAACAGCACCTGCTTTTCGCGGCGGCGGTCCGTCTCATCAATGGTTTTCTGCATGCTCTCCGTCATTTTATCCGCATAGAATATCACGAGGCCGTCCACGTTCCTTGCGGCACGACCTGCCGTTTGTGTAAGGCTTCTTTCATTCCGCAAAAATCCTTCTTTATCGGCATCGAGTATGGCTACCAGCGATACCTCCGGTAGATCCAATCCTTCCCTTAATAAATTCACGCCCACCAATACATCGATGATACCCAGCCTTAACTCCCTTAGTATTTCTATCCTGTCCAGCGTATGCACATTGCTGTGAATGTATTTGGACTTGATGTTGATTCGGTGCAGGTACTTATCCATCTCTTCTGCCATCCGCTTTGTGAGCGTGGTCACCAAAATACGGTCCCCTTTTTTTATCCGCTTATCAATTTCATCCAGCAGGTCATCGATCTGGTTCACCGAAGGGCGGATCTCTATCGGCGGATCTAATAAGCCCGTCGGGCGCACCACCTGCTCCACTACGATCCCGCCGCTTTTTTCCAATTCATATTCTCCCGGTGTTGCAGATACATACACCGTTTGATTGACGAGATTCTCGAACTCATGAAAATTCTGGGGACGGTTGTCCATGGCGCTGGGCAGGCGAAAACCGTAATCCACCAATACCAGTTTCCTGCTCCGGTCACCGCCGTACATCCCGCTGATCTGCGGTACGGTCTGGTGACTCTCATCGATCACGCATAAAAAATCTTTCGGGAAATAATCCAATAAACAAAACGGCCTGGCGCCGGGTGCACGGCGGTCAAAGAACCGGGAATAGTTTTCAATGCCGTTGCAATAGCCGAGTTCTTTGATCATTTCAATATCATAATTCACGCGTTCACTCAGTCGCTGTGCCTCGATGTATTTACCGGAATGTTTAAAGTATTCTACCTGCGCATAGGTTTCATCCTGTATCTCACTGATGACCTGTGCCTGCAGGTCCTTGGGCGCCAAATACAGCGATGCCGGGAAGATCGCGGCATCATGCACCTGCGCGATCCGCTTGCCGCTGCTGAGTTCCAGCGTTTCGATGCTTTCGATCTCATCCCCGAAAAAACTGATACGGTACCCGTAATCCACGTAAGGAAGATTGATATCTACCGTATCCCCTTTCACGCGAAAAGTGCCGCGGGTAAAATCACCCTGGCTCCGGTTGTAGAGGCTGTTCACCAACGCATGCAGAAATCCCTGCCGGCTGATGACCTGGTTTTTCCGGATGCGGATGATACCGTTCTCATACTCCGAAGGATTACCCATACCGTAAATGCAACTCACGCTCGCCACAACAATGATGTCCCTGCGGCCGCTCAGCAACTGCGCGGTGGCTTGGAGTCGGAGTTTATCCAGTTCTTCATTGATACTGAGGTCCTTTTCAATATAAGTATTGCTGCCGGGCATGTAGGCTTCCGGCTGGTAATAATCATAATAGGAAACAAAATAACCCACCGCATTGTCGGGGAAGAATTGTTTGAATTCTCCGTAAAGCTGCGCCACCAATGTTTTATTATGCGTGATCACCAGCGTAGGCCGCTGCACATTTTGGATCACGTTGGCCATAGTAAATGTCTTACCGCTGCCCGTCACACCGAGTAGCACCTGGTGCCGCTCACCGGAGAGCACTCCTTCGGTAAGGTTGGTGATGGCCTGCGGCTGATCGCCGGCAGGGGAGTAAGGAGATTGCAGTCTGAATGAGGACAAGGAGAATTATTTAAAAATTTGAAAAGAAGGATGCAAATTCCAAACCCGTCAGGGAGTGGCTGCGCCATACTTTTTTCTTTCAATGCTTTTTATCAGGGATGAATTCTTTCGCTTAACCGTGATGATGTATAGGTTGTCAAATTCATTATCCGGTATATTGCCGCTGTAGCTCGGGTCTAGCCCTGCAGCCCGGATCATCTGCGGTATCGTATTGGAATGGCCGACAACTACATAACGCCTGTTCTTTTTCTGCAGGATATCTGCCAACAGCGAATCACCGTTGTTATACCCCAACACGGCCAGGCCTTTTACCGCCGCCACCGGTTGAGCGGTCTGTATGGTTCGCGGGTAATTGGTTGAATAAACGCCATGCAATGCTTTGCCCTTAAAATAATCTTTCAATGCATTCGCCCTGTTTACGCCCTCCGGCGCTTTCAGCCCGTCTGCAGGGCCGCTCCCCGCCTTTTCCGCATGCCTTACCAGGTAAACTTTGGTAGTCGCACAGGACGACAGGCAGATCAAAAAGAATAAGGCCATTATTTTCATATAAACCATTAAATAAAGTTAGAACATTCATTCTGTTTTTATCCTGCGTACGGAGCCATCTCCCCATTTGCCTATTTGCCCATTTGCCCATCTGCACTTTTGCCCATCTGCCTATTTGCCCATCTGCCCATTTGCCTATTTGCCCATTTTCTCATTTGCAAAAGGAAATCCTTTCAAATCCCTGTCCGGGTCAAATAGAAATTCCTCGGGATCAGCGAGAATCTTCTCCATCACTTCATAATATTCTTTTACCGGCTTCCGGTTCTTCCCGTAGACAGGAAGGAAATAAACTTTACAAGGGAGTTTATTTTCGGCAGACTTTATACAGATCAATACCAGCGCTGTAGAAAGCGCGGGAGTGATATTGCCCCGGTAGACTGCCTTTGAGACCGTGTAAAAAGGAATGTAGGTATTTACTCCCCCGGGAGAGACTTCAGAGATGTAGATACGGATATTCTTTTCGCTTTTGAAAGGGCTCCGCGATCTATTAAAACTGAATGACAAGGGTCGCAGTGCCTGAGGATAAGCCGATGAAAATTGTAAAGCAGGAAATTTTTCCTGCGCATGCAGGTACAGCATGCCCGTGAGGAGCAGGCCGAGGGCCGTGATCTTTTTCATAAAGTAGGGTTTAAAAACTACCCGAAAGTTAATAAAAATTATAAATATGATCAACGGGCAATTCTGCGGGGAGGAGAAAATCTTTTCCTTTGTTTGCAGGGGATTGGATAAATTTAACCGTTCTTAATATTGCTCTTCGCTAAATATTTTCTCATTATGCCCGTAACAGTCACCAGGAAAAATATCATTTTTCAACCGGATGCAAGCCGTGTGATCACGCGCTTTTTTGCGAACAGCGAAGAAAGAAACATACAGCTTATCAAGAAAATCATGGAGATGCCGGAAAAACTGCAACAGGAAACCCTGCTCCGGGTGTTGCGTGATTTTTCCCGCAGGCACCGCAGTATTTCCAAAGCTTTCGAGAAAAATTTTAACCGCCTGGCCCATATTTTCCCGAAGACCGGGATCGATCCCGAGACATTATCTACTGCACAGAAAGTGTTGATCGGCGCTTATTTTACTATGGAATATTCCATTGAAGCCGCGGCATTTTTCAATCCCTCTATCATGGAGGACCCCGATCAGTCGGAACTTTCCGGGGGAGAGAAGCGCGTGATCATCAGTTTCCGCGCCACCGGGGAAGGACATATTTCTTCTATCGTCTTTCGTTCGGGCATCATTGACCACAAAAATAATATACTCATTGAACCTCCCGGAAGGTTATTGGAATCGCCGGAGCACGTAAAAAATTACCGCTACGAAAAGATATCGTTCCTGGAAAAGATAAAAGAAATGCAGGAACCCGATAAAGAGGTGTACGACGTGATTGAAAAAAAACTGACGGAAACTTTTACCTATGAAGAACTGAAACGAATGATCGAAGAGGCCCGTACGGAATTCAGCAACAATAAAACGGCGGATGCGATGTTGAATGAAATGAAATGGCTGGCTTCTTCGCACTACGAGATGAATTTTTCCGTTGATACGGCCATCTCCGAACGGGTGATCTTCCCGATCGCGGATACAGAAATTAAGGGTATTGAAGATGCACGGTTCGTGCGGTTTACAGATGATAACGGCGAGATCACTTATTATGCCACATACACTGCATATGACGGATATACCACCTTGCCCAAACTGTTGCTGACAAAAGATTTTTATCATTTTACTGTGCGGCCCCTGCACGGGGAAGTTGCCAGGAATAAAGGCATGGCATTGTTCCCGCGAAAGATCAACGGTAAATATGTGATGCTTTGCCGCGGTGACGGCATGAATAATTTTATTTCTTTTTCGAATGATATAACGGTATGGCGAAGTGCGGAATTGTTGCAAAAACCGGTAAGTCCATGGGAATTGGTACAGATGGGCAATTGCGGGTCTCCATTGGAAACCGATGCCGGCTGGTTGGTCATCACCCACGGCGTAGGACCGGTACGGGAATATTCGTTGGGCGCCACATTATTAGATATCAACGATCCGTCAAAAGAGATCGGTCGGCTGATGTTCCCCCTACTGTCTCCAAACGAAAAAGAAAGAGAAGGTTATGTGCCCAACGTGGTGTATTCCTGCGGTGCGATCATCCACAATGAAAACCTGATCATCCCTTATGCCATGTCTGATCATGCTTCCACCTATGCCACGGTAAACCTGGCGGAGTTGCTGGAAAAATTAAAAGAATAGTACCTGTTATACAGCCATCCCGGGTTTTGCTTCCTGATAATTTGGGATATTGTCTTCATCATTTTCTTCTGCAGATCCTGTCTCCTTACCCGCAACCATCTCACTCATCACCAGGTGAGAGACCAGGTAAGCCAATGTACTTTCCGCACCCTGGTTCCGGTTTACGCCGTAAGATTCCAACCCGTCAAAACAACCCTTCGTATCCCGGTCGTATAAATGGATCTGCAAGTCATTTTCCCCGAGGAACCACATGAAGGAAGTGTTGAGGTTGCCGAGATATTTTTTATCCCCGGTAAGAGAAAATGCTTTTTGAAACATCAGCGTCATCATCATAGCATCTATGGGCTGTTGTGCAAATACGGATTGCCTGCTGTCTAAACTGAACCATTTTTCATTTCCGATCACGGAGAGGTATCCGTTGCGTAAGCAGATCCCCGAAAGGAAATCCATGCTTTCTTTTGCGATCATCATCAGGTTTTCATCGGCCAGTATCTCCGCTGCCTGCAACAGGGAAAGCGGCAGAACTGCGTTGTCATAGGTCAGTACCGGCTCAAACCATTTCCAACCGGGCTTGCTGTGTTCTTTGTAATGATCTGCCAGGCGGTAAGCCATGCCGCGCAACAATTCTTTCATGCCTGTTTCCGCAGGGTTACTGTCGAGGTAGTGGCTCAGGCCGATCATCGTGTTTGCAATGCCCCTGATGTACCGGAGCTTATCAAAATTCGGCGCGGCGTATAAGAATATTTCTTTTGCAGACTGGTAATGCATTTCATTGGTGGGGTGGCGAAGTAAATAACCCAGTGCCCAAATTGTTCTGCCGAATGAATCTTCCGATCCCACTTCATCCAGGTAATTCCGGCTGAAGCTGAGGAAATTCCGGAACGTTCCGTCATCGTTCTGCATGTAGTGGATATAACTTAAATAGACCGGGAGCAATTCCACGGCGTGCAGGTGTTTTTGTTGGCGGTATGCCATAACAACCATCAATAAAGCGCGGGCATTATCATCCAGGCAA
>JBBJLU010000022.1:0-40707 GCA_037719665.1 Ferruginibacter sp.
TTACTGCCACATTCGTTTCGCCGTTCGTCGGATCGGTTAAGATCACTTTCGGAGGAATAGTATCAGGAGCTGTTCCCGTAGTAAAGCTCCACACATAATTTTCTTTGAGTGCATTTCGGGCTCTGTCGCGTGCGCCGGTGGTGATGGTACCGGTGTAAGTTGTGTTCGGTAAAAAATTAGCAGCAGGGGTAAATATTGCTGACATGCCGAAATACGTCACCAACCCGGCTATGGGGGTATTACCCTGTTTCAGGGTAAAGGTGTTGCTATTGATCGTTGATGAATCCATTACTACATTAAACGTTGCAGTAACAATACTGTTAAGGCTTACAGCCGTTGCACCGTTTGTCGGTACTGTAGAAACTACAATCGGGCAGATCCCGATAAGGCCGGGTTCTTCTGTAATTTTTTTACATCCTGCCAATACAACAACAGAAAGCAATAAAAGGTTTATTTTTCGGAAAAGAACGGGGAATCTTTTAGAATCGCGCACAGGAGCACCTTCTAAAAAGGGTAACTTTTTTTTCATGTTTGAATGTTTAAGGGGTTAAAGTTGTTTTCAATAGTTATGGCATTAGGGTTGCAACGTTAGCACCGGGATATCACAAAGGGTTTTAGCAAATGCAGTTATACTATAAGATTTAATAGCATAGGATGGACAGTGCACACTATTGTGTCAATCATAAATGAAAAAAAAACATTTATTTTTTTGCATACCGGGAATAAGGATGAATCCGGGTAATAGGTAATTTAGGGGTTCCCGATTGAACATAGGCATTCCCCGTCTTTTAAACTACAGTTTGCATCTCCCTACTAAAGCAAATTTTTTCCGCTACTTTTGCTGCCTATTAAAATAAATAACAATGGCAACTACTGCAGATATGCGCTCCGGTCTCATTATAAAAGTAGACGGCAGTTTATACACCGTAATTGATTTCGGACAAAACAAAACAGCCCGTGCAGCAGCAAAAGTTTGGGCAAAGCTTAAAGGCGTGGATAATAACAGGACCATTGAGCAAACCTGGAACTCGGGCGAGACCATTTTCCCGGTACGGGTAGAAAAGAAAGCATACCAATACCTCTATAAAGATGATACGGGTTATAGCTTCATGGATCAGGAAACCTTTGAACAGATCACCGTTCCCGAAACCATGGTGGATGCCCCTAAATTTCTAAAAGACGGCCAGGAAGTGATGGTGGCTATAAACGGAGACACCGATCTGCCGATGGCAGTGGAACTCCCCGATAAGATCGTATTAATGGTGACCTATAGCGAACCGGGCATGAAAGGAGATACTGCTACGAAAACCTTAAAACCCGCTACCGTAGAAACCGGGGCTACTGTAAATGTGCCGCTGTTTGTGAATGAAGGGGAGCTCATCAGGATCGCAAAGACGGGTGAGTATGTGGAGCGGGTAAAAGGATAATGGATAATTAAATAATGGATAATGGATAATGGGGGGACCGTTATCCATTGTTAATTTATCACCTAAATGCCATCTTTTTCTTTTTTCACTTTTTATCTTTTAGCTGTGTTTTACAGCTTTTAGACCTGTTTTTGAGGATTTTGGGGGTAAATTCCTTTCTTTTTGCCTGTTTTTGATTAAATAATAGTTTCCTCATGCATAATCATTCCCTATCTTAGCCGCCCGTTACAATTTTAAATTACCTAAATTCTTAAACTGTTATGGACATAAAACAAATCCAGGAGCTTGTCAAGCTAATTAATAAAACCTCCATCGGAGAGATCACCATAGAAGAAGAGGGTACCAAGATCACCATAAAACAAAAAAAAGACCCTTCCCAGAAAATATATACCCAAGGTGCGCCGGCGGCTTATAATTCTGCACCTGCCCAGGCCCCGCAGACAGCCTCCGCACCTGCAGTTGCTTCAGCCCCTGCGGCAGCACCGAAGGCTGATAACTTTATTACCATTAAAAGCCCGATGATCGGCACATTTTACCGCCAATCCGGTCCTGATAAACCACTGTTCGTAAACGTAGGTGACGAGGTCATCCCCGGCAAAGTGGTTTGTATCATTGAAGCCATGAAGCTGTTCAATGAAATAGAAAGCGAGGTAAAAGGTAAGATCGTAAAGATCCTGGTAGAAGATTCCAGCCCGGTGGAGTATGATCAGCCGTTGTTTTTGGTAGATCCGAGTTAATTTGAAGACGATTTAATTAGCTGATGTGCTGATTAGCTGATATGCTAATGTGTGATGTATAAGATTTTGATGTATGTTTATTTTCATTTGACTATACCATGCAAAAAGAGTTAATTGACAAAAATCCGATCCTGAAGAATACCATAGAATTTTCTCTCATGGTAATTTCTTACTGTGAAATATTGGATGCTCAACATAAATATATAATCAGTAAACAATTACTTAGATCTGCAACTTCTATCGGTGCAAATACTATGGAAGCGCAGAATGCAGAAAGTAAAACGGATTTTGTGCATAAAATTAAAATTGCCGCAAAAGAAGCTGACGAGGTTCAATATTGGTTGTTATTGTGCGAGTTTGCTCCTCAGTATCCCAATTGCGAAAAATTGATTTTAAAATTACAGGTAATACAAAAGATCTTAAATGCAATATTAGGAACTGCGAAAAAAAAGCTCATCAAAGTTCCCGACATTTAATAACAAATTTTCACATTGCTAATGCCGGTGTCATCAGCACATCAGCACATTAGCTAATCAGCTAATTTAAAAAAGATGTTTAAAAAAATTCTCATCGCCAACCGCGGCGAAATTGCACTCCGTGTTATCCGCACCTGCCGGGAAATGGGGATCAAGACCATTGCTGTATATTCCACTGCCGATAAAGACAGTCTTCATGTGAAATTTGCTGACGAAGCGGTTTGTATCGGAAAGCCGGCAAGTGCAGACAGTTACCTCAATATGGCCCATATCATGGCAGCAGCAGAGATCACCAATGCTGATGCTATTCACCCGGGTTACGGATTCCTGGCAGAGAACAGCAAGTTTGCAAAGATCTGTGCAGACCATGGCATTAAATTTATCGGCCCTACGCCGGATATGATCAACGCAATGGGGGATAAAGTAACCGCAAAGGCAACGATGATCAAGGCCGGTGTACCGGTGGTGCCGGGAGTTGACGGTTTGCTCGAAAGTGTGGAACATGCAAAGCGTTCTGCAACGGAGATCGGCTACCCTGTTATCCTGAAGGCAACAGCCGGCGGTGGAGGTAAGGGCATGCGTGTAGTATGGGAGGAAAGTGAGATCGAAAAAAATTATGAAAATGCAAAGACCGAAGCCGCTGCTTCGTTTAAGAATGACGGCATCTACATGGAGAAATTTGTAGAAGAGCCCAGGCATATCGAGATACAGATCGCCGGTGACCAATACGGAAATGTATGTCACCTCAGTGAGCGTGACTGTTCCATTCAACGCCGTCACCAGAAGTTGGTGGAAGAATCGCCATCGCCGTTCATGACAGATGAGTTGCGCGAAAGAATGGGAACTGCTGCTATCAAAGCTGCACAGGCCATTAATTATGAAAGTGTGGGCACGATCGAATTTTTGGTGGACAAACACCGAAATTTTTATTTCATGGAAATGAATACCCGTATCCAGGTAGAGCATTGCGTTACGGAGGAGGTGATCAACTATGACCTTATCAAAGAGCAGATCAAAATAGCTGCGGGCGAAAAAGTAAGCGGCAGGAATTATTACCCCCAGATGCATGCGATAGAATGCCGTATCAATGCAGAAGATCCCTATAATGATTTTCGTCCTTCACCCGGTAAGATCACGGTATTGCACCAGCCCGGCGGTCACGGAGTTCGTGTAGACAGTCATGTATATGCAGGGTATGTAATTCCTCCTTATTACGACAGTATGATCGCCAAATTGATCACGGTTGCGCAAACCCGCTCGGAAGCGATTGATACCATGTACAGGGCACTCAGCGAATATGTGATAGAAGGCGTAAAGACGACCATTCCCTTCCACCTTCAGCTTATGCAGCATGAGGATTTCCGGAGCGGAAACTTTACAACCAAGTTCCTGGAAGGTTTTAAAATGCAATAAGTTTTACCGCATAAAGTTGGTACGTCAACCGGATGTTAACGCCGTGCGCGCTAAAGAAAAATTACTTCATACATATTTTGTAATTTCGGAGCTTAATCATGCCAGGGGTTATGTAAACCCGGGCGATCACTAATAACTCAGATTCCTTTTGGATATATTACAAAAAGCGTACACGCATATGTGCCGGGCGAAAGCCATGGCAGAGATCTATGAAGCTAACCGCAGCATCTGCAAATATGTGCACAGTACAAGCCGCGGACATGAAGCCATACAACTTGCAACAGCCTATCATTTACTGCCATGCGATTATGTGAGTCCGTATTACCGCGACGAAAGCATGATGCTCGGAATGGATTTTTCACCCTATACTTTAATGCTGCAGCTTCTCGCAAAAGGCGAGGATATTTTTACAGGCGGGAGGGCCTATTATAATCATCCCAATTACCGTGGCGACGATAAGCCGGGCATCATACCTCAAAGCAGTGCCACGGGCATGCAGGCGATACCAACTACGGGAATAGCACAAGGGATAAAATATTTAGAGCGGACTGCATCTCCCTTATATAAAAAAGGTAAAAACGGTGAAGCTCCTGTCGTGATCTGTTCTTTAGGTGATGCCTCTGTTACGGAAGGAGAAGTAAGCGAAGCATTCCAGTTTGCTGCATTGCATCAATTGCCGATCATATTCCTGGTGCAGGATAATGAATGGGGCATCAGTGTTACTTCTGCGGAAGCCAGGACCAGCAATGCTTATGAATTTATATCAGGCTTCACGGGTATCAAAAGAAAAACGATAGACGGGTATAATTTTCAGGAAAGTTATGATGCAATGGGCGATGTGATCAATGAAGTTCGCATTAACCGTGGTCCCTACCTGGTCCATGCAAGGGTACCGTTGTTGGGGCACCATACCAGCGGTGTGCGCAAAGATTTTTATCGCACGGAAGAAGATCTGAGGAAACATACCGCAAACGATCCTTACGAAAACCTGCGAATTGTATTATTACAAAAAGGTATTCCCGAAAGTCAATTAAGATCAATAGAGGAATCAGCTGCAACATTTATCCGTTCTGAATTTGATAAAGCAGTAGCATCCCGGGAACCGGAGCCTTCTTCTGTAAGCAAATATGTTTTTGCACCTACTCCGGTCACCGAAGAAAAAGGGGATCGTGCGCCGGCAGAGAAAGAAAAAGTATTGATGGTGGATGCGGCATTGTTTGCGATCCGTGAGATCATGGAAGATTTTCCGGAAGCTGTATTGTATGGCCAGGATGTCGGTCGCCGTTTGGGCGGTGTATTCCGTGAAGCAGCTACCCTTGCCGAACAGTTCGGCGATCACCGGGTATTTAATACCGCCATCCAGGAAGCGTATATTATCGGATCAACAGCGGGCATGAGCGCGGTGGGTGTAAAGCCGATCGTGGAAGTGCAGTTTGCCGATTATATTTACCCGGGCCTCAACCAATTAGTAACGGAGATCTCAAAAAGCTGTTACCTCAGCTGCGGGAAATTCCCGGTGCAGACGCTTATCCGCGTACCCATAGGTGCATATGGCGGCGGCGGCCCTTATCACAGCGGCAGCATAGAAAGCACGTTGCTTACTATTAAAGGCATTAAGATCGTTTATCCTAGCAATACTGCTGATATGAAAGGCCTGCTCAAGGCAGCATTCCTTGATCCGAACCCGGTGGTAATGCTTGAGCATAAAGGACTATACTGGAGCAAGGTTCCGTGTACAGAGGATGCAAAGATGACAGAACCCGGAAGAGATTATATCCTGCCGTTGGGAAAAGGAAATGTTGTACTCGCAGCGGATGAAGAAAAAATAAAAAACGGCGAAAGTTGTTGTATCATCACTTACGGTATGGGTGTGTATTGGGCAAAGGCTGCGGCAAAAAGTTTTTCCGGCCAAATAGAGATCATAGACCTGAGGACTTTGTTTCCGTTGGATGAAGAACTGATCTTTAAAACTGTGAAGACCCACGGCAAATGCCTTATCCTTACGGAGGAACAACAAAACAATTCTTTTGCGGAAGCGCTGGCCGGACGAATATCAAAAGCCTGTTTCCGGTTTTTGGATGCACCCGTAGAAGTGTTGGGAGCATTAGATCTTCCTGCTGTTCCGATGAATATAATATTGGAAAAAGAAATGCTGCCCGACCCGGGTAAATTGGCTAAACGTTTACAGGAAATATTTGCACAATAAAAAACGTTCAGCTTTCGTTGAAGCACTTCACGCCAAGTCGCAGAGGAACCGCAAAGCCGCGGTTTTTTACCACAAATGTTTAGGGCCACCAAGGCAATACACAAAGCACCTACCTTCGGCAGGCGATCTGCGGGATCTGCTCTTACATCCTCTTATATCTGCGGGGAAAAAATCTGTGAAACGCAAAGCCGCGGTTTTTTACCACTAATGTTTAAGGCCACAAAGGCACGAAGGCACAAAGCACCTGCCTTCGGCAGTCGATCTGCGGGATCTGCTCTTACATCATCTTATATCTGAGGGAAACGATCCCCGAAAATCTGCGGGAACAAATCTGTGAACCGCAAAGCCGCGGTTTTTACCACAAATATTTAGGGCCACAAAGGCACGAAGGCACAAAGCACCTGCCTTCGGCAGGCAATCTGCGGGATCTGCTTTTACATCATCTTATATCTGCGGGAAACAAATCTGTGGGCAAAAAAACTCATAAGATCCTACCGTCCCTCATGATCACGATCCGGTCGCTCATCTTCGCGAGTTCTTCATTATGTGTAACGATCAGGAACGTTTGCTGAAATTTGTCACGCAGTTCAATAAAAAGTTTATGTAATTCCCGGCCGTTCACGGAATCCAGGTTGCCTGTAGGTTCATCTGCCATCACAATTGCCGGGTCATTGATCAGTGCCCTTGCTACCGCTACCCTTTGTTGCTCACCGCCCGAGAGTTGGTGGGGTTTATTTTCCGATCGTTCCGCCAGCCCCAGTGTATCCAATAACAATGCAGCCTTTTGTTCGATATCTTTTTTCTTTTTACCGGCTATCCAACCAGGGATGCATACATTTTCCAATGCGGTAAACTCCGGGAGCAGGTGATGAAACTGGAATATGAAACCGATATTTTTATTCCGGAATTTTGCCAAAGCATTTCCCTTTAACTTATCCGTCCGGTCACCGTGCAGGAAAACCGAACCGGTATCGGGCGTATCCAAGGTACCCAGGATGTGAAGCAATGTGCTTTTCCCGGCACCCGACGATCCCACAATACTTACGATCTCCCCTTTACTCACCTGCAGGTCCACTCCCTTTAGAACCTGAAGTTTACCGTAAAATTTTTCAATCCCTTTTGCTTCTAACATTTTCCGAAAATAATTAATTTAAGGCGAACCGGGGTTGCTAATACGGATCTGTCAGAAGATCCGGGCACAGGCGGACATAAACTTTTTGGCGGGGAAATTGTATTGCTAATCATTGGGAATCAACGTTAAAAAAACAGTTTTGGTTATTTCCTACGAACGTATACATTTGCACAAAATTAAACGACCCGAAGATGTTTTGGACTCTGGAACTAGCCTCTCATTTGGAAGACGCGCCCTGGCCGGCCACAAAAGATGAATTGATCGATTACAGCATCCGCAGCGGTGCACCTATCGAAGTGATCGAAAACTTACAGGAACTGGAAGACGAAGGTGATCTTTATGAAGGTCTGGAAGATATCTGGCCCGACTACCCAAGCCAGGAAGATTTCTTTTTTAATGAAGATGAATATTGAGAGGATGTAAGATTTAAGAGGTAAGATTTAAGATTTCTATATTATTGAAAGGCCTTTCGTTTATTCGAAAGGCCTTTAGTTTTGAGGGATAGAAGATTTAAGACGGAAGATGTAAGATTTAAGATTTCTTTATACTCCAAGGTATTTATAATAGGACAGGTTGGAATTCTCCGTTGATAATACTCCCGAAAAAGGAACAGGCTACAAACTAAAAAAATCTTAAATCTTACATCTTAAATCTTACTTCCACCTACTTCTCCATTTGCTCAATGATCTCCCCCGTTACCCCTGTGCCGGAAAATCCGCCGTCATGGAAAAGGTTTTGCATGGTCACCATTTTCGTAAGATCGCTGAATAAAGTGACACAGTAATTCGCACAGTCTTCAGCACTGGCATTGCCGAGGGGGCTCATCTTTTCTGCATAGGAAATAAATCCGTCAAAGCCTTTTACGCCGCTTCCGGCGGTGGTCCTGGTGGGAGATTGTGAAACGGTATTTATGCGCACATGTTTTTTTACGCCGTAGTGATAACCGAAACTGCGGGCCACACTTTCGAGCAGTGCTTTCGCATCTGCCATTTCATTATAATCCGGGAAAACGCGTTGCGCCGCAATGTAAGTAAGGGCCACTACGCTGCCGCCTTCGTTGAGTGCATCATGTTTCATGCAGGTAGCCAATACGCGGTGCAGGCTCATACTGCTGATATCAAAAGTTTTGGAATTATGGGTATAGTCTATTTCCGTGTAGTGTTTTCCTTTACGCACATTCAGGCTCATACCTATGGAGTGGAGGATAAAATCAAAGCCGCCGCCGAAATGCTCCATGGTTTTTGTAACGAGGTTTTCCACGTCTTCCGCATTACTCACATCACAGCCTATAACCGGTGCATTTATTTTTTCGGCCAGTTTGTTGATCTCACCCATGCGCATGGCTACCGGGGCATTGCTCAATACGATCTCCGCACCTTCTTCCCGGCATTTGATGGCAGTGATCCATGCAATAGATTTTTCGTCGAGCGCGCCGAAGATGATCCCTTTTTTTCCTTTCAGTAAATTATACATGCTGATCGATTTGGTGATTTGAAGATTTGGTGATTTGGAGATTCAGAAACCCAAATTTACTTATTCTTTTTTTAGAAAAATACAAGAGTGTGCTTTACCCACGGGACATAATTATCTGTTAGGCTACATTCAGTTCATCATTTCTTTTGCATTCTCCAATGCCGCAGCGGTAGGTCGTTCCCCGCTAAGCATGTGTGCTATTGCAGTGATCCTTTCATCACCGTTCAGCAACTTTACGGACGTTTGAATGGTATCACCGACGATCTCTTTATATACAAAATAGTGAGCGTCTGCTTTTGCAGCGATCTGAGGCTGGTGCGTGATGGCGATAAGCTGGTGCGATCCCGAAAGTTCTTTCATAATAATGCCCACCTGCCGGGCCGCTTCGCCGCTGATGCCGGTATCTATTTCATCAAAGATGAGTACAGGAAGCTCCAGTTCTTTTGCAACCAGCGATTTTACGGAGAGCATCAAACGGCTCAGTTCACCGCCGCTGGCTACTTTATGCAACGGCTCAAACCTGGCGCTTTTGTTGGCGTCGAATAAAAAACTGATCTCATCAATCCCGTTTTCTGAGAGAGCGGCGGGCTTTAGATCTACTTTTAGCAATGCATTCGGCATACCAACCTGTGTAAGCAATGCATTTACTTTTTGAGTGAACGGTTTTATGGCAGTCTTCCGGTTGTCGCTTATTTTTTTTGCCATGCCGGTGCACTCATCAAAGTAAGCTGTTACCTGCTTTCCCGTTTTTTCAATGGCATGTGCAATACTAACTACAGCATCCAATTTCCGCTGTAATGATTCCTGTATCTCCAACAATTCAGCAGTGGTATGCACACTGTGTTTTTTTAATAACCGGTATCCCGCCGAGATCCTTTCATTGACGGTATTGATACGTTCTGCATCGAAACTTATGCTGTCATCAATTCTCTCCAATTCGCCGGCCACATCCAGGATCTCTACCTGTGCACTTAATAATCTTTTTTGTAGCTCTTCCAATTCATCCCGGTACTGCAGCAAAGGCGAGAGTTTCTGCGCAAGAGATTTTAAAGTTTGAGCTATCGGCTGCTCTCCTTCCGAAAGTTCACCATACACTGTAATCAGCTGTTGCTTTACCTGCTCTGCATTGCTGAGCAATTTTATTTCTGCATCCAAATCCTCCAGTTCATTTTCTTTGAGGTTGATCGCCGAAAATTCTTCTGCAAGAAAACGATTGTAGTCCGCTTCTTTTTCCGCATTGGCCTGTGCCATCAGCAGCGCGTCTGATTCTTTTTTTGCTGCGGTATATTTTTGGTAAACGGCTTTCAACCCTGATAACAGCGAGGCGTTACCTGCAAGCGCATCCAATACAGCTCTTTGAAAATTTTCGGTACTGATCTCCTGTGTATCAAATTGGCGATGGAGGTCTGCCAGGAAGCCGCTGAGTTCTTTCAACTGCCCGAGGCTTACAGGAGTATCATTGATAAAGCTCCGGCTCTTGCCGTTTGCAGCGATCTCTCTTCTTACCAGGATATCTTCTTCCGGGTCCAAATCGTTAGCAGAAAAAAAATCTTTAAGCGATTGCTGACTTTTCAAAACAAAGCGGGCCTCCACGATACATTTTGCGGCTTTATTTTTCAGCACAGCAGTATCTGCCCGTTTGCCCAGGATGAGATCAAGGGCTCCCATGAGTATGCTTTTGCCCGCACCGGTTTCGCCGGTTATAATATTCAGGTTGTCGGAAAACCCAATACTCAACTCATCAATGATGGCGTAATTCTGTATGCGGAGTGTGTGGAGCATGGGGAAGCAAATTATTAATTAATAACTAATAATTAATAATTAACTGAACATCTCCCTTACCTTATCAAAAAACGATTTGTCGTTTTTCTCGGGATTGGGTTCGAAATTTTTGGATTCGTTCATTTTTACCAGCAATTCCTTTTCTTCGTTGCTTACCTGCTGTGGTGTCCAGATATTTACCTGGATCAGTTGGTCGCCTTTTTCATAACTGTTCACATGAGGAAAGCCTTTGCCCTTCAGGCGGAATATCTTCCCGCTATGCGTACCCGGTGGTACCTTTATTTTTGCCCGCCCGTCAATCGTCGGCACCTCTACCTGTGTGCCGAAAACCGCATCAGGGAATGATATATGCAGGTCAAATCCAACGTTTAATCCGTCCCGGGTCAATTGCGGATGTGTTTCTTCTTCTATCAGTACGATGAGGTCGCCGGGGCTTCCGCCCCTTTCTCCTGCATTACCCTTACCGCTCACACTGAGTTGCATCCCTTCCTGCACGCCGGCCGGGATATCTACGGTAACGGTTTCATCGCCGTAGATCCTTCCTTCCCCTTTGCAGGATGTGCATTTTGCAGTAATTGATGTGCCTTCCCCGCTGCAGGTAGGGCAGGTAGTGACGGTTTGCATCTGGCCCAAAAAAGTATTCTGCACCCGGCGTACCTGGCCGCTGCCGCCGCAACCGGTACAGGTTTGAACGCTGTTCTTATCCTTTGCACCGCTTCCCAAGCAGGTGGTGCACTTTACGTGTTTCTTTACCTTGATCGTTTTGGACACGCCTTTGGCGATCTCCTCAAAGTTCAATTTCATTTTCACCCGAAGATTACTGCCTCGCGTACCGCGGTTATTGCGGCTGCCGCCGCGGCCACCACTGCCGAAAAAACTACCGAAACTATCGTCACCGCTACCGCCGAAAATATCACCGAACTGGCTGAAAATATCATCCATATTCATACCGCCGAATCCGCCGCCACCGCTTCTTCCGCCGGCAAATGCATTGTGGCCGAACCGATCGTACTGTGATTTCTTATCCTGGTCGTTCAACACTTCATAAGCCTCCGCCGCTTCTTTGAATTTATCTTCAGAAGCTTTATCGCCGGGATTCCGATCCGGGTGATGTTGCATCGCTACTTTACGATATGCTTTTTTGATCTCTTCCGCAGATGCATTTTTGGCCACTCCGAGTATCTCGTAATAATCTCTCTTCATAAAAATTTTATTAGCTAACCGCAAAGGGTAAGCGTATCACTTCATTAAAAACGGCCGGACCTGTTATTTCCCTACGACTACTTTGGCAAACCGGATAAGTTTTTCATTCATATAATATCCTTTTTGTACCTCATCCACCACTTTCCCGGAATGGTCTTCGCCGGCATCTATTTCGGTAACAGCCTCATGTTTTTCCACATCAAATTCCGTATTCACCGTCTCCATAGGAACAATTCCTTTTTCCCGGAGAACATTCCGTAGTTTATTGAAAACAAGTTGTACCCCTTCTTTGATATGCACGGGGTCATTATCAGATGCCAGCTGCTTTTCGGCCCTTTCCATGTCATCGGCAACCTCCAGTAAGGCAAGTGCCATTTCTTTCCCTGCGATCTGCATCAGTTCCATGCGTTCTTTGGCAGTGCGTCGCTTATAATTGTCAAACTCGGCAAAAAGGCGTAGGTATTTATCTTTCTGTTCCTGAATTTCTAACTGAAGCTTTTCGATCTCTGTTTCAGCATCAGCGTCGGGGTTACTCAGGTGATTGGTTCCGGGTATATCAGCATCCGAATTGATATTCATTTGCGCTTCTTCAACGGGTATATTTTTTTCCTTCATGGCTGTTATTCTTTTAAAATGTTTGCAAAGGTACAACAGTCAAACATTTTGCCAATGCAGGTTTCCGGTCAAAATGACGGGTAGTCAATGTAAGATGTAAAATTTAAGATGTAAGATTTCTTTAAAACGGTAGTGTTTGCTAACCAGGGAGGTATTTCAATGGAAGTAGAAAACCGGAAGTTCCTTTTGAGAGTAATGCTAAAAAGAGAGGGGCTTAATTAACGACAAGAATCTTCCCGGATTCAATGACCAACCCGTTCTTATCCACTAATTGGTAAATGTAGATACCGCGATAAAATTTTTGCTCACGAAGATCTATCCGGAGTAAAGTAGGCATGTTTTGGGATTCGTAAACTTGTTTTCCTATAGAATTGAGCACACGTATAGAATACGACCTGCTGTAGCCTTTTTGAAATTCAAAATTGACCACAGTACTGGCGGGGTTCGGGTAAGATTTTATAAATTTCGTTTGGGAAGCTCCGGGTTCGGTGCCGATCCTGTTTTGCGCGAAAGATGTAAAATTTACTCCGATAAGGAAGATTAGTATGAATAAAATGTTTTTCAACACAGTAAAAATAGGGAATCATATGAAAATATCATAAAAAATATTTTAAACGGGTTCCATAGGTCAATATTGCAATACACGGGCCTTTTTGAGTAAAACTGCCGGTATTAACTTAAACTTTCCAATTTGGCATTGATCAGGGCAAAATCCGGCAGATCCTGCGCCTTCTCCAGGACCTCCGCGTACTGAATAAGGCCGTTTTGGTCTATGATAAAGGCCGCTCTTTTCCCTACCCCTTTCATTAGCATCACCGAGAAGGACTCATAAATTGCGCCGTATGCTTCAGAAACCTCCTTATAAAATTCACTAAGCAACCTGAAATTATACCTTAGTCTCATTTATACTTTGCCAGGGTATAAACAGAATCTACGGATATTCCCATTACTTCAGCACGGGCATTGCTGTAACGGCTGATATCGTCCCTTACCCCGCAAAGTTCTGCTGTGCACACACTCGTGTAAGCAAGCGGAAAGAACAGGAGGAGCACATTTTTCTTACCCCGAAAATCGCTGAGTGTGACCTTGTTCTTTTCAGAATCAAAGAGTGTAAAATCGGGGGCAGTTTGACCGACAGTTACAGGCATGGATAAAAATTTAGATAAAGATACGGGCCGAAAGTACACCATCCGAAATAATGACGGTGACCCCTACTCCTA
Source organism: Ferruginibacter sp. (assembly GCA_037719665.1). Lineage (GTDB taxonomy): Bacteria > Bacteroidota > Bacteroidia > Chitinophagales > Chitinophagaceae > Ferruginibacter. The sequence goes on from JBBJLU010000022.1 coordinate 13,685, forward strand.
AAAAACGGATGTTGAATCAAATCAAAGACCCCGCCTCCCGGCAGGGTCCTTGTCCAAACAATCCATAAAACAAAAAATATTAAAACTTGGGGCACTTAGTAGCATTGATGCTGCTGTTGAACCTGTCCAGGAATTTTTGCCAGGTCAATGAAACTTCAAATCCTCCTCTGCCGGTACTTACTTTTTTGAGCCCTGAAATATTTACGTCGTAACTCACGGCGATCGCGATCGGTTTTGATTCTATTTTTATCACGGGGATAACGGCGTCATTAAGACGCATATAGGCACCTCCGTGTATCAGGTATTTCGGGTCATCCACATCATCCAGTTTACGGGTATACAGCAAACCGCCGATTATCTCCCTGCTCAATGATTGCTTTGAATAATCAGCTTCAACGGTTACATATGAATCTTCCGACAGGTTCATTCTCAGCCCCGCAGAAGCCACCCATTTCGGGGCCATCTCGGAATCATAATCGCTGTAAAATGATAACTTTTTTGGTCTGTTAAAATGATGATACGCCAGCCCTAAAAAAATATTATTGTCAGGGTTCTCTCCCAACTGCGCATTAAAACTCATGCCGGCAGTACCGTCAAAATAAGAATAAGCAGCATTAGAAAAAGTTTCACCGGTAGAAGCAGACGCATTATAATTCGTCCCGTCAAACTGGCTGTTAGTTGTCATTTTACTGCGGTCGATGCTGCGTTGTACATAGCCACCCATTAAGGCCATAGAGAGGTACATATTTTTTTCGGCACTCAGTGATTTATGGTAATTTAATGCAGGGAGGATATGCGTTGAGGTCATATCTATGGACCCTGCTTTATCATGCAGGAATTGTCCGCCGATCGTTATAAAATCTTCTGATTGGCCCACGGGCAATTTGTATTCAACATTTGCAGAAGAGGTATGGTAGGCATCAGTTACGCTGTTCCATTGGGAACGGTAAACGGTTTGTATCCTGATATCGCCTGAAAACAAACCGGCCAATGCAGGATTACGGAGTAAGGGGGTTTCAAACATTTGTGAAAAATGTATGTCCTGCGCGCCGGCTTTGCCGCCGCTGCAGAGCATTAAGCCCGCCAAAAAACAATGTAGTAGAAATGGTTTCATGGAAAGAATATTGGATGTTATTGGATATAACTAAAACGTTTTTTTTGCCCGGTTGTTATGTGTATGCGGTTATTTATTTGTACACCACACACGCCAGGTTATTTATTTTATCAAAGTGATATTTCCTTTATAAATCAGCGTGGTATTGTTCTCACACAGGATATCGAACATGTATACATATACATCGGGTAGTGCAGGTTGTCCTTTATAGGTACCGTTCCATCCGGCCGCGGCATCATTGGCACTGAAATTATATTTGGCATAGATCTCTTCGCCCCAGCGGTTAAATATCCTTGCATCTTTTATAGTAAACAACCCGGTGCCCCTTGCAAAAAATACATCATTTGCACCGTCGCCGTTCGGAGAGAAGGTATTAGGTATAAAGACATTTGCACCGTTGCACAACACATGAATATTTACAGTGGCGGCAGCGGTACAGCCGCCTGCATTCGATACCGCAACTTTGTACTGCATATCCATGGTGGGCTTTACAGCAATGGCCGGGTAAATATTGGTTACGATACCGGTGCGAGGTGACCAGATGACACTGTTCACATCCGGTGAAACAACCGGCATCAGCGTTACCGTTTGCCCGACATTAACGGTCTTGTCTGCCCCGGCGGAAACAGTAGGTATCGGGTATACTTTTACGATAAATGTTGCGGTATCGGTAAAACAATTTTTACCGTCATATCCTACAGCAGTATAAGTTGTGGTGGTCGTCGGTGAAGCAGATACCATTCGCCCGGTTGTGGCACTCAGTCCTGCAGAAGGGCTCCAGGTATAGGATGCAGCACCGGCAACACTTAACAGTGCTGCCTGGCCCCTGCACAATGTATCACCCGGACCATTCAGCATTTGGATCGGGAAATTTACATTTACATGAACAGTACGGTATTTGTACATCCCTGTAAGGAAGTACCGGTAACGATATAATCCCTTGCAGAGTCCGGTGTGGCAACCGGAGAAGGACAATTTATGCAACTCAATCCCGCAGCCGGCGACCAGGTATAGGATACTCCGCCGGTGGCTGAGATCGTTTGCCCGCTGCCTGCACAAATTGAGAAATCCTGGCCTGTCACGATCGTAGGTTTTGCGTATGCTTCAAAAGAATTATTGGAAGTATCCCTGCAACCGCTGCTGTTTATGGCAATAAGCTGCGCATCATATATGCCACCTGTTGCAAAGATCAAAGCCGGTGAATTTTGTCCCGTACTTACCCTGCCGTCGCTGTAACTCCAATTCCATGTGATTGCAGAGGTATCTGCATTTAACAGGTTACCGGTAAAATTCATTGTAAGCGGCACACAACCGTTTGGAGATTGACTGAATGTTATGGAAGGGGTGAGGACAACTTTGACCGGTAAAGGACCGCTGACCGTATTTACACAACCTGTTTGGGTAGTAACTGTTAGTGTTGTGGTATACAAACCGGGCGATGCATAAAAATGTGTCGGGGAAAAATCGGTGGAAGTGCTGCCGTCGCCGAAGTTCCAGAGATAGCCGGTGATCACATCATTGCTCAAAGAAGCATTAGTGAATGTTACATTACCGCTGTTGCAGCGTAACAAGGTATCAACAGAGAAATCGGCCAGCACACCGTTTACCTTGATCGTATCAGGGCCTGTTACCGCTACTGTACAACCGGCAATGTCTTTCAGGATCATTTTCGGAACATAAAGACCGGGCGTAGTATAAGTATGAGAAAGAACAGAATCGGTCGTAGCTAATGTAGTACCGTCATTAAAATCCCATATGAAAGAATCCCTGTTCAGGGTAGTAGCCGTAAAGTTTACAGTAAGCGGGTTACACCCTGTAAGCGGTGCATAAGTAAAGGTTCCCGAAGGTCCGCGTACGGACATTGTTTTTGTTTTTACAGATACACAACCGCCGGGGCTCGTGATCGTAAGTGTTGCAATAAAAATACCCGGTTGATTATAAAAGTGAGAAGGGCTTTGTGATGTAGAAGTATTTCCGTCACCGAAATCCCAAACGAAGGTTTGCATGTTCTGCGACTCGTTGGTAAACTGCACGATCAACGGCGGACAGGTGCTTGCGGAATCACTGACTGAAAAGGCAGCTACCGGCGTTGCGATCCTGATGTATTGCGGCAATGCCAGACTGCTGATACATCCGTAAATATCTGTAACGGTAAGCTGCACGGTATATAGACCGTCTGCTGCATATGCATGGGTAGGTGTTGCGGAATTTGCAGAAGTACCGTCACCGAAATCCCAAAGATATTGGAGGCCCGGGCCTGTAGAGGCATTGCTGAAAACAATCGGTTTGCCGGGACATGATACCGTATCAATACTTGCAAATAATGCAGCAGGCGTTGATATGGTGAGAATATTGATCTTTGAAATGCTGTCTGTGCAACCGTAGGAATCAGTTACTACCAATGCCACACTGTAAATTCCGGCAGCGCTGTAAGCGTGCTGAAACGGCGGCGCAGTAAGGGTTTCATTAATGCCGTCTCCGTAGTACCAATGCCATTGATTAATAGGATGGGTGCCGTCGGTTACAGACAGGTCCGTAAAATTGATGGCTGTCATCAAACAGCTGCCCGGTACAGAAGGATTGAAATCTGCAGTGGGGCCATTCACTTTTATGTATTGATTTTTTACAAGCGTATCCCTGCAACCGTTCACATCAGTGATGATGAGGCGCACGGTATATAAACCTGCGGCAACATATACATGTGAAACCGTGGCACCGGAACCGGTACCGCCATCGCCAAAATCCCAGTCATAGCTGACAATTGCGGGTGGTGTGTTTGCGGAAGTAGCAGTGAAATTCGCGGCTGTATTTTTACAGATTTCCGTTTGTGCAGCAGTAAACAATGCATACTCGTCAGCTATGGTAACGGATGTAGTTTTTGTGTAAGAACACCCCGTCTGGTTATTAGTCACAGTGAGTGTAATCGTATATGTGCCCACAGCAGTATAAGTGTGCACAGGGCTTTGCGTGGTGGATGTATTTCCGTCCCCAAAGTTCCAGTTCCATTGATCGGCCCCGATGGAAGCGTCTGTAAAGGTCCTGGTAAAATGATTGATACAGTCCGGGTTCACGGTAAAAATCGCAATGGGCGGCTTGATATGTATATAATCATTCAGAACTAAAGTATCATTACAGCCGTTATTGCTCACGATCAGGGTGATGTCAAAATACCCGGTGTCTTCATAAGTGTGAACGGGATTTTGATCAGAAGAAGTTCCGCCGTCGCCGAATATCCACTCCCAACTTGTGATAGTGCCTGTACTTTGATCCACGAAAATGACAGGGATCTCTGCACAAACATCCTGCGGATTGGCCATAAAAGCTGCTACAGGTTTCAACATGGATTTGATCCCACCTACCACCATCACCGTATCTGTACAACCGCTGGCTGTGGTGATGATCAATTGCACATCATAAATGCCCGGGGGATAAACATGCGTTGGATTGGGCGCAGTAGAAGTAGTACCGTCACCGAAATTCCATTGGTACCCCGTTACCGGTTCCGAGCTCGTAACTGAAGCGGAAAAAGTATGCGTCAAAGGAGCACATCCCTGGTCGGGCAAATTATTTATTGTAGCTATAGGAAGTTGAATGGTCACATACGCTGTTTTGATCAGGGTATCCGTGCAACCGTTGGCATTTACGGTTACCAGCATTACATCGTAATTGCCGGGTGTGGTATAAGTATGTGAAGGATTTACGGCCGCGGAAGTCGTTCCGTCACCGAAGCTCCATTGGCTGCTTATTGCGCCTGTACTGCTGTTGGTAAAAGTTACGTTATGCGGAGCCTTGCAGGATACGAGCGGGCTTCCGGCAAATGCGGTCATGGGCTTAGCCAATACCTGGATATTTTGGGTTACAGAATCCTGACATCCGCCGAAATTGCTTACTAATTTTATAGTGTAGAGGCCCGGGGTAGAATAAATTTTTACCGGGTTACCGGCGGTAGAGCCTGTTGCGTCTCCGAAGGTCCATTGAACAGAGATCGGTGGGGGTGTTGAGGTATTCGTCAGGTTGATCGGACTGCCTGCACAGGCTGTTGCCGGAGCAGTGAAACCAGCTGTTACCGTTCCGATATTTATGGTATTTGAATGAATGACCGTATCCGTGCAGCCGGTGGAATTGGTTACAATGAGTTGCACGCTGAAGCTTCCCGGTGTGTTATAAGTGTGTACCGGGTTTGATAAAACAGAAGTACCGCCGTCGCCGAAGTTCCATTGGTAAGACAGTACACCGGTACCGGTGGATTGATTTTGAAAGGTAATGGTTTCGGGTGCCACGCATCCCTGGGGGACAGTATTTGTAAATAACGCCTCTACGCCCGTAGTAATGCTGATATAATTTGTGCGGGTCAATGTCTTGTCACAACCGTTTGAATTGGTAACACGAAGAGAAACATTATAATTACCTGCTGCTGTATATATATGGGAAGGGTTTTGCAGTACAGATGAATTTCCGTCACCGAAATCCCAAAGCCAACCGGTGATGGTTCCGCTACCGGCAATACTGTTATCCGTAAACTGCACCGGCAGCGGGTAGCAACCGGTAAGCGGTGTAGCAGTAAAATTTACTGTGGGCAATGCAAATACAGTGATGTATTGCGTTTTAATGATACTGTCTTTTGTACCGGCAGCATTCGTCACTACAAGTTTTACGGTATAAGTTCCGGGTTGAAATAAGTAGCAGAAGGATTTTGTAAAAATGAAATGGTGCTGTTTCCGAGGTCCCACTTCCATTGAACGGCGCCGCCGGTGGTTTGGTCATTAAAATTAACGACTAACGGTGCGCAACCGCTGAGCGGGGTAGCGTTGAACTGTGGTGCAAGTTGTGCTTTTGACAGAAAACTGAACAAAAACAGTAATACACACAGGTGTAGCCTTAAAGTGAGCGATTTTGCGCTCATAAGATTGGTTTTTTGTTTGGATGTTTGGATTGCCGCAACCCGGCACTTTATTATAACTGAAATTTTAGGAAAATATTGTGCAAAAAAGGAGAAATATTTCTCATTCCACGCAGAAATTGATCTTGAAGGAGAAACAGCTAAGGTATGGTATATGAAGAAAGTGAGTCGGCCTTAAATGCCATAGATCCCGGCAAATTTCTCCGTGGCATAATTGATAAAGAACCGGGCGTTCAGGGGTTCACCCGTGGCCATTTTACAAAGCGTTTCGGAGGGATAATATCTTCCGTGATCATAGATATTTTGTTGAAGGAATTGCCTGACAGACAGGGTATCACCTGCGCTGAGTCCTTTTATTATGCCGGGTACTTTTTGCTGCATGGCCGCATACAACTGCGCCGCGTATAAACTGCCGATACTGTACGTAGCAAAATATCCAAAGCTGCCATGGCTCCAGTGAACATCCTGCAGGCAACCACGAAGATCATCGGGAACAGTTACGCCTAAATAGTTTTTATATTTTTCGTTCCAATATGCCGGGATATCGTTGGCTTCAATACTTCCTTCGATCAATAGTTTTTCGATCTCATAGCGTATCATCACATGGAAATGGTAAGTCAATTCGTCTGCTCCTGTACGAATAAGTGAGGGCTGCACTTTATTGATGGCTTTGTAGAATTGGGAAAGGGATACTGCTTTCAGTTGAGCAGGGAAATGTTGCTGCAATAAATGATAATGGTGTTTCCAAAAAGCTTCTCCCCTGCCGATGCAATTTTCCCATAGCCTGCTTTGGCTTTCGTGAATGCTCAGGCTGCAATATTCTCCAAGCGGCATGCCGTACTCCTCCTCGGGGAGCCCCTGCTCATACAGGGCATGGCCGCCTTCATGAATACAACTCCACAGCATATTGCTGAAATCGTTCTCATCCACACGGGTGGTGACCCGTACATCTGTGGAACTGAAACTTGTCGTAAAAGGATGCTCACTGATATCCTGCCGGCCGGCATCGAAGTCAAAGCCGATCCTCTTAAGTATCTCCATCCCGGTTTCCCATTGTTTGTCCCGATCAAAATGCTGATGCAGGAATGAATCATCCGGTTGAAGCTTAGCGGCAATTTTCGATAACAAAACTGTGAGCTGAGGACGCAGGTCCGCGAATAAAGCATCCGATATTGCAACCGTCAGGCCCTTATCGTAGTCATTCATAAGTGCATCATAGGGATGCTTTTCATACCCGAGAAGTGCTGCTTCTTCTTTTTTCAAAGAAATGATATCCTGTAACGGGGCTTTGAAAATGCTGAAGTCATTATTGCGGCGCGCCTGTATCCAGGCATGAAAACTTTTGTTGACGGCTTCGCTCATTCTGCGAACAAATGCAGAAGGAAGTTTTTTACTTTTTTCGAAATCTTCCAAGCTGAGCTGTACATTTCTTTTTTCTTTGGCATTCATCCCTTGATGTTCCGACAATTGTTGTAAGAGATCTCCGAATGCCGGATCAGTGAATTGTTGATGAGCCAGTTCATTCAACGTCGCGATCTGCCTGCCTCTCGCATCATGGCTGTTTTTAGGGAGATAGGTCTCCCGGTCCCATTCCAACACTGCAGATGCGTATTTTATATCTGCGATCTTCTGCAGCGTTACTTTATAGCTATGAAATAAATTCTTGGGAGACACAACTATAAGGTCTTGTAAGTATAAATGGTCTTTTGGGAGCCGCCGTTGAACAGGGAGTTACAAACCTTCGGATACCCGGCGGTGTTATAAGTATAATTGTAATACACGTTGGTAGAATTTATACCTAAAAAAATTTCATTCTGTGTTATTCTGTTGTTATAACTCAGGTATTCAAAAAACAATGTTTCCCCGTTTGGTAAACCGCTGTGAGATTTAAAAAAACTGAGTTTTGCAAAAGGATTGAAATGATTATCATAAGTAAAATCAGATACTGTACTTAATTCATATGTGATCCCGTTGTAAAAATATTTTTTATTATTAATTATATTACCTCTTATATCCAATGTTGCGGTATCGCGGGATGTAGAATTAGAAGAAAAAGGTATAATCTGCTCCCTTTGGTTTTGATGATACATTTTGCCGGGTGCGTAGCTAAATTGTTCTATAGCTTTATAAGTATAATAATAGCTTCCAAGTCCTCCTAATTTCGATTCTAAGGCGGAATCTTTTATTTTTCGATGTTGGTTATCATAGAAATGAAAAGTTGTTATTGAATCGTAATCTCCACCTTCTTCAGTACTCAAAAAAGAGGTCTTATAGGGAATGCTGTCATTGCCCGCATAATAGTATCGGAAAGTTTGCAAATATACAAAGGACGGAAATCTTAGATCTGAATGGATGATCGATATCACGCGTTTTGCATTATCATAATTACAAACCGTTATTTCCTGGGTATCTATGCCTGAGCCGGCATCATAAATTTCAAAACAGCGATCCAAATAGTTGCTGTCTGTGGTATTGATAAGGGAAGAAAAGCCATTCTCCAAACTTGTTTCAGTTTTACAGGAAGAAAACCAAGTTATCAGAGGCAGTAGAACAAATAATATAAGTTTATACATTTTCATAGCAGCTTCGGTAATTTTTTTATCCTAATTTTATTGGTCTGCAAAAATACATAAAAATGACCGTTAAAGAGATCACCGATTTTCTTGAAACAATCGCTCCGCCCTCATTACAGGAAGAATATGACAATGCCGGTTTATTAACGGGAAAAGGGAGCATGGCCTGTACGGGAGCGCTCATTTGCCTGGATGTGACCGAAGCAATCATCACAGAAGCTATTAAAGAAAAATGCAACCTGGTCATTGCCCATCACCCGATCATTTTCAAAGGGATCAAAAAACTGAACGGTAAAAATTATACGGAACGGGTCGTTATCGCAGCCATTAAAAATGACATAGCCATTTATGCGATCCACACTAACCTTGACAATATTCTGCATGGGGTAAACGGGAAAATTGCAGAAAAGCTTGGCCTGATCAATACCAAAATTCTTCAGCAAAAAGAAGGGCAGCTTAAAAAGCTTGTGACATTTGCTCCCCCGTCTATGGCGGGGAAGGTGAGAGAAGCAGTGTTTGCGGCAGGAGCAGGAAATATCGGTAAATACAGTGAGTGCAGTTTTTCTTCAACCGGCATTTCCACTTTTAAGCCGGCCGAAGGTGCTAACCCGGTCATCGGAAAGATCGGTGTACGGGAAGAATCGGAAGAATTAAAATTGGAGTTTATTTTTCAATCTCATCATGAGCAGGTTATCATAGAGGCTATGAAAGATGCGCACGAATATGAAGAGGTGGCCTATGATATCCTCCCCTTAGGCAATTTTCTTTCCGACACCGGGAGCGGGTTGATCGGGGAACGGGAAACCTCAATCAGCGAAGAAGACCTGCTTGGTCAAATTCAAAAGATCTTTAATATACCTGTTATAAGGCATACTCAATTTACCGGTAAGCCTATCAAAAGAATAGCGATTTGCGGCGGTGCCGGCAGTTTCCTCATAGGGGCAGCTAAGGCAGATAAAGCAGACATTTACATTACTTCTGACATGAAATACCACGAGTTTTTCGATGCTGAAGGGGAGATCCTGCTGGCTGATATCGGTCATTTTGAAAGTGAGCAGTTCACCACGACCCTCCTTTTTGATCTTCTGAAAGAAATATTCCCTAACTTTGCGCTCCTTAAAACGGGTGTGAACACTAACCCTGTTCATTATTTTGGCCCGCAAAAAAACTAAAATACAACACTAAATTATGGCAGCAGTTAAAGAGTTTTCAGTTGAAGAAAAATTGTCTTCGCTTGTACGTTTACAGAAAATAGACAGCAAGTTGGATGAGATTCAGATTCTAAAAGGTGAATTGCCGATGGAAGTAAAAGACCTGGAAGATGAAATTGAAGGCTTGCATGCAAGGCAGACGAGAGTGGAAGAAGAGATCAACGGCATTACCGAATTCATCGCACAACGCAAGGAGGCTATCGGGGAAGCACAGGCACTGATCAAAAAATACGAGAAGCAAAGTGAGAATGTAAAGAACAGCCGGGAATTTGAAGCGATCAACAAGGAAATAGAAATGCAACAGCTTGAAGAGAAGCTTTGCGAAAAACATATCAAGGACGCCAACGAAGAAATTGCTGAAAAAGCAAAACAGTTGGACGCTGCAAAAAAAGCGGTATCTACCAAAGAAGCCAACCTGAACGGTAAAAAAGGCGAACTGGAGAAGATCATCAGTGAAACCGAAAAAGAAGAAAAACATTTTAATAAAGATGCCGGTACCGCACGCGGCCATGTAGATGAAAGATTACTGCACAGTTATGACCGCATCCGTAATAACTACCGGAATGGCCTGGCGGTGGTGGCAGTGGAAAGAGACAGTTGCGGTGGATGTTTTCATGCAATACCTCCGCAAAAACAAAGCGAGATCAAGCTGCACAAAAAAATTATGGTTTGTGAAAACTGCGGAAGGATCCTTGTAGACCCTACGCTTAGTGATACTGTAGCGGTAAAATAATATTTGCCCGATTCAATGATATTGCTGCTTCTCTTCATCGGGAGGCAGTTTTTTTTGAAGGAAGAACCCCTACGTACTCTAAGGATAGCGGGGGGTACCCGTTGCTTCCGTTTCTTTATCTTTTTTCTTATTTCTTTTATTCTTTTTATTCTTTCGGCCGGGTTCATATATCCGGATCGTTTTATCTAAGAGCAGGAGAAAATCATTTTGCAGGTAATTGGTCCTGTCTGCCCCCGCTTCTGCAATAGTTTTTACGTCTGTCCAGGTTGCTTTATTTAAATAAGGAGACTCTTTAAGCTTCATACCGTACAGGGCTACTGCCGCGGCGAACTTTGCACATTTAGCGGCACTGTCCCGGTCATTTGGCTTCCCGGGTATAGTATACAGAATTTGATGAAGATCATTCATGGTATCGCCCGCGAGATAATACCGCAGGTGCAGTGTACCGATATCCGGGACCGCAGCCGAATCAATTTTGCCGGCATACCCTGCAGCCGGGAGAATTTCGAAAACGGCTAATGTGGTGCTGCCGCTGCCGATCTCCCCGCCGTCAAGATCGCTGTTCTTATCACGTAGCGCTTCTTTTTTATTGTCAAACCCGATCAACCGGTATGCACTCACCCCCGTAGGATAGAAATCAATATTGATATACGCATTATCGGCTACGGCATACAGTGTTTCCGTTAATTCATATACAAGCACTTTTTCCGCTTCATGCAGGTCGTCGAGATAGGCATAATTACCGTTTCCCCTTTTCGCAAGGGTTTGCAATTTTGAATCTTTAAAATTACCCATACCTACGCCCAGGCAGGTCAGGTAGATGCCGGTCTTTCGTTGCCGGGTGATCAGTTCGTCCAATTGTTTTTCCGAAGTTTGCCCCACATTAAAATCACCGTCCGTCGCCAGGATCACACGGTTATTTCCGCCGGGAATAAAATTTGCGGCAGCGAGTTTATAAGCGGCCTCTATTGCATAAGAACCCGGTGTATCCCCCGCTGCTGTAAGGACCTCAATGGAGCGGCTTATTTTTTCCTGTTCATTGCCCGGCGTCGGTGCCAACCATACCCCTACCGTTCCCCCGTAAGTAACGATGGAGATCTTATCAACGGCACGGAGGTTCTTTATAAAAAGTTGGAATGCGGCTTTAAGCAGGGGCAACCTGTTGGGCATATCCATGCTGCCCGACACATCGATAAGGAAAACAAAATTTCCCGGCGGTTTATTTTCGATGTCCAGTTTTTTTGCACTTACGTTTACAAACAACAAACGGTCCTTTGCGTTCCATGGGCAGGCTGTTACTGTGCTGTTGATATTAAAAACGGCATCATTTACAGGGGGCTGATAACCCAGGTTGAAATAATTGATCAGTTCTTCGATCCGGACCGCATCCGGCGGGACTTTACTTTGCATATTGATAAACCTTCGCACATTACTGTACGATGCTTTATTTACATTCAGGGAGAACCCGGTGGTCGGGTATTCGGAAGCTTTTACAAATTCATTTTCCACAAGCTTAAAATAGGTCTCATCATTCAGGAAGGGATTGAATCGGCCGCCCTGATCTTTATCCGAGGTGAATGAGATCAACCGTGGCCTGTTTTTATAAACAATGTCAGGCGCAGGCTTAAGCACGATGTTTTGCCAGGCGTCAGTTTTTACCCGAAGAACCTGCGTTTCATATCCTTCCAGGGAAACCGAGATCGAATCATATAGCACCTTAGTTATGATGCCGAAACTACCGTCCGGGCCGGTAGAACAAACAGTTTTGGAAGACCGAAGTAATACCCGTACATTTTCTATGCCCTCGTTTTTTTCGTCACGGATACTGCCGCGAAGATAAAATTGCGAATGCGCAGTTGTTGCGATGAAAAAGAAAAGGCAATATGCGGTTAGTTTTTTCACATATATATTTCAGAAGACAACATTACCGGGTCAGTTCATCGGAAAGGTATGGCCCGAAAACCGGTAATAAGTTTAAGCAAGCGAACCGTCTCCCGTGCTGATCCCGTTTAATCTTCCGTGAGCCGGTATATTTCTTTCAGATTCCTTGCAAACCCGTCGTAATCCAAACCGAATCCAAGGAGAAATTTATCCGGTACATTAAAGCCAAGGTAATCTATTTTAACCGGGTAGGCCAATGCTTCCGGTTTATGCAGTAAAGCCGCGATCTTCAGTGAAGCCGGCTGTTGATTTACGAGCTGCGGCAAAAACTCATGCAGTGTTTTCCCGGTATCCACAATGTCTTCGATGATCACTACATGCCTGCCGGTAAGTGTAGCATCAAGCCCGATAGAGGTAATGACCTGGCCCGTACTTTTTGTGCCTTTGTAAGAAGCCAGTTTAATAAAACATATCTCGGCTTCTATCGTAAGTTCTTTAAAGAGGTCGGATGCAAACATAAATGAGCCATTCAATATTGCGATAAAAAGGGGACGTTTCCCTTCGTAGTCGGCATTGATCTCACTGCCAAGTCTTTTTATTTGCTCATCAATTTGTTCCGCTGTCAGATACGGAACAAATTTTTTATCATTGACCCGGATTTCAGTCATACGGTTTATTTTGACATCGTGAGTTGTTGGGAAGGGCGCAATTTGATCTTCGTACCTTTTTTTACTTTTTCATTTTCCTGCATATTGTTGAATTGGGTGAGTGATCTCAACATTACACCGTTGTTCTGCGAAATATCATAAAGCGTTTCATCCTGTAGCGAAGTATGCATTTCCCTTGTTCCCTGTTTTGCTTTTTTCTCCAGGTAGATCCAGGAATCATTTTTTAAAATACCGTCCGTAGCAAGGTCGTTGTACTCCAACAGCTTTGCAAGAGGAATATCCGCCTTTACGGCGATGGCCAACAGGGAAGTACCCCTGTTTGCAAAAAATGCTTTAAGCCCGTTTGACCTGGTGTTTCCTTTTATGACCAATTCGCCCTGTGCAGGACTGCTGATGCTGCCTGCGGCAGCGTTTATCTTAGCGGCATTTTGCACCAGAACGTTTTTAGTACCGTCTGTGATCCTTTCTGCATCATACTGCTGCAGGTTGTACTTTTCGATATTGGTGATGAGGATCTGCGGGTATCGCGGGTTTGTAGCGTACCCTGCATTTTTCAGCCCGTGTGCCCACCCCTTATAATCGATGCGTCCAATTGAAACAGGGAAGCATAACGCGGTGCTGATCTCAGGTAATCGCTGTGATCCTTATAACTGTCCTCGGCCCTTGAATATTTCCGGAAACATTCATTTGGCGCGTCATCGGTATGGCTTACTCTTTCTCCGGTCCAGGTGCTCTTACACTTTATACCGAAATGATTATTGGACCTTCTCACCAGGTCACTGTTGCCGTGCTCTGTTTCCAGGATCCCCTGGGCGAGCGTTACGGAAGCGGGAATACCCGAACGGTTCATTTCCGCTACAGCGATATTTTTATACATATCGATGTAGTTTTCTACAGAAATATTCTGTGCCTTTACCAGGCTACACAATAAGATCAATGTTGTAAGGATACCGGTTCTTTTCATTTTATAATTTTCTTATTAAAGTTATTCCGTCCCGAACGGAAAGCAAGACCTGCTCCGTTCGCTGATCTGCAAGCACATGCCCGTTGAATGCATGGATAGCTATGGCATTTTTCCCGGTGATATTTTCACGGGTCACTTCCCCGTGAAAAAGGACATTATCTGCAAGGATAAATCCACCGGTTTTCAGCCGGGGCAAAGTTAATTCGTAATAATCAATATAGCTCATTTTGTCGGCATCAATAAAAACCAGGTCCCATGATTCCTGCAATGTCGGGATGATCTCTTTTGCATTGCCTGTATGCAGTGTTATGATGTTTGCAAACCTGCTTTTATTAAAATTATCCCCGGCTGTGGCGGCATCTTCCGGTCGCAGTTCAATCGTGTGCAGCATCCCACCTGCCGGTATTCCCTCTGCCAGGCATAAGGCACTGAAACCTGTGAAAGTACCTATTTCCAGTACTTTCACAGGTTTGATCATACAACTCACCATTTGCAGGAGTTTGCCCTGCACCTCACCGCTGATCATCTCAGCATGCGGGTGAGTAGCATAGGTATCTTCCAGAACCTGCCGCAACAGATCATCATGGCCGGAAGTAAACCGCTGAATATATTCTTCCGTTTTATCGTTGATGAGTTCACTCATAAAGTTGCCGGCCTTTCATATTTTTTTGAGATCATTAACAAACCCATGAAGGTGAGGAAGCCGTTCAGGATCAATAATTCCGGACCTATCTCCATTCCGCCGAAAAGTTGTTTTTGAAATTTGTCAATAAAAAAACAAATGACCGGTGACGCCAAACATATATACGGCACGAGGCGATCCTTCACGCTTCTTTTCGTAATGATACCGAAAGTGAACAGTCCCAATAAAGGGCCATAGGTGTATGCGGCCACTTTCAGGATCACGCCGATCATGCTCGGGTTATTCACCTGATAAAAGACCAATACAAAAACAAGAAATACAACGGCTACGCCAAGGTGAACCCTTTGACGGATCTTTTTACTTTTTGCTACGCTCCAGTCTGTTCTTCGTTGCATACCGAGGATGTCTATACAGAACGAGGAAGTCAGGGCGGTGATGGCCCCGTCGGCGCTGGGAAACAATGCGGAGATCAATGCAATGATAAATATGAGTGAAACAACCGGGGGCATATGGTGTAGTGCGAGCTCCGGGAATAATTTATCACCGGAAGTAGCGGTGCCTATCTGAGCGCCGTATAAATATAACAGCCCGCCCAGGAAAAGGAACAACATGATCACCGCTACCATTATTAAGGAAAGCGTAATGATATTTTTCTGTGAATCTTTAAGGCGTTTTACTGAAATGGTTTTTTGCATCATTTCCTGGTCCATTCCCGTCATGGTGATGGTAATAAAAGCTCCGGCAAGAATTTGTTTTACAAAAAACAATTTGCTCTGCGGGTCGGAAAAAAAGATCTTTGAATATCCTTTTTCCTTCATGGCCCCCAACGCGCCGCTCACATCAAGGTTCATGGTATAAAGAATATAGATCACGCAAACGACAAGACCGGCAAGCATGAAAGTTGTTTGCAACGTATCGGTAAATACGATCGTTTTTACACCGCCTTCATAGGTATACACCAGTATCATGATGAGGATAATAACCGTGGTAACCCAAAAAGGCACACCCAGGTCTGAAAGGATCGCATCCTGTAAAATTTTTACTACGAGGTACAGCCGGGCGGTTGCTCCCAGTACCCTTGAAAGTATGAAAAAGGAGGCCCCCGTCTTATAGGATGCGATACCTAACCGACCTCTCAGGTAATTGTAGATCGATGTCAGGTTCAACCGGTAATACAATGGCAACAACACGTAAGCGATAACCACATACCCGATAAGGTACCCGATCACGATCTGGAAGTAAGCAAATGATTCCCTGCCCACTCCACCGGGTACACTTACAAAAGTTACCCCCGATAGCGAGGTCCCGATCATTCCGAAGGCCACCAACATCCAGTTCGAATTTTTATTGCCGATAAAAAAAGATTCGTTGGTAGAATTCCGTGCTGTGTATTTGGCAACTGCCAGCAGTAATATAAAGTAGCCGGCAACAAAGGATAACAGGATGTAAGGGGACATAAATAAAATAATTTAGAAGTTACAGGTGATGATCAATATTACCTGTCATGTTTATTTACAATAATTCTCACGCCGGCGTTTTCACTTATTTCAAGCGGATTTTGCTGAGCATTAAGGGGTTTTAATTTACCGAAGCCCGAAATGGTTTCAACCCTTGTTCCGGGCATATTGCGTGATAATATGTAGCGGTATATGATATCCGCTCTTGCTGTAGACAGCCGATCCGTAAAAAACCCGGTCCCTTCAATATCGGAGGCATGGCCCGCTAATAGCACGGTATAGGGCGGGTTTGCCTTCAGCAAACCCAGCACCTTATCTACTTTTTCAAATGAAGCAGCAGGAATATAGGATTGGTTCAATTCAAAAGGGATGAAATATACATCTTTCAGCGGGCAGCCTTTATCTTCCGCAAAACCGAAATTTTCCGGGCAGGTATCATCTTCATCTGCGATGCCGTCCCTGTCTTTATCCGCGACCACCGGTTTTTTCGGCGGCGGGGGATAGATCAGAAGTAACTCCGTGCGATAGGGCATTTCGTTGATCACTTTATAATGCCCTCTTTTTACCGGCTTCCATGCACCCATAGCTTTCAGGCCGGTGATGCGGGAAGAATCAATACCCCGGCCAAACATGGCCTCTTGTATGAACAGCGCGCGGTTCAGCGACAAATATTTACAGATCGTATCATTTCCTTCATCTACATAGGAATACCCTTCAATGGAAAGGGTAACTTCCGGGTTACGGCTAAGGATCATCACGACGCTGTCTAAAACCTTCAGTTGATATTTATGGACTATCGCGGATTGCTTATGTTCGAAAGCCATGCGTAAGGTATCTGTGAGCGGGCGGTAAGACGGGGACCCGTAGAACGGCGGGTATTTGATGATGTCAGAGGCTATTGCAGTAGCCACCCGGCATGCCAGGGCCAAAATCAAAAATACCGGTATTCGCTTCATAAGCCTGTCAGTTGGGGGGCAAATGTACCCTTTAAAAAAATGAATTTAATATGAAGTCCGCCACAGGCAACCACAAAAGCAGATCTCATAAAAACATATTATGCAAATAGCAGAAAACTTTGTGTCTTTGCATAATTAATAATACACATCATGGGTATAAGCGCTATTGCGGTTTTTTGCGGAAGTAAAACAGGGAACAATCCCATATTTGAAACACAAACCCGTGAGTTGGGTCAATTGCTGGCTACAAAAAATATCAGCGTCATTTACGGCGGCGGAAACAGGGGCCTAATGGCGGCCGTGGCCAATGCCGTGCTGGAAAAAGGCGGGAAGGTGACAGGGATCATTCCCGAATTGCTGAAGCAGCAGGAACATATGCACGATGCGCTAACCGAACTGCATGTGACAGACAATATGCATTCGCGAAAGAAAATGATTTACGGGAAATGCGATGCTGCTATCATCCTACCCGGCGGCTACGGTACGCTGGATGAGGTTTTTGAGATGCTCACCTGGAACCAGTTGAATATTCACAGCAAAAAAATATTCATTCTGAACAGCGGCGGATTTTATGATCACCTTGTCGCACATATCACCCGCATGCACGAAGAGAATTTTTTATATGATCACCCGGAAGAACAAATGATCGTGATAAATTCCCCTGCACAACTGGAAAAATATTTATAAAACAGGATCAATATCTATCCCTGCGATTTCGGCCGCCCCCTTTATTTTGATTGCCCTGGAACAATGCAATATTATATCCGGCCCTGATGATGGGCGTTATGCTTCCGTTATTGACATACGGAGAGTTTATATTTTTTGCCACATCAAAGAGAACAGAAATATAACCATAAGAGCGGTTGAATTCACTACGGCCCTGGGCCAGTCCCGGACCCACCAACAGGCTGCCGACACTGCGGGTTTCTTTAAAAGGCAGAATTCCGCTGTTGGCTTCCGGCAGAAACTTATAGGTGATGAAATTCTGTTCGTATTGAACCTGCGCATACAAAAACTTTACAGGAAAGACCCTTACAAACGCACCGGGACCTATAATATTCTGGCGGGCTTTCCCCAGGTAAAAGCTATTGCCGGTAAAGTCTGTGAGGAATTGCTTTTGAGAAACATAATTATAGTTTACAGAAATGGCCACATCCACATATTTATTGAGGCTGTATCCGAAATAGGGACCCAGCCCGAAGGAGGTGGTACCGCTGCCAAAACCCAGTGCTACCGTACCGCCGACGAATAACCTGTCTTTTTTAAACCCGCCCCCGGATTCTTCTTTGGTTTCATCCTCCGGCTTTTCTTTAACAACCTGCGCGATGCCGGTCACCGTAAATAGGCTACAGCAAAAAATACCTAAAATTATTTTCTTCATATTTCTTTTTTAAGAAGATTTGACATTCAAAAACTTCATTCGTTTATACCGGATCAAAAATTTTCCCGGCATTCAGAATATTATTCGGATCAAAGACTTTTTTAATTCCCCGCATGATATTTAAGGTCACTTCATCAAACATCACCGGCATAAATTCTTTTTGTACCAATCCTATGCCGTGTTCGCCGCTGATGGTTCCGCCGAGCGATTTTACCAGTGTGAATAATGCATGCAAGGCAGGGATCACATCGGGGTTATTAAGACTGTAAATACTGCCGTCCTTTTTTATCCGGACATGCAAATTGCCGTCTCCCGCATGCCCGTAGCATACTGCGTCAAAATCATAGCTGCTGCGCAGTTCTTTTATTCCTTTGATCAATGCCGGTAAGGATGCACGCGGCACAACCGTATCCTCTTCAATGGTATAACCCGCGATCTTTACCGCTTCTGCCACCCTTCTCCTCAGTTTCCACAGTTCCGCCTTCTGTTGTTCATCATCCGCAAAATATATTTCCCCGCAATCAAAACCCGTGAGCAATGTGCCGATGGCTTCGATATCCTTCATCAGCATCTCCGGGTCATTCCCGTCTACTTCTATGATAAGGTGTGCCGCCACTTCATCCGATACCGGTATGGCCGTACTCCCCAAATATTTACTGACGATCCGCAATGCATCCACTTCCACGAGTTCCAAAGCACTTGGTGTAAAACCCGCGCGAAAAATAGCACTTACTGCTTCGCCGGCCTTTTCCAGGTCATTGAACGGGACCAGCATCAACAGGTCGTATTTAGGATAAGGTATTAGCCGGAAAACGATCTTTGTAACGAGTCCTAAAGTTCCTTCACTGCCAACAACCAACTGTGTTAAATTGTATCCCGTCGCATTTTTTAACACATTTGCACCGGTCCAAATGATCTCTCCTGTAGGCAATACCATTTGTAAATTCAGTACGTAATCCTTTACCACGCCGTATTTCACGGCTTTCGGTCCCCCGCTGTTCTCCGCTATATTACCGCCGATAAAACAACTGCCGCGGCTGCTGGGATCAGGCGGATAGAACAACCCTTTTTCTTTTACAGCATTTTGCAGTACCTCCGTGATCACCCCCGGCTCCACGGTAACCTGTAAATTCCTTTCATCGATTTCAATAATGGAATTCATCCTTTCAAAAGAAATCAGCACACCGCCGAAATGAGGTAAGGCTCCGCCGCTGAGGCCGGTACCTGCCCCGCGGGGCGTAACAGGTATCTTGTCGGCATTGCAGATCCGCATAATTGCGCTGATCTCTTCAGCCGTACGGGGCTTTATAACGATATCCGGTAAAAAATGCAGGTTCTCGGTTTCATCTTTTGCAAAAAGATCCAACGTTTCCGCATCAGTGAAAACATATTTTTCCCCTACAATGTTTTTAAAGGAAACCAGGTGTTGCGTAAATTGTCTTTTCCCCTCTGTAACTGTCATTCAAAAATAATTTGAAGTAAAGGTGCGAAGAAAATCGTTTGGGTGCAAAAGCATACGCCTATTTGCAAAAATTACTGTAGATATATTACCGGTTCTTTAAAATGAAGGGCACATGGTTTGCCTGTCAGAATTGCCGGGATAAAATCCTTTCTTAATGATGCTGATCTCTGCGGCGCCGCGATAATTATTAAAAGTTTTAAGCGATGAAATGGTAGCATCATAACTAAAAGTAAAGCTGACCTTTTTTGTTTCAAATCCTATGACAGGTATCACCGCATCCTGATGCCGGTAATAAGCGCCGAATATCAGTTGCTTATCGCCAAACTCGGATAAATTATAATTGGCATTGATGCCGCCGTTCAGTTCGATCGCCTTTGCCTGTGTGGTAAAATATACATTCGGGTTAATGATCACCCTTGGACTTACTTTAAATATCCCGTTAAGAAAACCGATATGCCTCATCGGGATCTTTCCGGCTTCCGAATCATCGCCGAAAAAAGTTTCTGTGGGCTTGTTCACGTGGTGAATCGAATACCCCGCATTTACGTATACATTCTCTGAAGGAAAATAGGCGTAATTCATACCAACCTGCATATCAAAATAGGAAGAATTAGTGGAGGTAAACTGCACACCCGGAGAAATGCCTGCGTCAAAGAATTTCCCGTTGAACTGGTCAGGGAACTTAAGATTTGACGGGTCAATTCTTTTTGAAGCATATCCCAAATTGAACCCTGCACTCACGAGGCTGCTGTTACCGAGCATTTGATGATAAGCAACAGACCCGTAAACTTTATCCGACCGCAAACCGCCGCTGCCTGCCACGTCGCTCAGTACCAACCCACCCACACCGAGCCAACCGTTCTCCAACCTGTCGCGATATAACTGGGCGTCTCCCCAGGCACTCATGGTTTTATAGGGCACATTTAAAATATTAGCCCACTGGTTACGGTAATTTATACCGATACGATAGTCTGCATCAGGAATAAAACCCGTGTTCGCAGGATTGGTAGTAAGCGGTGAATTGTAAAATTGTGAGAAATGAAGATCCTGTGCATGCCCCGTAAAAACGGCAACCATCAGGATATTCAAACACAATATTTTTTTGAAACTGTTCATTAAACCCGTCCTTTCTTTTTATGGTACTTATGATTAAAATATCTTTATCTCAACAGGGTGATGTCCCCTGTCTTACGCGCTTTTTTCCCGTCGGTGAATTCTACATCAAGGGTATAGGCATATACTTCTGTCGGTTGTAATTTACCTTTATACATGCCGTCCCATCCGTTTTTCTTGCTCGAAGATTGAAATATCATTTGGCCCCAACGGTTATAAATGCGCCAATCCATTTTGGCGATACCGAATCCCCTCACATTTACCACACTGTTGATACCGAATCTTCCCGGGGTAAACGCATTCGGCACATCGAGTAAGGGATTAACCATTACATCCACTCTAAGGGCAAAAGTATCCGTACACCCCGCCCTGCTGTAGGCAATGAGTTCTGCATTATAAGTTCCGGTTGCATTATACTCATGCAAAGGTGAGAACTCCGTTGAACTTTCACCGTCGCCGAAATTCCAGAGGTAGTTGTCAGAGAACTGCGAAAGATTGGTAAACCGTACCGGCACATTCGGTTGCGGCGGGTTGGGAGACCACAGAGCAGAGGCATCCGGTTTTTTAACCACGGTGATCGTAAAATATTGAGACGTATCTGCTTTATTACATGTCGTAGAATCGAAGGCGATCAACCGGTATTGGTAGATTCCCACATTCTGATAAAGATGTGTCGGTGCAAAATCAGTGGAAGTATTCAGCACGCCCGAAGCGGGGTCACCGAATTCCCATTTCCAGGATAGCCCACCAAGGGAATTATTGGTAAAAGGCGCGAGGTACGGTGCACATCCCAAAGACGGGGATGCCGGCCTTGCCTCTACCACATCATTTATACGAAGGGTGTCAATTATTTTTGCGGGAGCATTGCAAAAATTTGGGTCAATTACAGATAAGGTAACAAAGTAAGTACCAGGGGCCGGGAAAAGATGCTGGTGAATACCAAAAGGCAATGTATCCTGCGGAGAACCGTCGCCGTAATCCCAAACAAAAGATTGCGGGCCGAACAAAGATCCTGCCGTTGAAAATGACTGGTTGGTAAATTCATATGTTTTAGAAGTACAGGGCGGCAATTTTACTTTGGAAAATTTAGGGGTCACCGGTTGTTACCTGCCTTAATAGTAATGTAAGAAGTATCGCGAATATTACAGGTAGCAGGATCCTCAGAAATAAGCCTAACCAGAAATGTGCCCACCTGAGTAAAAGTAAAACTGGTTTGTGGTACAGAAGTGGTTTGATCCACGGCGTTAGGAAATGCAACGGAATTGAAGTTCCAATAGTAAGTAACGCCTTTTTGCCTGAGGTCCTTAAAATTTACGGTGAAATCTATGCAACCCAAAGTATCTGTAACGTCTCCTGCGATCTCTGATTGAATTTGCGCACTAACACCGGAGAAATTCATTTCGATCTTCACTGCGGCCTGGTTGCAGGAAAGACTCCCGTTTATCCTTGCCCACACAGTAGGCGGTTGGGTCGGAAAAAATATCGGAGGATTAGATGTCCTACCGGAACAATTGGCACATATGGCCTGGTAAATAACACCGTTTGCATCAAAGCGGCTGGTACCGCCGTCTACATGATCACCCAGTCCGCCGAACTGTCCGAAATGCGAGCCGAATAATTGCGACTGCGCATCTTTGCGGAGCACAAAGAAATAAAAATCCTGGCCGTCAGCTGCCGGAATACCCGTAAGCGGATTCACTTCGGGCAGGCCATTGGTATTCCCCGTGGAATATCCCTGTTGCACATTGATCCCCCCGCCCCAACCGGAGACATAAACGTTTTCACATCGATCAACTAAAAAGGCAATAGGAGAAATATTAGGTTGCGGAGAGGCAGTGCCGAATACGGTTGAGTATATATAGGCCGAGAGATCGGGCTGCAACTTTGCAATAAATTGTTTAGAGCCCGGATTTTGAAATCCGCCGCCGGGCAGTATGATTGGCCAGGCACCGGTAGTGGAACCCATCACATACGGAAAGCCCGCTTTATCAAATTTTAATCCGTACACCAGGTCGATACCGTTGGTGCCAAGAAAGGTCGTTTTAATAATTGCAGAACCGTTCGGTTGCAGTATCGTTACAAAGCCGTCAATATTACCGTTGGAAACCCCGCTGATCACCGGACCTGTAGTGCCTGTTAAAGCACTGCTTGATGTAGCACCGCCAACATAGAGGTTCCCGTTCATCGGATTGATGGCTGCTACAAAACATGCTTCATCCCCCGGCCCGCCGAAATAAGTGGAAAACAATAAGCCGGAAAGATCAGGGTTCAATTTCATGATAACGCCATCCTGTACCCCGCCGAATGTACCCTGTACCGCCGCAAGGGTGGGAAAATTATTGGATTGTGTGCAGGAGGCCAGGTATACATTATTAGCAGCATCCAGGATCACTTCACTCCGTGCATCATCACCGTAGTTTCTCCTGAGCCTGTCCGCACCCTGCGGTGCCAGGTATTTGGGTCGGATATTTACGCCGTCGTCATTGGAGCCGCCGATCCTTACCGAACCGATGAGCGCAGTGCCCGTTGCATTAAATTTTGTAAGGACGATATCGTAGTTGCCGCCCGTCGCGGGAATGCCGGAACGGATAGGGTAGTTGGAAGAATTGGTTCTGCCGGCAATCACAAGGTTTCCCGCGCCGTCGGTGATCATGCTATGAGGCTGCTCATTTCCGCTGCCACCAAGATAAGTTGAATACAACCGTTGACTTCCATCCCCGGAAAATTTAAAGATGCCCATATCTACTCCGCCGAAAGGGCCTTCTGCAACACCACCGTTGAAGGTAGTTTGAAAAGCGCCCGGAGATGTAGGATAGCCCGGTGCAAATACGATCCCGCCGGCAAAAAAACTGCCGTCGGGGCCCGGCGTAGCTGTGTAGCCCCAGTTATCCGCGCTACTGCCGGTAAATGATACAAAAATGATCTGTGGATCTATTATAAGTGTGGCCTTCGGATCATAATTACCGATATCAAAGGTTACTACATTATCCCTGACAACATATTTGCTTTGTACATCTGCCCGGCCTGATGCGCCTGTAGCATAGGTATACGGTTCAAGTTCTTTTACCTCGCCGGCAGATGTTCCGATAATGAGCTCTTTGTTTTTTACCGAAAGAGATTGGACACCGTCATACCGCAAAGCAATGGCAGCAGGGTTACCGCCCGGGTGTACTATAAAATCATATTTTAATCTTTCGCCTGTGCTGTAGTATCTGACATCAATATTCGGATAAACATTTTTATAGGTCACTGCTGTATATATCTTACAACCCGGAGCCCATTTGGATTCATCCGTTCCGATAAAATAATTATTATAAGTAGGAAGCGGTTTATCCGGAAGCCGCAAAGCATTTTGCGAAGCTCCGAGAAAGCTCACATTATAAGCAAATGAATTCAGCGTAAATGTACCGGGCAGATCCTGTTTGCCGGGTTTTTCTGAATGACCATGTGTAAACTCAGAGAGTTTCTGCATGTCCTCCGCCCGATGAAGCAGGACAGTAAATCCTTTATTCTCTAAAAAGAAAGACCCGGTGGAGAAGTCTCCCCGGTAATTTACTTTAGTATTCCACTGGCCCTTATTTTGAATAAACTCTACCTGTGCGGATGTGGTTTGAATAAAAAAGGCTCCCGTAAAAAAGAAAAGAAAGTGCAGTAAAAATTTAGATGTAGCCGTCAAGGAATGTATTTGTTTACAATTTAATTAAATATACGTGAAGGTTACCTGTTAGGTTGGTTAAAATTAACCCTGTTTCCTGCTTTAACTTATCCTTAAAACCCTAGGCTATCTTGCTCCATTTATTCTTCCCTTTTTCAGAGATAAGATGGCTTTTCAACGGCAAATTTTCGGCCAGTTCCAGGTCGGGGTCTTTTTCCAACAGACCCTGCACGGTTTCACGGGCAGCTTCCAGCATTTGCTTATCATTAACTATGCTTGCCAGCCTGAAATTTAATGCACCGCTTTGCCGGGTTCCTTCAATTTCACCCGGGCCGCGTATTTCCAGGTCTTTCTCGGCAATCGCAAATCCGTCATTGGTGGCCACCATTATTTTAAGTCGCTCCACGGCATCATTGCTCAGCTTCCTGCCCGTAAGCAGGATGCAAAAACTTTTATCTGCACCGCGCCCTACCCTGCCCCGAAGCTGGTGCAATTGTGACAAACCGAATTTCTCCGAACTTTCGATCACCATTACAGTAGCATTGGGGATATTCACGCCAACTTCAATCACAGTAGTACTTACCATTATATGAGTATCTCCGCTCACAAAACGTTGCATATTTGCTTCTTTTTGTTCCGGCGGTTGCCGGCCGTGCACCATACTGATCCAATATTTCGGTTCGGGGAAAAATGATTTTATTTCTTCATACCCTTTCATCAGGTTCTCATAATCCAATACACTGCTTTCTTCTATGAGCGGGTAAATGATATATGCCTGCCGACCTTTTGCGATTTCTTCCCTGATAAAATCCATGACCTGCGGTCGGGCAGTTTCATAGCGGTGTGTGGTAGCTATCGGCAGCCTGCCCGGCGGCAATTCATCCATTACACTGTAATCAAGGTCTCCGTAAGCGGTGAGGGCCAAGGTCCGGGGAATAGGAGTAGCGGTCATCACGAGGATATGCGGAGGGATCTCATTCTTCTCCCGCAACTGTGCCCGTTGCGCCACGCCGAATTTATGTTGCTCATCCACTACAGCAAGGCCGAGGTTCTTAAATTTTACTTTGTCTTCAATTACCGCGTGCGTTCCGATAAGAATAGTAGTAATTCCCTCCGCTGCATCGTTGAGTATCTGCTTTCTTTCTTTTGCTTTTACCGAACCCGTGAGTATCTGCACATTCACATCCATACCGTTCAGGAAAGCGGTAATGCTGTTATAGTGTTGCCGGGCAAGGATCTCCGTTGGTGCCATCAGCACGCTTTGAAAATTATTATCCGCCGCTATGAGCATACAGAGTAATGCCACCATGGTCTTCCCGCTGCCTACATCTCCCTGCAGTAAGCGGTTCATCTGCCTTCCGCTGCCCATGTCTTTCCTGATCTCCTTCAACACTCTTTTTTGCGCATTGGTCAGTTCGAAGGGGAGATTGTTTTTATAAAAATGATTAAAATGATTTCCGACCGTATCAAACACGTTCCCTTTGCTGAAGCGATGGCGTTGCAGTTTGACAAGATTCATCCGCAGTTGCGCAAAAAACAATTCCTCGAATTTCAAACGGCGCAATGCCGCGCTGTATTGCTTTTCCGAAACGGGAAAATGGATCTGTTGATATGCCTCAAAACGGGGCATGAGGCGGTATTGTTCGATGGTATGTACGGGTAAATTTTCCGGCAGGTCTTTCGCAGAAATTTTTTTGAGGAGCTCTGCGGTAAACTTCCCCATGGCATTGCCGGTAATGCCGCGGGATTTTAATTTTTCCGTGGTGGGATATATCGGTTCGAGGCTTGACTTCCCCGACATTTTTTGCGGGGAAAAATTTTCGGTTTCCGGGTGCGCGATCTGCGGCATACCCATAAAAAATCCGAGCCGGCCAAACAAAAGGTATTGGTGTCCGGGCTGCAGGAATTTTCTTACAAAATGTATCCCCTGAAACCAAACTAATTCAATGATCCCTGTCTGATCTTTCAGTTTTCCCACCAACCTTTTTGCCCTCCCCGCCCCTACTTCATCCAGGCTCATCAAAATGCCGGCAACATAGGCATATTCATTCTGCGGATTAAGTGAAGCGATCGTATCTACGCGGGTTTTATCAATATGCCGGTATGGAAAATGGTGCAACAGGTCTTTGAAAGTATGCAGGTTAAGTTCCTTCCGCATCAGCTCTCCTTTCTGCGCGGTAATACCCGTGAGATATTCTATAGGCGTGGATAATATGGAGGTGGAGGTAGTGATGGTACAAATATAATGAGAGACGCTGTGTCAGACACATGTCAAAAGTCACAACGCCAACGAAAGTTAATGTGTCAGACAC
>JBBJLU010000065.1:0-14194 GCA_037719665.1 Ferruginibacter sp.
AAAAATTGCTGAGCAGTTTCATATGATGATCCCCGATAGGATTTTGGCTTTTCGTCGCTGCAATAAAATCGCAGGGAATGATCTCCGTGCCTTGGTGAATGAGTTGATAAAATGCATGCTGCCCGTTGGTGCCCGGCTCTCCCCATATTACTGGTCCGGTTTGGTAATTCACCGGCTTACCGTTGCGATCCACGTGCTTGCCGTTGCTTTCCATATTGCCCTGTTGAAAATAGGCCGGGAAACGGTGCAAGTATTGTTCATAGGGGAGGATCGCTTCCGTAGATATACCGTAAAAGTTGCGATACCAAATACCAACCAATGCCATCAGCACCGGGATATTTTTTTCAAATGCCCTTTCCCTGAAATGAACATCTGTTGCGTGGGCACCTTTCAGCATTTGTTCAAATTGCTCGTAACCGATCGTTGCGGCAATGCTTAACCCGATCGCGCTCCAAAGACTGTAACGGCCGCCTACCCAATCCCAAAACACGAACATATTCTTCGGGTCTATTCCAAAGGCTTCCACTTCTTTTTTATTTGTACTGAGCGCCACAAAATGTTTGGCCACATCATCCGCTGCACCGCCTTCGGATAGGAACCAATCCCGCGCAGACAATGCATTCGTCATGGTTTCCTGTGTGGTGAACGTCTTACTGGCAATCAGGAAGATCGTTTCTTCTGCGCTGATCTTTTTAAAGGTCTCGGCAATATGTGTACCGTCTATATTACTTACAAAGTAAGGTTGTATCCCTTCTTTCCAAAACGGCCGCAGGGCTTCTGTAGCCATCACCGGCCCCAAGTCACTTCCGCCGATACCGATGTTTACAATGTATTTTATTTTTTTGCCGGTATATCCTTTCCATTTGCCGGAATGAATATCGTTGCAAAAGGTTTTCATTTGCTGCAGCACGGCATGCACTTCAGGCATCACATCTTTACCGGCAGACATAACCTGGTTGCCGGAAAAGTTACGGAGAGTCGTATGCAACACGGCCCTGTCCTCCGTTTGGTTGATCTTTTCACCGGTAAACATGGCTTCGATGGCCTCGCGGCATTTACATTCTTCCGCGAGTTTCAGTAACTGTTCGAGTGTTTCTGCATCTATATTATTTTTAGAATAATCGAAAAGGATATTCTCCGCCTGCACACTGAAGTTTTCAAAACGGGTTTTGTCTTTTTTAAAAAGATCTGAAATGTGCTGATCTTTTTTTTGGTCGTAAGCAGACTGCAGGGCTTTCCATGCGGCAGTTGCTGTGGGATTTACTGAAGGAAACATATTTCTCCGTTTTCAATAAAGATAATCATCCTACTAATAAGCATACCCATCACAACAGAATTTCAGGATGTTTCCCATTACTTTGTATTTTAAATAAGATAATTTATGACAGCGGAGACCAGGCGACATTTTTTTCGGGAAAAAATTCTATACAATCAAAAGCTGGCCCTGTTACTCTGGTTCGGATTAGCATTTATTGCGGTGATGCTTTCCCATCTCCACCATAAGGACATCAACATTTATAAGATATTTAAGTACGTTTATATACATGCTACACAGCATAAAAACCTCTATCTTTTATATGGCCATGAGTACGAAGATGTAAATATGTACGGGCCGGTTTTCAGTGTATTGATTGCCCCCTTTGCGTTATTACCGGATGTAATTGGTTCTAAGCTTTGGGTGTTGGGAGGAGCGGCACTGTTGTGGTATGCCATCATGAAGTTGCCCGTAAAAAAAGAGTATCGCATTGCCATACTGGTGCTCTGTTCCCATGAAATGATGAACACTGCCTCATGGTATCAAAGCAATGCCTATATAGCGGCATGCATTCTCCTGGGGTTTATCATGATCAATAAAGGAAAGGACGGTTGGGCACTCTTCTTTATTCTACTGGCTACTTTTATTAAAATTTACGGGATCGTTGGATTGGCTTTTTTCTTCTTCAGCAAAGACAAGCTGAAATTTATCGGTTGGTTCATCTTATGGTCGGTTGTGTTTTTCCTGTTGCCGCTCCTCGTAACCTCCTGGGATTTCCTGATCCAATCTTACCGCGATTGGTACGATGCATTGGTTTTTAAGGCGGCTAAAAATATCAATACTAATATCGGGAACGACTTCCAGGATATCAGTGTGATGGGGATGATCAGGAGGATATTTAAATACCCGGAGCTGAATAATATGTTTGTTTATGTGCCGGCAGTGATCTTATTCGGTTTACAATACCTGCAAATAAAACATTACGGCGACAGGTTGAACTGAAATTCTGTTCCTTGCTTTACTTTGCTTTTTACCTTCATTTTCAGCACGTGCTCTTCTTCGCCCACTTATATCATTGACTTTCAGTCCATTTGTCTTTGGTACCTGATGCAACCAAAGAGCAAAGCAGTGAATGCCTTTTTTATTTTTGCATTTATCCTGACCACGCTGTCGTATTCTGATATACTTACACCGTACGTTCGCAATCATATTGTGCGGCCGTATTCCCTAAAAGCCTTGCCCTCGTTCATTACATGGCTGATCATATGTGTACAGATCTATCGCCGGCAGTTCCTGCGTATTGAGGATCCGCGGAAATTATTTGTGAGGGCAACTGACGTGGAAAAAGAAAATAAAACGATATAGCATTACATACCGCGGATCACTTCAATAACATCTGTCGTCATGTCATTCGTTACATCAAGGTGGGTTACCATGCGAACCTGTGTAGCGGAGATCGGCAGGCAAAGGATGTCAAATTTTTTCAGGTGCTCACAAAAAGCCACCGGGCCGCCGTGCTGATTTGCCTCAAATATGACAATATTGGTTTCTACGGGCATCATTTTCCCGGTAAAATCTTTCTTAAGTAATTCTTCGGCGATCATCTTAGCATGAATATGATCAAGGGCGAGGCGCTCACGATTATTTTGCAATGCGAATAAACCTGCAGCAGCCATAAACCCGGCCTGCCGCATTCCGCCGCCGAATACTTTCCTGATCCTGCGGGCTTTTTTAATGAACGCTGCATTCCCGATCAATACACTGCCTACCGGTGCACCGAGTCCTTTACTGAGGCAGACGGAGATACTGTCAAATAATTCACCGTATTGTTTTTCGTTTTCACCCTTCGCAACAATGGCATTATACAATCTGGCCCCGTCAAGATGATACTTGAGGCCATTGGCTGAACAAACTTCCTGTATCTTTTGCATTTCGGCCATCTCATAACAGGCGCCGCCACCGCGATTCGCGGTATTTTCCAGGCAAACCAATGAAGTGATCGGTTTGTGCACATCTTCGGGGTTAATGCAAGCCCTAACTTCTTCTGCAATCATCATCCCGCGTCGACCGTCTATCGTTCTTACCTGGCAGCCGCTGTTGAAGGCAATACCGCCTCCTTCATATAAATAAACATGGCTGGTCCTGTCGCAGATCACTTCGTCGCCGGGCTGTGTATGGCATTTGATCGCTATCTGGTTGGTCATCGTTCCGCTGGGGCAAAATAAGCCGGCCTCCATCCCGAAAAGCTTCGCAGTATAGGCTTCCAGCTCATTTACAGCGGCATCTTCCCCAAAAACATCATCGCCAACTTCTGCCTGAAACATGGCTTCCATCATTCCCGCACCGGGTTTTGTAAAGGTATCTGAGCGGAGGTCTATAGTCATGAAACAAAATTAAAGGAATAGGAAGTGAAAATGGATAATTGAATAATGGATAATGGATAATGAGAATGGATAATTTAATAACGGATAATGGATAATGATGTAAAAGTTGAGGGTTATAAGGATAGGAGCCGCTAAAATCCTTAAACCAGGAAGAATAAAGACTTCGAAATTTTCCATTTCCCGCCAATATCATTGCCCGCTGCTCCTATCATACTAAAAGCATCACCCAGTATGCACTTCGTAATTATCCATTATCCATTAAACAATTATCCATTCATATATGGGCATGGTTATTGTATATACATTATTCTTCAAACAGCAAAATTTTTCAGAACATTTCTTCAGAAATCACGTTATAATGTGTAACTTTGCGCACATTTATTCGTACGCCGTACTATATTCTTCAATTAACACAACGAAATGAGGCAATTAAAGATCGCAACCCAGATAACCAACCGTGATTCGCAGGCGGTTGAGAAGTATCTGCAGGAAATCTCGAAGATATCAATGATCACCCCCGAGGAAGAGACCATTTTGGCCCAAAAGATCAAAATGGGTGATCAGCGCGCATTGGACAAATTGGTTCAGGCGAATCTTCGTTTTGTTGTATCTGTTGCCAAGCAATACCAACACCAGGGACTTTCTTTATCCGACCTGATCAATGAAGGAAACCTCGGATTGATCAAAGCAGCCCAGCGTTTCGATGAAACAAAAGGTTTTAAATTTATCTCATACGCCGTTTGGTGGATCCGCCAGTCTATTTTGCAGGCATTGGCCGAGCAGGGAAGATTGGTTCGTTTACCGCAAAATAAGATCGGTACCTATAATAAAGCCAATAAAGCTTATATGGCTTTTGAACAGGAGCACGAGCGGGAACCATCCACAGAAGAATTGGCAGAGTTGCTGGAGATGAGCGAGACGGAGATCAATAACATTTTTCAAAGCAATACCCGCCATACTTCATTGGATGCACCGGTACACGAAGCAGAAGATGTAGCCATGGGCGACCTGCTGAAAGGCGGTAGCGAAACAGATGAAGATGTCATGCACGATTCATTGAAAAATGAAATTCGTCGTGTGCTTAAATCACTGAGTCCGAGAGAAGCAGAGATTGTTAACGCATATTTTGGTTTAGACGGCGAGAACGGCGTTACTATTGAGCAGATCGGTCATAAATATGACCTTACCAAGGAGCGTATCCGCCAGATCAAGGAAAGGGCGATCAAGCGTTTACAAAAAGCAAGGTACAGCGGCGCGTTGAAAGCTTACTTGGGTTAAGATCACATACTATAATAATATTATACACCCCTCCTGCATTCTCAGGAGGTTTTTTTATACTGATCATTTTCCGGGAATGCGTAAAACACGAACGAATCTTTTGAGGTAATATTTATCCAGGGAGGATACGGTCACAGAATTAGCCTTGCCTGAAGTGGAATGAACAAACTTTAAACTGTCCTTATTCGGGGAAATGATGATACCGATATGCCCGATCTCACGCGTTGTACTGTCTGTGCCGGTAAAAAGGATAAGGTCCGACAGTTCGCTTTCCTCCAAAGGAATGGTTTGACCGAAATGTTCGAAATCCTTTGATGATCGCGGCACCGCTATTCCAAAGTGGTTGAATACATAAGTGATAAAACCGGAACAATCGAATCCTACGATCGGGTCTGAAGAGGCATATACATACGGTGTCCCCCTCATGGTCAGGGCGAAATCTACCAAAGCGGCAGGGGAGTATGGCGCTGCAGTTTTTTGCGCTTGGGGTACGGGTACCTGCACCGGTAAAATACTATCGCTCAGCCGGTCGGTATTTCTTGCATCGCTGATTACCGTTTTCTCCGCAACCGTTTTCTTATCGACGGGGTTACAGCTTAAAGTAAAAAATAAGCAGGTAAGAAGGGCAAGCGGGTAGGTGTATTGAGGCATGGATCTTTATTTACAATTTTCTTATCATCAAAGCGGGATATGCAGCGCCACCAGTGTTCCTTCACCCGGTGAAGCGGTGATCTCGACTGTTCCTTTAAGGAATTCAACGCGGGTGCGAATATTTTTTAAACCGATACCTTCCTGTTTTCTTCGGTCATGAACATCAAAGCCAATGCCGTTGTCTTCGATCGTAGCGGAAATTTCATTTTCATCTTTTATAAGGGAAATATCCACAGTATCAGCCCGGGAATGTTTGATCACATTGTTCACACATTCCTGTATGACCCGGTATAGGATGGTTTCGGCATTGGAATTTGAGCCCTCTTCAAAGCCTTCGCTGTAAAAATGAACTTTTAAAGCACGGTCATCGAGTTTGTCTAAGAATTCCCTGATCGCCGCAGCGAGATTATTTTTCATCATCGCATTCGGCATCATATTATGCGAAACGGTCCGCACTTCTTTACAACCGGCGTCTACGAGGGAGATGATCTTTTCAAACGAAAGTTTTTCATCAGCTGTTTTAAATTCCGCACGATGCTCAAAGGCGGAAAGGTTCATTTTTGCCGCACTCATGATCTGTCCCACGCCATCATGGAGGTCAGTAGCGATGCGATGGCGCTCCGCCTCTTCCGCTTCAATCACCGCAACAGCGGCCAATTCCTGTTGCTTTAAAATTTCCGCGCGGTTCTTAGCCTCCTGCCGCCATTGATATTTTCGGTATTGTGTATAGGCCAGCAAACTACCCAAGAGCACCAAACCGATAGCCGCTGCGATAAAAATATTCTGCAGGGTGATCTTATTTTCCTGGTCCTGGATTGTTCGTTCCTTCTTTACGGTCTCATACCTCGTATTCAGTTCCTCAATCTGCTTCGCTTTTTCTAAACTGAAAATGCTGTCGCCGATGACAGATTTTTTTTTGTAAAAAGCGAGTGCCGTTTGATAATTTCCCTGTTGTTCCGCGATCTTACCCAGCATATCATAATTGCTCCCTGTCAGCTCAGGATAGCCCATTTTACTGCTTATCCGTATACTTGTATCAATATAAGCTTTAGCTTTTTCATGACTCCCTGCAGAAAAGTAAGTATTCCCCAGGTCGGAATAATTGAGTGCCAGGGCAAAACTATCTTTCAAAGCTTTACGGAAAGCAAGGGCCTGCAATAAATAGTTTTCCGCTTCCGGGAATTTCTTTTGAAGGGTATACAGGCCGGCCAGGTTACTGAGCGCATAACATATCCCCCCGATGTCGTTCAGCCGTTTATCAATATTTAATGAGGCCGTATACCGCGCAGCAGCTTTATCGTATTCACCGGAATATTCAAAAACTACCCCGGATTCGTTATAGATCATTGCCACACCTGCACTGTCATTCACCGAACGGAAAATAGCCATGGCACGGTCGTAGTTTTCCATGGAACGTTTCAGGTCCCGGGTTTTCCGATACAGTTTTGCCAGTGCATTATAGCTTGTGGCCAGCTTGGTTTTGTCCGGGACTTTTTCCAACAAGGCCACAGACTCATACAAATAAGCGGCCGCCGCATCATAATTTCCTTTGAAATAAAAAGCTTCGCCGGTTTGCCGTTTGAGAAGACCGGCGGAAAGTGCATCACCGTTTTTCCCTGCAAGTTGGATTCCCTCCAGCTTCACGCGGATCACATCTTCAAAATCGCGGGACCCGGTTTTTTCCCCATAGGTCAGGTAGCCTTTGATCTTTGTAGGATAATCCTTAGCTGCACGGATCTGTGCATAAGTACTGTCTGAAAGGAGCTGCCCATGGGCCGGTGCTGTAATAAAGCCGGTAAGACAACAAAGGAAAAATAATCTCAATGGAAGATGTTTAACGATTAAAAACATTTGGCAGCATATAGACCCGTTCCCCGGGGTGCCGGTCAAATTTATTGTTTTTATCAGGAGATGGAAAAAGAACATTTTATAAAATACCCTTACCCGGGTATAAGATGATCCCCCTCACTTCCTTAGATTTGCCAGAATTAAATTATAATCAAAATAAAAAACTGTATGAAAAAGATTTTACTTTCGATCACCCTTGTTTTTATTGTGGGATTAGGTATGGCAAATAATATTGTCGTTTCTTCTGCTACACTCAGTAACCAAAACATTACTGCTGATACAGAAGTTATCAATTTTAGTGTAACCTGGGACAACGGCTGGCGTACATCTATCAACGAAAGCAATTACGACGGTGCCTGGATCTTTGTAAAATTCCGGAAAATGGGAACAACAGACTGGCGCCATTGTACCATTAATACATCCGGGTTTATACCTGCAGCAGGTGCTGCATTCTCAGTACCCACCGACGGTAAAGGAGCATTTATTTATCGTAGTGCAGACGGTATAGGCACCGTCAATTATGCAGGAAACCAGTTGGTATGGAATTATGGCGTGGACGGTATCCTCGATAATGAGACCGTAGAGGTAAGGGTATTTGCGTTGGAGATGGTATATATACCATCCGGAAGTTTTACGTTGGGTACCGGCGGAACAGAGGTTAATACTTTTTATACTGCTCCTACAACTACGGCTCCATATCTTGTCTCTAATAATAATGCAATAACTGCAGGGGTTGCTGCAGGTAATCTTAATGCTGCGGGCAATATGCTTGCAGGTACAATACCGGCGACCTTTCCAAAAGGCTTTACTGCTTTCTGGATCATGAAATACGAATGCAGCCAGCAACAAATGGTAGATTTTCTAAATCATCTTGATGCTGCGCGCGCCTTAGTGAATTTACCTGTCGGCATCACCGGCACACATCCCGCATATATTGCGCCTTTCCCGGAAAGAGGAATGGGTTCCCTTGGTTTTAACCGAAATACAGCACTGGCAGATTGGAGCGGCCTTCGTCCTTATTCTGAAATGGAATTTGAAAAAGCGAGTCGTGGATTTAATACGCCCCCTGTTCCAAATGAATATGTTTGGGGAAATACCACCATCATCCCGTTAATAACTGTAACCAATGTAGGAGCTGCCAATGAAACTGTAGCTACACCGGTAAATGCTAATGCAAATATTGTGGGATCATATAGTACTACTACACCGGTTCGTACCGGTCTTTTCGCAAGGACTACCGGTTCCGACAGGACCCTTAGCGGCGGTACTTATTACGGCGTGATGAATATGTCTGATAACTTATACGATTTTGTGATCAATTCCGGAACTACACAAGGCCGAGCAATATTAGAAACAGTGCATGGTGACGGTAATTTGAACGCCGGTGGCCAAACCGATATCGTTACCTGGCAGGCGTACCAGGCTTTTGGATTCCGCGGTTCCTATTTTAACGGCCCGTTACTTGAAGGACGCACTTCCGAGCGCACAAATGCTTCATTCTTCAGTTCCTATCCGGGTGATAATAACGCAAACTATTCCGGCAGCAGGCTTGCGAGAACAGCACCATAATATTGAACAGCAATTTTAAAACATGCACATGAAAAAAATACAGGTTTTTATCCTGTTGGCTGTTTGGTGTTCAATAGTTCAGGCTCAAAGCAGTGCCATCTTTAACGGGGGCCCGGCAGACGGGTTTGACAGGACAGCCTTCCAACAGGCATCAAATAATATATTCAACGGAGGCATCGGAGATGGTACGGACAGAACTGCATTTGCCCAGACATCTAATAATATTTTTACCGGCGGCAACGGTAATGGTTGGAATATGGCAGGTTTTTCACAGGCGGTGAATAATATTTTCACCGGCGGCAACGGTGATGGATGGAGTATGACAGGTTTCAGCCAGGCCATCAATAATATCTTCAACGGCGGCAACGGGGACGGTTGGAACGGAACATCCTTTGCACAGGGAGGAAATAATATATTTCCGGGCGGTGCAGGAGACGGTTGGAACAGCACATCCTTTGCACAGGGAGGAAACAATATTTTTCCCGGCGGGGTAGGAGACGGTTGGGCCAGTGCTTATCGGCCGATGGGGCCGCTGCCGGTAACCTTGTTGTTCTTCAATGCAAGAAAATATACAGCTACTTCTTCTTTCCTGGATTGGCAAACTTCACAGGAAGTTAATTCTGCCCGCTTCGAGGTGGAAAGAAGCGTTGATGCAGTAGTGTTCAGCCGGATCGGGTCTGTGCAGGCGGCAGGAAATTCTTCCATACCGGTAGGATACAATTTTATAGATAACAACCCGGTGAAAGGCATGAATTATTACCGCCTTAAGCAGGTAGATGCCGACGGAAGGTTTGTGTATACACCGGCCAGGTCGGTGAGGTTTGATGAACTGAATCCCGGGACGGTTAAGTATTATCCTAACCCGACAAACGGTATCCTTACGATTGAACTTTCTGCAGCAAACAGCAATGAAGTACAGGTGATCAATATCATCAATGTATCCGGTGCGGTGGTCAATCAACTGAGAATTGCACCATCAGCCGGCACGAATATGCAGATCGATCTTTCCCGGTATAGCAAAGGAACTTATTTTATCCAGCTGCGGACGGCTACACTCAACAGCACGCAAAGAATTATACTGGAGTAACATTCTTCTTCATACATAAGATTAGGGCTGCTTTTTAGCGGCCCTTTTCGCTTTTACCGCGGAGCCGGGTTTTCACCGCAGAGCCGCAGAGTTAGCAGAGGTTTCGCAGAGAATATTTCATACTTGCCGAAGGCCCCTTGTTCTCTTTTTCTCCTTGTTCCCTTAGCTCAGTAGCTTTCCCCCTTTTTCCCCTTCTTAAACTTTTAGCCTTTTATTATTCTCTGCGAAACCTCCCCGTCCTCTGCGGCTCTGCGGTGCACATCTTCTCATTATTGAATTCGTTAAACCCGTAAATTTGCAACATGAAAATCAGTGTGGCCGTATTGATGCTATTTTGTCTCTGCTCCTGTGAAAAAAATATTGATTTTAACCTGAAAACCGCAGAGCCGGTATTGGTAGCCGATGCTCAAATAGAGAATGGCGAAGCACCGGTAGTGGTACTCACAAAAAGTCTTGGCTATTTCAGTAAAATAGATCCACAGATACTGGCAGGCAGTTTTATCCGCAACGCGGAAGTAACGATCTCCAACGGGACGCGTACACATCGTTTGAAAGAATATGGAATTCCGTTGGCACCGGGGTTTACAGCATATTTTTACAGCAATGATCCTGCTAATCCAACTACGCTTTTCAACGGTGAGTTAAACAAAAATTATTCGCTTCAGATTTTATCCGAAGGCAAAACTTATACTGCTACAACCACCATACCCGCAAACAACATTTCATTAGATTCCATTTGGGTAAGGGTTGCACCGCAAAACCCCGACACAGCAAAACGGGTATTATTCCTGCAGGCAACGGATCCGAGCGGCTTAGGTAACTACGGCAGATATTTTACAAAACTGAACAGCGAAAGATTTTTGCCGGGCGAAAATTCAGTTTTCGAGGACCAGGTGATAGACGGTACAACCTTTTCTGCACAACTACCCAAGGGGATCGACCGCAATGACCCGCCGAAACCGGATAGTAATTTTTTCAGAAGAGGCGATACGATCACGATGAAGTTTTGTAATATTTCCCGGGAATCTTTTCGTTTTTGGAGTACTTGGGAATTTGCTTTCCAGGGTATCGGTAACCCCTTTGCTCAACCCAATAAAGTGATCGGGAATATTTCAAACGGCGCGCTGGGAGCGTTTTGCGGGTATGCGGTGCAGTATAAGAGGATCGTGGCGCAGTGAGGGGGTTAAGTTTGCGGGTGACGGGTTAACGGGTGGCGGGTTGTTTGTAATACTTTAAAGTTTTTTTTCACCGCAGAGAGCCGGAGAGGCAGAGTTTACCAGAGAATATTTAAATTTGTCAAAGACCCTTGTTCTCTTTTCTCCTTGTTCTCTTAGCCTTTTTTCCTTTTTGATCTTTTAGCTTCACCGCGGAGCCGCAGAGATAGAAGAGGTTTCGCAGAGAGTGTAGATTTACGGTGGTCGTTTTCAGGTTGCGGGTCGTGGTGGTCGGTGGTCCGTCGTCTGTGGTCGGTTTATTATCAAAACATTATTTTTATCTTAACAAAATACTATGGATCAAACAACAACAGAAAAAGTGAGTTGCCTTATCATCGGATCAGGACCTGCAGGCTATACCGCTGCGATCTATGCGGCAAGGGCAAACATGAAACCCCTGCTTTACCAGGGTATACAGCCCGGCGGCCAATTGACCATCACTACAGAAGTGGAGAATTATCCCGGCTACCCGGATGGAATACAGGGGCCGGAAATGATGGTGCATTTTGAAAAACAGGCTGCTCGCATGGGAACAGATATCCGTTATGGCCTTGCAACCAATGTAGATTTTTCAAAACGTCCGTTGCGTGTAGAAGTTGATGAAGAGAAATGGATCGAAGCGGATTCCGTCATCATCAGTACCGGTGCTGCGGCCAAATGGCTGGGTATAGAAAGTGAGCAACGCCTGAACGGGCACGGCGTGAGCGCCTGCGCAGTATGCGATGGTTTTTTCTTTAAAGGAAAAGAAGTAGCGATCGTAGGTGCGGGGGATACCGCTGCGGAAGAGGCGCTTTATCTTTCTAAAATATGCAGCACGGTGCATATGATCATCAGGAAAGGGGAGATGCGCGCAAGCAAGGTCATGCAGGACAGGGTATTGGCTACGCCTAACATAAAAATTTATTGGAACAGCGAAACGGATGAAGTGCTGGGTGATGCGAAAGTGAGTGGGGTACGTATCCTGAATAATAAGACCAATGAAAAAACAGAGATACCTGTAAGTGCTTTTTTCGTGGCTATCGGCCATGAACCTAACAGCAGTATATTTAAAGGCTGGTTGGAAATGGACGAAGCCGGTTACCTGAAAACAGAACCCGGCACCTGCAAAACAAATGTGGAAGGGGTTTTTGCAGCCGGTGATGTACAGGACAAAATATACCGCCAGGCAGTGACCGCTGCAGGTAGCGGGTGCATGGCTGCCCTGGATGCGGAAAGATACTTAAGCGAAAAAGGACTATACTAATGTTTACTATACACGTAGATAAAATGAAGTTTTTTGCCCATCATGGCTGGCATGATGAGGAAGGTATCACCGGGACCGAATTCGAAGTTTCTGTTGCAGTAACCATTGATCCCCCGGGAAAGATCCTCGCACTCCAGGACACGGTAAATTATATTACGGTTTTTGATATTGTGAAAGAAAGGTTCTCACGGCCGGCAAAATTATTAGAGACCCTCGCCACCGATATCACGGAAGAGATCTATAAAAAAGACGGCCGCATCCTTTCAATTAACATAACGATAGATAAAATAAATCCTCCTATCAGTAACTTCACGGGAACCGCCGGTATCCGGTATTCTAAATCGTTTAAGGAATGAAATTTTTCGCTGCCCTGTGCCTGTTGACATTGATCAACTATTCTTCATTTGCCCAGGATCTTTCAGGTGTTTTAAAAGAAGGGGACCGATTGGAAGTCTTGCCGGATGAGAAAGCTGCACTTGCAAAATTTAAAGAAGCTTTAAAGATCCAACCTTCTAATTTGTATGCACTCACCAAGTGTAGTGAACTCTGCGCCCGGATCGGCGGAAGGGAAAAGAAAAATACAAAGCTCCGCGATGAGTATTACAATACAGCCATTATCTATGCGCGTACCGCCCTGCGGCTATACCCGGAAAGCGATCTTGCCAATGTTACTATGGGCATTGCAGTAGGGAAATCCATTTTATTAAAAAGCGGGAAAGAAAAGATCAGCGCGGCAAAAGAATTAAAAGCCTATGCCGAAAAAGCATTGAAGGTTAATCCAAATAATTTTAAAGCCTGGAGCATCCTGGGTAAATGGAACTTTGAGGTGAGTAACCTTAGCGGGCTGGAGCGGGGGCTCGCAAAGATCATTTATGGCGGGCTACCGCCGGCATCATTGAAAACTGCAATAAGCTGCTACGAAAAGGCAGCAGCATTGAGTCCGGCTTATTTATACAATTACCTTGAACTTGCAAAAGCCTATCACC
The DNA here is from genome assembly GCA_037719665.1 of Ferruginibacter sp. GTDB lineage: Bacteria > Bacteroidota > Bacteroidia > Chitinophagales > Chitinophagaceae > Ferruginibacter. Next base: position 13,516 of record JBBJLU010000065.1, read on the forward strand.
GGAATAAAGAGCATCAGAAAGCCAATCGCCAGTTGCAAACTCTGCTGAGTTTCAGGAATACCACCGAAGACGATCCCCGCATGAAAGCGGAAGCACAGGAATTACTGAAAAAATGGGAGTAAGCGCCGGTTTGTAATAATGATTTAAGATATTTGATCTTCTAAATCTACCGCCATGCCCATACCGGAAAGAAACACCCTCACTGTAACCGCAACTATCAAAGCAACCCCCGAAAATATTTGGAAATTTTGGACAGAGCCGGAGCATATTGTGCAATGGAACAATGCATCAGATGATTGGTATACCCCAAGAGCAGAAAATGATCTTCGTGAAGGAGGCAGGTTTGTCTCGCGGATGGAATCAACAGACGGGACGATGGGTTTTGATTTTAGCGGAACTTACCTCACCATCCGGGAAAACGAACTTATCGAATACCTGACCGAAGACGGCAGGAAGGTTACTGTTATTTTTGAAGATAACGGCGATGGTACCACTGTTACGGAAAATTTTGAAACAGAAAATACCAACCCGGAGGAGATGCAGCAGCAGGGTTGGCAAAATATCCTGGATAATTTTAAAAAATATGCTGAGGGTAAAATTTAGAAAATAAGGGAGAAAAAAAGTGCTAAGGGAACAAGGAGAAAAAGAGAACAAGGGTCTAAAAGATTAAAAAAGAGAA
>JBBJLU010000066.1:0-14161 GCA_037719665.1 Ferruginibacter sp.
GTAAACTCAGAACACACCATACGTTACAGCCTTATTGAACATACTAAATATGATCTCTCCGTCATTATTTTTGAAGACTTTAAAAATCCGCTTTATCACTCTCATGCAAGGTTCCTCAAAGACGGTAATGCGCTGAAACAGGGAAAATTCCTTTGCCGGCTGGGCTTTCCTTTCCCGGAGTTCAACAACTTTCTATATAATAACACAACAGATGATATTGAGTGGACCGGCAGCGGACAAATAGAAACACCCAGGTTTCCCATTGAAGGAATGCTGACCAGGCACCTGGTGAACGCCGGTGAGTTAATGGGGATCGAACTGAGCACACCCGGTTTGAGGGGGCAAAGCGGCGGACCTTTATTTGATCAGAACGGCTTGGTCTGCGGCATGCAATCCTCTACCAACCACATGCATCTTGGGTTCGATATGAAAAATTTCCCCGTCAATGCAAACGGCCGTACCCTTCGTGTGACCAACCAGCCCTTTCTTCATGTGGGGCATTGTATACATGTTAACATCATCAAAACTTTTCTCAAAGAAAATAATATAGTTTTCTATGAAGAATAGCTACCGGTGTTAAATTAAAACCCTTCCTTTCGTTAAAGTATTCCTTACCCCTGGTCAGCATGAAGCAGTTGGCATGGTTATGTACAATAAGTGTTTGAATTATTTAAAAACACTCAAAAATTACAACCATGAAAAAATTATTCCTATTTGCAGCAGTTGCATTCCTTTCTGTAAATGCGATAGCACAGGGCAAAAGTAAAGGCAAAGGCCACGGTAACGGAAAAGAAAAATCAAAAATGCATAAAGAGCATAACGACGACGATGACCGCGAAAATTCAGGTAAATATGAGCAACGTAAAAAAGATAAAGAAACCGCAGAACAACGCCGCCAAAGAGAAACTGTTAACGGTAGGAATCAGACCGGCAAAATGTCCAAAAACCAACCTAAAAAGGTTCAGGCTGCATTACTCCGCGATTACCCAAATGCGACCAATATTGTTTGGAGTAAATACAAAGGAGATTATACCGCTACTTTCAATAACGGTGTCTTCCGTTCCACTGCAGTATATCATGCCAACGGTGCGCGTAAAGATACCCGTACTGCGCTTACCCGTCAACAAATGCCGGGCACTATATGGGACGGGATCTTTCAAAGAGATAATGTAACTCCAACTTCCTATACACAGATCGAAAGGCCGTCAATGAGGCAAAATATTTACAGGATCCTCGCCGGTAATACTGCATATTATTATGATGCGAACGGCAACAGGGTACAATACAATTATTAATTTTCAATCCTAATATCCCGGCGATCACAACAGTAACTGTTGTGATCGCTTTTTTATGGAGTTGACCCGGTGTATTTATTTTAACTTTGATGTCATACCATGAAAGATTTTAAAAAATATTATCTCCTACCTGCTACACCCGAAGAAGTATATGCAGCGCTCACTAACCCCGCTACCATCCAATTGTGGAGCGGCGAACCGGCTACGATGAGTACGGAACCCGGCAGTGAATTTTCACTCTGGGAAGGTAGCATATCAGGAAAGAACCTGGAATTTGAAAAAGATAAAATGATCGTTCAGGAATGGTATTTCGGTGAACAGGAGCCCGCATCGATCGTTACGATAAAATTACATGCAGATAAAAATAAGACTTCTGCGGAACTGCGACATACCAATATACCCGATGAAGCCTATGAGGATATTGTAAGCGGCTGGGATGAAAGTTATTTCGGAAGCCTCTCGGAATTTTATGAGGAATAACGGTTCGGGGTTGGGATTTCCGGCATCTATTTTATGACCATGGCCAGCAATTTCTCTTCACCGAGGAATGCTTCCAATTCATCCCCTACTACCAGTTCACCAACCCCGGCCGGTGTGCCTGTAAAGATCAGGTCGCCGATATTGAGCGAAAAATAATTGGAGATATGCGAGATCAGGCTGTCGAAGCTGAACAGCATTTCATCTGAGTTGCCGTTCTGAACGATCTCCCCGTTCTTCTTCAATGAAAACTTTATGCCTTTTTTATTAAATGCCGGGGTAACGTCTATGAATTTTCCGACAGCAGCGGAGTTGTCGAAGGCTTTTGCCTTTTCCCAAGGCAGGCCCCTCTTTTTATGATCATCCTGTATATCACGGGCAGTAAAATCTATCCCTACCGAAATACCGTTGTAATAGTTCTGTGCCTGGCGTTCCTGGATATATTTTCCGTTCTTGCAAACCCGCAATACCAACTCACACTCATATTGAAGATCATTGGTAAACTCCGGGTAATAGAAAGGGGTATGCCCCTGAAGCAGGGCATTCTTAGGCTTCATGAATATCACGGGTTCATCCGGGATATCATTTCCGAGCTCTTTAGCATGTTCAGCATAATTCCTGCCTATGCAAATGATCTTCATCGTAAAAACATTAAAGATGGTTTATTATCGGGACGAAAATAGTTTAAAACGCTGAAAGAAAATACAATATAAATATTGATTTTACCTAAAAATTAATGGTATTTACGGTATTCATGGCTCTTTCGACCCCGATTGCAGCAAAATTTTCAATAGTTTCTACTGCCCCCGCTATCTTGGCCTTGACGATAGGAATCTCCGCGGCTTCCCATTTGCTGAGGACAAAATCGGCCTGCATGCCTTTCGGGAAAATTGACCCGATGCCAAATCGTAATTTGGGGTATGTATCCGTACCGAGGATCGCCTGGATATCTTTCAGCCCGTTATGCCCGGCATGAGTGCCGGCTGCGCGCAGGCGCAGTTTACTGATCGGCAATGCAAGATCATCCACAATTGTGAGTGTATTTTCCAAAGGAACTTTTTCTTTGTCCATCCAGTATTTAAAAGCCCTTCCGCTGAGGTTCATAAAAGTCGTAGGGCACACACATATAAAGATCTTTCCTTTCCACTTCGCTTCTGCAGTATAGGCTAGCCGGCTCTCTTTAAAAATTCCCCCGTGCTTCATAGCAAACGCATTCACCACATCAAAGCCGATGTTGTGCCGGTATTTGCATATTCTGTGCCCGGGTTTCCGAGGCCGACGATGAGGTATTTGGACATTTTTTTATTTGGGAATTTTTGGAATTAGGGATTTTTGGAATTGGGAATTGGGAATTAGGAATTGGGTGAAGTTTGTGTTTTTGAAGATTTCGATTTTAGCAACGCCAAAGAATATATTCTTTCCAGCCTTCACATTGAACCCGAACTTTGTAATCCCACTTCGATAAACTCAGCCCTGATAACCCTTACAGATTCCGACTTTCACCAACCTTGAACTTTGAACCTTGAACTTTGAACCTTCACAACCTTGAACCTTGAACCTTGAACTTAATTCATCTCATTCAAAAACATCTGCAAATCCGCGTCCGTTTTGATCAGCACATCGCGCACCTTACTTCCTTGGTTGGGGCCCACGATACCTGCGGCTTCCAACTGATCCATTAACCGGCCCGCACGGTTATAGCCCAACTTTAATCTGCGCTGCAACAGGGATGTGCTGCCGCTCTGGCTCATAACGATGAGTTTGGCAGCGTCTTCAAACATCGAATCTTTATTATTGACATCGAAATCTTTTCCTTCCATTTCTTTTTCATCTACATATTCCGGTAGCATGAACGCATCCGGGTATCCCCGTTGCCCGCCGATGAAATCTACGATCTTATCTACTTCCGGCGTATCCACGAAGGCACACTGCAGCCTCACGACTTCACCGTTGTAGCTGATGAGCATATCCCCTTTCCCGATCAGCTGCTCTGCACCGCCGGTATCTAAACTGGTGCGGCTGTCTATTTTACTGCTCACTTTAAATGCGATCCGCGCCGGAAAATTCGCTTTGATCGTACCCGTAATAATATTTACAGAAGGCCTTTGCGTAGCGATGATCAGGTGTATACCGATAGCCCTTGCCAACTGCGCCAGTCTTGCGATAGGCATTTCCACTTCTTTACCCGCCGTCATGATCAGGTCGGCAAATTCATCCACCACCAGCACAATGAACGGCAGATATTGATGCCCTTTTTCTGGTTCAGTTTTCGGGCAACAAAGGTCAGGTCTGCGGATGTTCCGACAGCCGGCCTCTTTCAGCAGATCGTAGCGGTTATCCATTTCTATACATGCTTACCGAGGGTATGCACCACTTTTTTAGTATCTGTGATGATCGCCTCTTCGCCCGCAGTTTTTGCCAGGAAATGTTTTTCAATGGTCCTATAAATACCAGTTCCACTTTTTCGGATCTACCAAAACGAATTTGCTGGGAAGGGTGTTTGCGATATAAAAGTGAAACCAGGATTGCGTTTAAACCTACTGATTTTCCCTGTCCCGCAGCCTCGCCATCAACAAATGCGGCATGCTCGCCAGGTCCACAATGAAATTTTCATTATCGATGCGTTTGCCGATCGCAATGGGCAAGGAATAGCTGCTGTTGATAAATTTATCAGAAGACAACAGAGTCTTCATGCTCACGATCGTCTTGCGGGTATTAGGCACTTCAATACCGATCGTTCCTTTACCGGGTATCGGTGCAATGATCCGTATCCCAAGTGCAGCAAGGCTTAGGGCAATATCATCTTCCAGGTTTTTGATGCGGGAGATCCTTACACCCGCTGCCGGGATGATCTCGTATAATGTAACCGTTGGGCCCACTGTAGCAGATATCTTTTGAATATTGATATCATAATTCTTCAGTGTATTGATGATCTGGTTCTTGTTATTTTCCAGTTCCTGCGGATCCTGTACGATCTTTTCACTACCGTGATTTTCCAACAATTCTATGGAAGGGAATTTATAATCCCGGAGATCCAACACGGGATCATAGGGCTTCAGCGCCTTTACATCAGCGGCAGTTTTACCGTCTTCTTCCGGTACGGCATCCGGTACTGTTTTTACTTCCAACTCAAGATCGGATTTCGGCAAAACGGCCACGGCCTCTTCCGGCTCTTTTACCAACACAGGCTCCAAAACTGTTTTTTGAGGTAGCACTACCGTATTCAGTATTCGTGTCCCGCGCTTTGTTTCTTCCTCTTTCTCCGTCAATGAAAGCTCATGATCAAATTGCGGGCTTTGGTCGGGAATATTCAGCAAAGCTGCATTACCCGTCATGGCATTGCCTGTCTGCAATTGTTCCTCCTGTGTTTCCTTGTCGACGGATTCATTCCCGGATTCCTCCTCGGCAAATGCTGCGTCATCATTAGTTACCGGCTGGATTTTTTTTGAAGGCAATTTGAACACAGGGTTGAATGTCCAGATGATATAAGCCAGGAAGGCCACGGCAATGATGCCGATCGTTCCGATCTTGCCGATCACATTAAAGAGGTAATCGCGGCACATATCGCCCACAGCTCCTCCCCATGCAAATCCATTCCCCTGCATGATTACAGAAGCCGTAATGCTGATCAGGGGTAAACCGATCACGAGGTATTTCAAATTGCGTACAACGGAAAAAACTTTTTTTCCAAAAAATAAATTGATGCCCAGGATAAAAAAGAATGTGCAAAAAAGATAGGAGGCTACCCCGAAGCCCTTATAGATCAAAAAATATGAAATGAAAGCACCGAAAGTGCCCATCAAATTCGCCACCTTGGTCTCGGTACCGAGAAACATCCCCCGAACATCACTGTGCACTTTATCAAAATCTTCTTCCCAGGTAAACAGGTAAGAGGTAAACGCCACGAAAAAAAGCAATGCCAATAGCAGGCATATGCTCCCCGCGATCTTATGGGTACGCTCGTCTTTGAGCAACTGTTTTACTTCTACGGTTTCTTCTTTTTCCGGTTTGAGGGTATCGGCAGCCTTGGTATTTTTTTTTATTGATTTTATTTTATCCGCCATGACAATAAAGATAATAAAAAACGTCGCTTTTATGGGGTGAAACTACTGAGCACAACGCTGCGGCGAATTTATGGAGGTTTGGCCGTAAACTGTTTAAACCGTCTTCTTATTTGCAGAAAGGGCTATCACTAAAAATATCCAACCGGCAATAAAGGCCGCACCGCCGAAAGGAGTGATCATTCCTATACCGGAAAGAACTGTGATCCCAACAGTTTTCAGGTAACAAAGCAGGTACAGTGAGCCGCTGAAAAGGATGATCCCTACGATGAAAAGCCGTCCTGCCCAAAGCAGCGCAACGCTCCTGAATTGCCAAAACAATATCCCGGTGATCAGTAATGCAATGCTGTGAAACATCTGATATCGTACACCTGTTTCGAAAATGGTCAACACTTCAGCCGTGACTTTTTCTTTTATACTATGCGCCGCAAATGCGCCCAGCATAACAGCCAGAGTGCTGAACAGTGCGCCGGCCCTAAGGAATCCTTTATGCATTATTCAAATTTTTAAACAATTCATTAAATGCGTTTCGGTTTAATTGCCCCGGTTCCAATACCAGATCTGCCTGTTTATAAAAAGACATCCTTTCTGAGTATTTATTCCTGATGAACGTTTGGAGTTCTTCCACATCAACAGGAAGAAGGGGCCGGTGACCGGTATCATTGATGATATGATGAAATATGTTCTCTGCCGATTCATTGAGGAAAATGACCTTCCCGTTTCGTTTCATCCATTCCGCATTATCAAAAAAACAGGGCGTGCCGCCTCCGCAGGCGATGATGCAATTTTCAAAACGGTCTGTATTGCGGAGTACTGCCGCTTCTTTTTCGCGGAAATAATCTTCGCCATATACCTCAAATATCTTTGGGATAGCCATTCGTTCCTCTTCTTCTATCAAAGCATCGAGGTCATAAAATGAAAGGCCGCCATCTTCGGCCCATAATTTACCGAGATAGGTTTTTCCGGAGCCCATGAAGCCGGTGAGGAAAATACGCATGAGGCAAAGCTAGGGGATAGCTAAGAGAACAAAGAGTAAAAGGGTAAGACAGGGCTAAGAGAACAAGGAGAAAAAAGGGATGAAAGAGGGTGAAATGCCTGCTAAGAGAACAGGATAATGCCTGGCTTTAAGGAGCACTAAAAACAAGAAAAGAAAAGGGACCTGACGTAACCCCTTTGCTCTCTTTTCCTCTTTGTTCCCTTAGTTCTATGTTCTCTTTTCCTCTTTGTTCCCTTAGCCCTTCTTTTTATAATCCCCTCTCTTCCACGCCTTGATAAACTCATTCCAGGCGAAGGGATTTAAAATATTCATCGGGGCCAGCTGCCCGGCATAAGAAAGTTTATTAGAATATTGTCGCAGGTATTGTGACGACGCTTCGCGGCCGTCTGAAGGTAAAGTGGCCATAAGGATCCGGCGGGTAGCGGCATTATTATTTCGCCGGGCGATCATGATCTCATCATCCGGCACTTTGTTATTGACAAAATCGCGCTCAAACTGTTGTCGCGTTGGACGCGGACGGATGATCGTGGCGGGAAGGTAGACCGTATCGTTTACCATCAGTTGGATGATGCTGTGCAAGTTGCCTTTCAGGTCACGGGGAATAGTAACGGTTATGGGTTTATATCCCACACTGGTGAACTCGATCTGATCACCTTTTAAAACAACAATACTGAAAACACCGGCGGGGTTGGATATCGTGCCGCGGTTCTGTCCTTTGATAACGATACTGGCAGCGGGTACGCCTTGCAGGCTGTCCGACGTCATCACTACACCGTACAATTGCACAACAGAATCTTTAAAAGTTTCAAATTGCGCGCTTGCGGCCACGGGTGAAAAAACAGTAAATATTAATATGTAACGTAAAAGTTTCTTCATGTGATCTTCTCATCATTTTCACTATCAGCCCCTGCGGTCGGAAAATGCGTCAATAAATTTGATAAACAAAGTACGGGCTTCATTGTTTAAATTTGCCTGCTTAAATTCTTTTTTAACAATACATTTCGTACCGGATATTTACGAAATAAAACGATGCCCGGATACGGACCAAACAGATCTCCATAGACGATGACAAACGAAGATATATTGAAAGCCTTAGGTAATGTGCAGGAACCTGACCTCGGACAGGATCTTGTGACCCTCAATATGGTAAAAGATATTGTGATAAATGATAATGCGGTCTCCTTTACCGTAGTATTGACCACGCCTGCATGCCCGTTAAAGGACCTGATACAAAATGCCTGTATCAACGCCGTGAAAATATTAGTGAATAAAGATGCAGTAGTAACGGTAAATTTTACCAGCAATACGACAAGCAACCGGAAAGATGCGAAGACCATCTTAAGCGGGGTGAAAAATATCATAGCTGTGGTGAGCGGAAAAGGTGGCGTTGGCAAGAGTACAGTGGCGGCAAACCTTGCACTGGCACTGGCTGCCGACGGAGCAAAAGTTGGATTGATGGATGCTGATATTTACGGACCAAGCCAGCATATCATGTTCGGCATCCGCGGGGAACGGCCCATGATGAAAGACAATGGCGGCAAGGGCCTCATTATACCGATTGAAAAATTCGGGATAAAAGTAATGAGCATTGGCTTACTCATCGATGAGAAGCAAGCCGTAGTATGGCGTGGCCCGATGGTAAGCAGTGCCATCAAACAATTTGTGAGCGAAGTCGATTGGGGTGAATTGGATTACCTGGTCATTGACATGCCGCCGGGCACGGGGGATATTCACCTTACCATCGTACAGACAGTTCCGGTAACCGGCGTTATCGTCGTTACTACTCCGCAACTTATCGCGCTGGCCGATGCCAAAAAAGGTATTGCCATGTTTTCCCAAGCGCAACTGAAGGTCCCCGTGATCGGGCTGGTAGAGAACATGAGTTATTTCACGCCTGCAGAGTTGCCTGATAAAAAGTATTTCATTTTCGGAAAGAACGGCGGTAAACATTTAGCCGAAGAATTCGACATTCCTTTTCTGGGGCAGATACCGATAATGGAAAATATCCGTGAGGGGGGTGATATCGGCGTTCCGATAATGTTGGGAGACGATGAGGTGTCCAAAAAAGCCTTTGAAGAATTCGCCGGTCTTGCAGTACGGGGGATTGCTATGCGAAATGCAAATATGCCCGCGACGGAGATCCAGGAAATTTTGGAATAATTATTAATTAATAAATAATAATTAATAATGGGGGAGGTTTATAATTTAGCAGCAAAATTGTTGGAAATTTCTGTCGTTATTAAATTTTCAATGAGAGAAGAATGGCTACAATTATTACCTATTAATTATTAAAATCCTTATATGAAGAACATTATTCCTATTGTGTTGGTAAGTACGCTGCTTTTTTCAGCCTGTAAATCTTCAAAAATGTCAACGGGGAATACACCGGTCTTATTCGATAAACAGGGCCACCGTGGCGCGCGCGGACTGATGCCCGAGAATACCATCCCCGCGATGTACAAAGCTATAGACCTTGGTGTTACTACTTTGGAAATGGATATTGTATTTACTGCGGATAATATTGCCATCCTGTCCCATGAGCCTTTTTTTAACGAGGTGATCACGACTTACCCGCAAACAGCTTTCCTGAACGAAAAAGAACCAAAGCTGTTCAATATTTATAAGATGGATTTTGCTTCCACGCAAAATTTTGATGTCGGCATGAAAACGCATCCCGATTTCCCGCGTCAGCAAAAATTAAAAGTCACCAAGCCTTCACTGGCCGCTTTGATAGATAGTGTGGAGGCTTATACTGCTGTAAAGGGTCTTCCTAAAGTTTTTTATAATATTGAAACAAAAACAAATCCCGAAACCGATAAAATTTTTCACCCGGCACCCGCGGCATTCACGGATATGCTGATGAAAGTCATTAAAGCAAAGAATATTGAAGACCGGGTGATCATCCAGTCGTTCGATATGCGTACCCTGCAATACCTTCATAAAAAATACCCTTCCGTGAAAACGGCATTGTTGACAGAGGCGGAAAATAAAAGCAGTTTCCGAAAACAATTGAATGACCTCGGTTTCAATCCCACTATATACAGTCCCGAGCACACACTGGTTACTGCGAATCTCATAGCGGAATGCCATGAAAAAAATATCCGCATCATTCCATGGACGGTAAATGATAAGAAGAGAATAGCATCATTAAAAAAGATGGGTGTGGACGGGATCATCACTGATTACCCGAATTTGTTTTAATTTTTACCGCAGAAAGAAGAGAAAACGGAGGAATCGCAGAAGCATTTTGCATTATGAAGATCGCGTTCTACAATCCCAGCCAATCATGTGCATTTTTAGAAAGTAATTTTTCTTTTAGTTCAGTGACAAAATTCATGGCTTCGATCATCTTTCCCGGATGATGTTCCCCCAAGGGAAAGGGGTAATCGCTGCCAAGGCAGATTGAATCTTCTCCCATCACATCAATGATATAACGCATGGCTTTTTCGTCGTGCACGAGGCTGTCTATCCAAAATTTTCCTATATAATCGCGCGGGTTTATGGCGTTATCTATTGCCACCAGATCGGGTCGAACATTAAAACCGTGCTCTACCCTTCCTACAGTCAGCGGAAACGAACCCCCGCCGTGGGCAAATGCGATCCGCAATTTCGGAAATGCTTCCATCACTCCGCCGAAGATCATGGAACAGATGGCCCTCGAAGTTTCGGCAGGCATCCCTACCAACCAGGGCAGCCAATATTTTTGCATGCTATTCTCCCCCATCATTTCCCAGGGATGAATGAATAATGCGCAGCCCAGTTCTTCCGCACGTTTATAAAAAGGAAAGAATTTTTTTTCAGAAAGATTTTCGCCATTTATATTGCTGCCGATCTCCAGGCCGGGTAATTTCAATTCCTGTATACAACGTTCTGTTTCCCCGATCGCAAGGTCGATATCCTGCAGGGGAACGGTACCGATACCAATAAATCTTGCCGGGTCCTTTGCAACAGTATCCGCTATATGGTCATTGAAAAAACGTGAGGTCTCCAAACCGTCGGCAGGTTTTGCCCAGTAATTAAACATTACCGGGATGGTAGAGAGCACCTGCATGCTTACTTCCGTTTCGTCCATATCTTTTATGCGGACAGCGGGTTCAAAGCAATTGTTCTCCACTTCACGAAACAACTTGTCACCCTTCATCATGCAGGCTTTGCAGTTGCGGTGCTCTAAATGTATAAACTCCCCGTACCCGAATTTCTTCACCCAGTTGGGCATTTTGTCGGGCATTATATGGGTATGTATGTCTATTTTCATTTTTAAGATTTGTTTCACGCAAAGGCGCAAAGAACAATACAAAAGGCGCAGCATTCTGCGCCTTTGCGAAATCTTTGCGCCTTTGTGTGAAATTAATTTTCCTTATCCCTTCTTTACCGGCGGCGCCATCACATCCCCGCATTTATCGCATGTCCGTTTATTTTCATCGCTGTAAAATCCTTCCATCACCGGCGGCAACTGAGTGACGATATCATTGATCACTTTATGCTCTTCATATAATTTATTTCCGCAGTTCTCACAATACCATAAAAAGCCATCTTCCTCGGTCTGCCGTACTTTTTCAATGACGAGGCCTACGGTATTGGGTCCACGTTGCGGGCTATGCGGTGTTTTCGGCGGTAACAGGAACATATCCCCTTCTTTGATGGAAATATCTTTCTTCACGCCGTCGTCAATGATCTTTACCACGATATCTCCTTCCAACTGGTAGTAGAGCTCCTCGCTTTCATTGTAATGATAATCTTTGCGGGCGTTTGGTCCACCCACTATCATTACGATAAAATTTTCCGCATCATTATATACACAATGATTACCAACCGGGGGCTTCAGGAGGTGGCGATGATCATCCACCCATTTTTTGAGATTGAACGGAGCAGAAACTGCCATAAAGTAAAGTTTAAAAGTTAGCGTGTCGGGGGCCTGCAATTGCAGGAAAATTATTACCCGCAATGTATGTATTTTTGAGGAATGAAGCTGACTGTTCCTTCACGTCTCGAAAACTTTATCGGCGGTAAATTCGAAGCCCCAAAAAGCGGAAAATATATCAATAATACTGATCCTTCTACCGGTAAGATCTGTGGGGAGATCCCGGAAAGTGATGAACAGGATATTGAACAGGCTGTATTAGCAGCTCAGGATGCATTTCCAAAATGGAGTAATACTTCACCGGAAGAACGCTTTATTATACTAAATAAAATTGCGACCCTTATTGATGAAAACGCCGAAGCCCTTGCACTTGCCGAAACGAATGACAACGGCAAGCCCCTTTGGCTGAGTAAGGGCGTAGATATTCCGCGGGCATCTTCCAATTTTCGTTTTTTTGCTACGGGCATCATGCATTTTGCCACAGAGGCACATGGCATGGAAGATAAAGGGGTGAATTATACTACCCGGCAACCCGTCGGCATCGTGGGCTGTATCTCACCATGGAACCTGCCCTTATATTTATTTACCTGGAAGATAGCACCGGCATTGGCTGCGGGGAATTGTGTCATCGCAAAACCATCGGAAGTATCGCCGGTTTCCGCATACCTGCTGGCACATATTTGTAAAGCAGCAGGTTTGCCCGACGGTGTTTTGAATATAGTTCACGGTACCGGCCCCTCCTGTGGGGAAGCGATTGTAAAACATCCGAAAGTAAAGGCGATATCCTTTACCGGCAGCACAAAGGCGGGGGAACGGATCGCTTCGATAGCCGCGCCAATGTTTAAAAAATTATCATTAGAGCTTGGCGGGAAAAATCCGAACATCATTTTTGCAGATTGTGATTGGGATAAAATGATGGCGACAACGATCCGTTCTTCCTTCAGCAACCAGGGACAAATTTGTCTTTGCGGCAGCAGGATATTAATTGAGCAAAGTGTTTATGAAAAGTTTAAAGCGGAGTTCACGGAGAAAACGAAACAGCTTACGATCGGTGATCCCCTGATGGAAAAAACAAAACAGGGTGCCATTGTAAGTAAGGTCCATTTTGAAAAAATAAAAGCCGCTGTTGAAACAGCAAAAAAAGAAGGTGGAAAAATATTGTGTGGCGGGAATGCGGTTTTACCGGAGGGCAGATGTGCAGAAGGATATTTTTTTGAGCCAACTGTTATTGAGAATCTCGGCGCGGAATGCAAAACCAATACGGAAGAGATCTTCGGCCCGGTCGTGACTTTACAACCTTTTGAAAATACGGAGGAAGCGATACGGCTCGCCAACGCCGTGCAGTATGGCTTGTCAGCTACCATTTGGACGCAGGATATTTCGAAAGCTAATATGGTCGCAATGTATACAGAAGCTGGGATTATTTGGATCAATTGCTGGCTGGTGCGCGATCTTCGTACGCCATTCGGCGGTGTGAAGAACAGCGGTGTAGGAAGAGAAGGTGGCTGGGAGGCCTTGAGGTTTTTTACGGAGGTGAATAATATTTGTATAGAATTTTAAAATAAAGTATCGCGTCTCTTGTCTCTCGTTATTCGTTTCTCGGTGTTATAATTCATGATTTTTAATTATGGCTACAATACAAAAATTTACAGATCTGGATGTTTGGAAACTTGCAAATGAACTACAGCAAAGGATTTTTAAATTATCCAATGAAGGTGCCTTATGCAAAGATTTTCCATTAAAGGATCAAATGAACAGGTCATCAGGATCGATCCCCGATAATATTGCAGAAGGCTTTGGAAGAGGAGGACGATTGGAGTTTATTCAATTTCTTGGTATAGCCAGGGCATCTGCATCAGAACTTCAATCTCAATTGATCAGAACATTTAGCAGAGAATACATTACCCGGAATGTTTATGAAGAAGTATATGAATTGGCTGATAAAACAGGCAATAAAATCGGCGCATTTATTAAGTATTTAAATAATTCTGACATTAGAGGTCCCAAGTTTCAAAACAGGGTTCCTACAAACGAGAAACAAGAAACGAGAAACGTAACCAACGAGAGACAAGAAACAAGAAACTCAACTATTAAAACCGACAACGCAGCAAAACCTTTAGGTGCTTACCCACATGCACGAAAGGTGGGCAATCTATTATTTTTATCAGGGATTGGTAGCAGGAACGCAGTGGACAATAAAATTCCGGGCTTGGAAGTTGATGCTGAAGGGAATATTATCAAATACGATATAGAAGCAGAATGCAGGTCCGTGTTTGTAAATGTAAAAGCAGTATTGGAAGCAAGCGGCAGCAGTTGGGATAAGATCGTAGATGTAACGGTATTCCTAACCAACATGAAAAAAGATTTTCCTGTTTACAATAAAATATACGGAGAATATTTTGAGAACGTGGAAGCCTGCCGCACAACAGTAGAGGTAAAAAGTCTTCCTACGCCGATCGCCATTGAATTA
>JBBJLU010000094.1:0-3573 GCA_037719665.1 Ferruginibacter sp.
TTGAACCTTGAACCTTGAACCTTGAACCTTGAACCTTGAACCTTGAACCTTGAACATTGAACCTTGAATTTTTAACTAACAACCGTTAGTTTTTTCACTATCTTTATTCTCTAAATATTGAGCTATGGAACTGCATGACCTTGAAAAAGCCTTTCAGGAAAAAATAGACAAAGAGATCAAGATCGAGCCGAAGGATTGGATGCCCGATGCTTATCGGAAGACCAATGTGCGCCAGATCAGCCAGCATGCACACAGCGAGATCGTGGGTATGCTGCCGGAAGGGAACTGGATCAGCCGTGCACCTTCTCTCAAAAGAAAAGCCATCCTGATCGCAAAAGTGCAGGATGAGGCCGGGCACGGTTTGTACCTTTACTCTTCTGCCGAAACCCTTGGTACGAGCCGCGAACAAATGATCGATGACCTGAACAGCGGTAAAGCAAAATATTCCTCCATTTTCAATTATCCTACACTCACCTGGGCAGATATGGGTGCAGTGGGTTGGTTGGTAGACGGTGCCGCTATTCTCAACCAGGTGATGCTGTGCCGCACATCTTACGGGCCCTATGCCCGTGCAATGGTGCGGATCTGTAAAGAGGAAAGTTTTCACCAGCGCCAGGGATTTGAATCACTAATGGTATTGAGCAAAGGAACAGATGAGCAAAAGGCCATGTGTCAGGATGCGATCAACCGTTGGTGGTGGCCGAGCCTGATGATGTTCGGCCCAAAGGACAGCGAGAGTACGAACAGCGATCAAAGCATGAAATGGAAGATCAAAAGAAAAACAAATGATGAACTGCGGCAGCAGTTCGTGGATATGGCCGTGCAGCAGGTGAAAGTTTTGGGCATGAGCTTACCCGACCCTGATCTGAAATGGAACGAAGAAAGAAAGCATTACGATTTCGGCGAAATAAACTGGGAAGAATTTTGGAACGTGGTAAAAGGAAACGGACCTTGTAACCGGCAAAGACTGGAAGCCCGGAAAAAAGCGCATGATGAAGGTGCATGGGTAAGAGAAGCGGCAATAGCATATGCGGAAAAGAAAACATTAAAAGCGACGAAGCACGCCGCATAACTGCTGAATAAAGATAAAAAGCACAAGTGTGCGACGCCACTGAAGCAGAATATAGTTTCTGCGGCCGGGACAAAAAATATACGACCATGCAAATAAAAATTCAAAAGTATTACTACGGCGATTTCGGCGGTGAAGAAAATGCCGGCGGAACCGATGCCAAAGACGGAGGACAAAATCCTGCGCAGGCGGGCCGCGGCGATTGGCCGCTTTGGGAAGTGTTTATGCGCAGCAAGCAGGGGCTTGATCATAAACATGCCGGCAGCCTGCATGCAGCGGATGCCGCGATGGCCATCGAAAATGCCCGCGATGTGTATACCCGTCGCCAGGAAGGCGTAAGCCTTTGGGTAGTGGAAAGCAAGTACATCCATGCCAGCAGTCCTGATGATGCGGAAGCATTATATGAACCGGCGAATGATAAAGTGTACCGCCATCCTACTTTTTATGATATCCCGGATGAGGTGGGGCATATGTAGTTTTTTTTGCTGTGCAAAAAAAAGGAATTGGGAATTTGGAATTGGGTGAGGTTTGTAATTCTTTAATCTTTTCATTGTATGCTACTATTCTGAAAACTGTACTATCGCCATTTCCACAATCTCTTAATCATGCACACGTCAACTTTCAGACCCAATTCCCAATTCCTAATTCCCAATTCCTAATAACAAAGCAATGAATTCAACAAAAACCGATCTAACCCACTACACCCTCCACCTCGCGGATACGAACCTCATCCTTACACAGCGTAACGGAGAATGGTGCGGGCACGGGCCGATCCTGGAGCAGGATATTGCGATCACAAATATTACATTGGATCTTATCGGTCAATCAAGAAATTTTTATCAATATGCCGCTGCACAGATCGGGGGAGATACAACGGAAGATTCGTTGGCCTATTTCCGGAAAGAAAGGGAATTTAAAAACCTGTTGTTAGTTGAACAGCAAAACGGCGATTGGGCACAAACGATCACACGCCAGTTCTTCTACAGCGTATACCAATATTTTTTATATGAAAGGCTGCAACAAAGCAAGGATGAACAGCTTGCGGGTATATCAGCGAAGGCTTTAAAAGAAGTAACCTACCATGTGACCTGGAGCAGCGAATGGGTGATCCGCCTGGGTGACGGAACGGCTGAAAGCCACGACAGGATGCAAAAGGCCATTGATGAATTGTGGCGATATACGGGTGAAATGTTTGAACCCGCAGACTATGAAACAGCCATGATCGATGACGGTATCGCACCTGATCCGGCTACTTTGAAAGAAAGCTGGATGAACAAAGTGACTGATGTACTGGGAGAAGCTACCCTGGCCATCCCTGAAAAAACCTTCATGCAAAGCGGCGGCAAGAACGGGATACATTCGGAACAACTCGGTTATATCCTCACAGAACTTCAATATGTACAAAGGGCATACCCCGGCGCCGAATGGTAAACACCGAAACAAATACCGATAAAATACGTTCGCTGCTGGAAACCGTATCCGATCCGGAGATACCGGTGCTGTCTGTTATCGACCTGGGAATTATTCGTGATATTATTTCAAACGGTGATGAGACCGAGGTCATCATCACGCCTACTTACAGCGGCTGCCCGGCGATGGATGCTATCAGTATGGATATAAGGCTGAAGCTGATCGAACACGGTTATAAAAAAATTAAAATTACTTCTGTGTTGTCGCCCCCCTGGACCACGGATTGGATGACGGAAGCCGGGAAAAGAAAACTGAAAGAATACGGGATCGCCCCACCCGGAAACAGCGCCCTTAGTGCTGCCGTAGCCTGCCCGCAGTGCGGCTCTGCCGATACAAAATTACTCAGCCAATTTGGTTCCACTTCCTGCAAGGCACTTTACCAATGTAATGATTGCAAAGAGCCTTTTGATCATTTCAAATGTCATTGATGTCCGGGACCGATCCCGGTTTACTTGCCGGATCCGATATCAATAACTTATCTTAATTTTCCTTTCAGAAAGAAATAAAATCAACCATGGAATCTGTTTTAAAAGAAATAAGAAATAATGTAGCGGTAGTTACGCTCAATCGCCCCGATAAATTCAATTCCTTTAACCGGGAAATGGCTTTCCTGCTCCAAACGATCTTAGATGATTGTGAAGCAGATGAAAACATTCGTTGTGTGTTACTCACGGGAAGCGGTAAAGCTTTTTCTGCGGGACAGGACATCGGCGAACTGACAGGTGAAAATGCGGTCGGTATCGATAAAATATTATCCGAACATTATAACCCGATCATCAAACGTATACGGCAATTGAAAAAACCCGTGGTTTGCGCAGTGAACGGTGTGGCTGCGGGTGCAGGTGCAAATATCGCGCTGTGCTGCGATGTAGTGCTGGCGGCAACTTCGGCCTCTTTTATCCAGGCTTTTTCTAAAATAGGTTTGATACCGGACAGCGGCGGTACGTTCTTCCTGCCAAGATTGCTCGGGTTCCAAAACGCCTCGGCACGGATGATGACGGGTGAGAGAGTCAATGCAGCAGCTGCGGAAGTTC
>JBBJLU010000023.1:0-37876 GCA_037719665.1 Ferruginibacter sp.
CAGCATACGCTTTCCTTCCATTTTGGGCATGCTCTCCAATGCACTCACATCTTTCAGTCTGTCAGCAAATTTGAGCAGCAATAATTCTCCTCTCTCCTTAAACATGATCGCACGGCCCTTGAACTGCACGTGCGCTTTCACTTTATTTCCGTCTTCCAGGAATTTTTCAGCATGCTTTACTTTAAACTCAAAGTCATGGTCATCTGTATTGGGGGTAAAACGAATTTCCTTAACCTCGCTGGTTTTGGCTTTCGCTTTCATTTCCTTTTTCTTCTTCTTTTCCTCGTATAGGAATTTGTTGTAATCGATGATCCTGCAAACCGGCGGACTTGCACCCGGGGATATTTCGACAAGGTCAAGAGACTGCTCTTTGGCAAAAGCATTGGCCTGTGAAAGTGAATAGATTCCGGGTTCGAGGTTCTCCCCTACCAGGCGCACTTCCGGCGCTTTGATCATGTGGTTGGTACGGTGTTCCTGCTGTTGTTCTTTTTTAAACCGGGGATTAAACGCTCCCCGGGGCGCTCTTGGAGGAAATGCCATTTTATATATTTTGCAAAAATCAGCCGACAGTAAACTGCGTTTGCAAATGTTGGTCGTTTAAATGAATGATCTGTCTAAAGACTAAAATTACAAAATTTATTCCCCTCTCCGTTCTTTTATTTCGGCGGAAAGTTCTTCGATAAATACATCTATGTCTTTTACCCCCAGGTCGCCTTTCCCCTGCCGGCGCACGGCTACCTTGTTTTCCGTGATCTCCTTTTCGCCGAAAACCAGCATATACGGCACTTTGGCGAGTTCTGTATCCCTGATCTTTTTACCTACTTTTTCATTTCGGTCATCAATTTCCGCACGGATTTCGGCTTTTTTAAGTTTAACCAACACCTCATTGGCATAATCCATGAATTTATCGCTTATCGGCAGGATCTTTACCTGAACCGGTGCCAGCCATGCCAGAACTTGCCCGCATATTGCTCCAGCAGGAAGCCGATAAAACGCTCATGCGTACCCAATGGAGCCCGGTGAATGATCAGCGGTGTTTCCGGCTTGTTATCCGGGCCGGCATATTGTAATTTAAAACTACGTCCCTGGGAGAAGTCTACCTGGTTGGTGGCCAACGTAAATTCACGACCGATAGCACTGTAGATCTGTACATCGATCTTCGGGCCGTAAAATGCCGCTTCATCCTGAACCTCCACAAAAGGAATATTGGATTCGGTCAATACATTTCTAACCATGGTCTCTGTTTCATCCCAAAGCTCAGGCTCATTTACATATTTTACCCCTAGCTTTTCTTTGGAATGGAGCGAAAGCCGCATTACATATTTTTCAATGCCGAAGATCTTAAAATATTTCAGGTACATCTCATTTACCCCGCGGAATTCATCATTGAATTGTTCCTTGCTGCAATAGATATGCGCATCATTCATGTGCAGGCAACGTACCCGCATAAGGCCGAACAATTCACCGCTTTGCTCATAACGGTAAACCGTACCGTACTCGGCGATGCGGTAAGGCAGGTCGCGGTAGCTTTTCGGCTCTGCCGCAAACACTTTGTGGTGGTGCGGGCAGTTCATGGACCTCAGGTAATATTTCTCATTATCAAGGATCATCGGCGGGTACATGCTGTCTGCATAATAAGGCAGATGCCCGCTGGTGATGTACATGCTTTCTTTTGCGATATGCGGCGTCACCACACGCTTATAGCCTGCTGCTGATTCTGTTTCTTTGGCAAGCTTTTCCAATTCTTCGATGATGATCGTACCGTTTGGCAACCATAATGGCAATCCCTGGCCCACATCATCATCCATGGTAAAGATCCCCAATTCCTTACCTAATTTCCGGTGATCCCGTTTCTTTGCTTCTTCCAACATCAGCAGATGCTCATCCAATTCTTTTTGGGTTGGAAATGAGATACCATATACCCGCGTAAGCTGTTTGTTTTTTTCATCCCCTTTCCAATACGCCCCGGCAACACTCATCAGTTTCACCGCTTTGATAAAGGAGGTATTAGGAATATGAGGGCCGCGGCAGAGGTCGGTAAAACCGCCTTGAGTATATAAAGTAATTTCTCCGTCTGTAAGGTTGGTAAGCAGGTCGAGTTTGTACTCATCTCCTTTATCTGTAAAATATTGCATGGCGTCTGCTTTGCTGATCGCCTTTCTTTCATAGGCACTGTTCTTCTTTGCGAGTTCGCTCATCTTCTTTTCCAGCACGGCCAGGTCATCTTCGGTCATCACCTTGTCTCCCAGGTCCATATCATAATAGAAACCGCTTTCCACAGCGGGGCCCACCCAAAATTTTACCTGCGGGTACATATCCTGCACAGCTTCCGCCATCAGGTGTGCGGTGGAATGCCGGAAAGTGGATTTAGCTTCAGCGTCATCCCAGGTGAGTAATTTTAAAGAAGCATTGTCATTGATCGGGCGCGACATATCCCAAACCTCCCCGTTAATATTGGCTGCAAGGACTTTGCGCGCCAGGCCTTCGCTGATGGATTTTGCTACATCCATAGCACTACTGCCCTTATCATATTCCCTTACAGAACCGTCCGGCAATGTTATATTTATCTTCATGATGTTGTTCGCTATGCTTTTATGAGGTGCAAATTTAACGAACTCTTTGCTAATGCGGATCGTAAAATCAGCGTTTGGCGCGCATATAAAATATATTTTTGTAGAAATACTTTTTTGACACGATGAACAGATTTTTACTTTTTCTTTATTTTACTTTTTCAGTTGGCATCTCTTCAGCGCAAAACTTTCAGGGTCAGTGGAAAGGTTATTTTATAGATCAGGCCTCATCTTCATTCGGAAATTCGCGTTGCGATTATGTGTTGGATATTGAAGTATCCGGGCGGAACGTCTCGGGTTATTCATATACTTATTTTACCGACGGCGGAAAAAAATATTACACCATCTGTACACTTACCGGGTTTGCGGACCGTCAAAAGAAATTTATTGAGGTGACGGAGATGGCGCGAACGAAAACAAATGTTCCGGATGATATCACCAACAGTTTCCAGGTTCATAAACTTACCTGGCGGAAAGAAGGTGAAAATGAGATCATCGAAGGCACCTGGAAACCCGCTCCCGGCCAGGGAAGGAACGGCGGCTACGGTACCACCAAACTTGCCAAACGTCAACTTACGGAAATCTCCGCATTGGCAAAAAGGATGAATGGGAAAAAAGATGCGGGAGCAGATAAACCTTTTTCAACAGCAACAAAGCAACCGCAGACCTCATTGGCTTCGAACGGGAAAAAAGTTTCTAAAACTGTTGCGAAGAACATCCCTAAAACTGTTACCAAGACACCCGCCAAACCTTTAATAAAAGATACTGCTGAGAAATTTACGATCGTTGCCGGAAAAACGTTGGAACCCGAAAAATCCCTTTTCCCTTACTTTGAAAAAAGAACCAATGCTGTGTTGCAAACAGTGAATGTGGAAAATAACTCGGTACGGATTGAATTGTATGATAACGGGGAAGTAGACGGTGACAGCATTTCTTTATTCTATAACGGGAAAGTTATCATGGCCCATAAGCGGCTTTGTCAAAAAGCGATGACCCTCGAATTGCCTGTGACAGAGGAAGTGAACGAATTGGTGATGTACGCCGATAACCTGGGTACCCTACCGCCCAACACCGCACTAATGATCATCTACGACGGCAACAAAAGGTATGAAGTGCGCATCACATCTGATCTAAAGAAAAGCGGTACAATCAGGTTTATTCATAAATCGACCGCAGCTAAATAAAAATTCCTTACCACTTCCGGAATTGAGCCAATCAAATATTTTAAAATTAATCTTTTAGATTTGTAAATAATTCGGGCGGTAGCGCAGCCCGGTAGCGCACACGTCTGGGGGGCGTGGGGTCGCAAGTTCGAATCTTGTTCGCCCGACTATTAAATCTTCACTTTTGTGGAGATTTTTTTTATAAATCATTTAGCAGCCCGGTAGCCCCGCCATTGGCGGGGGGGTCGCTAGTTCGAATCTTGTTCGCCCGACAAAAAATATCTACTTTGTTAGAGATTTTTTATGCCCCATTTCATTTACATATTAAAAAGTTTGAAAGACCACAAATATTATATTGGTGAATCAGCAAATGTAACAGCAAGATTAAAATTTCATAATGCAGGAAAACAACGGTCTACTAAAAGCAGAATGCCTTTTGTTTTGATTTTAACCGAAGAATTTCAAGACAAGGAGCAAGCATTAAGGAGAGAAAAGCAAATAAAAAGTTGGAAAGGAGGCTCGCCATTTAAAAAGCTACTTGAAGGGCGGTAGCCCCGCCTGTGGCGGGGCACACGTCTGGGGGGCGTGGGGTCGCAAGTTCGAATCTTGTTCGCCCGACTATTAAATCTTCACTTTTGTGGAGATTTTTTTTATAAATCATTTAGCAGCCCGGTAGCCCCGCCATTGGCGGGGGGGTCGCTAGTTCGAATCTTGTTCGCCCGACAAAAAATATCTACTTTGTTAGAGATTTTTTATGCCCCATTTCATTTACATATTAAAAAGTTTGAAAGACCACAAATATTATATTGGTGAATCAGCAAATGTAACAGCAAGATTAAAATTTCATAATGCAGGAAAACAACGGTCTACTAAAAGCAGAATGCCTTTTGTTTTGATTTTAACCGAAGAATTTCAAGACAAGGAGCAAGCATTAAGGAGAGAAAAGCAAATAAAAAGTTGGAAAGGAGGCTCGCCATTTAAAAAGCTACTTGAAGGGCGGTAGCCCCGCCTGTGGCGGGGCACACGTCTGGGGGGCGTGGGGTCGCAAGTTCGAATCTTGTTCGCCCGACCAAAAAAAGAGGCTGTATCATTAATAAGATGCAGCCTCTTTTTTATTTTAAAGTGCCGGGGAGTTTTTGGATTTACTTAAATATACGATCTACAATCACTAACAAGTTCAGTTCAAAAAAACTCTGTTCCTCTGCGCCCTTTGCGTGCCTTTCTTTGCGCCCTTTGCGGTTATGTATTTTACGGGTAAAGTGCACAATGTTTTATCGCAAAGGATGAGAATGAAACGGAGAGGCTGCTATAATTCTTAATTCCCGATTTTTAATTAGTTTTACCGCTTCAACAAATTCATATCCGGCTGAGCATATTTATACACTTTGAAATATATCGTGGTCTTGGTCTGATGTACCCCTTCAAATTTGCTGATGCTGTCCACGAATTGCACGAGGTGGTTATTATCCCGGCACATCACATCCACTTCCAGGTCATGCTCGCCGGAGGTCATCGCCAAAAAACTCACTTCCGCAAGCTTGGAGATCTTTTTCGCAATGGCTTCTTTTAAAGTAGCGGGACGCACAAATACGGCGATCTGCGCATAACAGCCAAAGCCTACCTTTTCGGGGTCTACCCGCCCAATGATGTTGATGGTGCCGTCTTCCAGTAATTTATTTAACCGGGTGCGCACCGTGCCGATGCTCACTTTTAATGCAGCGGCCATCACCGTGAGGCTCATGCGACCGTCTTTCTGCAGGCAGGAAAGCACTTTAAAATCCAATTCATCCAATCCCGCCGGTACCTGTCCTTTCATAAGCGCCGATTTATTCTTTTACAGCAAATAAAATTTATTTCCTATTGTAAA
The DNA here is from genome assembly GCA_037719665.1 of Ferruginibacter sp. Classification (GTDB taxonomy): domain Bacteria; phylum Bacteroidota; class Bacteroidia; order Chitinophagales; family Chitinophagaceae; genus Ferruginibacter. The sequence continues at coordinate 5,601 of JBBJLU010000023.1, forward strand.
ATACATTATTTTTATTTTTTCGGCTAAAAACTAAAAAATCTATAGCAAAGACATGAAATATTCACCTATACAGAATTTTATTGCCGGGAAATTTACGGCCGCAACATCTTCCGAAACGATGGAGGTCATTTCACCGATAGACGGAAAATTGCTTTCCACGGTTCCGTTGTCTTCATCATCGGACCTTGCCACCGCGGTAGCCGCAGCAAAAAAAGCATTCCCCGCCTGGAGCAAAACACCGATCAAGGAAAGGGTGCAGGTCTTCTTCCGTTATAAAACTTTATTGGAAAGACACCTGAAAGAACTGGCCGAATTGTGCAGCGAAGAAAACGGGAAAACCTACGGCGAATCTGTGGCCGAGATAGAAAAATGCATTGAACTCACGGAGTTTGCCACCTCTCTTCCGCAACTGGTGACAGGTGAAATCCTGGAAGTGAGCCGCGGAGTGGAATGCCGTACAGAGCATGTAGCACTTGGTGTAGTTGCTTCCATTGTGCCTTTCAACTTCCCCAGCATGGTGCCAAACTGGACACTGCCTAATGCAATAGCATTGGGAAATTGTATGATCATGAAACCGTCTGAGAAAGTGCCGTTGAGTTGCGGGAGGCTTGCAGAATTATTAAAAGAAGCAGGCCTGCCGGATGGCGTTTTTAATGTAGTGCATGGTGATGTGGAGATCGTAAATGCGATCTGTGATCACCCGGATATTGAGGCGATCTCTTTTGTAGGTTCTACGAAAATTGCAAAGATCGTTTACCAACGTGCCACGTCTAATTATAAGAGATGCCTGGCTTTAGGCGGTGCAAAAAATCATTTGATGGTATTACCGGATGCGATCCCGGGTATGACAGCACAGAATGTGGCAGCCAGCATGAGCGGCTGTGCCGGTCAGCGTTGCATGGCAGCGAGTGCTATGATCGGGGTAGGCGATGTGGATGATATCATCAATAAAATATGTGAGGAGGCAGGAAAAATAGTGCCCGGCGAAAACCTTGGTCCGGTTATTAATAAAGAATCCCAGGCAAGGATAGAAAAATATATTACAGAGGCCGAGCAACAGGGCGCAACCATTTTAGTGGACGGCCGAAACACTACCGTAAAAGGAAAAGAGAACGGAACCTATATCGGCCCCACTGTTATTGATCATGTAACCCCCGGGATGAGCGTAGCTACGGAAGAAATTTTCGGGCCGGTAATCTCTATCATCCGCACGAAAACGGTAGATGAAGCGTTGGCGATAGAGAATTCAAATCCTTACGGAAATGCGGCATCGGTGTTTACACAGAACGGTGGTATGGCCCGGTATATCATTGACAGAGCCAGTGCAGGAATGATCGGCGTGAATGTGGGTGTACCCGTTCCCCGTGAGCCTTTCAGCTTCGGCGGATGGAACGAAAGCAAATTCGGTGTGGGGGATATTACGGGTAAAAGTTCCATTGAATTCTGGACGAAGCTTAAAAATCAACCACCAAGTGGAATGCAGAAGCCGGTGTGAATTGATGAGTTAATTATTATTTTAAATGCTGAATTTTAAATTTTGAATGATAGACTGTTTTCCATTCAACATTCAAAATATAAAATTCAAAATAAAAAAGAACATCATGGAAAAAATAGTTTCGGAATCAACCGAGATCATACAAAATAACTTAGACCACACCCTCTTCTCCTGGAGTAAGCAGAAAGGCATTGCGCCTATTGCGGTTAAATATGCCGAAGGTGTTTACCTCTACGATTATGATGACAAACGTTTTATCGATTTCTCTTCCGGCCTGATGAATGTGAACATCGGACATGGTGATCAACGCATTACCAATGCCGTTGTGAAGCAGATGCAGGAAGTATCTTACGTTACACCGAGCTGTGTTACAAAAGTGCGGGGTGAGTTGGGGAAAAAACTGGCGGAGATCTGTCCCGGTGATTTAAACAAAGCTTTCTTCACTTTATGCGGCGCAACATCTATAGAAAATGCATTGAAGCTTGCACGACTTTATACCGGCAGGCATAAAATACTCAGCAGATATCAGTCTTTCCACGGTGCGTCTTATGGTGCTATGTCAGCCGGCGGCGATCCGCGCAAAATTCCTGCAGATTCTCAACAGGCACCAAACTTCATCCACTTTGATCTGCCAAATAAATACCGTTGGGAATACGGCGAAGAAAACCTATTGAAAGAAGCTGTAAGCAGCCTGGAACGCATCATTGCATATGAAGGGCCGGGAAATATTGCGGCCATAATCCTGGAAGGCGAATCAGGAACTTCAGGATGCCTGCAGTATCCGAAAGATTATCTGAAAGCAGTGAGAGAAATTTGTGATAAGAACGGTATGCTTCTTATTATGGATGAAGTAATGAGCGGCTTCGGCAGAACAGGAAAATGGTTTGGTTTTCAAAATCACGATATTATCCCGGATATGATCGCCATGGCAAAAGGCCTTACCTGCGGTTACCTTCCGCTTGGATGCCTGATGGTGAGTGATAAAATTGCTGCAAAGTATGATGATGCCATGTTACCGCTCGGGCTTACGTATTCTGCGCACCCGGTAAGTTGTGCGGCTGCAGTAGAAACATTAAAAATTTACGAAGACGAGAATCTCATTGAAAATGCAAAGGCAATGGGAAAATACATTGAGCATAAGGTTGAAGAGATGAAAGCTTTTCATCCAAGCATCGGTGATTTTAGGAATACAGGTTTGTTAGGTTGTATTGAATTAGTAAAAAACAGGGAGACCAAAGAACCTATAGCGCCCTTCAATGCAAAGCCCGATGAAATGGCGGTGATGAATAAAGTCGCGGCAAAAATAAAAGAACTCGGTATGTACACTTTTGTAAGATGGAGCTATATTTTTATTGCGCCGCCATTAATTGTTACCAAAGAACAAATCGATGAGGGGCTGGCGATCATCAGTGAAGCGATCAGGATCGCGGATGAATCAGCATTATGAATAATAAATTTTGAATTTTAAATTATGTTTTGCAAATAATTCAAAATTCATCATTCAGCATTTAAAATAAAAAATGCACCAAAACCAAACTGACATCAGCCTTATCAACGATGACCTCGCCCCTATTCCTGTTGCAAAACGCAGTTGGGGAACGGGCAACTATGCCGCTTTATGGATCAGCATGAGCCTCTGTATCCCTACTTACACGATGGCAAGCTCGATGATCAACCAAGGAATGAGTTGGTGGCAGGCGGTGCTTACCATCTTTATCGGCAATGGGATCGTGTTGGTACCGATGCTGCTCAATGGCCATGCCGGGGCAAAATACGGTATCCCTTTCCCTGTATTGGCCCGCGCGAGCTTCGGAACAAAAGGGGCAAACATCCCGGCAATGCTCCGCGCTATTGTGGCCTGTGGTTGGTTTGGTATCCAGACCTGGATCGGCGGGGCTTCCTTATATAATTTATTGCGGGCATGGAACCCTTCATTGGAAGCCATCAATACAACATCCTTATTCCCGCAGGCAATTCCGGCAGTTTGTTTTATACTCTTTTGGTTGTTGAATATGTTCATCATTTATAAAGGAGTTGAAAGCATCCGAAAGTTGTTGGTGTTCAAAGCCATCTTTTTGCCCCTGGCTGCTATCGCATTATTTTGCTGGGCCATTATCGCTGCGAAGGGTTTGGGACCTATACTGAACGAACCGTCAAAATTCAGCAGCAATGCGGAATTCTTTTCCTTCTTCTTCCCGGCATTGACAGCTGTGGTCGGTTTTTGGGCTACGCTATCCCTGAACATCCCGGATTTCACGCGCTATGCAAAAAGCCAGAAAGCTCATATCCGCGGACAGGCAATCGGACTGGCTCCGTCCATGACATTGTTTGCCTTTGTGGGTGTAGTCGTCACTTCCGCATCCGCTATCATTTACGGCAGGCCGGAGTGGGACCCGGTAGAACTTGCGGGAAAATTTGAGAATAAGATCGTAGTCACATTTGCCATGATCGGGATAATCATCTCTACATTGGCAACCAATATCGCTGCTAATATCGTGAGCCCTGCAAATGATTTCTCCAACCTTTCCCGGCAAAAATCAATTTTCGTACCGGCGGGTATATTACGGGGATCATTGGTGTTTTGATCTTTCCCTGGAAGCTTATGGCAGATCCGAATGGGTATATCTTTACCTGGCTTATCGCTTACAGTGCCCTGTTGGGGCCGATCGGCGGCATTATGATCGCCGATTATTTCTTTATCCGAAAAAAAGAATTGTCTGTGGATGACCTCTATAGTCATAGCGGGGTATATCGTTATAATAACGGTTTTAACCGTGCGGCTATTCTCGCATTATTAATAGGTATATTACCGAATGTTCCGGGGTTTTTGTTGCAGATAAAGGCCTTAGACAATAACGTATTTCCGGGGTGGGTATCTCATTTATATAACTACGCGTGGTTTGTGGGATTTTTTGTGAGCGGAATAATCTATTTGGTATTGAGTAAAAGAAATAGGATATTTTGAATTTTAAATTTTGAATTTTAAATGGGGCTAATACAAAATTTAAAATTCAACATACAAAATAGTATATGAGTATCTTAATTAAAAACGGAAGAATAATCACTGCTACAGATGATTATATTGCTGATATATTTATCGAAGGAGAAACTATATCTGCTATCGGCAAAGATCTTAATGTAAAAGCCGATAAGGAAATAGATGCTGCAGGTAAATTAGTCATGCCCGGGGGGATCGATCCGCATGTGCATTTGGATATGCCCTTTATGGGTACTTCCAGTAGTGATAGTTATGAGACCGGTACCCGCGCTGCATTATTCGGCGGTACAACCATGGTGATCGATTTTATTTTGCAGAAACAGGGAAACTCCCTGCAGTCTGCATTGGAAGAATGGCGTGGTCGAAGTACTAACAATTGTGTGGGCGACTACAGTTTTCACATGGCTGTCACGGATTTTAATGATGATACAAAAAAAGAGATCAAAGGCCTGATCGAAGAAGAAGGGATCGTTTCTTTTAAAACTTTTATGGCGTATAAAGGCGCGCTGATGATCGACGACCGCCAGATGATCGGCCTGATGGAAGAAGTGAAGCAACATGGCGGTCTGATAAATGTACATGCCACCAACGGAGATATGATTGACTACCTAACTCAAAAACACCGGGATGAAGGAAAGCTTTCACCCCTCTACCATTACCTTTCACAACCGGAGGTTACCGAAGCAGAAGCCAGCGAGCGGTTTGTTGATATGGCCAACTACACCGGATGCCCCGGCTATATCGTGCACCTGACCTGCGAAGGTGCTTTAAATGCTGTGCGCAATGCAACCCGCCGTAATCAAAAAGTTTTTGTGGAAACCTGTATACAATACCTGATCCTGGATGCGTCATTATATGAAAAAGATTTTGAAGGAGCCAAATGGGTGATGAGCCCTCCCCTGCGCGAAAAGAAAGATCAGGAAACCTTGTGGGCCGGGATAAACCAGGGATTGGTACAGGTAGTGGCCACGGATCACTGCCCTTTCAAATGGGAACAAAAACTGATGGGTAAAAATGATTTTTCCAAAATACCGAACGGTCACCCGGCAATAGAGAACCGAATGGAATTATTGTTCAGCGAAGGTATACATAAAGGAAGGATCACCTTGAATAAATACGTAGAGGTGACGGCTGCTAACCCGGCAAAGATATTCGGGATGTTTCCCCGCAAAGGAACCATAGCAGTGGGTTCTGACGCCGATATCCTTATTTTAGATCCTAACGAAAAACATACCCTTTCTGCCGCAACACATCATATGAATGTGGACTACAGCGGTTATGAAGGCTGGGAAGTGACCGGGAAAGTAAAAACCGTATTGCTGCGCGGGCAGGTTGCTATTGATGATAATAGGTGTTTATTAAAAAAAGGATATGGAAAGTTTATTAAGCGGGAAAAAGTAAAACAGTTCATTTAATTATTTTGGATTTTAAATGTTGAATTTTAAATGCCGGGCATAATTCAAAATTTACAATTCAACATTTAAAATAATACCAAATGCCGCGAATTATAAAGTCAGGATTGATCCAAATGTCTCTTCCGAAAACAGAAGGCGAAGGGACCATTGAGGAGATCAAAGAAGCGATGTTTCAAAAACATATCCCACTAATTGAACAGGCGGGGGAAAAAGGTGTACAGATACTGTGTTTCCAGGAGATCTTTAATACGCCATACTTCTGCCCGGGGCAGGACAGTAAATGGTATGCTTCCGCAGAAGCGGTACCGGGCGCCACTACTGAGCGTTTGGCTGTTTACGCAAAAAAGTATAACATGGTTATTATCGTTCCGGTCTATGAAAAGGAGCAATCCGGCGTCTTATATAATACCGCGGCGGTAATAGATGCAGACGGTAGCTATTTAGGAAAATACCGTAAGAACCATATCCCGCATACCGGTGGCTTTTGGGAGAAGTTTTTCTTTAAACCAGGCAACCTGGGATACCCGGTATTTCAGACAAAGTATGCAAAGGTTGGTGTGTACATTTGTTACGATCGCCATTTTCCTGACGGTGCAAGATGCCTGGGATTGAACGGTGCGGAGATCGTTTACAATCCTTCTGCAACAACCGTAGGCCAATCTCAGTATTTGTGGAAACTGGAGCAGCCTGCGCATGCGGTGGCAAACGGTTATTTTATGGGTTGCATCAACCGCGTAGGAACTGAAGCTCCGTGGAATCTCGGAAAGTTTTACGGCAGTTCTTATTTTGTAAATCCGTTGGGGGAGATCTTTGCCCAGGCTTCGGAGGATAACGATGAATTGCTGATCGCGGATCTTGATCTTGATATTATCGATCAGATCAGGAGTAAATGGCAGTTTTACCGCGACAGGCGGCCGGAGACTTACTTCCAAATCACAGCACCCTGATCTATTTTAAATTATAAATTTTGAATTTTAAATGTTTACGCAATCATAATTTAAAATTCAAAATTCAAAATAAAAAGTACAGAAATGTCGATACAGAATAATAAGCTAAGCAAGGAACAGTACACCGCAAATTTTGCGGACATCCATCCGCCCTTTGAAACAAGGGATGCGGCCTTGGTGGAAGCCAACCGTTGCCTGTTTTGCTATGATGCACCCTGTATGAAAAGCTGCCCCACGGGGATCAATGTACCGAAGTTCATTAAACAGATCACCACAGATAATATAAAAGGAAGTGCGCATACTATTTTCCTTTCCAATATCATGGGTGCGGGCTGCAGTAAGGTGTGCCCGGTAGAAAAATTATGCGAAGGTGCCTGCGTTTTTAATTTTATGGAAGAGGAACCGATTGCCATCGCCAAACTGCAGCGCTACAGTACGGAAAAAGCAATGGATAAAAACTGGCAGCTCTTTACCCGTAAAGCTTCCAACGGAAAAAAGGTAGCGATCATCGGTGCCGGCCCTGCAGGACTGAGTTGTGCGCATATGCTCAGCCGCGAGGGAACAGACGTCACGATATTTGAAAAAGAAAAACAAGGCGGCGGGTTAATGACCTATGGCATTGCAGCCTATAAAGTAACGCCGCAATTCTGCAAAGAAGAAGTGGATTATATTTTATCCATCGGCGGCATTGAAATAAAATATGAACAGGAACTGGGTAAGAATATAGAACTGCAAAACTTACAAAAAGAATATGATGCAGTATACCTGGCATTTGGTGTGGGGCTTGCGAGGCAATTGGATATTCCCGGGGAAGAGATGGAAGGTGTGGCAGACGCTATCAGTTTTATTTATGATATACGCAACAACGGCTACAGCAATGTTCCCGTAGGTGATAAGGTAATCGTTATCGGAATGGGCATGACCGCAATAGACGCCGCTACCCAGGCCAAAAGATTGGGTGCTGCTGAGGTAACCATGCTGTACCGGCGCACACAGGAGGAAATGCCCTGCACCGAAACAGAATTGAACATTGCCAAACTTGACGGTTGCAAGATCATTTGGTTGGCAGCACCGGTGGAAGTTTTGGGGTTTAATAATAAAGTGGTAGGTCTTAGATCGGAGATCATGAAACTGGGCGAGCCTGATGCGGGTGGAAGACGCTCACCGGTGGGCACAGGGGAAATGTTCACACTGGAAGCAGACATGATCATCAAGGCCGCGGGACAAATGCCTTTTGAAGGATTGGTGAAAGCAAAAGGCTTGGAGAATAAGAATGGAAAGGTATCTGTGGAAAATGAGGCGATCACAAATATAAATGGTGTGTTTGCCGGCGGGGATTGTGTAAATGGCGGCCGTGAAGTGGTAGATGCCGTGCAGGCGGGAAAGGATGGGGCGGTGGAGATATTGAGGTATTTAAGAGGCTAGGTTTTATTTTTTATTTTGGATTTTAAATTTTGAATTTTAAATTAGAAAATGTACCCTAATTATAATCTACAAATTAAAATTTATGAAAACAGAAAACAAGATCCTGGAAATGTCGTTCGACTTCGCACTTCAAACGATCACACTTTACCGAAAGCTAATTGACAAAAAAGAATTTATCATTTCTAAACAATTGTTGAGGAGCGGTACAAGCATCGGTGCTAATGTAGAGGAAGCAATAGCGGCACAGTCAAGAAAAGATTTTATTTCTAAAATGTCAATCGCTTCAAAAGAATCAAGAGAAACAAGGTATTGGTTAAGACTATTAGATAAAAGCAAAATTATTGAAATGGATTATTCGCCCTATTTGCAAAATTCTGAGCATATTATAAATATTCTTACAAAGATTGTAAAGACAACTCAGCAAACTGCAGCATAATTCAACATTTAAAAATACAAAATTTAAAATAATGGCTTCCCTGCATTCAAACTTTCTCGGCATCAAATCCCCCAACCCCTTTTGGCTGGCCAGTGCCCCTCCGACTGATAAAAAGATCAATGTGCTTCGTGCATTCGAGGCGGGCTGGGGTGGCGTGGTGTGGAAAACACTGGGGTCGCAGGTGAAGAATGTGTCTTCCCGTTATTCTGCGGTGGACTACGGCGGCAAGCGGGTGATGGGTTTTAATAATATAGAACTCATCAGCGACAGGCCACTGGCTATTAATCTCAGGGAGATCGAAGAGTGTATTAAACTCTTCCCCGACCGTGCCATGGTCGTGTCACTGATGGCCGATAATGACCGCAACAGTTGGCACGAGATCATAAAAAAGGTGGAAGACACCGGTGCGCATGGCTTTGAATTAAATTTCGGCTGCCCCCACGGCATGACGGAACGCGGTATGGGCGCGGCTGTGGGACAGGATCCCGAGATTGCAAGGATGGTAGTGGAATGGGTGATGGAAAAAGCAACTATCCCGGTCATAACCAAGCTTACACCAAATGTACACTCCGTGGTTCCAACGGGGAAAGCAGCGGTAGAAGCCGGCACAAACGCGTTGTCACTGATCAATACCATTCAATCAGTGACCGGTGTTGACCTCAATACTTTGGTGCCGAATCCTTATGTAGCGGGGAAAAGTGTATTTGGCGGATACTGCGGCCCGGCAGTAAAACCGATTGCATTAAAATTCCTCACCACTATAGCGCAGGATAACACTACTAACAAAGTCCCGGTTTCCGGTATCGGCGGTGTGAGCACTTGGAAAGATGCAGTAGAGTTCTTATTATTGGGTGCATCAAATGTGCAGGTATGCACGGCTGTAATGACGCACGGTTTCCGTATCGTAGAAGATCTTTGCGAAGGCATGAACAACTGGATGGATGAAATGGGTTTTAAAACGTTGAATGATTTTATCGGGAAGTCTGTGAATACGATCACGCATTGGGAAGACCTGGACATCAATTACCACCATATCGCGAAGATCGACCAGGATAAATGTATTCACTGCGGGCTTTGTTATATCGCCTGTGAAGACACTTCGCATCAATCCATCAACCTCGAATACGGGAACCCTTACAACACATATACGATCAAGGAAGAAGAATGTGTGGGCTGTAACCTATGCCAGTTGATATGCCCGGTGGAAACCTGCATTACCATGGAAGAACACCGTGTGGCACCGGAGTACTTGAATTGGGTGGAATTTCAAAAACAGGGATTGCCGTTGAATGATCATTAATTATTTTGAATTTTAAATGATGAATTTTGAATTATTGATCGCATTTTAAATTTTAAATTCAACATTCAAAATAATATCAAACTACAATGAATATTTAACCCTGACCTTATAGGGAGTATTTTGTATTTTAATTTATGAATTTTGAATTTTTGATCACATTTAAAATTTAAAATTCAACATTCAAAATAATATCAAACTACAATGAATATTAATCCTACCCGCCTTCAATCGCATTTCGAAGCCATGAGTCTTATCGGTAAGATCGGCGATACCGGCACCTGCCGCCCCACGCTCACTCCTTTGGAAAAACAGGCTTTCGAATTAGCCGCTTCTTGGATGCATCAAGCCGGGATGACCACGCGCATCGATAATTTCGGGAACCTTATCGGCAGAATGAAAGGTGTGGACGAAAGTAAACCTGTTCTGATGATGGGCTCCCACCTTGACTCTCAGCCATACGGTGGCAGGTTTGACGGCGTGGCCGGTGTACTCTGTGCAATAGAGGTGATGCAGGCCATGAAAGAGCAAAATATCGTTCCTCCCCGCAGCATAGAAGTTGTTTCATTTGCCGATGAAGAAGGATGGCGATTTAATAAAGGACTATTCGGCTCCAGGGGTATTTTAGGAAAATTGGAAAAGGGTGAGTTGGAAAGAACGGATAAAGACGGGATCACCAGGAAGGAGGCTCTGAAGGATTTCGGTTGTGACACAGAAAATTTCAAGGCATCTGAATATGCCCGGAAGCATTTTTGCTTTTCTTGAATTGCATATTGAACAGGGCCCTGTGTTGGATATTGCGAAAAAACCGATCGGCATTGTGACAGGTATCTCGGGCCCGCTTTGGCTCACGGTAAAACTGAAAGGAATGGCAGGGCATACCGGTTCTGTACCAATGCCGTTAAGAAAAGATGCACTGCTGGGTGCCGCGGAAATTATTGTAGCGGTAAATAAAATTGCCACGCAGGATCCTGCAGCACCTACAGTAGGAACAGTTGCCACTATGAATGTGTTTCCCGCAAGCAGGAATATTATTGCAGAAGAAGCGGTATTTACCATCGACCTCCGGGATATCGATCTGCAGAGAAGAAACCGTTATGAAAAACAATTGTATGATGCCATTGAGCAAATTTGTTTGAAACATCAACTCAGTTATAGCATTGCAGAAGATACGAACAGTGAACCGCGATATTGTGCAGATTGGATAAAAGCAATTATTAAGAAGAATTGTGAAGCATTGAAACTGGAAGCACCGGAACTAATGAGCGGGCCCTTTCATGATGCACTGGCCTTATCATATGCATGTGATTACGGAATGATCTTTATCCGCTGCAAAGACGGCATCAGCCATAACCCGTTGGAATATGCTTCATATGAAGACCTGGCCCTTGGAGCAGAAGTCATGTATCAAACAGTAACGGATATGTTGAAACATTGATCTTTCTGCCGCGGGTTTATTTATTAAAAAGGATCTTAAGATAAAAAGAAGGTTTTCTGATCTGGTTTTGCAGATCAAGATCCGTAAACATGGAAGTAAGCGCAGCATTCAAAGTTGGGCTCTTCCCGGCTTTTTTTACAACTACATTAAATAACCATGGATACCCGCTTAGCCGCTGAAGCAAGGCGCCGATCTTCAATTCATCTCCTACTTTTTTATACAATACCTTATCATATTTTTCGGCAGTCAGTGCTGCCCCATAGCTTCCTGTTTGTAATAGTTCCCCGGCAGCCTGCGCAGCTACCATACCGCTGTACAGTGCATTACCGATCCCTTCACCGGAGAAAGGATCAATTAAATTTGCAGCATCTCCCACGAGCATAAAATTATCTCCGGAAATAGGTTCCTGTTTCAGGCATGTTGGCAATCCCCAGCCCAATATTTTGTCAGTCAGTTCGGCATTTACAAAACGATGACTGATGGCGGGATTGTTTTTCACGGCATTCAACATCGTTTCGCGGAGATTGATCTTTTTCTTCCTCACTCCATCTGATGGCATACCGATCCCGATGTTTGACATGCCGTTACTTAAGGGGAATATCCACAGGTAACCCGGTAACAGTTCCGGCAGGAAATGTAATTCAATAAAGTTTTTTTGATGAAAGCCGGTCACTCCTTTATAATAACCCCGTAATCCCACACAATATGCCTTGGAAGAAACGCTGTTGTTCATAAAAGTTTTACGAATGATCCCTTTATCTCCGTCTGCGCCGATGATGAGCGGAGCTGTTGCCACATAATTTCTCCCATGCTGCGAAAAGGTAACAGAAACGACCCCTTCTGACCTGCTTATATTTTTGATCGCCGCATCCTGGTAGGTATCCGCATGCGGGGAAACGGTCTTTTCAAAAAGAAAATTATCAAATATTTTTCTCGGGGTAATAAAACCTGCTGCATGATGTACAGGCATGTTGGCCGGTTGAAAAGGGATATCCAATGACAATCCGTTGGGTGCAACAAATTTCACCCCATGGCAATGTAGGTTGGCATCGGTATCGGCGAAGATCTCGTCTAACCAGGCGGGATTTGCCTTTTTCAAAACGAAGACCGTTTTGCCGCTGCAGGCATCTCCGCAAACTTTATCTCGGGGAAAGGTGGCTTTATCCAACAGGATATGCGGAATGCCGGCCTTGGAAAGAAATATGGATGTGGCTGCACCGGCAGGGCCGGCACCAACTATGATCACTTTAGTATTCAGCAAGACAGGTTGTAAAATATCGTTCACGGGACTTAGGTAATTCATTCATTCAATAATTAATACAGACCCGTAATACTGATCGGGAGATCTTTCGTCGCACAAAATAAGAAAGTTTCAGGTGATGTTCGTTGTAAGGCCGTCCCTGATCTGTGAATGCTGCTGAACCGTTGTTCCCGACAGCATGAGGTTGCTGACAACGTATCTCATTTTTTTTCCGGATATTTGCGCAATCTCTTTACAATGAATGTCCTGATAAAGAACGCTACAGTTATTTCCGCTTCTTCTGCTTTTCACCTGCAGGTAAAAGATATCCTGGTCACAGACGGCATTATTACATCAATTAAAAATTCCATTGAAAGCTCCGATGCAGAACCGGTAACCGCAATAATTTACACGTAAGCATCGGCTGGATGGATATTTTCGCAGATTTCGGGCCCGGTTTCGACCACCGGAAACCCTTGAGACGGGATCTGCAGCAGCGGCAGCAGGTGGGTTCACGGACGTTATGGTGGTCCCTAATACAAACCCCGTCGTTTCTGACAGATCCCGTGTTGAATTTTTAAAACAACGATCGGCGAACCTGCCGGTAAATATTCACCCTATCGGTTCAGTTACCCAAAACGCCGACGGAAAAGAATTAGCTGAAATGTATGATATGCATGCCGGTGGCGCAGTGGCTTTCAGTGACGGCAAAAAAAGCATTCAGCAGCCGGGGATGCTATTGAAGGGACTTCAATATTTGTCCGCAAAAAAAGCGGTACTCATACAGGTGCCGAATGAAGAAAGTATCAGCAGCGGCGGTTTAATGAATGAAGGGATAATGAGTACAAGACTCGGTCTCCCCGGTAATCCCGCGATCGCCGAAGAACTGATGATAGCAAGGGATATCGCGCTGTTGGAATATACAGACTCTGCCCTGCATATTACCGGTGTGTCTACAAAAAAAGGACTTGACATTATCCGGGCAGCGAAAAAACAAGGGCTTCGGATCAGTTGTTCTGCAACGCCCTACCATCTTTATTCCTCTGATGAGGACCTGGCAGGATACGATACAAATTATAAAGTAAACCCGCCCCTGCGCACCCCGCGGGATATGGAAGCGATCCGTGAAGGTTTCCGTGCGGGCGATATTGATTGTGTGGCCAGCCATCATTCCCCGCAGTGTTGGGACGATAAGACCTGTGAATTTGAATACGCGAAAAACGGTATGATCACCCTGCAAAATGTGTACAGTATGGTCAATGCGATCGGGTCTGAAACGGAAAATATTATTAACATCCTTACCATAAACCCACGAAAGATCTTTTCTGTAGAGATACCGGAGATCAAAGAAGGTGCAGCCGCATGTTTAACTTTGTTTGAACCCGAAACGGAGTTTATTTTTGAGGAAGCAATGATCCTTTCCAAATCGAAGAACAGTCCCTATATCGGCAAAACAATGAAAGGGAAAGTGATCGGGATCATTAATAAAAATAAAAAGGAGTTGTTTAGATGAAGACATTGAGTGCTAAAAGTATAGGGCTCATCACCGGCGGATTAATGGTGGGCGTTTTCTTATTGTTATTTTACAGCTTTCATTTTCCTGAAAGGGGAACGATAATATATGTGTGTTACAGTATTTATATTGCAGGTATTATTTTCTCTTTGGTGAGTTTTAAAAATTACGGTATCGGGGAAAAAACCTTTAAAGATTATTTTTCGCAGGGGTTTAAGACCTTTGTGATCGTTGTGCTGATGATGGCGGTATTTGCATTCATCTTTTATAAAATGAATCCCCAGATCCTTGAAAACACCCTGGCGGAGATCAATAAAGTGAATTCAACGGATACCAATAAAACAGCAGGCGAGGTGACAGAGAACGCTAACCGCATACGGAATATTTTTATCCCGATGACAGTTGCTATCAATACGGTGATGTACCTGATCATGGGTGCACTGGTGTCGGTTATCGGGGCAGGATTGTTATCACAGAAAAGAAACGCATTTTAAGATCAGGCATAATAAAGCGTTGCAGTACAAGTGAGTGACACAACCGGGGCCGCTCACTGCTGAGAAAGCCGGTAACAAAAACTTATAAAATGGATCTTTCAATTATAATACCGCTGTACAACGAAGAAGAATCTTTGCCGGAACTCACTGCGTGGATCGAACGGGTAATGACGGAACATCATTTCAATTATGAGATCATCTTCATCGATGACGGCAGCACGGATGATTCCTGGGCGGTTATCAGACAACTTCGGGAAAGGAACGGGTCGGTAAAGGCCATAAAGTTTCAAAGAAATTACGGGAAAAGTGCGGCACTGAATGAAGGGTTCAAAGCGGCAAGCGGCGAAGTGATCATCACTATGGACGCCGATATGCAGGACTCCCCGGATGAGATCCCGGAACTGCGGCGCATGATCCTTGAAGAAAATTTTGACCTGGTGAGCGGTTGGAAAAAGAAACGATACGATAATACCTTCACTAAAAATATCCCTTCCAAATTATTCAATGCCGCGGCAAGGCGCAGCAGCGGAATTAAGCTCCATGATTTTAATTGCGGTCTGAAAGCATATAAGAAAAAAGTAGTGAAGAGCATAGAGGTGTACGGCGAAATGCATCGTTATATCCCGGTGCTGTCCAAATGGGCAGGCTTCAAAAAGATCGGGGAAAAACCGGTAGAGCACCGTGCAAGAAAGTATGGCGTCACAAAGTTCGGCATGGAAAGGTTTGTGAACGGATTCCTTGACCTGGGTTCGATCATGTTCGTGGGGAAATTCGGTAAGCGGCCGATGCATTTTTTCGGTCTTTGGGGAACGCTTGCTTTTATTTTAGGTTTTACCGTATTTACTTACCTGGCCATCACCAAATTCTTTTTTGATGCAACAGGGCTTACGCAGCGGCCGATGTTCTTCTTTGCTATTATGGCGATGATCATCGGTTCGCAGTTATTCCTGGCCGGGTTTATCGGGGAACTGATCGCAAGGAACTCACCGTACAAGAACAGTTATTTGATAGAGGAAAAAACAGGGTTGTAGGAGAAAAACACTGATTAAGAGAAGACTGCGGATAGTTAGATTTGATTCACAGATTTGGCGGATTTGTACAGATTTTCACAGATTTATCAACTATAATTCTGAACTATGTTTTTTATTAAACGAAAGAAAAGGGTTGTAGAAAAGGGTTGAACACGGATTAGACGGATATCACGGATCAGATGCAATAGAATTGATCGTACCTATTCTGAAAACTAAATAATCTGTTATGCTTCATGAAGCAATCACGGACAGGATCATCCGATGTTATTATCATGTTTATAATACACTTGGATACGGCTTTCTCGAAAAAATATATGAGAATGCTTTGGTGATAAAATTAAGATCAGAGGGATTCATTTGCCTGCAACAACCGCCCATAGATGTTTATTTTGAAGGCGAAACTGTCGGAACTTATTTTGCTGATATTCTTGTGGACGGAAAAATCATTCTTGAAATAAAAGCGGGTAATGCAGAGCATATTGTAGCTCATGAATGTCAGTTGATCAATTACCTGAAAGCAACAGGGATGGAGATCGGTTTACTGTTGTTTTTCGGAAGAAAGTCCTGTGTAAAAAGAAAAATATTCACTCATTATTAATGCCTTTATCCGTGTTATCTGCGTCATCAGTGTTCAAACAAAAAAAAGTCATCATCGGTCCTTCCCACCCGCTCCGCGGCGGGATGGAGATCGGTTTACTGTTGTTTTTCGGAAGAACGCCCTGTGTTAAAAGAAAAATATTCACTCATCATTAATGCTTTTATCCGTGTCATCAGCGTCATCCGTGCTCAATAAAAAAATAGTCATCATCGGCCCCGCCCACCCGCTCCGCGGCGGGATGGAGATTGGTTTACTGTTGTTTTTCGGAAGAACGCCCTGTGTAAAAAGAAAAATATTCACTCATTATTAATGCCTTTATCCGTGTCATCAGCGTCATCCGTGTTCAAACAGAAAATAATCATCATCGGCCCGGCCCACCCGCTACGCGGCGGGCTGGCAACATTCAATGAACGGCTGGCGCGGCAATTCATGCAGCAGGGCTTTGACACAACTATCTACACATTTTCATTACAATACCCCGGCTTTCTTTTCCCAGGCACCACGCAGTATTCGGATGCGCCCGCGCCGGCAGACCTTGATATCAACGTTCGGATCAACTCCATGCTGCCGACCAATTGGCTGAGTGTGGGCAAAGAGCTAAAAAAAATAAAACCCGATATCATCGTCGTGCGCTATTGGCTGCCGGTTATGGGGCCCTGCCTGGGAACGATCCTCCGCATTGTGAAAAAAAATAAGCATACCAAAGTGGTCTGCATCGCCGACAATATCATTCCCCACGAAAAACGTAAAGGCGATAATGCCTTCACCAAATATTTTATCAAACCCGCTGATGCATTCATCGTGATGAGCGAAAAAGTGATGAGTGACCTGAAGAAATTTGATGATACAAAGCCCGTGAGGCAGGTAAGCCACCCGCTATATGATAATTTCGGCGAAAAAATAGGGAAAGAAACCGCAAGAGCGACCCTTGGGATCAGCGCTGATGGAAAAATAATTCTCTTCTTTGGTTTTATAAGGAAATATAAGGGACTGGATATATTGTTGAATGCGCTTTCCCTGATCAAAGCCGGTGGCAGCGATATCCCTTTTAAGGTTTTAATAGCCGGCGAGTTTTACGAGGACCGAAAACCATTTGATGAACAGGTAGAAAGATTAGGTTTAAAAGAAATGCTTATACTTCGTACGGATTTTATCCCTGACAATGAAGTGCGCAATTATTTCTGTGCCGCTGATATGGTGATCCAACCCTACCGGAATGCCACGCAAAGCGGCGTCACTCCCCTCGCCTATCATTTTGAAGTGCCCATGATCGTAACCAATGTGGGCGGCCTTCCGGCGATGGTGCCCGATGGCAAGGTTGGTTTGGTGGCGGAACCGAATGCCGCATCTATTGCAGAAAAGATCATGGAATTCTTTACAAAAGATGCGGGATTTTTTATCGATAATATTAAAGAAGAGAAAAAGAAATTCTCCTGGGAGAAACTTACAGAAGCCATCATAGATATTTAATGTAAGCCCCATAAGAATGGAAACCTGAGCCTGCATAAATCACCTTCACCGAACAGACTACACTTATCATAGCGCCCGGTCTGTCCTCTGTCCTCTGAAATCTGTCCTCTGTCATCTGACATCTATCATTCTTAAATTATGCCTAAATTGCCGCAACTAAAATTCTCTGCATGATCTATCGCAGCAAAGCACCTTTACGAATTGGCCTGGCCGGTGGTGGTACGGATGTGAGTCCTTATGCGGACCTGTACGGCGGTGCGATACTTAATGCAACGATTTCCTTATTTGCTAATGCTTCCATTTTGCCCCTTTCAGAAAACAGGATCATCCTCGAAGCTGCTGACAGGAATGAAAAAGAAGAATATGATTTTGCAGAGGCCCTGCCCCTTACCGGCACCCTGGATCTTTTGAAGGGAGTGTACAACAGGGTAAGGAAAGATTACCCGTTTCCTCAAAAAGGATTTCACCTCACCACATTTGTAGAAGCTCCGGCAGGTTCGGGGCTCGGAACCTCTTCTACCCTTGCTGTAGCGGTATTGGGTGCCTTCGCGGAAATGCTCAAATTACCTTTAGGAGATTATGACATGGCGCATTATGGCTATGATATTGAGCGGAATGATCTGAAGCTTGCCGGCGGAAGGCAGGATCAATATGCGGCAACATTTGGCGGGGTGAATTTTATGGAATTTTATAAGGATGATAAGGTCATAGTAAATCCTTTGCGTATTCGTCCGCAATACATGCATGAGTTGGAGAACAACCTGCTGCTGTATTTTACGGCCACCTCGCGGGAAAGCGCGGCCATCATTACCGAACAGGTGAAAAATGTGCAGGATAATAATGTAAAAAGTATTGACGCCATGCACCGCCTCAAAGAACAGGCACAGATGATGAAAGAGGCGATGCTTAAGGGGAAAATGGATGATATCGGCGCTATCCTGGATTATGGTTTTACCCAGAAAAGAAATATGGCGGATAATATCAGCAATAATTCTATCGAAGCCATCTATGATGCTGCAAAAACTGCCGGTGCCACCGGGGGAAAGATCAGCGGCGCGGGAGGCGGCGGGTTCATGATATTTTATTGCCCGGGGAATACAAGGTATAAAGTAACTGAGGCATTGAATAAATTCGGCGGGGAAATAAAAAAATACTCTTTTACAAAGTACGGGTTGACGACATGGTGCGTGTAAGGGAAAGGGGAAAAGTAAAAAGGGGAAAGCTAAAAGTTTGGAACTTTCCGGTAATCCTGCGCAGGAAGGAAGTGAGCATCGGAACACTACGGGAAAGGGGAGAAATATTTTTGATTATAAAGCGAGACGGAGTCTCTTTTTCATTCATACATCCTTAGTGACGGCTTCGCCTTAACACTAAGAACAGATGTGATGCTGCTTTATTTGTGACCGGCAAAACAAGGCTGAAGCACTACGAGCGTAGCAAAATGCTGCAAAGCTTTGTTGGCTGAAGTAATCTATTTTAGATTATCAATATCATCGATGTCTCTGGGGCGACCTGATTTCTTTTTGTTTTCAAGAAGGTCGTTATACCCAATAAAGTTGACTATTAGTTCCTCTATTGATACCTGTTTTCGATTCTTATAGCATTCGTCGAAGGTTACGCCATCTATTTCCGTTAACAAATCAATTCGCAATGGAGGATAACCTAATTGAATTACGTTCCCTGCTTTTGTAAAATCAGACTCATTAAGCTTAAAAGAAGCAAATCCGAATTCATTCACGGATCTCAATACCCGTTTAGCATTTACGGGAGTAGGATTCAACCATATATCTAAGTCGCCGGTATATCTGGGATGTCCGTGAACACCGACAGCATAACCACCAACAATTAGATATTCAGCCTCGTTTCTGATTAACAACTCTTAAAACTCTCTGAAGTCTTGACTGAGCATTTTCTTTGTAATTAATATATTGTAGTCTTAGGACCTCGATAGCGTGAAGTCTTTCAATTTCAGTCTTGGTCGACCAAAATACAAAGTCCGTACTCCTATCTTTTAACTGTGTTATTTTTAGTGTTTTCTCCACTCGCCAAATATAGAGAACTTTCGATAGATTATTTCAGCCATCGGTAAGGCTTTGTGTAGGGCCGGTAATCAGGGAACGTCAGACCGGCCTTGTACATAGTTTAATTGAATAACTAAAGATGAGTTTTGTTCGTCAGCCGGCCACAAGCCCGATAATAGCTTACAATAAAGCGAGACGGAGTCTCTTTTTCATTCTTACATCCTTAGTGACGGCTACGCCTTAACACTAAGGATAGTTGCGGCCGCCTTGCGCAAACCTAAAGTAAGCGGTTCGTGCTTGTCAGGCAGGTTGTGTTTTATTAGTTTTAAGTCGTAAGGAACGTTCTTTACGTTTAGCATTTTTAGCTTTAATGTCCTGTATGATTTTCCTAAAGTCTGAAAGCTTTTTCTGTCCACGGTTCAGACTTTGTTGATAAATCAACGTTTTTCGGTTCTTTAATCAATCCCATCTTTTTATCTTTTAAAGTATTGTGAAATAAGATTTAATGCAGCACTTGTTTCTATAAACATTCTAAGGCCACGAAAATGTGTAGCATGAAGTGATTGTTCGTAATGTTTTATTAGTGCAGTTTTTGCATCAAATGCAAGAAAGCCCTCATATCCTTTGTCCACCGAAATCTTGCAGGCAAAAGCTACAAGATTTCCGGGTACACCTAAATAAACTTTGTTCTTTCCTTTGTTGAATATTGCATTTTCTATGAGATGCATGAAGATGTGGTCTTTCTTGTCCTCGATGCTCAAAAGTCCTTGTATAATAGTAGGATTATTAACGGTTGTCAATTTGTAAACTTCTTTGGTCTTGTCTTTGAGTTCCTTATGCCACATAAATTGCCAATCTGTTTCTTTAATTTGCTTAATGTCAATAGCGGTCAACCGAACAATTTCTGTGTCGAACACTTCTGCTGTAGAAGTGTTTTCAATAGAATTTGTCAACTTGTCGATGATAAAATCAAGCCCAATATTTTGTCGCTTTTTCACTTGCCGAATTTACGAAAAATAGAAGTGCCTGTCAAATGTAACTTGGTGTTTGCAGAGTGTGAGACCGCCTGGCTGGACAGGGCTGCATATCTGCGAGGTACTAAGGGCAATTCTGCAAAGGAAGTGAGTGAGCACGGGAACGCCGGGGGAAAAGGGAGAAATATTTTAATTAAAAAGCGAGACGGAGTCTCTTTTTCATTCTTACATCCTTAGTGACGGCTGCGCCTTAACACTAAGGATAGTTGGGTAAGTTATTATTTAAAAGGTTATAATCTTTCTGGCAGCCAAAAGTCTTCTCAGGGAATTTTCTCTTGTTTCATTCTATGTACGACATAACGAAAGCCAATTGTACTACTTTGTGTTTCAGGTCTGTAAAATTGATTTACTCCCCGCTGTAAATAAAACGGCGAATCGTTCCAACTGCCCCCTTTTACAATCATGCTGCCCTTTAAGCCGAGAGTGTCGGCAGATAACCTGAAAAAAACATCCGAAGGTCGATAAAGTTTAAGAAAAGTATTTTCTTGTTGGATATTGAATGTGTCATTCCTTTGAATCATCTCCTGTAAAAATTTAGCCCTTTTGTTAATTTCTGAATTGAATAAGACCATAGCGGTATCCAAAGTCCATTCAGCAACATTTCCCCTGATATTATAAACCCCGGAGATTTCAGGTTTATAGGAATCGACCGGCGCAGTGTAATAAAAACCGTCAAATCCGGCCTGCCTGATTGTAAAGCCATATTCATCCGAAATGGAAAAACAATTATAGGCTGGCGTTAATTCGCGAAGACCGGGCATCTCGGATTTTAAAAAGGGATATTTATTGATATTTGAATTTTTATAAATATCCGAGCCTGCTGCGGTTTCCCATTCCGCTGCAGTGGGCAAATTGATAAAGTAAATATCTTCCGCTGCGGCATTTATTTTTCGCGTTTTCCAATCGCAATATGCTAAACTCTGCCAATAATTTATGCCTACAACAGGATAATTAGAAAAGCGATTATCTTTTAAATAATGGATCGCGAGTTCCGTCGAACCATAAATATTATGCATCCAGCAAAGCGTGTCAGGATATATCGGAACTGAAAAAATAGAATCACCTATAGTTAATGCATAGCAAAATTTGGACACATCATATTCTTTTCTTCCAAAAATTCTTTTATCAGGCGATAAAAACATTGCGTCGAGTTTTTCCTTTGTATTTGGGCTTTCGAAATCCACTTTTCTTTTAAAATCGACCCTGTAATGTCCGTAAATATCCTGCTTTATATACCCAACAAGTTCCCTGGCAATAGAATCTTTTACATACTGAATAAACTCTTTGTATTCGGCATTGGATACTTCGTACTTTGAAATATAGAACCCATCTACTTTTCTATTTTTTGGAAGGTAAAAACTCAGAGAATCAAAACCTTCAAAGCTATTTACCTGCACTTTTTGCGATGGAATGTAAACACAGTTCTTCAAAAGCTTCGGAACTTTGGCATCAGTATTCGAATCAGGCAGTAATTTATTATAAGTCCATGTCTGGCTAAATACGTTCAACTCTGACGTAATAAAAAGCAGAATAAAAAGCATATTTTTTTTCATTATTTAAAATTAGCTATATTAATCTGCCAAACTCGCGAGGGAATGCAAATTCATTAAGTTTGCAATTAAACCAACATTTATGTGGCTCAATAACATCCTCGAAACGATCGGTAATACTCCTTTGATAAAATTGAACAAAATTACAAAGGACCTGCCCTGCACGGTGTTGGCGAAAGTGGAATACTTCAACCCCGGTAATTCGATCAAGGATCGTATGGCGCTGAAGATGCTGGAAGTGGCAGAGCAGGAAGGGAAGATAAAGCCCGGCGGAACGATCATTGAAGGCACCAGCGGTAATACCGGTATGGGTCTGGCGTTGGCGGCATGCGTAAAAGGGTACAAATGCATCTTTACTACAACTGACAAACAATCCAAAGAAAAGGCGGATATTCTCAAAGCCGTGGGCGCGGAAGTGATCGTTTGCCCCACGAACGTAGAACCGGAAGATCCGCGTTCCTACTATTCCGTTTCCAAAAGGCTGGCTACGGAGGTTCCCAATTCCTGGTACGTGAACCAATATGATAACCTGGCCAACAGGCTGGCGCACTATGAGCAGACCGGCCCGGAGATCTGGGAACAAACAGAAGGAAAGATCACACACCTTGTAGTGGCTACGGGTACCGGCGGCACGATCGTAGGCACCGGGAAATATCTGAAAGAAAAAAATCCTGCTATTAAAATGTGGGCGATAGACAGCTATGGATCTTTATTGAAAAAATATTTTGAGACCGGTGAGTTAGATCAGAAAGAAGTGTATCCTTATATCAGTGAAGGGTTCGGAGAAGATTTTGTACCGGAGAATTATGATATGCAGTATATAGATGAGTTTGTAAAAGTGACGGATAAAGACGGTGCAGTGATGGCCCGCCGTATCGCAAAAGAAGAAGGAATGTTTTGCGGGTACAGTGCAGGAAGCTGCCTGCAGGGATTAATGCAACTTAAAGATCAGCTTAAAGCCGGTGATGTAGTTGTTTGTATTTTCCACGATCACGGAAGCCGGTATGTGGGCAAAGTATATAATGACCAGTGGATGATGGAGCGCGGTTTCCTTGAAGTAAAAACATTCAAGGACCTGGTAAGCGGCCGCGGTACGCAAAAACTGATAACAGTATCACCGGAACAAACAGTAATGGAAGCGATCGACCTGATGAAGAAATACGATATAGAAAATATTCCTGTATTTCAGGGAGAAGAAAATAAAGGTGCCATATCTGCCCATGGATTGTTCGACAGGATCTTAAATGATGCAGATATAAAGAACCATACCATCGAAAAGGTTATGGAAAAAGCCTACCCCTCGGTCGCGTTTGATACTCCCGTTGAACGTCTGAGTGCCTTTATTACAAAAGAAAACGGTGCGGTTTTAAGCAAAGACGAAAGCGGAATGCATCATATCGTTACCCGGCACGACATCATCCAAAGTCTCTCGAAGTAAAAATTACGTTATTTTACTTATTTAGATAGCCTTTATAAAAGGCTATTTTTCATTTATTTACGCGAGGTATCTAAATATTCAATTCTGTACCGCTGTGTTTTTAATAGTATATGTACGAAGCCTAAAAAAGTATAACCTCCCCCGTTTAATAAGAACATCTACCAAACCGGCTGTATTTACTTCATATTAATAATAGAGAAGATTTGCTCTTGTGCAGGGTTTTAAATGACAGCATCTTTGTGTCAGAAGTTGATTGATAAGAAGCGTATCAATCATTATCCAAGAATCTTTGAAAAAACCTACAAGCATCCTAAAGAAAGATCAATTTTTAAAATCTAATATCAGTCAACTTCTATTTCGCTTTAAGATCACGAATATCCGGTTGAAAAGACCAAAAACCAAGATCCTGCTTATGCTGTAAAAAGCGATGATAGCAAAAAACCAAAAGACCGTATTGATCCTGTCCTTAATAAAACTAAACCAAGATCCCGCTTATGCTGTAAAAAGCGACGATAGCAAAAAACCAGATCTAAAACCTATGAAAGCAACCTAAACCAATGTCCCGCTTATGCTGTAAAAAGCGATGATAGCAAAAGAACCGATCTAAAACCTATGAAAAGAACCTAAACAATGTCCGCTTAAATCGGTTATCCGATAAAAGCAAAAACCGTGAATCGATCAATACCTGTAAAAACCAATCAATTCTGTCCTGGCTTATGCTGCTAACCACAGCGATGATAGCGAAGAACCGAATGCAACTGAAACCGGAACGTTACTAGCTGAAAGTTATTTCAGATTTTAAATTCCAGATCTGCCAACCATTAGGCGTTGGCGTGAAAGAGCTACTTCCACAGAAATATGCGCGTGCACTTTCTGTGGAAGTTTTTATTTTAGGCCTGTTACGGTAATTTTATACCATGTTACTCCCTTCCCCGGTCACAGGCGCCCAACCGGCCCGACGCATTGTTTCTCTTGTTCCGTCAGTTACAGAACTCCTGGCTTATTTCGATTTGGATAAAGAAACGATCGGAATCACCAAATTTTGTGTGCACCCTGCCAAATGGTTTCGCAATAAAACCCGCATTGGAGGAACAAAAGATTTCAATATTGAAAAGATCGTGGCACTCAGGCCTGACCTGGTCCTTTGTAATAAAGAAGAGAACAGCAGGGAACCCGTTGAAATACTCGCGGCCACTCTCCCGGTTTATCTTTCCGATGTGAGTACGGTTGAAGATGCATTGAACATGATCAGGGATATCGGCGCATTGACAGGCAAAGTACCGGAAGCTCATGCCCTGATCGAAAAGATAATTACTGCATTCGGGACCATATCACCCGGCTCTCCACCGATACGAACCGCCTACCTGATCTGGAAAGATCCTTACATGACGGCAGGCGGAGATACTTTCATTTCCGATATGATGGCAAAGGCCGGTTTTGAAAACATATTTGAAAACAGTATGCGATACCCTACAGTCAGTTTGCAGGAATTGGCTGAATTAGCTCCTCAACTCGTCCTGCTCTCCTCTGAACCATTCCCCTTTAAAGAAAAGCATGTTGCCGAACTGCAAATCGCTTTACCCGGTACAGACTTAAGGCTGGCAGACGGTGAAATGTTTAGCTGGTACGGCAGCCGAATGGCTTTAGCACCGGATCATTTCCTTGCGTTACGACGGCAAATTCAATCGCCGTAAGCCTATTTTGAGCCCTTTCGGCACAATTCATGCAAGTTGGGATAGCATATTGACTTATGTATGCGAAGACTGATATTATTTACTCTCATCCTTTCACTGAATATCCCTTTTGCGGCTGCCCAGGTTGACAGCACGAAAATCATTATCAATGATACTGCAAAAGCACAATCTGTACTGTCCGATTCTTTACATAATATGTACGGTGACCTGTTGAATGATGACCCTGCTTATAATAAAAAATACCCGGTGATTGTACCCGTTGTAAGAGTGGCGGCATCCGTTGTAGCTAACTGGGCTTCTTCCCGCTACCTGTATAATTTTGAGTGGGCAAGGATCGGCCCGGAGACCTGGAAGTATAACCTGAAAAACGGATTTGAATTTGATACTGATAAGTTCGGAACGAACTTTATTGGTCATCCCCATACCGGCAGTATCTATTTTGATGTCGCCCGGGCCAACGGTTATAATTTTTGGCAATCCGTTCCGTTTGCAATTGGCGGCAGCCTTTTTTGGGAATACTTCGGCGAAAATACCCGGCCATCTACCAACGATATTATCAATACACCGATCAGCGGGGCATTCTTAGGTGAGATCTTCCACCGCCTGAGTTCCAATGTACTCGATGACCGGACAAGGGGAAGAGAAAGGGTTTTTCGTGAGATCTTTGCGGGGATGCTTAACCCGACAAGAGCATTGAACAGGCTTACACAAGGCAAAATGTTTCGGAGAACACCGGGGGAAGTTTATCAAAAAGAACCTATCAATGTAAAATTTCATGCAGGTTTGGTCACGATAAAGGATATTAATAATGCCGCCGGCAGCGGTGCTACAAATGTGGTGGCCACCCTTCAACTTGATTACGGGAACCCTTTTGAAACGCGCTCCCGGAAGCCTTTTGATCTCTTTCGCTTCAGAACAGAGATCAGCTACGGAAAAAATACCAAATATCTTGGAAACGTGAACGGTTATGGTATCTTAACCGGCAGAAACATCAAAACCAACCGATTACTTTTCGGTCTTTTCCAGCATTTTGACTACTGGAACAACAGCTTATTCCAGATCGGCACAATAGGATTCGGGGGTGGACTTATTTCACGCATTCCTGTTGCGAAACGCTCTAACCTATACTCCACCCTGCATCTCGCGGTTGTGCCGTTTGCGGGCAACAGTACCCGTTTCGGTGCAGACACTTCGGATTTCCGGCAATATAATTTCGGTGGAGGTTTGGAGTTAAAAACAGAACAAACTTTAAACCTTAATAAATGGGCCTCGGTGGGTTTTACCGGGTTCTATTATTTTATTCATACTTATAACGGCCTGCCCGGTAACAGCCTGGTGGGCATCTTCAAGCCAAATGTCACTTTTAGGATATTTAAAAACCTGAGTGTCGGTTTCGAACAGTTCATTTATCAAAATGACCGCTTTATCGGGGGAAGTACAAAATCGGATCTTCATGTCACCCGCACAGAACAAAAATTCTTCCTGCAGTTATTCTTTGAAGATTCCAAAAGGAAAGGCATGTATAATTGATAGTTAATAATTAATATTTTATAATTAATAATCAGGCAAGCGAACTCTTTTGCAATTATACCGGTACAGTCGGACAGTGGATATCCTTATTTATACATTTTCCCCGTAAAGAAACTTTCAGCGCGTTCTTCCTTATTTTTGTAAAAAACGACTATTATGGCCGCTGAAAAAATCGTACAGTTATTAGGCAAGGATGCAGACAGTTTACTTTCACACGAGTGTACAACCATATCGAAGGATATGATCCATACACCTTCCCCGGAGCATGTGAACGAGATCTGGAGTCAGAGCAACCGCAGTAATCAAACCCTACGGAGCATTCATACCTTATTGAATCACGGGAGGCTGGCCGGAACGGGTTACGTTTCCATTTTACCTGTAGACCAGGGAATAGAACACAGTGCAGGTGCATCCTTTGCACCCAACCCGTTATATTTTGACTCTGAAAATATTGTAAAACTTGCCCTGGAAGGCGGTTGTAATGCCGTAGCCTCCACGTTTGGCTCATTGGGAATAGTGAGTCGGAAGTACGCCCACAAGATCCCGATGATGGTAAAAATAAATCACAACGAATTTTTAAGGTTGCCGAACAAATTTGATCAGGTCATGTTCGGACAGGTGAAAGAAGCATGGAATATGGGTGCTGTGGCAGTTGGTGCTACCATTTATTGGGGAAGTGATGAAAGCACACGTCAACTTCAGGAAGTAGCAGATGCGTTCCAGGCTGCTCATGAACTGGGTATGGCCACTGTGCTTTGGTGTTACCTCAGGAACAACGGTTTTAAAGCAGACGGGGTTGATTATTCCGCCGCCGCTGATCTGACAGGGCAGGCCAATCATTTGGGTGTTACTTTACAGGCAGATATCATCAAACAAAAATTACCTACAAATAACGGCGGGTACAATGCGATCAAATTCGGCAAAACGAGTCCCATCGTTTATGATAAACTTACTTCTGATAACCCGATCGACCTTACCCGCTACCAGTTAGCAAACTGTTATATGGGACGTGTGGGACTGATCAACAGCGGAGGGGAAAGTAAAGGTGCTACAGATATGGCAGAAGCGGTAACCACAGCCGTGATCAATAAAAGAGCCGGCGGAATGGGGCTGATCAGCGGCCGGAAGGCGTTTCAAAAAACAATGAAAGACGGTGTGGAATTATTAAATACGATACAGGATGTATACCTGGACAAGTCTATAACGATCGCATAAGACAACAGGAAGGATCATTTAGTATAAAGCAGATCATTTATGAAACAGGAAGAAGATTTTGATGCCAGCCTGGCGGGTGAAGATGACAATTCCGTGCATCACAAAACCAACTGGTTCAAGCGGATCAAAAAAGGCATTCTTACTTCTACAAAAGATAAGAAAGATGCACCGGAGGGCCTTTGGGAAAAATGTCCGCGCTGCAAATACACCTGTACCATGTCCGACCTCGCCGAAAACCGGTTTGTTTGTCCGAAATGCGAATACCATCACCGGATCGGGAGCGCTGAATATTTTGATATCCTGTTCGAAGGCGGTAATTACCGGGAGTTGTTTGCCAATATCAAATCCAAAGATTACCTGGGTTTTGTGGATCTGAAAGGATATGATAAGCGACTGCAGGAAACTTATAAAAAAACGGACATTCATGATTCTATCACTGTTGCACACGGCAAGGTGAATGATCACGACCTGGTAGTGGCCTGCATGGATTTTGAATTTATCGGCGGAAGCCTGGGAAGCGTGATGGGTGAGAAAATATGCCGCGCCTGTGATTATTGCATAGAACACCGGATACCGTTTATGATCATCAATAAAAGCGGCGGTGCCCGAATGATGGAAAGTGCTTTCTCCCTTATGCAACTGGCGAAAACTTCCGGTAAACTCACTTTATTAGCTGAAGCCAAGATCCCTTATATATCCCTCTGCACTGACCCCACCTTCGGCGGAACAACGGCATCCTTTGCCATGCTCGGAGATGTGATCTGCGGTGAACCCGGTGCCCTTATTGGCTTTGCCGGTCCGCGGGTGATCAAAGAGACCATTAAAAGAGATCTACCCGAAGGATTTCAAAGAAGCGAGTTTTTATTGGAACACGGGTTCCTGGATTTTATCGTACATCGGAAAGAACTTAAACAAAAGATTTCGGAATTGATAGTGATGTTTAAAAACTGATCATAAAACTGATCCAACAGTACGGTGGAACTCACAAACAAAAGCGTATCACGAATATTTTTTCGAAGCAACGTATACGGCAGGCCTGGTACTGGCGGGCACGGAAATAAAGTCCCTGCGCAGCGGCAAAGCCAGCTTCAACGACAGTTATTGTCTTTTCGAAAAAGGTGAGTTATTCGTAAAAAGTCTCCACATTTCCGAATATGCTTTCGGCACTTATGCCAACCATGAACCCCTGCAGGAAAGAAAACTCCTGCTCAACCGTAAAGAATTAAAAAAACTGGAAGCCAAGGTAAATGAAAAAGGGTACAGCATTATTCCGTTGCGCATCTTCATTAATGAAAAAGGATTTGCCAAAATGGATATCGGGCTCGGTAAGGGTAAGAAGAATTATGATAAAAGAGAAACCCTCAAACAACGGGAAACTGACAGGGATGTGAAGAGGAAGTATGGGTTGTGAATAATTTGATAATTTGGTAATTTTATGATTTGGAGATTTGGTGATTTGGAGATTTGGAAATGGGTGAAGTCATTAGTAATTGTCATTAGTATTGGAACGAAATAATCAATAATCTTAGGAGGAAAAAATTCTTTAAAAAGCGCAGAAATCAATTTGCGTAAGTCCGTCGATTGAAAGAAATCTGAAATCTTACATTTTACATCTTCAATCTTACATCTCCTCCGGCATAAGGCAGCCATCGAAATGCTTACAATCCTCGATTGAAAGAAATCTTAAATCTTACATCTTCAATCTTACATCTCCCCTAGCATTCACTCAAACTTATCGGGATATTGATCGCCAGGCCCCCGTCTGCAGTCTCTTTGTACTTGCTGTTCATATCCAGGGCCGTATCCCACATTGTTTTAATCACCCCATCGAGGCTCACCTTTGCAAAGTCAGGTGTGCTCTGTAAAGCAAGCTGGCAGGCCGTTATAGCTTTTATTGCTCCCATGGTATTTCTTTCGATGCAGGGTATCTGTACCAATCCCCCGATCGGATCGCAGGTCATGCCCAGGTGATGTTCCATTGCTATTTCTGCGGCCATCAGCGCCTGTCGCTGTGAGCCACCGAGGCTTTCTGTAAGCGCAGCAGCAGCCATGGCACTGCTTACCCCTATCTCTGCCTGGCAGCCGCCCATCGCTGCTGAAATGGTAGCGCCTTTTTTAAAGATGCTGCCCACCTCTGAAGCCGTTAATAAAAACTTCACGATCTTATCATCGTCATTACCGTCGCAGAAAATAATAAAATATTCGAGCACGGCCGGGATCACACCGGCGGCACCGTTTGTGGGTGCAGTTACTACCCTGCCGAATGAGGCGTTCTCTTCATTTACTGCCAACGCAAAGCAACTCACCCAATCCAAAATATAATTGAATCGCTCTCCGCCTGCTTTGATCTGTTGTAACCATTCATCGTAATTGGTATAAGGTTTATCCTGCAGCAATCTTTTATTGACATCGAATGCACGACGCTTTACCTGCAATCCGCCGGGCAGGTATCCTTCCGTGGCACATCCGCGGTACATACATTCTTTCATCACCCGCCAGATGTTCAATATTCCTGCTTTTGTTTCCGCCTCGCTTCGCCAGGAAGATTCATTTTCCATCACCACTTCATGGATCGCCATGCCTGTAGTGCGGCACCAATGCAGTAATTCATCTGCCGTGTTCACGGGGAACGGCAAGGTGATCGCATCCTGAGGACTGCCGGTAACAATAGCATCAGCTTTCGGTTCCTGCACAACAAAACCTCCACCGATGGAATAATAGGTTTCGGCAAAAGTTTCTCCGTTGTTTAATGCTACCAAAAAAGTGAGGGCATTGGGATGATAGGGTAAGGTCTCGGAAAAAAGGAATTCAATATCATCAGAAGGAATAAAATCAATTTCGTGCCGCCCTGCCAGCAGGATCTTGCTCATATTTTTTATATCCGCGATTTTCGCACTGATATGGTTCACATCAAATGTAACGGGGTCATCGCCGCTCAGTCCAAGCTGTACGGCGATATCTGTGCCATGACCGATGCCGGTCTTTGCCAATGAGCCATACAACAATATTTCCAGCGACTTTACGTCACCGAGGATATTTTTTTCTTCCAGTTTCGCGGTAAAGGATTGGGCTGCACGCCATGGCCCGAGGGTATGGCTGCTGCTGGGTCCAACCCCGATCTTGAACATATCAAATACTGAAATCGCTTCGTGGCTCACATAAAAAGTTTAAAAAAAACTCCCGATATTGACGGGAGCCTAAATTAGTTCAATCCTATCAGATTATTGTACGCTTACAAGCGTTATTGTAAACTTTAAATAAGAGTTGGCGGGAACACCGGGGTTCGCCCGGGAACCGTATCCCAGGGAAGGGGGAATAAACAAAACAACGGTTCCGCCGGTTTTGAGCAGGGGAAGAACAAGTTGCCATCCTTCAATGAGTCGGCTAAGGGTAAGGGAAATCGGCGTGCCGGTCGTTGCGTCAAATTGCGCTCCGTCTGAAGTGCCGTTAATAAGAACACCGGTATAATTTACCGAGATCGCATTACAAAGATTGGGTGAAGTACCGCTCCCGGGGTTGCTGATCGTATAAAACATGCCGTGTGTAGAAGAAGCACTGATCGCATTAGCACTAAGGTAAGTCTGGAGATAAGCCGTTTCTGCTGCAGAGGCAACCGTAGTTGGGTTAGATACAGTGCATCCTTCATCCTTCTTGCAGGAGGTGAATAACAACGATGCGCTAATACATAATAAGAACAGGTTTTTCATAAGCAGTAATTAATAAATATGAGTGGTTTGATGATAAGATAATTTTTATTGATGATTCGCTGCTTCCTGTTTCTTTTGCTTATACTTCAGTTCGAGGAAAAGTTGTTCATTCATTTCCCATTTAAAATGCATTCTCGCAAAGGCATAAAACAGCGTGGCGATGATCACCGCGATGATCACGACAAAAAAAGTAGCCGCAGAGGTACCCGATATTTTGGTGTACCAATCCGGGAAGAAAAAGTAAACACAAACGACCAATAGAAGGATCGGCAGGCAAAACATCATTGCCA
>JBBJLU010000067.1:0-13283 GCA_037719665.1 Ferruginibacter sp.
GGAAAGGCAAAACGTTTATTCTTCGTGCTCACGTCATCATCCGAAAACTCCCGCATGGCAGGCGTACTCTGCTTTTCACCCGTATTGATGCACAGGAGAATATCATGGGCATTAAAGTCATCCTGCTCCACGTAATGGCTGTCATTGCTGGCAATCACTTTTACGTTATACTTTTTTGCAAACCTGAGGAGGACTGTATTTACTTTGTCCTGCTCCGGCATACCATGCCGTTGCAACTCCACATAATAATCTTCTCCGAAGATATTCAACCACCACTTGAATTCATTTTCTCCCTCTTCTTCTCCCTTTTTGAGGATCATCTGCGGTACCAGCGCACCAAGGCAACATGTTGTAGCGATCAGGCCTTCATGATGTTTGTGAATGAGTTGTTTGTCGATCCGCGGGTACTTGCTGTACATTCCTTCAATGTACCCCAGCGAGGTAAGCTTCACCAGATTCTTATACCCGATATCATTTTTGGCAAGCAGGATCTGGTGGTGGCGCGGATCTCTTTCCTCTTTACTGAAGGTCTTTCTTGTACGGTCCGTAGTGATATAAAATTCACAACCCACAATGGGTTTTACTTTCAGTGAACCGTCTTCATTGGTATGTTTATAGGCTTCTTTAACAAATTCAAAAGCTCCGAACATATTCCCGTGATCGCTGATAGCCACTGCAGGCATCCCGTCCGAGATCGCTTTTTTGTATAGATTTTTTATCGATGCTGCTCCGTCAAGAAGAGAGAATTGGGTATGTACATGGAGGTGAGAAAACTTCATATCTGCGTCGGATCTGATGAATTATGCCGGGTTGCAAATATCGTTTATAATACACAGTCGTTTCAGATGCTTTTCCACAGGAAAGTGCACAACTTAACCGGTTTTTAATGAGGAAAGTGCATAACTAATATTAAAGGCATATGTTAACAGTTTTACAAAACGGATACCGACGTGGAAGCAATTCCTCAAACCTGTTGATATTGTAGAATTTTCCCCCTATTTTTGCCCGAATAGCCCGGAAATATTATTAATAGATGTAGGACAGACTTATAGAAAGGAAAAGATCAACAGGCCAATCAAGACTATCAGAAGCACAAATAACAAAAGATCAAGTCTTATACGTGTAAATCAAAATTTTACGTATGAAAAACTTCCTGTTTGTTGCTGTTGCGCTCAGCGTTTTTACAGTTACTTCATTAACGGCTTCGGCCCAGTTTCTAAATAATAACTCAAAGAGTAATACCCTGAACGGTGAAGGTATCGTTTACGGACCCTTTGAAATACCTTCCGGCATCAGCCTGAAAAGTGTGATGCAAGTCGTTACGGCAAAGGCAATCCCTTTCGCCGTAGCCACCGAATTTTGCAGCAAGATCCAGTTCAAATATGCTCAACTCCTTAATCGCGATGTTGAGTTACTGACCAATACTTCCCTGTTTGGTTTCATCAATGAGTGGTGGGGCACCAAATACCGCTTCGGTGGTTCTACAAAAAAAGGAATAGACTGCAGCAGTTTTACCGGGCTTTTAATGAATAAGGTTTTCGGTGCAAGCCTCCCGCGTACCGCAAGGCAACAATTTGCTGCGTGCATAAAACTTACCCGTGAAGAAATGACCGAAGGCGACCTGATCTTTTTTAATACGAGAGGGGGTGTTAGCCACGTCGGACTTTACCTGGGCGACGGTTACTTTGCACACTCAAGTTGCAGCGCCGGCGTTACAATTAACAGCCTGGAAGAATCCTATTATAAAAAACGTTTTATTGCCGGCGGCCGGCCGCAGATCGCGGAAGATTGCTACGAAGAAAATATGTAGATATGTACTTTTGATTTAGAAAAACCTCATCGAACGATGAGGTTTTTTATTTCATGATTTTATGGCTCCGGTTCCGATACTTTGATGTAAAAATTCCTGTCAGCAGTCAAGGGCTTCCCCGCATATTTTTTAGCGAGCCTGAGGGTTTTCCATTTCTGCCCGGGCGTAATGGTCATTATATCGGCGGCAGTGGTACCAAAGGAGATCTTCAGTGGAATTTTTAAATGGCTGACTGCATTGATCCAACGATATTTCATTTTGTTTTTTTCTCTTTTTACGTCGAGTGTCGGTATATTTACCGTTCTTAAATACTGGTCGAAAACCCCCGCCAGGTCAAGGTTTAGCTTTTTAGCGATGTATTGTTCTATTTGCCGGGAAGTGACCGTTTGATGATAAAAGTCACGGTTAAGGCCCAACAACATCTGATGAAATTTTTCATCGTTATTCGTGATCTGCCGGATCAGGTGCAGCATGTTGGAGGCTTTATAATACATATCCCCGCTCCCTTCTTTATTCACACCATAGGGCCCGATCACCGGTTTATCGTTTTGTATATTTTGCCTTAGTCCCTGTACATAGGTTTCGCCGGCTGCTTTCCCCCAATAATATTCGGTGAATAGTGTTTCACTGTAATTGGTAAAACCTTCGTGCACCCACATATCAGCAATATCATTTGTGCAAATGCTGTTGGCAAACCATTCATGGCCGCTCTCATGAACAATGATAAAATCCCATTTAAGCCCTTCGCCCGTTCCCGAAAGATCATTGCCGAAATAACCTTTTTTGTATTGGTTGCCGTATGCGAGGGCACTTTGGTGTTCCATGCCCAGGTACGGAGCTTCCACAAGCTGGTACCCGTCCTCATAAAAAGGAAAGGGGCCAAACCAATGCTCAAAGGCCTTCATCATTTTCGGCGCATCGGTAAACTGCAGCTTTGCCTTATCCAGGTTATAATGCATCACCCAGTAATTCATGTCGAGATTTCCTTTGAGGCCCTGGTATTCTTCACCGAACCGGACATATTTGCCGATGTAGGGAACGATACAATAATTATTGATGGGATTTTTTACATTCCAGGTATACATGGTATTTCTATTTCCTACAGAACGTTTATCCGTTAACCGGCCGTTGCCGACCGCTACCAGGCTATCCGGTACGATGATATGCAATGTTGCCCCGCTATCGGGCTTATCACTTTGGATATCTTTGCAGGGATACCAAACGCTTGCTCCCAGGGCCTGGCAGGCTACTGTCATCCAGGGATCCCCGTTCTTATCTTTTTTCCAGATCCAACCACCGTCCCATGGCGGTCGCACCGCTTCCCGGGGCTTGCCGTGAAAATAGAACGTCAATTTCCTGATCCCCGGTTTGATCTTATACATCAATAATGAAGAAGTATCACGGTACTCAAGCCAATACACATTTTTCTCCCTGCTGAACCGGTAGGAGATGCCTTCATTGACCACACTGTCCAGGATCATCGGTTCCTGCAGGTCTATTTGCATCAGCCTTGCACCTTCATCATAAAAGGTCAGGGTGTTCTTCCCGCTGATGGCTTTCGTGGTATGATCGGGCTGAACAGTAATATCGTAATGCAGCACATTCCATTGTTGGCGAAACGGGCCGTTGGTTCCGCGTAAAGTATCCGCACGGGTAAAAATTGATTTGTCTGATTGTAGCTGACCAAAAGAAACCCACGGCAAAAAACCGGAGAGAATAAAGAGAATAAATTTCAACACAGTCATATGATCGGTTTAAAGCACTAATTTATGCTGTTTAAACATGTTGAAAGTATAAATTTGATGATCGGCATGCCGCGATCATACGATCAAAAATGAAAAGCACTTTATTAAAAAATATCAACAGTTTAGCGTATGAGGTTAGGGTGGTTTTGTGTAGACTTATAATTTCCTCATGTTTACTTTTTATTTCCTGCAGCGATCATTCTCATGGCGATAAAAAAATATTCCGCTATAATGAAACAAGCGGCATCGCTTCGCTTGACCCGGCATTTGCAAAAAATCAATCCGTGATGTGGGCCATTCATCAATTGTACAGCACCCTTTTAGAAACGGACAGCAATATGCAAACCGTCCCTTCACTCGCAAAGAGTTGGGCCTTTTCTGACAATAAAAAAGAGATCGTTTTTCAACTGCGCACAGACGTATATTTTCACAATGATCCATGCTTTACAAACGGGCGCGGGCGAAGGCTCACAGCATCAGACCTGGTGTACAGTTTCAACAGGATTCTTGATAAAAATACCGCCAGCCCCGGCGCATGGATATTTAATAACCGCGCCGACAGCATCCTGCCGTTTACAGCGATAAATGATTCGGTATTTCGCCTCAGGCTGCAAAGGCCTTTCCAACCCATCCTCGGAATATTAAGCATGCAATATTGCTCGGTAGTGCCGCATGAGGCCGTAGAAAAATATGGCTCCGATTTTCGTCGTCATCCCGTAGGCAGCGGCCCGTTTGCTTTTGTGGCATGGGAAGAAGGGCAGGCGTTGATCCTTAAAAAAAATGATCAGTATTTTGAAAGAGATCCTGCGGGCATAAGGCTTCCTTATCTTGACGGCGTGAAGGTGAGCTTTGCGACGGGAAAGGCTACGGAATTCCTGGAATTTCAACAGGGCCGCCTCGATTTTATCAATGATATTGATCCTTCTTTCAAAGATGAGATCCTTACCAAGACGGGGAACCTTAAAACGGAATGGTTCGGTACTATTAATTTGCAAAAGCACCCTTACCTGAATGTTGAATATTTCGGGATATTGGCTGATACCAATAACAACCTCCTGAAAAATTCTCCTTTGAAATTGTTGAAGATCAGGCAGGCGATCAATTACAGCATTGACCGAAAGAAAATGATGTTGTATATGCGCAATTCAGTAGGCACAGCAGCGGAAAGCGGTTTTGTGCCGGCAGGGCTTCCGTCATTTGATGCGGTGAAAGTACCGGGCTTTCATTATGATCCGGCAAGGGCGAAAAAATTATTAGCCGAAGCCGGCTTTCCCGGCGGAAAGGGCCTCCCGGAAATAAAACTCCTTACTGTACCGGTATATGCAAACCTGGCGGGTTATGTAGCCAATGAACTGAAAGAGATCGGGATCCCGGTAAAGACAGAGGTCATTCAAAAAAGCCTCTTACTCGAACAGACCGCAAAATCACAGGCGCTTTTCTTTCGCGGAAGTTGGATCGCGGATTACCCTGATGCCGAGAATTATCTCAGCGTATTTTACAGTAAAAATCCGGCCCCGCCGAATTACACCCGGTTCAATAACGATAAATTTGATGTGCTCTATGAACAGGCGCTTACAGAAACCAACGACAGCCTGCGTTTTGAATTATACCGCAGCATGGACAGGATCATTATTGAAGAGGCACCGGTAGTGCCGCTTTGGTACGATATGGTGATTCACCTCGTCCGTAAAAATATCCGGGGCTTCCAGCCAAACAGCCTTAATATGTTGGAATTGCGCAAAGTGAAAAAATATTAATCATTATCTTCGGGAAAAAAACATTGAGCCGAAACCGGAAAATACCATTCGTGATATTTGTAATGATCCTCATGATCTCCTGCGTTGCAGCGGTTCTTCCCGCCGAAGACCCCCAAACTAAATTTAAAAATTTAAAGGTCCTTCCCAAAAATATTACAGAGGAAAAACTGGACAGTATCATGGAAGCGTTTAATTATTCCCTCGGCGTAAAGTGTATTTTTTGTCATGTGAGGCCCGATTCGGGAGAGGAATTGAATTATGTAAGTGATGCAAAAGGGGAGAAGGATATCGCGCGGAATATGATGAGGATGACCGACAATATCAACAAAAAGTATTTCAATTTTAATAAAGAGAAAACGCCGCTGCAAACCATCACCTGCATTTCCTGCCATCAAAAAAAGGCCAGGCCGCCGATTGAGTTCATGCCGCGGGTGAAAGAGAAAAATAAAACCAAGAGTTGATAATAATTATTAGCGTTGCAGGTTTCGGGTTGCGGGTTGCGGGTTGTCTGTGGGCTTTGATGTTTTTTTTACCGCAGAGCCGCAGAGTTGAAAGAGGTTTCGCAGAGAGTTACCAGTGGTCGGTGGTCATTTGAACCACGAAGGCTTTGGGCCACTAAGGCACCAAGGCGCAAAGAAGAGCACAAAGAAATACAAAAAAATCTGTGTAAATCTGCGCCGCGTAGAATGCAGGATAATATAAAACCACCAAAAATCTGTGCAAATCTGTGGGAAAAAATCTGTAATGATCCGTGGGAAACCCTTCTGCGAAAATCTGCGTGCTTTTAAATCCCCGAAAATCTGCGGGAAACAAAACTGTACTATCATTTGCTTTTCGAAAGAAACTTATCAAGTTTCGGCCGGATCACAAATTGGCAATATGCCGCCGCAGTATTCTGATTATAATAATCCTGGTGATATTGCTCGGCTTTATAAAATTGCTGAACCGGTTCAATGATCGTTACGATCGGTTTGGAGAAGGCCCCGTTTTTATCCAGGTCATCTTTCATTTTTTGGGCCACATCCCGCTGTTCATTATTATGGTAAAAAATAATACTGCGATACTGCGTACCCGAATCATTGCCCTGCCGGTTCAAAGTAGTGGGGTCATGTGTTTCCCAGAAGACCTTTAGAATTTGTTCGAATGAAACAACAGTAGTATCGAAGGAAATATTCAGGCATTCCGCATGGTTGGTCGTGCCGGTGCAGATATCCTTATAAGTAGGGTTTTCCGTATCACCGCCGCTGTAACCGCTTTCAACACTTAATACTCCCGGAACTTTTTGAAATATGGCTTCTGTACACCAAAAACATCCGTTCCCCAATGTGGCGGTTTCTGCGGTATTATTTTCTCCCATTTTTAATTTTCGGAATATGCAGCAAATTAAGAACCGAAAAACAATTTAAGGAACAACGGGTTCGGGTTTTTCAGCACCTTTTAGTTTAGAATCATCAATGGTGCCTTTGGCATCGCGTATAGTTTCGGTAGCGGAATATTTTGTAGCGGGGGCACCTCGGAATAGGTTCGCGGTATGAACCCATTTTCCGTTCTTCCAGCGGAAACCTTCATATTCCCCGTCCGGCACGAGGGTCCATTTTTTCCTCGGATCGCCGGTCTCGGAAACCAGTTCATCAAAAACAACAGCATCCGCATCCTTATCATAACTGAGGCGGGATGCAGCATCCTTCTTAAATTCCATGATAAAACGGGCCATGTTTTTCTGATAAACATTACTGTTTTCCATCACGAAAAGTTTATGGCCGAAGACAGGTTTCCCGTCCGCAAACTCGAGGATATCCATCACTTTTTTATCGCTGCGGATATTGTTGCCGTCAAATCCCAATAGGGTATAGTAGGTACGCCCGTTGTGTGCATTCTGAATGATCTTATAATATACAGCACCCATCCAGCCTTCATTGCCTGCGATGGTATCCTGCGGGTTGGTCGTAACATCGGAACGGTCTATCAGCGGGAATCTTTTAAAGGATCCGTCTGCGGTTCGCATTTGAATAGCTCCGTGCTGCCGCACGAGGTTATCATTGATCTCCAATTGCCAGGTAAAGATCCGGAAAGAACTATCCGGCGCGTAGAGTTTGGAAATATTGATAACGGAATCAAAAGGATAATAAAAAGAGTTCTTTGTTTTAAGGGCACGCACAAATGCCCGGGTATACAAACTGTCTGCGGTCACCCGTTCGGCCACCGTTTTTCCCCGTACAATATTTTGCGCGCGGAGCTTTAAAGTGTCTTCCGTTTTTTTCAACAACCGAAGGTCAGTGTCTGAAATACGCTGTGCAAAAGAAATCGTCGTGCACATCAGCATAACTAATAAAATACCCGGTAGTTTCATGCTATAAATATATCAAATGATCATGTAAAGCAGCGCCGCTGCAAGGCCGTCGGCAGAGGTTTAACGAAAGCTTAAGGCAGTGCAAGGGCAAAGGCATGTAGGGTAGGGAAGACCGCATCAATGCTTTGATGCGCCGGGTCCGTTTCGGGATGCGTGGTAGTAAGGAAAACCGTATGGATACCGAGGTTGCGACCGAAGGCCATATCGGTGAGTCTGTTGCCGACGATCAATGATCTGCTAAGGTCAATCTCCGGGAAATCCAATGTTGCCTGCAGGCCCATGCCGGGGTTGGGCTTTCGGCGGGGACTGTCGTCATTGATATCCGTACAATAATAGATGCTATCCACACGACCCTTTTGTTTCAGGATCTCAGCCAGCATATTATGATGAATATCGTGCAGGTCGCTTTCTTTCATAATTACTTTTCCGACCCCGCGCTGGTTGGTCACCATATTGATCCTGCTGAATTTCTCCGCCAGGATAGCCAACGCTTCGGGCACATTTTCATAGAATTTGAATTCATCCCAGGTATTGATGTAACTGTCCCTCGCTTCATGATTGATCACGCCGTCGCGATCAAGAAAAAGGGTCCATTCTTGATTGATCTTATTCAGCGGAAGCATTGAATTTTTGTTTTATTTCTATATTGGCTTTTTCAAGATCTGCGGGTATACCGATATCAATAAAATAGCCGTCGTCCCGCACGCCGATCATTTTTTGTGCACCGACGGATTTTTCCAGGTAATCTTTTTCAAAAGAAAAAATTTCCGGGAGACCGGCATCCTCAAAACGTTGCCGGTTCAATAAATATACACCCCCGTTGATCAGTCCTGCACGGATGAATGTTTTTTCACGAAATGAAATGATGTTGCCGCGTTCATCCGTCTCCACAGAACCATAGCGATCGGAATCGGTGACGGGTTTTAAAGCAAGCGTGCAGGCCGCATTATTTTCCAAATGATAATACATTAGCCGGTCATGATCTGTTTCAAAAAGGGTATCGCCGTTTACCGCCATCACATCGCTGCCGCTGCATTGCCGGAATGCAAATTTTATCGCTCCGCCCGTACCTAAGGGAGTTGTTTCTGCAGAAAATTTTACCGGGAGCCCGGGATATTCTTTTGCAATAAATGCTTCTGTTTTTTCATGCATGTACCCCACAGAGAAAATAAAGGTCTCCACCTTTTGCGAAAGCAGGTGCCGGATAACCCAATGCAGGAAAGGCTTGCCGGCTACCGGTGCTAAGCATTTAGGCAGGTCGGGCACTTCCGAACGAAGCCTTGTGCCTAAACCGCCGGCCAATATGATACATTCTTTGATCTGCATAATCTTTCCGCCTTCTTGCCAATATGATACATTCTTTGATCTGAATAATAATTTTCCGCCTTCCCGCCTTCCCGGCAAATGGATCTCATTTTAGCGCCGGTTAATCTTTAAAATATTCCTGTTCTGCCATCTTCAAAATAATATTTCGCCCTCCCGTCTTTTCGGTAAAACTACTTCGTTCAGATAAAGTGTAAAGCGCCTCACAGTTTAAACTCCTTTAATCTTTAAAATATTCCTGTTCTACCACCTGCAAAATAATTTTCTGCCTTTCCGCCTTTTCGGCAAAACTACTTCGTTCAGATAAAGTGTAAAGCGCCTCACAGTTTAACTCCTTTAATCTTTAAAATATTCCTGTTCTACCAGTTGACAAATGATATGTCCTACCATAATATGCGTCTCCTGTATGCGTGGCGTATCCACGGAAGGTACATTGATAAGGAGATCGCAGGCATCCTTCATCTTACCGCCGGACTCACCGGTAAAGCCAATGGTGAGCATTCCTTTTTCTTTTGCGGTTTCTATCGCTTTGAGAATATTTGTGCTGTTACCGGACGTGCTGAGCCCGATCAATACATCGCCTTTTACGCCGATGCCGTTCACCATGCGCGAATACACCACGTCGAAACTGTAATCATTGGCCACTGCTGTCATGTAGGAGGTATTGACGTGTAATGCTTCCGCGGGCAGTGCATGCCGGTCCTTATAAAATCTTCCGCTGAATTCTGCAGCCAGGTGCTGTGCATCGGCAGCACTCCCTCCGTTTCCGCAGAATAATATTTTATTACCCTGTCGGAAAGCTTCCGTTACCAGTTCTACCGCGCGGTGGATGGTGTTGATCATTTCTTCATTTTCCAACAGCTGTTTTTTTGCATCTATTGAAGCCTGTATGATGGTCCTGATCGTTTGTTTCATTTTAGCATTTAAATCAAAATTACAAAATTAGAAAGCTTCGGGCTGATGATGAATGATAATAGCCTGCTCTCTCACTATCTGATCGGTTTCGTCCTTCCCGCAATGATCTCCAGGGCTTTCAGGATAAATTCATCTTTTTCATTTACGGCCTCAAAATACCCGGCAGTACGGAACAACTGTTGTGCAACAGCCGATTTCAACACACTGACGATAAAGATTTTTTCTTTCGGAGTAATATTTTTTGTAACTACAGAATCCTGAGCGGCAAGGGATTCAAAATATTTCCAATCTGCCTCAGAAATATTAAAGGATCGAATGAAGTCGATAGGCTTTTTATACTTTTCCAATTCCTGCCTGTGCAAACGAAAATACTTATACCCGAAATCGGCGAGGGTACCGCGGCTGTAAATTTTAGCGGTTGTAAGGCTTAGTCCCGACGTATCAGCGGGGATAAAATGATCAGGGCTGATTCCGCCCCCGGCATAAAGTTTTTTCCCGCCCTTGGATAAAAATATTTTTGCCGTGTCATTTTTTACAGAGTCGGCGGTGCTCATTTCACCATGTGCATAGCGGTTGCTGATTTCCGTGAAATAGGATTTGTTCCCGTTCTTGTAAGTACGCTGTATACTTCTGCCCATGGGTGTATAATACCTGGCCACAGTAAGTCGGAGAGCGGCGCCGTTGCTGAGGATGAACTGGTCCTGCACCAACCC
Source organism: Ferruginibacter sp. (assembly GCA_037719665.1). Lineage (GTDB taxonomy): Bacteria > Bacteroidota > Bacteroidia > Chitinophagales > Chitinophagaceae > Ferruginibacter. The sequence goes on from JBBJLU010000067.1 coordinate 10,614, forward strand.
TTTCCCGAAACTTCTTCTGCCCAGTATCACGGCACGATCCCAATCCTGCAGGGCGCCCATCAGTACTTCACTGGCACTGGCCGTCCCTTCATCTGCCAGCACGATCAGTTTTCCTTCTTCAAATTGCCCGTTCCGGCGGCATCGGTATTCTTTTTTCGGGGAATGTAATCCTTCGGTATACGTGATCAGTTTATCACCCTCCAGGAATTCATCTGCTATTTCAATGGCTTCTTCTAACACCCCGCCGCCGTTGCCTCTCAGGTCCAGCACAAGATCTTTGATCCCTTCTTTTTTGAGCGCCATCAGGCTGATCATAAATTCTTTGTAGGTCTTTGTACTGAATTTATTCAACCGGATATAACCCGTGCCTGCACTGAGCATGTAGGAAGCATCCACGCTGGTGATGGGTATCTCACCTCTTGCCACTTCTGTTTGTTGTTTCTTCCCGTTGCGCAGCAGGGTTAATTTGATCGTACTGGCCTCCGGCCCCCTCAGTATCGTGCGGATCCTTTCCTGCGAAATATTTTTGCCGTACAATGAACTGTCACCGGCCTTCAGGAGGATATCACCGGTCCTGATACCGGCTTTATCCGAGGGCCCGTCCTGGAATACATTTACGACATTGAGGCTGTCATCCAATAAAGTAAACTCGATGCCGATCCCGTAAAAACTTCCCTGTATCTCTTCATTGATCTGCTGCAATTCTGCTGCAGGAATGTAAAGGGAGTGGGGATCCAATTTACTGAGCATAGCCTCAATGGCCGTATCCGCCAATGAACGCCCGTCCACCGGATCTACATATCGGTTATTCAGGAGATCGGTGATCTCCTGCAGCGATGTGGCTTTCTCTTTGTAGAAAAAACTTTTGCCGGGCAACCCATCCCTCATTTTGTATCCCATGAACATCCCTATGATCATTACCCCGCTGAATATTAAGGGTAGCCATACCTGTAATTTTTTATTGATCATTGTTGTTTCATCTTTATGCGCCCGTAATGATTTTTGCGAAGATAATTTTTCCGGATAATTTACACTGTGAATGTTTATCTTGGATATCTAAAAATATTTTCATGTCTTCAGTGCTGATCGCCGACAGCGGCTCTACAAAAACGCAATGGTGCCTCGTATCCGGCAATAAAAAAAGATCGGTGACCACCCAAGGGATCAGTCCTTATTTTTTAAATGATGAGGGCCTGAATAATATACTCCGCGGGGAACTTGCCCTCAAACTCGGAGATGTTTTACCGGCTGAGGTATATTATTACGGCACGGGCTGCAGTAATCCTGCTAATGTTTCTTTGATAAAAAGGGGACTTAAAAAAATATATCCTGCTGCCAAAATAACGGTAGAGCATGACCTTACCGGCGCAGCAAAGGCACTTTGCGGTGATGAAAAAGGCGTGGTATGTATCCTCGGCACCGGCTCCAACTCGGGTTATTACAACGGAAAGAAGATCGTGAAGAACAGCCCCGGCCTGGGCTTTATCCTGGGCGATGAAGGCAGCGGGGCATATCTGGGCCGAAAAGTGCTGCAATATTATCTCTATAAAACCTTTGATGCGGAACTGGAGGAGAAATTTTTGCAAAAATACCCCGGTAATGCATCAGAGATCCTCGACAACGTGTACAAAAAGCCCCTGCCCAACCGGTATTTGTCGGGATTTGCGGCTTTCCTTGCCGAGAATCGGGGCCATTATATGGTAGAGAATATTATCGAAGACAGCTTTAATGACTTTTTCTTTACTCACTTATATAAGTACAGCGAAAGCTGGACGATGCCGATACATTTCACCGGAAGTATAGCCTATGGTTTCAGGGATGTGTTGGCGCAAATGTGCCTGGACTACGAATTACAATTGGGAAAAGTGCTGAAAGAGCCCATGACCGGGCTGGTAAAATACCATGGAAGTTGAAATACCGTTTATCAAAAAATATTGGACTATCACAAATTTTTACTAAATTGAACTTAATTTCAAACCTAAAAATCTTACTTTATGAATTTTAAATTTCTACTTACAGCAGGCCTAATGACTTTTGCATTAGCTGCCGGGGCTCAAAATGCCAACCGTGGATATGCAATAACCGGTGACGGTAACAAAGATTATATGTGGATGAATATCCGCCAGGTGGACCTTTCTACAGGACAGGTAACCAAAACAATCTTTCAGCGCGGGAAGACGAATTTTACGATCACCGACGCTGACAATAAAAATACGATAGATCAAACCGGCCTGAATGACGCTACCGGCGTTTCCGCTTCTCAATACCCCACAGCCACTTTTGTTGCAGGAGCAGCATACGACAGGAGATCGGACAAACTCTTCTTTACACCGATGCGTATGGGTGAACTTCGCTGGCTGGATATGAATGTAAAAAATGACAAGCCTGCATTTTATTCTGTAGCCATACCGGGCTATGTACCGAGCGGTGCCGCAGAAGAATCCAACAATATTACTCGCATGGTATTGGCTGCTGATAACTACGGTTATGCAGTAACCAATGACGGCAATCACCTGTATCGTTTTACTACCGGTAAGAAACCTGTTGTAACAGATCTTGGCGGACTGATCGATGCAGAAGGAAACCAGGGAGTATCCGTGCACAACAGGTGCAGCAGTTGGGGCGGTGATATGATCGCAGATGCCTACGGAAAACTGTACATCGTTTCCG
>JBBJLU010000024.1:0-36771 GCA_037719665.1 Ferruginibacter sp.
AAAAGAACCAAAAAAAGACCCCGGCAATCAATCACCCCGTGATTGCCGGAGCAGCACCCATTAAGCTTTTGTGCTACTGTGGCTTCAGCAGTTGAATTTTCTTGTACGTCTACTATCAAATTTATTTATAGATATTTCCGTTAATCTGCACTTCTGTAATTTCCGAAAATCTGAGGGAAACATCTGTGAGGATCTGTGGAAAACATCTGTGACGATCTGTGGGAAATAATTTCTGTCAATCTCGGGGCTCCCCCCTTAAATCCTTACATTCGTAATACAAAGCTGTTAAAACTTCAGCAACAAAAAAAAAGGCTGCGTTTTTGCAATGCCTAATCAACATATTTGTTCATTAAATCCCCTGTGGTAAATGATCCCTGCAGACGGCGAAAACAACGAAGAAAAATATAGCAATACGGATCTCCGCGATTCCGAAAGGGTATACCGCAACCTGGTAAACGGCTTGCCCGTAGCCGTATACACCTGCGATGCCGAAGGCGTTATTCAATTATATAATGAAGCATTGGTTAAACTTTGGGGGTTTCGTCCTGTAATAGGAAAGGATATGTGGTGGGGATTGGGAAAAATATTTACCGGTGCCGGCACACCGCTTCCTCTTGATGAATGCCCCATGGCTATTGCGCTCAGGGAGGGTATTTCCGTAAGTTTTGAGATCGTATTTGAACGGCCCGATGGAAGCAGGCGTATCGTGTTGTCAAACCCCCAACCCATACTTGATGCCGGCGGGAAAGTAAAAGGGGCGATCAATACTCTTGTAGATATAACACCGCAGGTGGAAACGCTTAAAACGTCAGAAGCCCGTTTTGCAGATGACATAAGCGAGAGTAACGCGCGGATGAAGACGATACTCCAATACGCGCCGGATGCTATTGTTTCCATTGACGAAAAAGGTATGATAGTGAATTGGAACCCAGAGGCAGAGACCATGTTTGGCTGGACAGAAAATGAAGTGCTGGGCGTAGAGTTGACAGACACCATCATACCCGAGCGATACCGCGAACAACACCGGAAAGGCATTCAGCATTTTCTGCGAACCGGTGAAGGCCCCGCTATAAACAGACCTCTCGTGCTATCCGCATTAAATAAACAGCTGGATGAATTTCCTATTGAACTTAAAGTTTCCGCAACAAAAGTAAAAGACAATTATATTTTTATCAGTTTTATCCGTGATATAAGGGTTCGTAAAGAAGCGGAAGAAACGATCCTGAATAAAACGATCCAATTGGAGGAAGCCCAACAACTGGCACATATCGGTAGCTGGGAATGGGATGTAAAAACGAACAAAGTAACATGGTCAGATGAGTTGTACCGTATATTCGGTGCAGTGCCGCAGGAGTTTGAAGCAACTTATGAAAGCTTCCTGGAGTATATTCATCCTGACGATCGCGAATACGTCAACGGCATTGTTCAAAAAGCGTTTGAAGATCGCCAACCTTTTACATTTTTCCATAAAATATGTTGCTCCGATGAATCACCGGGTGTGATCAGTGCAACGGGGAAAGTGCACACAGACATGGACGGCAATATCATTAAGATGACCGGTACTGCCCAGGATGTAACGGCTCAGAAGCGCTACGAAAAGCAATTGGAAGAAAGTGAAGAGCGTTTTACCAAGATCTTTGACCGCAATCCAATTGCCATGACACTTTCCGAAGTGGGCACCAATAAGATCAGGTATGCCAATGATCTTTTCTGTTCCGCTTTCGGGTATACAAGAGAAGAAGTGATCGGCTACAGTTCCGAAGAATTAAACCTCATGGCGCCTGATGAATACAACAGGGTGGTAGCAGTTATTTTGGATTCTTTAAAAGAAAGCCGTAGCATATCTGAATTGCAGACACTTTCCCCGGAAGAATCAGAGGAATTGTTACTGGCGCTGCGGCAATCAGATGTCATGAAGGGGTTTGAAGTAATGTATTCCCGGAAGAACGGGGAAACCTTTCCTGCCCTTGTGTCTTTTGAAGTAATACGGTCGGGTACAAACAGATTCACCGTGACTTCTTATTTTGATATCAGTGAAAGAAAAAAATCGGAGAACCTCCTTAAGGAACAAAATATAAAACTGGAAAAGGTAAACAGGGAACTGAATTCTTTTGCCTATATATCCAGCCATGACCTGCAGGAGCCTTTGCGTAAAATACAAACCTTTGCAGACCTGATCCGGGAAAGGGACCATGAAGCACTTTCCGAGAAGGGAAAACTATATTTTGAAAGGATACAACTTGCGGCGCGACGAATGCGCACGTTGATCAATGACCTGTTGGATTATTCCCGCACAACGGACAGGACGACGGGTTTTGAACAAACAGATCTTAACAGCGTTATTGATCGTGTAAAGGAAGAATTGAAGGATGAACTGACAGAAAAAAATGCCCAATTGGACCGGAACGAATTGGGTGAAGCATTGATCATACCGTTCCAGTTCCGACAGTTAATGCATAACCTGGTCAGCAACTCGCTAAAATTTTCAAAACCCGGGATCCCTCCCCGTATTATGATCACCGGCAACAGGATTCAGAGCGGTATTCAGGATCAACCGTTTTTAGGACCGGGCAGTTATTGCCATATCAGCGTGTCGGACAACGGGATCGGTTTTGATCCGGAATATAAAGACAGGATCTTTGATATTTTCCAGCGACTGCATGGTAAAGAAGAGTTCCTTGGTACCGGTATCGGCCTGGCCATTGTAAAAAAGATCGTGGACAATCATAACGGGTTTATTACGGCAGAAGGTGAAGAGCAGAAAGGAGCTAAGTTTGATATTTATCTTCCTCTGTAAGTTAGCTTCACGCAAAGGTTTTGGGCCACAAAGCCACTAAGAGACCTGCCTTCGGCAATTATTTAACCACAGAGGTTAAGGAGGTAATCACAGAGTACATAGAGTAAGCGACGAAGGGTTTGGGCCACCAAGGCACCAAAGACAAAGAACCTGCCTTCGGCAGGCAATCTGCGAGATCTGTTTTATATATCATCCTATAACTGCGGGAAACAAATCTGATCTGTGGGAAAAATCAGTGCCATCTGTGGGCACCCTATCTGCGCAATCTGCTCTTCAATCTCATTACATCTGCGGGAAACAAATCCCCGAAAATCTGCGGGAAACAAATCTGTGGGAAACAATCCGTGAAATCTGTGGGAAATAGCACATAAAAAAAGATGAAGCACGTGCTTCACCTTTTGTATGGGTTAGGAAAGAATCTTTTTTAATACCGCTGTACTACGCGGTACAAAAATCTTTCGGGTGTACCGATTACTCCGCCCGCAGCCCTCCTGGCTTTAAGCTTATCCGATACCCAATAATTTGAAGCCTTTGCAGAATCCAAAATGGTAGTAACGACCGTCACTTTATTATTATCATCCGCATCATGACCATAGGCCCTGAGTGCTAAACCGTTTTCTGTTCTTTCGGCTGTTCCTTCCAGGAAGTTTTTTTCCCAGGCAGCCCAATCCTTTACCATAAATCTTGTCATGGAACGCGCCGGCCCGGTGACCACTGAAGTATCCTGGTAAGTTAATATGGTGAACGAAATAGTCGGGGGAGTAGTAACACCGCTTTTTTGCATGGCCGCTTTAAGCGCGGGATCTTTTGCAAATGCCTTTGCCTTGGTAAGATCATCTGCACGCATCGCTACCATTACCATCGTGCTATCCATAAAGCCGCGGGCTACAACATAATTGTGCAGCCCGTTAGCCAGGCGCATGGAATCATGGGAATCGTATCCGACTTTCCATTTGGCAAAATCTTTTACCCGGTGTTTAACCATAACCATGTTTTGCGGTGTTGTCACGATCATATTAGTACTTACGGGTTCAGTAGATACTACCGCGCTGCTGTCTTTACTTACATCGGTATCGGTTTTTTTATCGTCGTTGCAGGACCATAATAATAATACCGACGCAAGAAAATAGCATGAAAGGATCGACTTCATTGTTTCATTATTTAAAGGTTAAAAGAAGTAGGGCGGGGGAAGCGATCAGGGGGTTGGTACAATAAATATACAAACTTGTTTGGAAATGTAACAGTCTAAATGTTTTTCAGGTCTTGTGTTAGTTTTCGACGACAGGGCGGAATTAAGCGCCGGCGCAATCACCCTCTCCATTTATAGAGAGGGAAGGGGCGAGGATGCGATGCCGCGCGGCACTGAGCGCTTATAAACTTACGGGAAATGAGATGATATGGTGGAGTATATGAACTCTCAAGCGAAAGAACGTTATGAATTCGAAAGTTTATTATATGCTTGTTCTTTTTTGCTTTTCAAAAAAGAACCAAAAAAAGACCCCGGCAATCAATCACCCCGTGATTGCCGGAGCAGCCCAATTGAACTTTTGCACTACTGTGGCTTCAGCAGCGGTAGTTGCTTGTACTCACATCCCAATCGGAAGATGATTTTCATTTAAACCGGCTTTATGATTAAATTGCATTATCTGAAATAACTGAGCCGGCTCGCAAGGTTGGCAAGGATCGCGCGAAAAACCGCTTTGGAAATCGTTAAAAAAATTGCAGCAGGAAACCCGTCAGGTTCTAAAAACGTATATGTTAAGGTAAAAAGAACAGGATATCCCAAATGGCAGCTTTGGCGGATAGTATAGACATAATGCCTTTGAATTGGTATATTTTAAAGGTTTGACCATGATCAGGCTGTAGGGAAATTGCAGATAGCTGTTGAGGAAGTGAAAGATCAAATTAGAACCAACATGCAGGATCTGCATACAACATCTGTATTATGAACGAAAATGATTTTATAGCGTCCGGTATTATTGAATTATATGTTTCGGGAACAGCCACCCCGGCTGAATCTGAATTGGTAGAACAAATGGCGGTCACTCACCCCGAGGTCCGGGCAGAGATCAATGCGATCAGTAAAGCTTTTGAATTACATGCACAGGCACATGCTATAACACCAAGTCCCTTGGTAAGAGTTTTCCTCATGGCAGTAATAGATTACACAGAAAGGTTGAAAAACGGGGAAGCCCCGACTATTGCCCCATTGTTGAATCCTAATTCTACACCCGCAGATTTTCAATCCTGGCTCGGCAGACCCGATATGGTCCCGACCGGTAATGACGACCTTTTTGCTAAGATCATCAGTTTTACCCCGGAAGCCACCACGGCAATTGTATGGATAAAAGAATTTGCCCCGCAGGAGATACACCATAATGAACATGAGCGTTTCCTGGTGCTGGAAGGTTCCTGTGAACTGAGGATAGGCGATGACGTGCGCCCGTTAGGCCCCGCTGATTATTTTGAGATCCCGCTTCACATGCACCATACCGTCAAGGTTACTTCAGCCCTACCCTGTAAAGTTATTTTGCAAAGGGTCGCCGCATAACAATCCCGGCAGTAACCTTGCATAGTTGTATGGAATTATTTTCGGTACCCATGAAATAAACGCGCTGCTCCTTTCATCCGCACCTATGTTCCCGGTAGTAATGCCTTCCGAAACCCCTTGGGTTCTTATGGGCGCTCAGATATCATTATATATTTAAAAAAAACAAAACACTTAATAATGGAAAAAGTAGAAAAGAAACACCTCATGGAAAAAATGGTGCGTGAGCTGCAGGATATCCTGAACAGCCAAACATCCCTGCTTAAAAAGATCTCCCAGTTGGAAGCGGAGAATATCAATCTCGGTAACAGCGTGCTGGAGAAACGACTCCCGGATATCCATGGGAAAGTGGATGACGGAATCGGTGAGATCGCGTTGGTATTGGAAGAATTCGGCGTGGCCAAGGATAAGTTTATTACTGATAATAAACTGGAAGAGGTTCTTCCTGAACCGGGATCTTAATGTAAACTGATTCAGAACGACGGCTATATCTCCCCGGATCATAGTTGTCGTTCTTTTGTTTTTACTTTTTTCCTTATCCAAAAAAGTAACAAAAAAGGAGCCCGGCAATCAATCACCCCGTAATTGCCGGAACAGCACCGATTAAGCTTTTGCACTACTGTGGCTTTAGGTGCGGTAGTTGCTTGTACATCTTCTAATGATATTCATATTTACCTGAACTCTTTAATGGGATTGCTTTTCGTAGATGGCGATGTTTTTAAGGGCAGCCCCTATTTTTAAGTTTCCATGACTTAAAGCCCTACGTCCTATCATCTAACAGTACCTGCAGAGGCGCCTCATTCCGTGCGATCTCTCCGAAGGAGAGTGTAAAAATGCGCAGCTAATTTTTACAAGCGCGGAATTAAGCGCCGGAGGGATCACCCTCTCTATTTTATGGAGAGGGAAGGGGTGAGGATTCGGAGCCGCGCGGCGCTTATAGATTTCCGGCAAATGAGATGATATAGTGGAGTATATGAACTCCCGAAGGAAAGAGTTTTGTTATTCTGAAAGTTTATATTATGGTTTTGTTTTTTCCAGTCCAAAAAAACTTGATATCCCCAACCGGCAGAGCGCATCACATCGTTGCAACCAATGCAGCAGAAGCCTTCATTTGCTCTGTGGCAGCTGCAGCGCCGATATTTGCATCAGCCATACTGACAAAATTATAGCCCCACCCCTTTAATTCATTCTTCCAAACTAAAGAACCGTCTTTTGTACTAAGGCAGATCAGCATGCCCGAAACGCCGATATAGATCTTATCCCCTTCTACAGAGATCTGTCCGATAGCTGCAGTCATAGAATTGTTTACATGATCTTTCAGTTTTATTTCCCAAATAATATCTCCGTTCTTTTTACTGATAGCTGCCACCCGACCTTTGGATAAAATGTATAATGCATTGTTTGCTTTCATATAAAATTTTTTGTTGCAAAACTATACAATACTAATTTTACTGTTCATATAAAACCGCCTTATGCCGGAATTGCCCGACGTGGAAATATTTACAAAAAACCTTGATGCCTTGTTTGCCGGAAAGAAATTGGTGAAGGTTAAGATCCTTGGCGGGAAAAATATTGCCGGTTCCTCTGCAGTATTTAATAAACGATTTAAAGGTAAAACACTAAGCCGTATCTATCGTTCGGGAAAGGAGATGCGATTTGAATTTTCCGGCGGTACACTGCTTGGCTTGCACCTCATGCTCACCGGGGATATATTTGTTTTTGACAAAAAGAACGAACACCGTTCTACCCTGGCAGAGCTGCACTTCGAAAACGGCACCGGTCTTGCCCTCACGGACCGGATGAAGAATGCATTCATCAGGCCTGACCCGGTGGATAAGGCAGGCATTGATGCTATCTCGCCGGCATTAAATTTTAGATACTTAAAAACTGCGTTGCAACGTAAAGCGAAGATCAAGAACATCCTCACCGATCAGAATGTGATCAGGGGTATCGGCAACAGTTATTCTGATGAGATACTTTGGCAGGCGCGGATCTCCCCGTATTCCGTTGCCAATGCCATCCCTGATAATAAAATAAAAGACCTTGCGGTCATTATTAAGAAAGTATTGAAAACGGAGATCAAAAATATTGATAAATACTATAAAGGAAAGATCAACGGGGAAGTGAAAGACTTTTTGCAGATACATACAAAAACAAAAACCAAAAGTCCTACCGGCGCAACGATCATCATAGATAAAAAAGGGATGATGAAGACGTATTATACGAAAGAGCAAAAGGTATATAAATAGAGTTTTACTTTTTTGCTTTACTCCTTCAAAATACAAAACAACCAAAAAGCCAATAACCGGCAGTGTTTCTATAATAGCCGATATGGGTCTTCTTGAAGGAAACGGTTTTGTTATTCGAAAGTTTATTTTATGGATGTTCTTTTTTGCTTGTCCAAAAAAGAACCAAAAAATGACCCCGGCAATCAATCACCCCGTGATTGCCGGAACAGCACCCATTGAGCTTTTGCACTACTGTGGCTTCAGCAGTAGTAACAGCTTGTGCGTCTGCTAATCATATTTTTTCTTATCTGATAAATCTGTAGTCGTAATACATTTTAGTTACGAAATGAAAATATCTGCTATTCGGCAATTGGTCTGGGTCGCCAAAAGAAAGTCAAGGAAATAAAAACTGCCTACTTACTTTAGAACAAAACAATCTATACCTGCGCCTTTGCGGTTCCTTTGCGCCTCTGCGTGAAACTATTTGGTACATTTATCAAAACATCCATATGCCTCCGCAATCTTCTCTGTGCTCTCTGCGGCTCCGCGGTGAAAAAAAACATCAAGGCCCACTGACAACCCGCAACCCGACACCCCCAACCCGCAACCCGAAAGCCGACAACCGTCCACCGACGACCGACAACCCGCAACTCTCTAATACTTCACGTTAATTCGCGCATTACTTTAATGTTTTTCACTGTTAGCGTAAGCATTCTTATCCGGCCTTAGGATCAAGCCTGCCTTGTCGGAATACACCGCTATAAAGCAAGCGCCGTAGTACATAATAAAAGAAGTGTAAAATACAAACAGGAGCACAAGGACCATTGAGCCGGAAGGACCATAGAGTATGCCGATATTACTGTTGATCAAGAGCATTTTTAAAAGAAAACGTCCACCCGTAAATAACACCGCGGTAAATATTCCCCCGATGATCGCAGGCTTCCATCCCGGTCTGGTATCTGCGAGGAACCGAAACAGGATGACAAACCATGCAGACACAATAATAACACTCGTTATTTCACTGAATATAATTTTAAAAATAAAACTCCCTCCGTTGAAAATATTATCAACGTACTTACCGCTGAAGGTCTCGAGACTTTTAAAGATCAGGTTTGCAAAAAACAGGATCCCTGTGAGTAAGATAACCGCAAAAGATTTCAGGCGCTCACCGATGTTAAATAGTATACCGGGTTTATCTTTTATGGTAACCCTCCAGATCTGGTCCAGTGAACTTTTAATGACAATGAAAAGTGTCGTGGCAATAAAGAAAAGGAAAACGAAACCGGGTACGATCACATACCATTTGTGACTAAAGCCTAAAATACTCCTGATCACCTGCCTTACCTGTTGTGCCCCTTCGTTCCCAAGATTGTTCCCGATATTCTCAATTAACCCGCGGCCCATTTCACGGCTGCCGATCACCAACCCGAATAACTGGGCAAGAATAAAAACGATCGGCGGCATGGCAAACGTGGTAAAGAAAGCAGTGGCCCCGGCCATTCTGAGCGGATCATTATTTCGCAGCATTTTCAGGGAAGGAATAATACTGCTAACGGTAAGCTGTAATGCTGATGGTTTAGCGTCTTGCGGTTGGGTCACGGGCAAAGATAAAATTTTATGGCTTTCCTGTATGAAAGTTACAAAAAACATCCGCGGGGTCATGTTATGATTTCTATAGTGCTTTACGTTATTTTTGATCAAACAATAGGCCGATATGAATGTTACTGCTACTGAATTGAACAACCTGTTTGACCGCATTCCGCGCAGGCATACCCCGGATAATGTGAAAGAGATCTACAGTATCCTGGATGAGTACGAAACAGTGTTGCAAACTGTGGAAGGGGAGAGTGCCTATTTTGAAAAAAATATTTCACCTTTCTTTGAAGCGCTTGATCCTATACGCGCGCTCATAAAAAAATCTACAGATAATAAGGCAGCAAAAAAAGTGAAGGACGATCTCTTTGATGAGGGGTCCGGCGCGTTGAAAGATTCCATGGAGGATTTGATGAGAGTGTATGCGGAGGGTACCGGCAAATAGGTTTGGCTCTGAGCACTTACAGAATAACGAATTCTACATTGATAGGTGGAGTATGGATCCTCCCGAAGACGGTTTTACTTTTTTGCTTGTCTCCCAATATAAGCGCAACAGGCAAAGAACCAAACTGCCATGTCGGGAGGAAAGACTTCGCCCCCATAATCGCTTTGCCGCACTCTGAAGGAAAATCTGTTATTTTTTCCGAAAGTTGTTATTGTGGGTTGTTCTTTTTTGCTTGTCCAAAAAAGAACCAAAAAAAGACCCCGGCAATCAATCACCCCGTGATTGCCGGAACAGCACACATTAAGCTTTAGTACTACTGTAAACTCAGCATTAGAAATCCGCGGGTATGATGCATTAGGTGAATATTAAATTCATACGAGCTATCATTTGCTGGTACCTGCAGAGGCGCCGCATACCGTGAGCTTATAGACTTAAGGAGAGTTTGAAGATATGATGGCTTATATCCTTACGTAGGAAAAAATCTGTGTAAACCTGTGTGAAAAGCAGACCACGGACAATCTGTGGGAGCCCTTCCGCGTAAATCTGCGGTCGCAGATCTACGATAATCTGCGGGAAAAGAAATCTGTGTATTTTAAGATTAATCAGTTTTTTCAAAAAACGTCCAAAGCCCTGTATTACATCATTTCCCCGGCATCATTTTTAATCGGATAGATGTGGTGCGACAGGTGGGTCTTTGTTACCTGCGGCTTGGTCAGTCAGCAATCGAACTTTCAGGGGATGAGGCACAACGGATCAAGTTGGCTACGGAATTGCAACGTATGTAGCACGACAACACGTTATACATTTTGGATGAGCGTACCACAGGACTGCATCTTGCTGAAGTGGAAAAACTGATGTTACAATTGAACATATTGGGGACAAGGGCAATACCGTGATCGCCGTAGTAAAAGAGAAACCGGGGGTTAAGAGAACAAAGAGGAAAAGGGGCTAAAAGTTCAAAAAGTGAAAAAAGTAGAAAAGGGAATTTCAATAATTAATGAATTCAAAAAGATGGACAGGTACAGCTCCTTCCTCCCGGGAAGGCGGGGGATGGGCCGAAAAAAGGGCTAAAAGGACAAAAAGGGAAAAAGAAATAAAAAGTAAAAGAGGTAATGATGAAAACGTACATGAAAAAAATAAGTGGTGCTGTTACCGGTCTTCTCCTGTTGTCGGGGTGTAGTTTGGCACAGGAAAGGAATGCTATTGAAAAAACAGGGCCCACCGCATCCACACCGATCGTGTTCTCAGCACCGCGGGTTCCGGCAAAAATTGATTTTGCAGGTGAAGCAGTGCCACTTCAACAGCAGGAAGTAAGAGAGCAATTGGATCGCGATATCCTGTTCAATTACTATTGGCAAAACAACATTTTTTATATGATGAAATTATCCGCCCGTTATTTCCCCGCGATAGAAGCGGAATTGAAAAAGAACGGTGTCCCGGATGATTTTAAATACCTCTGTATCGCGGAAAGCAACCTCCTGAATGCGGTTTCAAAAGCAGGTGCCACAGGGTTTTGGCAATTCATGAAGAGCACCGCACCGGGTTATGATCTCGAGATCTCGGAAACGGTAGACGAAAGATACCATGTTGAAAAAGCGACTGCAGCGGCCTGCCGTTATTTTAAACAGGCTTATGCACGTTTCGGCAATTGGATCGCCGCTGCCGCGTCTTACAACTGTGGCATGGGCGGCTACAGTGAGCGGGCAGCTTTTCAGCGTACCAACAATTATTATGAGTTGGTATTGCCCGAAGAAACGCAACGCTACATTTACCGCATTCTCGCGTACAAGCATATTTTATCCAATGCAGATTCGCTGGGTTTTGTATTAGCTCCCGAAGAACGCTATGCACCGGTGAAAACTAAAACGATCCCGGTAAATTTTAATATTTCAAACCTTTTGGTATTTGCCAATAATAACGGGAGTACCTATAAACTACTCAAATGGTATAATCCCTGGCTACGCGGAAGATCGTTGCGCGTGAGGCCCGGTAAAACCTATAATATTATTTTGCCGCTTGCAACGGATTCGATACGGGTAAATTAAATTTGCCTTCGCTTTTAACCCGATAATTATTTGCACATGCGTATCGCCACTTATAATGTAAACGGTGTGAATGGGCGCCTGCCGGTCCTGCTTCGCTGGCTGGAGGAAACCAAACCGGATGTGGTTTGCCTGCAGGAATTAAAAGCTCCACAGGAGAAGTTTCCCCTGCAGGCTATTGAAGATGCGGGTTACAACGCGATATGGGACGGACAAAAAAGTTGGAACGGTGTTGCTATCTTATCACGTGGGTTGGAAATAACAGAAGTACGTAAAGGACTGCCGGGTGATGAAGAAGATATACAAAGCCGGTATATGGAAGCGATCGTTAATGACATCCTGATCTGTTGTTTATATCTACCGAACGGTAATCCTGCCCCTGGTCCTAAGCTGGAGTATAAGTTGGAATGGTTTAAAAGACTGCAGTCCCATTCAAAGAAATTGTTGAAGGCCGGCGTACCGGTAGTGCTTTGCGGGGATTTTAATGTGATGCCAACCGAATTGGATGTATACAAACCCGAGCGCTGGGTGAAAGATGCTTTGTTTTTACCCGAAGTCCGTTCAGCTTTTAAAAAACTGGCAGCACAGGGATGGACGGATGCGATCCGTAAACTATATCCCGATCAGGTGATCTATACGTTTTGGGATTATTTTCGTAATGCTTATGGCCGCGACGCGGGCCTTCGTATCGATCATTTTTTACTGAGTCCGCAAATCGATGAACGCTTAAGCAGCGGCGGTGTAGACAGGTTTGTACGCGGATGGGAAAAGACGAGTGATCACGGGCCGGTATGGATAGAAATAGACGATTAAAATATATTAACTCACCACCGGCCTGCTTTTTTTTGCCACTTAAATATTTCATGCTTCTTCATAACCTCATTATGCTATTCTTTGCAGGATATGAAGACGCTATGATAAAACGAAATCAACCGGTGCTGCTCACCGTTATCCTGCTTACCCTTTTTATCCTCTTACTTTTTTATTTAATATTCGGATGCGATCCGCGAACGTTCTAAGCGGAATGATGTCCCAAAGAATCACGCATCACGTTCACCGGTAACCCGGTTTCAAAATTGATGAATGGTTTTTTAAAAAATTGCAATCATGGGTGTTCGAAGGGGAAAGTTTTATTCCGGTATTTCCGGCCTGGTAATGCCGGGGCCAAGATCAACCTATCCGCCGGATTTCCGGGATAAGAGCCGCTTGGAGTATTACGCTTCTTTATTCAACAGCCTGGAGATAAACAGTTCCTTTTATAAAACGCCCAAAGAAACCACTGTAATTAAATGGGCAGTGGCCGTACCTGAGCAATTCAAATTTACTTTTAAATTGTCCAAAGCTATCACGCATGTCAAGTGGCTGGATTATAATGAAGATGATGTAGAGCCATTCATGAAAACGATCGGGTATGCCGGCCAGAAAAAAGGCTGCCTGCTGATACAATTCCCCCCTTCGTTAAAGATCGACAGGCTGGATCGGCTGCAAAAACTGTTGAGCGATATAGTTTGGAACAATGAAGATCAGTGGCAGTTGGCCGTAGAATTTCGTCATGCTTCCTGGTATGAGAAAGAAGTGTATGAGATCCTGGAAGAATATAAAGCCATTCCTGTATTGCAGGATATCCCGGCATCTGCCACACCGGTACATGAAATAACATCTGATTTTATTTACAGGAGATTCCATGGTCCCGACGGTCGGTACCGCGGAAGTTATTCCGATGAATTCTTAAAGGAACATGCGGAGCAGATCCGCGATTGGCTCAGCGGCGGTAAAGATGTGTATTGTTATTTCAACAACACCATGGGCGATGCTGTTAAGAATTTGTTGACCCTTCAGGAGTTTGTTGGGCTTACAACTATCGAATTAGCGGATAAATAAAAGGTGCGGATCTTTCCGCACCTTTCTTTATATGGATTCAAAGGGATTTATTGATGACTGCCTGAGCCCCATTTCACCGACCTTCCTATACCGCTGTAGATAACGAGATTTCCGTCATTTTGGATGATCAATGACCGGGAATTTGCAAACCCTGTACCGACAATCAGGACTATGTGTTAAGATTCACTTTCTCATGGACGATACCTGGTGAACAGCGGGGTTTTTCCCGGTGCGGCATTTTATTTTGGCATAAAATTTACAAATCGATAATCATGGGCTTAACTAAATACCGCGATAAACGTTCTTTTACAGAAACCCCTGAACCTAAGGGTGGCAAGTCGGAGGACAGCGACTTAAAGTTTGTGATCCAAAAGCATGCAGCATCACACCTGCATTATGATTTTCGCCTGGAGATGCGCGGCGTGTTGAAAAGCTGGGCCGTTCCGAAAGGGCCCTCCACTGACCCTTCGGTAAAAAGACTCGCGATGATGGTAGAAGATCATCCTTATGACTATAGGAATTTTGAAGGGATCATTCCCAAAGGCCAATACGGCGGTGGTACAGTGATCGTATGGGATGAAGGCACTTACAGTACAACTGATGAGGAACCCGCCGGTGATAAGAAATCCGCAGAGAAAATATTAATGGCGGCATTGGAGAAGGGCAAGATCAAAATCATAATGAAAGGCAGGAAATTAAAAGGTGAATATGCACTCGTGAGATCCCACGGAAGAGAAGAAAATGCATGGTTACTGATGAAGGTTAAAGATAAATATGCGTCCGTGACTGATATTACAAAAAAAGAAAAGTCAGTATTGTCGGGGAAGACACTAAAGCAGGTTGCGGCCACGTCAGAAAATATTTACGGACAGGCTAAAGAGGAACTAAAAGAAAAAAAAAGGATAACAAGTTCAAAAAAGAGTGCGGGAGAAGTACAACCTGACGCAACGTCTGCAAATGTTGACTTGCCAACTTTACTTAAAAAAGGAATAAAAAAGGCGCAGCCCGCTGATCTTGCACCAATGCTTGCCACACTTACGGATAAGCCCTTTGATGCGCCCGGTTGGCTCTATGAAATTAAATGGGACGGATACCGTGCATTGGCATACACAAATAAAAAGACTGTAGAACTTGCATCCCGAAATAATAAATCTTTTAATGAAAAATTTTACCCGATCGTAACAGCATTAAGATCCTTCGGGATGAACGCCGTGTTGGACGGGGAGGTAATTGTAGCGGATGAAAAAGGTATGGCCAATTTCGGAGACCTGCAAAACTGGCGTAGCGAAGCAGACGGTAACCTCCTATTTTATGTTTTTGATATACTGTGGTACGAAGGAAAGGATCTTACACATTTACCCCTCACGGAGAGACGGGCCATACTAAAAGCTATACTTCCTGAATCAGATAATATTTTGCTGAGCAATGATTTTGAAACATCGGGTCTGGATTTCTTTGACGCAGCCGAAAAAATGGGATTGGAGGGTATCATGGCTAAGAAAGCAGACTCTGCTTATAACAGCGGCGGAAGAACTACTGATTGGCTAAAAGTAAAAACAGCTATACGCCATGAAGTAGTGATCGGGGGCTATACTAAAAACGAAGGCACGGCAAAACCTTTCAGTTCCCTGCTTGTGGGTGTGTATGAAAAAGGAAAACTGGTTTACAGCGGGAAGATCGGTACCGGTTTTAACGATAAGACACAAAAGGAAATGATGGCGTTGTTTAAACCGCATATCATCAGCGAATCGCCGTTCAGTACGGTGCCCGATATCAACCAGCCTTCGCGATTCCGACCTGTCCCGCCAAAGGCTACGGCTACATGGCTTAAGCCGGTGCTGGTTTGCGAAGTAGCGTACCGTGAATTAACCACAGACGGTATCATGCGGCATCCATCTTTTCAGGGGATGCGTATTGATAAGGCTGCGAAGGCTGTGGGGAGGGATAAGGTGGTGAAGCAAGGGGAGCTAAAAGATGAAAAAGGGAAAAAAGAGAAAAAAGTGGGGCTAAGAGAACAAAGAGAGAAAGAGGTAAAAGGGGGGCTAAAAGTAAAACAAGGAGAACAAGGTATAAAAAAAGGGCTAAGAGAACAAAGAGGGAAAGAGAACAAAGAGGGGCTAAAAGATAAACAAGGAGAAAAAGGGGAAAAAGTGAAACAAGATGGAAAAGTAAAAAACGCAGATGTGGCGAAATATATAAAAGCACCGAAAGCGGCGGAAAGGAAGACGTTGTTGAATCCTACTGATGAAACGCAGGTGAGGAAGATCAACGGTAAGGAGATAAAGTTTTCCAACCTCAACAAGATCTACTGGCCGAAAGAGAATATTACCAAGCGGGAATTCCTGAATTATTATTACCGCGTGGCACCGTATATTTTGCCCTGGCTGAAGGATCGGCCTCAATCTATGAACCGTTTTCCTAATGGCATTACCGGTAAAAGCTTTTATCAAAAAGATGTAACCGGAAAAGTTCCCGATTGGGTAGAAACTTTCCCATACGTGAGTGAGGGTATCGATAAAAAGTTCATGCTGTGTAATGATGAGGCTGCATTGCTATATATGGCGTCACTGGGATGTATAGAAATGAATCCCTGGAGCAGCACGTATAAAAAACCCGACAACCCGGATTGGTGTGTGATCGATCTTGATCCGGATAAAAACCATTTCGATAAGGTGATTGAAACGGCATTGGTCACAAAAGAAATATTAGATGCTGCCGGTGCAGACAGTTATTGTAAAACTTCCGGCTCTACGGGACTGCACATTTACATTCCATTGGGAAAAAAGTATGATTATGAAGCATCTAAAGAATTCGCACGCCTGATCGCTCACCTTGTGAATGAGCGGTTGCCGAAGTTTACAAGCATAGAAAGAATGACAGCTAAGCGCCGCGGCAAATTATACATCGATTTCCTGCAAAACAGGCCACAGGCCACGCTGGCAGCCGCTTACTCAGTAAGGCCGAAACCCGGTGCCACGGTATCAATGCCCCTGCATTGGGAAGAGGTGAAAAAGGGATTGAAGATGACGGACTTTACGATCCATAACGCTCCCGCGCGGCTGGCAGAAACAGGAGATATTTTTAAACCCGTTTTGGGTAAAGGGATCAATATGGAAAAGGTATTGAAAAAAATAAGTGAGGAATAGCATTTCCGATCATTACAACTAACCCTGTAATAAAATTTGGCATACAAATTTCATAGTTACTGCACACGAACTAAAACCTACACACATGAAAAAGTCACCAGCTGCGAAATCAGCACCTAAAAAATCAGCCCCTGCACCTAAAAAGGCTGCTGCTAAAAACAGCGGAAAAATTAAAGCTAAACCGGATGCAGCCGAAGGGCTGAGGGACCTGTTCATTGATGAACTGAAAGATATTTACTGGGCGGAAAAAGCATTGACGAAAGCCCTCCCGAAAATGGCGAAAAACGCCACCAACCAGGGCCTGAAGAACGCACTTCAAAAACACCTGGTGGAAACACAAAACCAGATCGTACGATTGGAGCACGTATTTGTGTCTATCGGTGAAAAAGCCCGTGCCAAGAAATGCGAAGCTATGGCGGGACTTATTAAAGAAGGAGAAGGCATCATGGAAGATACACAGGCGGGCGTTGTAAGAGATGCGGGTATCATTTCTGCCGGACAAAAAACAGAACACTACGAAATAGCCAGCTACGGTACCCTTTGCGCATTTGCAAAAACACTGGGTTTGGAGAAAGCAGCTTCCTTGCTTGCAGAAACACTGGAGGAAGAGAAAGCAGCAGATTCCAAGTTGAGCGAAATTGCCGGCCACTCCATTAATATCGGTGCGGCAAGTGCAGATAAATAAACCGGGAGTTTAATTTTATACATTTTGAACCGTACTCGTTTTAAAGCGCTGTGAAAACGGCGCTTTATTTTTTAACTTATCGGTCCTGTCTTTAAAGGGTATAATACACCTCTTTGGACTGCATTTTGCCTTATATGTGTGTATAAAATTTTTGAATTATGAAACGGATCATTGCAATAATTATATGTTCTTTATCGGCTTATATTCCATATGCCCAAAGCACGTTAAACAGCACACAGGCAGCTACAAGTAATCTTAACCCACCCGCGAGTGCTCAACCTGTGCCCAATGCAACAGTGACGGAAAAGTCTGCGGCTACCGCAAAACCGTTGATCGCCCCGGCAGCAAACCCGGTACCCCCGATTTACCCGGGCGGAGACGTAAGAGCAGTGGAAACCAACAACAACCTGATATTCCCGGCATCGCCGCCGTCACCTACACAGCCTATACAAAGAGAACCGCTCACCCCGGTTGAATCTAAGAATGTATTACAACCAACAAGGCCGCAAAGGGAAGAGAATTCCCGCGTAAATACAGCGACAGGAGTACAGGTACAAACCGGTTACATTGCCCCGGTGAACAATCGCCCCGTAACAAGAACATCAGGAGTAAAGCCGGTTACCCGTGCGACCACTACCACATCGCCTGCCACTGTTACAACTACCACCACCACCACATCTTCTAAAGATAACATCGCCATGAAAATGGATGGTAGTGTAAGAACTACACCGGCAGACCGGGTAGGAACTACCGGTAAAACAAAGAAAGGCGCTACCGGCCGTTCTCAGGGAACTAAAACAAGTACCTACAAAAAACCTTAGACATCCCAAAGCCCGGATCGTTCATAATTAATAAATAATAATTAATAACTAATGATGCTTCAGGTCGCGTCTCTTTGAAGGGCCCCGGCAGTTCGACAATACGAAGCCCCGAAATTTTCGGGGCTTCGTATTGTAATTATTAATTACTCTTTATTAATTTTTAAATAATAACTAATAATGTTTCTGGATAACAGTGATCACAGCCCGCATCTCTGTGAGGTGCCTCCTGCAGATCGATAAAATTACGAAGTCCCGAAAATTTACGGGTTCACATTATTACTTATTAATTTTTACCTATTAATTATTAAGTTCCTTCCCGCATTTCCCTCAAAGCAAAAAGCCCCGAAATTTTCGGGGCTTCTCATTATTCATTATCCATTAAAAAATTATCCATTAACCCAGCGCTACGCGCTTAAACTCTGTAAGCTTAAGATCTGCATCTGTAGCTTTAAGGTAATCTCCCACTGACTTTGCATTGTCCTTTACGAAAGGCTGTGCAAGCAATGTATTGTCTTTAAGGAATTTGTTCATTTTACCTACGGCGATCTTTTCAGCCATTTCTGCGGGCTTGCCTTCTGCTTTGATCTGCTCGATAGCAATATCTTTTTCACGGGCCAGGGTAGCCGGGTCAACAGAAGTTTCATCTATTGCCAATGGATTCATAGCAGCGATCTGCATAGCTACGTCCTTGCCTGCTTCAGCAGATTCTTTGCTCATACCTACCAACACACCCATACGGTTTGCACCGTGGATATAACTTGCTACGAACGGCGCTTCTATTCTTTCAAATTTCTGGATACCGATCTTTTCCCCGATAGAGGCCAACTTATCGTTGATCATATCAGATACTTTAGAACCGTTGATAGAAACTTCGTTCAGTTCTTCCGCAGTTTTTACGTTGTTGTCGATCGCAGCGTCTGCAATGCTTTGGGCAAATGCGACGAAGTCTGCGTTCTTACTTACAAAATCTGTTTCGCAACTGATGCAAAGCACGATACCGGCTTTATGATCAGGAGTGGTCTTTGCGATGATAACGCCTTCTTTTGCTTCACGGTCGCTACGCTTTGCGGCTACCTTCTGACCCTGCTTGCGCAACCAGTCAATAGCTGCTTCAAAATCACCGTTGCTTTCTGTCAGTGCTTTCCGGCAATCCATCATACCGGCACCTGTAGCCTGGCGTAATTTATTGATATCTGTTGCTGTAATTGTTGTTGTACTCATTTTATTTGGCCCCTGTTCTCCGCCGCGGCGAAGGAACTAAATTTAAAGTTTATAATTTTTTTTCCGACTTTAAAGCCGAAGCTTAAAAGTTCAATGAAGCTGTGCTGTACAAGAGTGCGACGCCACCGAAGCCGATTGAAGAACTTATGCCCGGATCATAAAATATATTGATCTCAGCAACCACTCTACTGTCGAAATCCTAAGTTGATTGGCCCCGCCTATTTCCCTGCAGGCCTTCTTGCACCGCCGCCACCGCCCGGTCCGCCGGGTGTTCTGCGACGTTGTGCACCGCCACCGCCGGGTCCGCCGGGACCACGTCCTGCACCACCGGGTCCGCCGCTGCGCCTTCTGTCGTCACCGCCTTCCTGCTTATTTTCAAAACGGGCCGCTCTTGCTTCTGCACTTTCTTCGCTCTCTTCGCTTCCTTCATCTTCCTTACTGTTCTGACGGTCTGCAAGACCTTCAGCGATAGCTGCAGTGATATAGTTAACGATAATCGCAATTGATTTGGTAGCATCGTCGTTGGACGGGATCGCAAAATCAACTTTGTTCGGATCGGAATTGGTATCCACCATTCCGAAGGTGCTGATGTTAAGACGCTTTGCTTCTGCCAAAGCGATATGTTCGTGGCCGATATCCACCATGAACAACGCTGCAGGTACACGGCTGATCTGTGCGATACCACCAAGTACTTTCTCCATTTTATCACGCTCACGTGTAAGGGTCAGTCTTTCTTTTTTGTTCAGGTTCTCCGCGCTTCCGTCGCCCAGCATCTTATCAATGCTCTGCATTTTCTTTACGCTCTTACGAACCGTGTTGAAGTTGGTGAGCATTCCCCCCAACCAACGTTCTGTAACGAACGGCATGTTTACGCGCTTTGCTGATTCCTGTACGATCTCTTTCGCCTGCTTTTTTGTAGCCACGAACATGATCTTTTTTCCGCTGCGTGCGATCGCTTTCATAGCTGCTGCAGCTTCCTGCAATCCTTCCACTGTCCTGTTAAGGTCAATGATATGGATCCCTTTCTTTTCCGCAAAGATGTAAGGAAGCATTTTCGGGTTCCACTTTTTCTTCAGGTGACCGAAGTGAACACCTGCTTCCAGGAGCTGCTGTTGTAAGGAAGTATTATTTTCCATGTTTTGTTTTTGAAGGCCTCCCCAAACCCTTCTGAAAGAGGGGCTTTTGAAGCCTGTATTTTTTAAAGTTTACAATTTTATTAAAGTCTTACCACTGGTCCCCGTCTCCCTTAAGGGATTCAGGGGGCCAACGCAGGGGCCGGTTCTCCCTTAACGTTTAGAGAACTGGAATGATTTCCTTGCTTTTTTACGACCCGGTTTTTTACGCTCTACAGAACGGGAATCCCTTGTCAACAGGCCGGCCGCTTTCAACACGGGGCGCAGTTCAGGATTGTTCTCGATGAGTGCGCGGGCAATACCGAGCTTTGCAGCTTCAGCCTGTCCTTTTACTCCGCCGCCGGTAGCATTGATCACTACGTTCCATTTGTCAGCAGCTTCCACGGTGTTCAACGGGATGATCACCTGGTTTTGCAGGTACACCAATGGGAAATAAGTTTTATAGTCTTTGCCGTTCACTGTAATGCTTCCTTCGCCTTTGCTCAGGAAAACACGTGTTACAGCTTCTTTTCTGCGGCCGACTGCGTTTATTTGCTTTTCCATTTATTTGAGTTGCGGGTGGCGGGTGTTGGGTTGCATATTTGAAGTGCAAGCCGTTTCGCTACCCTTGTTTTTATTTGTTTGTGCGGTTAAAGTTTAGGTCCTGTGGTTTTTGCGCGCCATGCGGATGATCAGCCCCTACATATACAAATAGTTTTTTGTACATCTGTCGGCCAAGGCGATTCTTAGGAAGCATGCCTTTTACAGCTCTTTCTACGATCACTTCGGGACGACGTTTTTGCAGATCTTTTGCGATCTCACCTTTTTGGCCACCGGGGTAACCGCTATAGGTCAGGTACTCTTTCTCATCCATTTTATTGCCGGTTAAAACTACTTTTTCGCAGTTTGTAACGATAATATAATCTCCGCAGTCTACGTGCGGGGTGTAATAGGCTTTGTTCTTACCGCGAAGGATCGCAGCGATCTTAGCACACATACGGCCAACGGTTTGATTAGTACCGTCCACAACGTACCAGTTGTGCGTTACGGTAGCCTCGTTCGCATGTTTAGTAGTGAAATGTAATTTGCTCATTGTATTTTGTTTAAGTGACACCGCAGCTATCCCCGCGGTTTTTTAATGAGGTGCAAAAGTAGAGGGATATTTCATTTATTCAAAGGAAAAGGAGGGGTTTTTTTGAAGGCACATCCACAACTTATTGATATTCAATAAAAAAATAAGCGACTGTTTTTATTCTATAGTCTGAGGAAACAATTTTAATACGGGAACCCGTTTTAAATCTGAATGACGGTCACGCACTCTGCCTCATATGCCATTTATCAACAGAAAACGATTTCCCTACTACTCAAAAAGATAACAATAACATCATATTTGGGAAACATAGCGGCAAGATACTTGTTCTAATATTAGGAAATAAACCATTTTATGGATAACAATAATAATACAACTGATCCCGGCAAACATGAACGTTTCAAAGATGAGCAGACCGATAAACGTGTTCATGAAATACTTGGTAATGAGTCTGACGAGGTCACGGAACAGGATATCCGCAACATCCGAACGGATGTGGGCGTGAAAGCGACCGAAAATGCTTCAGATGAAACTGCAGCGCATCTTCCGGACGGAAAGGCAGAAGAATTCCCCGAAGAGAAGAAAATAGAGGATGATTCCGATCCGAGTATAGATACTTCCTGGAATGTATTGGGAAGTTAGGTAATGAATTAGCCTCCACGGGTTAAACAAACAGCCCACGGTTTAAACCGTGGGCTGTTTGTTTAACCGTGGGCATTGTGTTATCCGTTTTTATGGTGTCCGATATATTTTGATCACCCCGTCGTTCTCGCTGCTCACGATCACCAGGCTCTTGCCAACCGGGCTTTGCGCCGCAGGAACAAACGTGATCCCTTCGGGTGCATCGCCGGTAAGAAGGGTTTTGATAAATACCGGTGCCGTTGGATCTGTTACATCATATAAAGCCAACATGTCTGCACGCTCCATCCCTACGAATGCTACTGTTTTCTTACCCATGATCCCGATCGTTACGCCTTCGGGTTCCACTCCTTTATCATCGCTGCGCAGGTCATCATATTTACCGGCCGCTATTGCTTTAGATTCCAATTCATTTTTACTGTCCCAAACCCTGTCGCCGTTCAGGCCGTTCCAAACACTGAAAGAACGTGCGCCGAAAGAAAATAATTCATCGAAATCATTATCTGCACCGAAATCACCCATGGTCCGGGTAATATTAAGACGGCCGAGTTTAGGTTCTGTTTTTAAAATTGCGAAATCAGGGAATACCATTGCATCAAGTGTAATGTCTTTGATTCTTTTGTTCTCCGCAAAGCCGGGGTAATCGCGCATGGTACATGCCTTTTACGTTCCATTGTCCCGGTAAGATCACCAGGTCCTTATCGCTCGGGTCGATGCTGTTCTCTGCAAGGCTGTAGTTCTTGAATCCTAACGGAAAAATGGCTGTAACAGATTTTGAGGGGAGATCAATTTTAGCGAACGCATTGTTTTCCTGCAACGTCACCCAAGCGGTGCGACTGTCTGAAGAAATCGTTACATATTCCGGCTCTATATCCTGTGCGAAAGTGGCACCCGGGCCAAAAATGCGCAGTCCGCGGCTTTGCAGCGCAGCAAATTGCGAAGCAAAAGAAGCAAAGTCTACTGTTACTACTGCATAATCATCCGCCACGGTAATGATGGATACCGTACCTACCGGGTCAATGGTATAGGCATCATTCGGTTCGCCTTCATTAGCAGAAACAATATATTTTCCGTCTGCTGAAAAGGTAACCATATCGGGCAAAGGACCTACCGTAACCTGTTTCAGCAGGGAGTAATCAGATGTTTTGAAAATGACGATCTTCCCCTGATCTGTTTTGGTTGTACCTTCCAGTGCTGCGGCCAGTTTGCCGTCAAATACCGATACGCTGTTGATAAAACTGCCGTAGGGTAAAATATTAATATTTCCGATCAATGCGGGGGCGGAAGGGTTGGCCAGGTCTACAATATCTATTCGGCTGCTTCCGCCGGCATTGGTCACTACAAATAATCTTTTGGTGGAAGGGTCATAGGCAGTGATCTCCGCTGCACCCACACCGCTAAGGGTTATGCTGCCTACTTCCGCAAAGCCCGCTATATCTTCCTGTGCCGGTTCGGGTATTACCGGGGTGGTGTCGGTTTTTTTACAGGAGAAGATAGCTATACTGCAAAACAGTATGGAGTAAATAAATTTCATGAGTTGTTTTATGTTTTGAGGTCGCAACTTAGCCTTCCGATATTACGGTTATGTGAAGCAACCGTTATGGAATTATGAACTGCGGTTGTACGTATTTTATATGACCGGTTCCCGAAATTCAAATATTAAATTGTAATATTATATTGCCGCTTCCCGAAAGAGTGCGACAGTTACCAAACTATTCCCATGCAACCAACTATTCAACCTATTGCACTTACGGAGCGTGCAACCATCCTCGACATCCTGCGCGGCATAGCATTGTTCGGAATTTGTATTGCTAATTACCCGATCCTTTCCATGTATGTTTTCCAACGACAGGATATTAAAGAGGCCATGTCAACTGCGGCGGTGGATCAATGGATACCCTATGTACATTTTGCCCTGATCGACGGGAAATTTTATTCTTTATTCTCCCTGCTGTTCGGTATCGGGTTTTCGATCATCCTTTTAAGAAACCAAGCGAAGGGGAAAAGCGGGTTAGGATATTTTTATCGTCGCCTTATTATCCTTGCACTGATCGGGTTGGCGCATGCATTCCTGCTTTGGAACGGAGATATTTTATTTTTATATGCCCTGATCGGGATGTTGCTCCCGCTTTTTAGAAATTTGAAAGACAAGACACTGATCATTACGTGGGCGGTACTGATCTTTTCACCGCTGGTCTTTGACCTGTTCAAAGGATTAACGGATAATAAATATAATCCCGCTAATTTCTTCTTTAATAATGCTATCGCCCTCGGAAACAAATATGGTATTACGCAGGATAACTTCGGTACATGGCAGGCGATGAAAACAGAATACAGTGATGTGTTGAAATTTAACCACTCCGGTTTTTTCTGGCGCTGGGAAGGATTGATCAACAGCAACCGCTTGCCAAAAGTGCTCGGCATGTTCCTGCTCGGTTTGTATGTAGGACGAAAAATGATCTATGCAAAATTGGAAGAGCATGTTCCACTGTTGAAGAAAGTACAGAAATGGGGATTCCTCATCGGCCTTCCGTTCAGTATCGGCCATGCATATGTGGAACTGAATCACCTGCCGGACGGTCCCATCGGTTTATTGCACCCGTTGTTTTATGCACTCAATGTGGTACCGCTGAGCCTGGCTTACACGGCCACGATCTGTTTATGGTACTTGCAACCGCGCAGCAGGAAACGGCTATCTGTATTTGCAGCACCCGGCCGCATGGCACTCACCAATTATATATTACAGTCCTTCATAGCGATGGTGCTTTTTTTCGGTATCGGCCTTGGGTTTGGCGGAAAAACGCCCTTGACGTATGTGATCGTTATTGCTGCATTGGTCTACCTGTTCCAAATACTATTCAGCCATTTCTGGCTGCGGTATTTCAATTACGGTCCCGTGGAATGGATCTGGCGGCAGCTGACGTATGGGAAGCGGTTGAAGTTGAGGAGGGTGAAGGAGATAAGTAGCTAAGTAAATAAAGTAAATAAGTAATGCTAAGTATGTCCTCCGTGAGGGATATTACCTTTCTTAAGAATTTATCAATGTAATCCGTAAGCAAAATTAAAACAACACTATGCTACAATTAATGGTTCTTTACCCGCATCCTGCCGATGTGCAGCAATTTGAAAAAGACTATGCTGATCATACGGCATTGTTTCATGAAAAAATGGGAATACCCTCTCATGAAAAACCATATACTATTACCAAATTTTTACCTACCCCGCATGGGGCACCGGCTTTCTACCACATCTTCAGCATGCCCTTTGATTCTCCTGAAGCATTGCAGGCCGCTTTGTCTTCGGCAGGTATGCAGGAAGTGGCGGCAGATGCGAATAGAATTTCTACGGGTGGACCTATAACGCTGTTGATCGGAAATGCGGGATAGGCTTTTCAAACAAGGATCATTCATGAAACGTAAGCGCTTCGGAAAAAAAATAATTTGGTTTGTTGTTTTACTTTTCATCTTCATGAACGTTGTTGCATTTTTTCATGGGTATAAGTTTACACATTTTACCGACCGAAACGTCCCGAAAACAAATGCAAAGGACCTTTCGGCTTTAAAGAAATTACAGATCATATTTTTTGGCATCGATAATCCCCGGCCGGTCAACACCGGGTTTCCTTCGCAGCCGTTTCAAACCATAAAACTTCAGAGCAATAAGATCATCGAGTGCTGGTATATTAAAGCGGCTCAGGCGAAAGAAACTGTCATCCTGTTTCATGGTTATGCAGGGCAAAAATCATCTATGCTTGATAAGTCTGACGAATTCCATCGGCTTGGCTATAATACCCTGTTGGTGGATTTTATGGGAAGCGGAGGCTCGGAAGGAAATCAAACTACCATAGGGTATAAAGAAGCAGAGGAAGTTAAGACCTGTTTTGAGTTTTTATCCAAACAGGGCGAACAGAAAATATACCTGTTCGGCACTTCGTTGGGTGCTGTTGCCATTATGAAAGCAATCAATGATTACGGTTTACAACCAAAAGGAATTATCATCGAGTGCCCGTTCGGAACCATGTACCAAACTACCTGTGCAAGATTTAAGATCATGAAAGTTCCTACGTTTCCCATGGCGGGCCTCTTGGTTTTTTGGGGCGGTGTACAAAATAATTTCCCGGCTTTTGAACATCAGCCTGTTGAATACGCTAAAAGCATTACATGCCCTGCATTGCTTCTTTACGGTGAAATGGATGATCGCGTAAGCCGTAAAGAGATCGATAAAATTTATAATAATTTAGCCGGCCCCAAAACATTGAAAACCTACCCGCTTTCGGGGCATGAAAATTATTTATTAAAGTATAAAAAACAATGGTTGACGGATACGCAAACTTTTTTAGAAGGGAATTAAAACAAGGCGGTCGTCTAAACCGGCCGCCCCGCTTATTACGTATATTCTGTAAAATTGACCATCATTCCTTTCTCAAAGTTTTTTACTGCATTTGCCCTTGGCGCTTTTGCGCTCTGCATAAACAGTTGCGCTTTTAAAAGCATCAACCGCTCTAAAAATATTACCTACCTCCCTGCTGATGCTTCGGGTACCAAACCGGCACAACGATTAAATATTTTCGCACCGAAGAAAAAAAATGAACTGAAACCGGTGTTGGTATTTATGCACGGCGGCAGCTGGAACTCCGGAAAAAAAGGACTGTATAGCTTTTTCGGGACACGTTTTGCGAGGAAAGATGTGCTTACCGTTATTGCAGATTATCCGAAAAGCCCCGGGGCAAATTTTGATGAGATGGCATTGGACGTTGCCCTGGCGGTAAAATGGGTAAAAGAAAATATTGCTTCTTATGGCGGAGACCCAAATAATATTTTTCTTTCGGGTCATTCCGCGGGCGGCCACCTCGCTGCATTGGTCGGTATCAAAAAAGATTATTTCCGCAGGGTGGGAATGGCTAATCCTCTGAAAGGTATCATCCTGATAGATGCTGCGGGCCTGGATATGTATGGCTATTTGTCGGGAGAAGGATATGAAGAAGGCAATACTTATTTGAAAACGTTTACCTCGGATCCCAAACAATGGAAAGAAGCCTCGCCATGGTATTTTCTACACGACTCCATGCCCCCGATGCTTATCTACCGTGGCGGCAGAACATACCCGTCCATTGAAGAAGGAAATGAAAAGTTTGTCGCGGCAATGAAACCATTTGTTCCTACACCCACATATCAAATTTTAGAAGGTAAAAAGCATGTGCCGATGATATTGCAGTTTTTCAATACTGCTAACCCGCGGTATAAAGAGATGATCGGGTTTATGAAAGAGAATAAGCCCGCCACAGAACATTTTTAAAACCATTTACTCAATTCCCGGGTCTTAAAAATAGATGTGTGCCGAGGCGTCGTCTTGGACCCGCCGACAACAGTATTTTATGGAAGAATTTAAACAACTGTAATTTTTTTGACATTGATATATTTATCGGGTCGGCGGGTCGCAGCCAAGGCCTCGGCTCTTAAGCGTGCAAGTTTGATCGGCCAACGGGGGCAGAAAAGTTTATTTATATTAGTGTAAACACCATATCTTCTTAGAAACTAAATTTTATATTTTGCCAATACTTTTTCAAACACATTTGATTTAATAAAGTTTTGTTTCTTTTTATTTACCCGGATAATATTTAAAAATCCCAGTTCCACCAGCATTTTTAAATCCGCTCTTGCCGTAAAATTCGAAATATTAAACCTGCTTTCAATTTCTTTAGTATTGAACACTCTTTCCGAATCGTCGTTTACAATTTTTAATATCTGCGCCATTCTATCATTCACCCCGGGAATACGCATAAATTTTGCAGCCTGAAACACTTCTTTCTGCTTTTGGTTTATATAATCTTTTAAAGCATCAAAAGCTTTTTCCATTGTTTTTACATGGTAAGTTATAAAGTAACTCAGATCATTTTCATCTGTTTCTGTATATAAATAAGCCTTTTCATATTGTGTTTTTGTATCTTTTATTATTTTAGAAATAGAGAGATATTCTGTAAGCCAATACCCCTTCTTCAGCATATACCAATAAAATAAAGCCCGGGCCGTTCTGCCATTTCCATCGGTAAACGGATGTATCCAACCTATCATAAAATGAACAATACATCCTTTTATTATGGGATGTATAAATGTTTCGGATTCACTATTGCAAAACACACACAGATCATTTATAAGTAGTTCCAATTCCGTTGTTACCGGCGGTGTATGCACTATCTCACTTGTGGAATGGTCCACAACATAAACTTCATCATTATCTCTTAATCTTCCTTCATCCTCATTATCGTCTAAAGTTTTATTGGAAATTAATTTATGAACATTTAAAATATTTTTAAGCGTGATCTCATCATTCCTGTGCTGAATAATATGCTTCATGGTTATGAAATTATTCATAATCATTTGTTCAGATTTGCTTTTAGGCTTCTGATCCTTTTGTATCATCTCTTTCGCCTTTTTTCTTGTAGTGTTTGCCCCTTCCATCTGACTACTCGAAATTGCTTCTTCTATAATAGAACTTATTATGAATTTTGTTTTATCAGTTTCAGCAATTCCGATGTTGCTGCTTAAATTCCCCCCGATATGAAGATCAAAAAGATGTAATGCCCTTTGAAGATAATCGGTGACGGTATACTGAAAATTATAATTGCCAAAGCGAATAGAATTGGACTTTAAATATCGCTCAAACTTTATTGCTTTCCACAACTCTACGGGTTCACCATCTTTAGCTTTATATTTGACCTTATCCCAATATAAATAGTCATCCTGAATTTTTTTTAAAGTCCATCGTACCTCAATGATACCATCAATGGTATACTTTCGTGGTTTCTTTCAAATGTTGGTGCTTTTTCTATCATATCAGGGGAGAAACAAAAATAAACAAAATTGCGAGTTTATTGATAAATCTCGTAATTTTAATAAATATCAAGATTTAAATGATACAATTTTATACTTTGCAAATCATAATATATAGCATAATACTATTATATAATACTACTAAGACGGGTATAATATATAAAATGGAATAAATTGCGAGAATAATGAATAATCAAGCGATTTCAATAATAGTGTTTAAAATTTCATTACGAATCACTTTTTTGACAGAAGGTTGATCTTAAAAGAGTAACAAAAAAACTCACTTCAAAAACCTATACTCATAAACCAGCGGCTGTAATTTTACAGTGAGTGTTTTATATCCCTTAAAATTAATGGGTCGGCGGGTCCTCGGCAATTTAGTGGGGAATTATGACTGACCAACAAGGGCAGAAAAACGTTTACCTCCGATCCCAAACAATGGAAGGAAGCTTCGCCGTTGTATTTTCTGCATGATTCCATGCCCCCGATGCTCATTTACCGCGGCGGCAGAACCTACCCTTCCATTGAAGATGGAAATGAGAAGTTTGTCGCGGCAATGAAACCATTCGTACCTACACCCCGATATCAAATTTTAGAAGGGAAGAAACACGTACCGATGATATTGCAGTTTTTCAATACTGCTAATCCGCGGTATAAAGAAATAATCGGGTTTATGAAAGAAAAACGCGGGACATGATCATTTCTTAAAAACCTTTTCCCCGTTTACCCAAGTTCCTAAAATTTTAGTGCTTAAAATTTCATTGGGGTTACAATGCATCAGATCCTTATCCAGCATAATAAAATCTGCTGCCTTACCTCTTTCCAGGCTACCTTTTTCTTTTTCTTCAAATGCGGCCTTTGCCGCCCAGATGGTCATACCCCAAATGGCTTCTTTGCGTGTAAGCGCATTCTCAATTTGGAAGCCCGCAGCCGGAAAGCCTTTCGCATCTTTACGAACCACTGCGGCGTAAAATGTTTTTATGGGTTCAATATATTCCACCGGAAAATCTGTACCTAAAGGCATCCAACCGTTTGTTTGTAATAATTGTTTGTATGCATATGCAGTCTGTATACGTTGCGGGCCCACACGATCGGCAGCCCAATACATATCACTCGTAGCATGCGTGGGTTGTACGGAAGGAATAATGCTGTAATCGGTGAAATAATGAAAATCTGCAGGGTCCATTACCTGAGCATGTTCTATGCGCCACCTTTTATCATTTGTTCCCTTCAAAACATCAGCATAAATTTTTAGGATCGTTCGGGCGCCACTATCGCCAATGGCATGGGTACACATTTGCAGGGCAGAACGGGAAAGTTTTTCTGCAGCAGTTCTGAAATGTTGTTCATCACTTCCTAAAAAACCTTTCCACCCCGGCCTATCAGTATAATCCTGCAGCAAACTTGCACCCCGTGAACCAAGCGCACCATCCGCATAAAATTTAAAACCGCCTACATGAAAACGTTCTGTTTTCAGGGGGCCGCTGTTTATCCATCTTTCATAATAAGTACTGTCATCAGAAAGCAATGCAAAGATCTTCATCTTAAGCCCACCGTTTTTTTGTGCACTTTTTACAAGCTCTACCGTATGCTCGCTGATGCCGCAATCCTGCACACCGGTGAGTCCCGCAGCAAAGCAATAATCCTGCGCGGCGAGAAAATATTTATGTGCGAGACTGTCATTTAAAAGGGGTATTTTTTTTTCAGCGAAATGCATGGCATTATCTATGAGGATACCTGTGAGTTTACCGTTCTTTATTTCCACTTCGCCTCCCGGTATTTTTGTGGTGTCTGTTATCCCCGCCATATCGAGTGCCTTCTGATTCAGGAGTGCGGCATGACCATCTATTCGTTTGAGAAACATTGGCCGATCGGGAAAAAGGCTGTCAAAGATCTCTTTGTTTGGAAATTCTCTTACCGCCCAATCATTCTGGTCCCATCCCCGCCCATAGATCCAATGCATCGGTGCCGTCTTACTGTAAGCCGTTATTTTATTGATAACTTCTTCAAAAGAAGTTGTTCCTACGAGATTACTCTTCCACATATCTGTTGCATACCCTGTAAAATGGCAATGCGCATCTATAAAACCGGGAAAGATCGTATTGCCTTTCGCATCAATATTCTCCGTAGCGGTATACATTTTTTGTATGGAATCATTCGTACCGGTAGCTATTATTTTACCATCCAAAATAGCCATAGACTGCGCTTCAGAAAAATGCTCATCTGCTGTATAGATCTTTGCATGGTGAATGATTAGAGAAACCTGTTGCCTGTTATTGCAGGAAGAAAAAGCAATTAAAAGAAGGATACTGTATACTAAGTTTGAGGATTTCATACACCGAAATTAGCTAATGTGCTGATATGCTAATGTGCTAATTTTCAAATATGGTAACCCTTCGGCCGAAAACTATATTCTTCGCATAAAAAATTATCCATTATCCATTATTAATTATTAATTTGATTCTATGTTCAATGCACAACAGGTAAGGGCACTTCAGCAAAGTTCTCACAAATGGCTTTCATTAGCGGAGGGAGAACTTACAGCAGATAATGCTGAAGAACTGCGCAACATCCTGCGTTTTCATGAACACCGTTATTATGTGGAGAATGATCCCCTGATCAGTGATAGCGAGTACGACAACTTATTTAAAAAGCTGGAGCAATTTGAAAACGAAAATCCATTTTTAATAACACCCGATTCCCCCACACAGCGGGTAGGAAAGAATCTGGTGAAAAACTTTCCGAAAGTGCAGCATATTGTGCCGATGCTTTCTTTGGATAATTCTTACAATGCGGAAGATATGTTGGACTTCGACCGAAAAGTAAAGGAGCTTTCGGGGTTGGATCTCATTGAATATTGTATCGAGCCAAAGTTTGACGGGGCCGGCATTTCATTGGTCTATGATGATGATCAGTTGGTTCGGGGCATCACGCGCGGCGACGGCGAAACGGGCGATGACATCACTCCTAATATCAAACAGATCCGGTCAATGCCCTTACGAGCGGCATTCTCTGATTACGGGATAGACCAGGTGGAGATACGCGGAGAAGTGATGATGAACAAAAATAATTTCGCAAAATACAATGAGGGCCTGGTAGCGGAAGGCCTGGCGCCGTTGGCAAATCCACGCAATGCCGCAGCAGGTACTCTTCGCATAAAGGACCCGGCAGTAGTAAGCAAAAGAAACCTTGAAGCCTTCCTATATCATGTCAGCTATTATACTGAAGTAACAACACAAAAAAAAGCCGCGCCCAATTCCCAATTCCCAATTCCTAATTCCCATTCTAAGATGCTCCAAATGCTTTGGGACCTCGGTTTCAAAAGCCCTAAAAAGGAAATGATAGTGGTAAAGGGCATTGATGCGGTGATCAAACATGTCAATGAATTTGAAACAAAGCGTGATACCCTGCCTTACGAAATAGACGGCATGGTGATCAAGGTAAATGATATCGAACTGCAGGAACGTTTGGGGATGACCTCTCATCACCCGCGATGGGCGATCGCTTTTAAATTCAAGGCGAGGCAGGGTACCAGCAAATTGTTGGGAGTGGAGTACCAGGTAGGGAGAACGGGTGCTGTTACGCCGGTGGCGAAAATAGCCCCCACCCATGTAGGCGGAACAACCGTTACCAGTATCTCCATACATAACGAAGATTATATCAAAGAAAAAGACCTGCAGATCGGCGATCAGATCTTAATAGAGCGCAGCGGCGACGTGATTCCGCAGATCGTAAAATCGCTGTCGGAATTACGTGACGGCACGGAAAAAAAGATCATTTTCCCTACGCATTGCCCGGTTTGTAATGATGAATTGGTGCGCCCGGAAGGCGAAGCCGTCTGGCGTTGTGTGAATATCAGTTGCGAGGCGCAGGTACTGGAACGGATGATCCATTTTGTGAGCAAGGATGCCATGGATATCCGGAGTTTCGGGGAAGCCAACGTGCGGAAGTTTTATACGATGGGGATCCTGAAAGATGTGCCTTCTATTTATGACCTCACTGCCGAACAATTAAAAGGGTCAGAAGGATTCGGCGAAAAGTCCGTCACCAATTTATTGGATGCCATCGAAGCATCCAAACAGCAACCCCTGCACCGGCTGATATATGGGTTGGGCATACGATATGTGGGAGAGACTACAGGCAAAACACTGGCACAGTCCATCCCCGATATTTTTGCATTGGCGGACATGGATATTGAACAATTAAAACAAATGGATGATGTAGGCATTAAGGTTGCGGAAAGCATCAAAGAGTTTTTCAGTAATGCAGATAATATTGCTATGCTGCACTGTTTAGAAACTGCGGGTTTGCAAATGAAGTCAAATAAAAGTTCTGCTACCTCAGGCGAACTTGCGGGACAAACATTTTTATTCACCGGCACGTTAAATAAACTGAAAAGGGCGGAAGCGGAAGAGATGGCTGAGGGGAAGGGCGGCAAAATATTAAGCGGAGTAAGTAATAAGCTCAATTACCTTGTGGTGGGAGATGATGCCGGCAGTAAATTGGAAAAGGCGAAGAAGATAACAACGGTGAAGATCATCAGTGAGGATGAGTTCATTAAATTATTGGAGTGAAATATTTATTACACGAATTAGGCGAATTACACGAATTAAGGCGTATCTGCGAAAATCAGCGCGGATTCAATCTGCGAAGATCTGCGGGAAATGATCTGCGGTAAATAAAAAATAATGATAGAACAAAGCACCCTAAAATTTTTAAGTGACCTTAAAAAGAACAACACAAAAGAATGGTTTGACACCAACCGGAAAAAGTACGAATCCGCAAAGGAAGATGTCAATAAAGCCATTGAGCGATTAATAAAAGCCATCGGCGCATACGATGAGCATATCGCAACTTTGCAGGCAAAAGAATGTACGTTCCGAATCAACAGAGATATTCGTTTTGCGAAAGATAAAACGCCGTACAAAACAAATATCGCCGGGTACTTTTCCAAAGGGGGAAAGAAAAGCGATGCAGCCGGTTATTACCTGCATATTGAACCCGGTAAGGCATTCGCTGCCGCGGGTTGTTGGTGGCCGGAAGCGAAGCAGCTTGCATCCATTCGGCAGGAGATCGATTATAATTTCGATGAGTGGAAGAAAATAATCTTTTCTGCAAAATTTAAAGCGGTATTTGCTGAAGGAGTATCTCAAAAAGACAGCTTGCAGCGTGCGCCCAAAGGATACGAAGAATCGAACCCTGCAATAGCATTTATTAAATTGAAAAGCTTCGTCGTGTACCGGCAGCTTAGTGATGCAGAACTGACCGATAAAAACTTCGTAAAAAATATTGCGTCGATCTTTAAAGCTTCAAAGCCGATGGTGGATTTTTTGAACAGGGCGGAAACTGATCATTAGAGAGAAAGGATCCTATAAATAACGCATTTCCTTAGGTAGCCCACTTCATTACACTGTAAATAACTCTATTTTTACTTCATGATCTTTTCCGTCATCTACCAAAGGTATAGTTTCATTTTCCACGGTCATTCCATCAACAGATAGTTTCATCTTTTTTTCAATTTCAGATTTTGACTGACTGAATTGAATATGGTAAATACTATTCCCGAAGCGATAACTGACCTCAAATTTTTCCCATTCTTCCGGGATACAGGGGGAGAAATTAAGCGTATTACCTTCTCTCTTTAACCCAATAAAAGAATTGATAATGAGCTGATACATCCAGCCTGCAGAACCGGTATACCATGTCCATCCGCCGCGCCCTTTATGTTTTTCTTCAGCATATACATCAGCAGCAATTACATAGGGTTCCGTTTTGTACACGGCAATTTTATTTTCCGTGTTACCCCGATTTATAGGGTTGATCATTTGTAACAGATCCCATGTTCTTTTCCTGTTGCCCTGTTCGGCAAAAGCCATTACCAGCCAGATAGCGGCATGCGTATATTGCCCGCCGTTTTCTCTTACGCCGGGCACATATCCTTTTATATACCCGGGGTTCAGATCTGATTTATTGAAAGGCGGATTGAATAACTGTATAAGCCCTTCCTCTTTACGCACCAAGTGTTTATCTGCCGATTGCATTGCTGTACCAATACGTTCCGCATCTCCTGCTTTTGATAACACCGACCAGCTTTGGGCAATGGAATCAATTTTACATTCTTCATTTTCATGTGAGCCAAGCGGTGTGCCGTTATCAAAATAAGCCCGGCGGTACCATTCACCATCCCATGCCTCTTTATTAATATTGAGGCGTAATTTTTCAGCCTCTTCTTTACATTTTATTGAAAAGGCTTCATCATTTTTCAGCATAGCTATTTCTGCAAACCGCATCAAAACATCGTAAAGGAAAAACGCAAGCCACACACTTTCCCCTTTTCCTTCATTCCCTACCTTATCCATGCCGTCATTCCAATCTCCTGAACCGATAAAAGGCAAACCATGCACACCAAACTTTAATGCATGTTCAATTGATTTTACACAATGTTCATATAAACCTGCTGACAAAATTGACTTAACCGGGAGATCATAATAAGAATCCTCGCCAACGTTTAATAACCTTCCTTCCAGGAAAAATACCTGTTCATCTAATATCTCTTTATCTTCCGTAGTTGTTACATAAGCTGATGTTACAAAAGGGAGCCATAAATAATCATCTGAACAGGTAGTACGTACACCTCTGCCTGTAGGGGGATGCCACCAATGCTGTACATCTCCTTCTTTAAACTGCCGGGATGCACACAAGAGGATCTGTGATTTAACAAGTGCAGGTTTTGAATGCATTAACGACAGCACATCCTGCAACTGGTCCCTGAACCCGAAGGCACCTCCCGATTGATAAAATCCGCTTCTTGCCCAAATACGGCTTGCAAGCGTTTGATAATTTAACCAGCCGTTTGCAAGCATATTTAATGCAGCATCAGGGGTTTTTATTT
Organism: Ferruginibacter sp.; assembly: GCA_037719665.1. Lineage (GTDB taxonomy): Bacteria > Bacteroidota > Bacteroidia > Chitinophagales > Chitinophagaceae > Ferruginibacter. The sequence continues at coordinate 35,971 of JBBJLU010000024.1, forward strand.
GTACGGCTCCTAATGCCTTTTGCCAATACTGATGGACCTTACCCAAAGCTTGCTGAGCTGCTTCCGACCCGGCACCTGCCTGTATAATATCCAATGCATGCTGCATGTTTTTACCCGCACCCAACCGGAAAATTATTTCATATTCTTCTTCTTCACCCAAATTAATAACAACCTGGATCACGCCGCATGGATCGAGTACAGCACCCGTTTTGCCGGATAACCTTACCCTGTTTAAACCATCGGGGTTATTCATTGTGCCGTTGCGACCAATAAATTCAGTCCTGTCGGTCGTTATTGCCTTATTAGTTCCGTCAGCATCAAAAAAAGCTACCCGGTTTACAAATTCTGAACTGTATGAATTTCTTGCAAGTATAGCACCGCTTCCTTCATCCAATTCCGTTATAATTTGCATCAGGTTTTTTGCCCGGTGATCACCTAAAACCCATTCCACATAACCGGTAGCAGTAATGCGACGTTGCCTGCCGGATTGGTTACGCAATTTTAGTAAAATATATTTAACGGGATGTTCTATGTCAGCAAAGACTGTCATCTCCGAATAGATACCGTCTTCACTGTGCTCAAAAACACTGTAACCGAAACCATGACGGGTAATATAGGGTGAACGGCCTCTGCAGGGAAGGGGGGCCGGGGACCAGAACCTGCCGCTTTCTTCATCCTTTAAATAAAATGCTTCACCCTTAAGATCTGTAACAGGGTCATTGTTCCAGGGGGTTAATCTAAATTCGTGTGCATTTTCAAGCCATGTGTACGACTGCCCGCTTTCTGAAATTATAGTTCCGA
>JBBJLU010000068.1:0-13074 GCA_037719665.1 Ferruginibacter sp.
TACCGTTGCGGTTGGTGACCCATGCTTCCATTTTCAGGATCTGTATCGGGCTCGTGATGGCGGGTGCAGTACTCATCACCTTATTATAATTATCACGGAAATACTGTGCTACTAAAAAATGCCGGTTTTCTTCATATTCATCGCCTTTCAGTTCAAAGGTCTGCGAAGCCGAACCGCCCTGCAGGTTCACATTCTGGCGCTGTGATTTCTGATTGGCCAGGATCGTAGTCACATAAAGTTTTCCGAACTGGAGTTGGGTCTTCAATCCGAACAGTTGCTGAGCACCCGGGATAAGCGTCCCCTTAGAGGCAAAACTTACCGAACCTGCTTCAAACCTTTTTACGATATCATCATCATTGCCGGTATAATCGAGTTTGATCTGGTTATCCAGGTTAAAATTGGCCAGTGTATTGTAATTGATGGGGAATTTCAGCTTGTCCCCGATACTCGCATTCACATTGAGCTGGGCATTCAGGTTGAAGTCGAGGCCGCCACTTTTCCGGGCTCTCTCCGGCAGGGTAGGATTGTCGATCACCTGTCCCTGGTAGCCGGCGGTAATATCTACGTTACCCTGCGGAACGATCTCAATTTTTCCGTTACCAAAGAGCCTGTTGAATAAATTATCGGAAAGAGAAAGTTTTGGTTTTAAAAATTTACCGCGGTTGAGAAGGTTGGTGGTATTGGCCCTTCTTTGAAAATAAGCCAATTCAGTTTGCCTGTTCCTCATGGCCCAAAATTCATCAAAACCATACGTGGTAGGCACGCGATAATACCGGTTGCCTATTTTCTCATATACTGTGTAGGTACGGTTGATCGCATTATAGACAACAGAGTCATTGAAATTAGCAGGATTCGGAAGGTAATAAGTTCCGCGGTCACCCGAGGAAACTGCATCCCCGCGGGAGTCAGTGATGGGATACGGGAGCTGAGGCGGCGGGGTATCACGCACAACCTGGAACCGCGATGCCGGGGTAAAATTTCCTGATGTTCTCATCGCAAACAACAAGGGTACGGCAGCACACACCAATAAGGTGATAAATAATTTTCTGATAAGCAGCATTCCGATAATTAGTTAACGTAAATCTAGTCTCAAATGGCCTTTAGGGCTTTTTTTATCAGGTCTTCAGTTTTTGTAGTATCAGGTTCGGCGGTTAAAATTTTTCGGACAGATTGCTCAGCCTGCTTTGGCGCTATTCCCAAGGCAATTAAAGCGGTTACAGCATCTTTCTCCGCACTGTAGACACCTTTATCCCATATTTGGCTGCTTCCCTCTGATTTAGTTCCTACTTTATCTTTCAATTCCAATACAAGGCGTTCCGCCGTTTTTTTTCCTATTCCTTTTACACTTTCCAACAGTCGGACATTCCCGGAACTGATGGCAGCTGCCACTTCATCGGCCCGTAAGGAAGAAAGCATCATGCGGGCCGTGGACGCTCCGACTCCCGAAACACTGATCAACATAACGAACATTTCTTTCTCTTCTTTTTCAAAAAAACCAAAGATCGTATGACCGTCTTCTTTTACCTGTAAATGAGTGAAAAGCTTACCTCCTTCCAAGTGTTGAATGGCCGTAAAAGTATTTAAAGAAATATTGACTTCATACCCCACACCGCTTACATCTACGTAAACCTGTGCGGCACTTTTAAAACTGAAATTCCCCCTCAGGTAAGCATACATAGAATTACAAATCTGTCAATTAGCGAAAATAAGGGATTTTTAGCTTTGAAATCCGTTAAATTTACGTCAAGTTCAATTGATTTACATTTACATACCGATAACGTTTACCTATACAAAAAATTTCCCGGATGGATAAAATAATTGCGACAATTACCGGCGTTGGTGGCTACGTGCCCGAATATCGCCTGACCAACGCTGTACTTGAAACAATGGTAGACACAACAGATGAATGGATCAGGTCCCGTACAGGCATTGAAGAGCGAAGGATCTTAAAGGGAGAAGGACTTGGAACAAGTGATATGGGAACAGCCGCAGTTAAAAATCTTTGCGAAAAAAGAGGCATCAACCCGGAGGAAATTGAATGCCTGATCTGTGCAACCGTTACACCCGACCTTGTATTCCCTGCCACGGCAAATATCATCTGTGATAAAGCGGGCATTACTAAGGCATTCAGTTTTGATATTGAAGCGGCCTGCTCGGGTTTCCTGTATGCTCTTACTACAGCATCAGCATTGATAGAAAGCGGACGTTATAAAAAAGTAGTGGTGGTGGGGGCTGATAAGATGAGCAGTATCATTGATTATACCGACCGCACGACCTGCATCATTTTCGGAGACGGGGCCGGGGCTGTATTGTTGGAACCCTCCGCGGACGGGAACGGGGTGCTGGACAGCATTCTGAAAAGCGATGGCAGCGGAAAGCAATACCTGCACATGAAAGCCGGCGGCTCCGTAAAACCATCCTCAGTAGAGACGGTATTGGCCAAAGAACATTTTGTTTACCAGGAAGGACAGGCCGTATTTAAATTTGCGGTAAAAGGGATGGCTGATGTGGGTTACGAACTCATGGAGCGCAACAACCTGAAGGCTGAAGATATCGCCTGGCTGGTACCGCACCAGGCCAATATGCGGATCATTGATGCTACGGCAAACCGCATGGGATTGCCCCGCGAAAAAGTAATGGTAAATATTCAGAAGTACGGCAACACTACGGCAGGAACTTTGCCTTTATGTTTATGGGATTGGGAAAGCAAATTGAAAAAAGGCGACAATATTATTCTCGCAGCTTTTGGCGGAGGTTTTACATGGGGAGCTACCTGGGTGAAATGGGGTTACAACAGTTGATCCCGAAAGCAAAGTAATTTTGTAATAATATGATCATAAAACGGGGATGCCCGGAATATCCGACTGCGTTTCCCTTAACTGTAGGATCAATAACAATAATAAATATCCGCTTTTATATGAAACAACTTTTTACACTACTCTTCATTTTTTTAGTATGCGGAAACGCAACTCACGCACAAACCCGGTACATTGTAAAATTTAAAGACAAGGGTACAAATCCTTTTTCTATAGCCAACCCTTCACAATACCTCAGCCCCCGTGCGCTTGCCCGGAGAACAAGGTATAATAATCCTATAGACAGCGCAGACCTTCCGGTAACGCCGAGGTACATCGACAGTATTCGTTTAGCAGGCGCGGTAACGATACTCAACAGTTCCAAGTGGCTGAACGAAGTGGCCTTCAGAACTACGGATCCGGTAGCATTGGCGAAGATCAACACGTTTCCGTTTGTCATCAGCAATACGGCCGTAGCATCTTTCAGCGGCAATACCGTTCCGGTAAATAAAAGACCGGATTCTGTAAGTGCAGACATCCCGCCACCGGAGATCTTCTCTTCTTTTGTAGGTGGCGTGATGGCTGATCTTTTCAATTATGGTATAGCACACGGCCAGATCAATTTGCACAAGGGTAAGTTTCTTCATAATCACGGTTTTCGCGGGCAGGGCATGCAGATCGCGGTACTGGACGGCGGATTTTTTCGATATCAGAATCTCATCACATTTGACAGCATAAGAAACAACAATCAAATAATAGATACCAGGGATTTTGTGCAGAATAATGCAAGTGTAAATGAAGATGATGCGCATGGAATGAATTGCCTGAGTACGATCGCTGCCAACTTACCCGGTGTGTTTATCGGCACTGCGCCTAAAGCGGATTTTTGTTTATACCGCACGGAGGACGTATTCAGTGAAACAAAAATTGAGGAGCATAACCTGGCAGCAGGTTTTGAAAGAGCTGACAGTACCGGTGTAGATGTTTGCACAGTATCGCTCGGCTACAACCGCTTCGACAACCCTTCCCAAAATTATGTTTATGCAAATATGAACGGTGATTTTACCATGAGTGCCATTGCAGCAGACATTGCAGCGCAGAAAGGTATGTTACCCGTAGTGGCTGCCGGAAATGAAGGTGGCAACTCCTGGAATTTTATCGTTACCCCCGGTGATGCGGACAGTGTAATGACAGTAGGTGCAGTAGATACTTTAGGTAATGTTGCGGGCTTCAGCAGTTTCGGACCTTCGGCAGACGGTAGGGTAAAACCCAACCTGGCTGCTACCGGGTTTCGCGCAGTGATCGCAAGCCCGAATACGGGATTGCCGGTTTACGGAAACGGAACTTCATTCGCAACCCCTACCCTTGCCGGGCTTACCACCTGTCTTTGGCAGGCATTCCCCGAGTTTAATAATATGACCATATTGGATGCGATGCAAAGAGCAGCTTCTAAGTTTACCAACCCGGATAACCGCGTAGGCTACGGCATCCCGGATATGAAAAAAGCGTTTGTGATCCTACTGCGGAGATCTTATACGCAACAGGTAAATCTTTCCGGTTGCCTCGCTACGTTTCAGCTTAATGTAAAACAGGATAACAGTATGAATGTCGTGGTGGAAAGAAAGCAATCTTCACAGATCGTTTACACGCCGCTGCAAACCCTTGCCGGCACAGGGAACTTTTCCAATAAGATGATGAGTTTTTCAGATGATCTGCTTTCACTGAACAGCGGAGGAACGGTTAGTTACCGGATCAGGTTGGATATAGATTCGGATACCAGTATCTATCTCGATTCCCTGATCGTAAATGTTCCTCAAACCTGTGTAAACCCGATCAACCAGGTTCAACTGACGCCGAATCCCGTTACTGATAATGCGAATGTTATCGTCAGCCGGATCAATGCTTCAAAAATAACGTTGTCCCTGCGGAATGCTGCCGGGCAAAGGGTCTATGAAATTACTTATCAGCAGCCTGCAGGCGGTACTTTGATCAAAACGATCAACTTGCAAAGCCTGCCAAGGAGTATATTACCTCTCGGTGTATTCGGATGGAAAAAGCATTTCCACGCAAAGAATATTAAAGCGTTGATCAGTTGGAGAAAACTGCGGTAAACATGGTGTCTGGCGCGGTCATGATAGCCTTTAAGATATTGTTTCTCCAGGAGACGGAGGTTGCATTGGGATGTCAGAAAATCCACCACCCCTTCGTTCTCCTTTTCAAAAACCTGAACAGGTAATATAAAAAAACAAGCCGCCGGGTTTAAGTGCGCGTGCGGCTGTGGCAGCGATCTTCTTTTGTTTTTCAGCATACTCATCGATAGCCTTTTCATCAAAAAAAATAAGCTGCTCGGGGTTACGCGCCCAGGTCCCACTGCCCGTGCAGGGCGCATCGCAGATGATGAGTTCAAATTGTTTACCCGGTAACGAAACATTCTCCGCGGAAAGATCTGTAAGGAAAGACTGATAATTTAATATGCCTGCATCCTTAAACCTGTTGCGCAGGTTATGCAGGATATTTTCACGAACATCTGATACGTGAAGCGAAGCATGACCATGGAGCATATCATACAGCAGGATCGATTTGCCCCCGCTGCCGGCACAGCAATCCCAAACTGTGGCATCTTTGGAAAGGAAAACACCGTCCTGTTGCAGGTAGTTGAATACTTGCTGAGAATTTAGATCCTGCACTACAGCATCTTTGTTTAGCTTGATCAACTCATCCGTTTTTGAAGCCGGCGGCAGGGCAATACAGGAAGTGCTTATCTCTGTAAATTCGGCTTTCGCTGCTGTAAGTTTTTCCAATACCTTGGTAGCTTTTCCCGGTCGTATGCGAAGAAAAAATAAAGGTTGTTGTGAAAACGATGCGACAAAACCGGCAACATCAATTTCATTGCTCAACGCTTTACTGTAAATAAATATATCATCCCCGGTTATTTTAAGAAACGCCAGTTTCTTCTCCCGGCTCCAATGCATTTTCTCATTCAGTTCGGGCGCACGGTTGTCCAGCAGATCGCTTTTCCCGCCTGCACCCAGGAAACAGCCGGCCAGTATCCTTTCTTCCGCGGTCTTATCTTTCAAAGCATTGCCCAGCCTGTAATAATTATAGCATAATGAGGAGATCGCCTTCCGGTCTTTGGATCCGAATTTTTTATCTGCCGCAAAGAATTTTTTAAGGTGATGCGCTAAGGGTTCCCCCGCGGAAGCAGATACAATGATCTTTATAGCGGAAGCGATATGGGAATGATGGCGGCTCAAAAGGGAAATGATGAATGATGAATTTTGAATGATGAATTGTAAGGCAAATTATGAATGATGAATTTTGAATGATGAATTATGCTTATATCGTGTATTAATTCAAAATTTAAAATTCATCATTCAAAATAATTAAAGTTCCAACAACGCATCTACCGGGTCTTTGCCAAATAACAATAAAGCCGGGTTTTCCAACAATTGTTTTACCATCACCAGGAAACCTACAGATTCCCTGCCGTCGATAATGCGGTGATCGTAACTGAGCGCTACATACATCATCGGGCGTATGATCACCGAGCCGTTGATCGCCATCGGGCGCTCGAGAATATTATGCATACCCAGTATGGCACTTTGCGGAATATTTATGATGGGCGTGCTCATCATAGAGCCGAAAATACCGCCGTTCGTGATAGTAAAAGTTCCCCCGCTCATTTCTTCAACTGTGAGCTTATTGTTCTTGGCTTTCGTGGCAAGATCCACCACAGCAGCTTCCACTTCTGCCATGCTCAGGCTTTCCGCATTGCGGATCACGGGCACCACCAAACCTTTGGGTGCACTTACGGCAATGGAGATATCACAGTAATCATGGAAAAGGATATTTTCCCCGTCAAGATATGCATTCACCGAAGGAAACTTTTGTAATGCAAAGCAACAGGCCTTGGTGAAAAAGCTCATGAAGCCCAGGTTCACCCCGTGTGTTTCTTTAAATTTATCTTTAAACTTTTTCCGGATCTCCATGATGGCGCTCATATCCACTTCATTAAAAGTAGTGAGCATTGCCGTGGTATTCTTGGCTTCCACCAATCTCCTGCTGATGGTCTTGCGGAGGTTACTCATTTTCTCGGGACGCTCATTACGACTGAACATAGCCACCGCGGGATTGCGGCCGGGATTGTTCAATGCTTCAAGCACATCCTGTTTGATGATCTTCCCGTTCTCGCCGGTAGGGATTATTTTTTTTATGTCTGCTTTTTGGTCCGCGATCATGGCTGCAGCTACCGGTGTGGCTTTGATGTCCTTTTTTTCTTCGGCAGCCGGGCTCCCGTTAGTTTGTGCAGGTTTAACCGCAGTTTCTTTTTTCGCTTCTGCAGGTGCTTTCACGGGTGCGGCTGTTTCCTGTTTAGCCGGGGCGGCAGCTTCAGGCTTTGCTGCGTCGGTATCAATGCTGCAAACCAAATCCCCGATAGCAAGCGTATCTCCTTCTTTTGCAACCTGCTTTACTGTTCCTGCCTGCTCGGCATTTATTTCAAAAGTTGCTTTTTCACTTTCCAACTCTGCGATCACCTCATCCCTATCTGCATATTCGCCGTCATTTTTCAGCCATTTAACCAGTGTCACTTCGCTGATGCTTTCGCCTACTGCAGGTACTTTAATTTCTATTGCCATGAAAAAACAGTTTATGTTGCGCAAATTTCGGGATAAATTCCCAATCGCTTGGCATTGAATTTACCCAAAACGGGTTTAAAAACCCGGGCTTCCCTAATAGGGAATTAATTCCGGGGGACATCATAAATAAAAAAATAAAAAAATTTTTACGTTAATATTTTATCTATAATTGCACCATACAAAGGTTAATAAAGAAGTAATGAGTAAAAAAGTTTTATATACATTAGAATACCCCGTACGTTGCTCTCCCGTTATTCTCTATGATTTTCTCAGCACGGCATCAGGCCTGCAGGAATGGTTTGCGGATAAAGTAGATGACCGCGACGGCATTTTTACTTTCGGATGGAACGGTACAGATGACAAAGCTGAAGTGCTGGAAAAAACAGATAACAGTTATATCCGCTTTCATTGGCTTCATGCACCGAAGGATGAATATTTTGAATTTCGTATAGAAAGATCCGAAGTGACGAACCAGACCATTTTGATCATCAAAGATTTTGCGGATAAAAAAGAGATAAAGGATCAAACCCAATTATGGGAATACCAGGTGAAGGATCTTTTTCACCGGGTAGGGAGTTAAGAGAGATTTAATAATTAAAAATTAATAATTTTGGGGCTTCAATTGTTGAAGCCCTTATTCATTTCAGTAGGTTGGGTTTTTACAAACTCATATCTCATCATTCATATCTCATCATTCATATCTCATCATTACGCAGTAAATACGCGACCTGATCATAGCCTTCTGTAAGGTGTTGCTGCATATTGTTCCAATCGTTCAGATCATATTTCAGGGCGACCTTCAGAAAGTTTTTGCTGATGATATCCGTAAGCTGATGCTGTGTAACTTCGGAAAACAGGATAAAATTACCGGGCTCAAAATGATGCTGCCATTCTTCTTCTCCGCCGGCAATAAAAAGATCCGTTTGCAATAAGTTTTTAATGAGGCGTTCTTCAAAATACTGTTTGTACTTCCCGGAAACATGCAGGGTGATGCTGAAGAAATTTCCCCACCAGAACATGGTACGGATCGCAAATACATCCGTTTTACCGAAGAGGGCCGGGTGATCAAGGATAACATACGGATAGCCGTTGTAATTTTCTCCTTTCGATATTTTGGGAAGCGAATTTCCCGGCAGATTATTTTGCAGAAACACCGGCCCGAAGGCAACTTCAATTTTTGGCAACAAACTGTTCAACAGCGCTGCTGTTTTTTCTATGACCGCCATTTTCGTTAAAATAAAACCGGTGTCCAGCGCCGCAGCCAGTTCCTGCGGAGAAAGCGTTATTTTTGTTTCATCGCTCATTATGAAAAGATAAATTATTTTAAAGCCCGGATCTGTCAATGATAAAAAAATTAGATAAGCTTATCCTAAAATCTTTTTTCGGGCCTTTTATCGTCACTTTCTTCATTGCATTCTTTGTATTGATGATGCAGACCCTCTGGAAGTATATTGACGATCTCGTGGGTAAAGGATTGGAGTTTATGGTTGTCATAAAGTTTGTATGGTACGCCAGTGCCACCTTATCTTCCCTGGCGATGCCAATTGCCATCCTCATCTCTTCTATCATGACCTTCGGCAACCTGGGGGAGAGTTTTGAACTGGTGGCCATTAAAGCTTCGGGTATTTCACTGTTGCGCTTCATGCGGCCCCTGGTTTGGGTTACCGTTCTGTTGTGCATCATCACCTATATTTTTGCCAATTATGTGATTCCCTATTCCAATCTGAAATTCGTAATGTTGTACCAGGATATCCTGGTCAAAAAACCCGCATTGAACCTGAAGGAGGGGGTTTTTTACACGGACATAGAGAACTATGCCATCCGCGCGGATAAAAAAGAAGCCGGCGGCAAAGACCTGAAAGGGGTGTTGATCTATGAACAATCCAATCCGCTGCAGGAAAACACCATTATTGCAAAACAGGGGAGGATGGACGTAACGCCCGATAACAATTACCTGGAATTTTACCTCGAAAAAGGCAACCGATACCAGGAAAAAGGAAGTTACGGGGATACCGCATCGGAATATGTGCGGCTCGAATTCGCCACATTTAAAAAACTCTTCGACCTGAGTGCATTCAACCGCAAGGCAGGTAGTGACAGCAACCTGAGAAAGAGTTATAAAATGCTCAGTGCTTTGCAACTTGATAAAAATATTGACTCGCTGTCAAAGGTTAAGGACAGCATCACCCGCGATATTTCCAAAACGATCGGTTTCTCACTCCCCTATACCAATGATACGGCAGCGGCCTGGAAAAAAAATATGATTGCGGCTTACCCTGCAGGTGACAGTCTTTTCCCGGACAGTACTTCGGAGGCCCTCTATGAAAAAGCCATTACAAAAGCTGCAGAGATCAAAAACATTTTATTCTTCAGTGCTACGGAGGAACAGAATAAGAAGGACGATATCATGCGGCATAAACTGGAATGGCACCGTAAATTTTCTTTTTCCCTGGCCTGTATGGTCCTGTTTTTCATCGGGGCTCCCCTGGGTTCGATCATTCGAAAAGGCGGGTTGGGAATGCCGTTGGTCGTCGCCATCATATTCTTCCTGATTTTTCACCTGTTGAATGTATTCGGCGAGAAATTTGTGAGATCAGGGGTATTGTCGCCGTTCATGGGAATGTGGTTGGCAATAATGGTACTTACACCCGTAGGAATATTTTTCACCTACAAGGCCATGCATGATTCACAGTTGTTTAATAAGGAACTGTATGCAAAAATTTTCAGGAATATCCGGGCACTTTTTCCCGGTAGTAAACCGCAATAAAATAAACGATCATGGAAAATAATTCAGGCAACAGCAGGAGAAAATTTTTAACCGGCACTGCAAAAGCCGCAGCCATCGTAACGCTGAGCTCTTCTGCAGCCGCAAGCCTGCTGGAGTCCTGTGCCGCTCCCCAAGCTATGGCCTATCCCAAAGCTTTTTCTACGGGCTATGAGCAAACACCCCTACCCTATGCATACGATGCATTGGAAAATATTATCGATGCAAGAACGATGGAGATCCATTATACCAAACATGCAGCAGCATACAGCAAAGCATTGAAAGAAGCCGTGCAGGCAGAGGCCGTTCCTTTTGACACCGCGGTAGAAACTATTCTCGGAAATATTTCGAAATATTCCGTGAAGATGCGTAATAATGCAGGCGGCCATTACAACCACGAAATGTTTTGGAGATCAATGCGGCCGAAAACAACGGATAACAAACCTTCCGGTACACTCATGACCGCTATTGAAAATACGTTCGGTTCCTTTGCCGCTTTCAAAACTTCATTCAGCGATGCAGGGAAGAATCGCTTCGGAAGCGGTTGGGCATGGCTCTACCGTGATAATAAAGGTACCCTGAAGATCGGTAGTACGCCTAACCAGGATAATCCGTTAATGAGTGTCAGCGAGATCAAAGGCTTACCGTTGTTGGGTCTTGACGTTTGGGAACATGCCTATTATTTAAAGTACCAAAATAAAAGGGCCGATTACATCGAAAACTGGTGGAGCCTCGTGAATTGGAATTATGTAGCCCAACGTTTCGGTTGATTCAACCCTTTTTGATTTCATAACTATCAGTATTACACCCCGGTTTAGCCCGGTTTGTAATTATTAACAGGGCCGGGCAAACATTGGGTATTGATCCATTTTGGATAGGTATTACGTTACGCACATACTCCCGGGAGTTCTGTAAATAGACTCAGCCTTTGTGAAGCAGCTTTCCGATAAGAAAGAAGCCAAACAAAGGCTGATGAATTGACAAGCAATCGTGGTGCAAATATAACAGGAGGAACAAACCGATGCAAGAAATATTTTCTTAAAATTTTCATAATTCTGTTTTATTGTCGCAGATATTTTTTGACGGATAAGCATTTTTTATTATAACAGGGTTGCCTAAAAAACATCTACATTCGTAGCCCTCAATTTTTCTTACTTAAACTTAATTAAATGAACGCCTGGAAAGAATATCAGGAAAAAAATAAAGACCGTTTCCTGGAAGAATTACTGGACCTCCTTCGCATACCAAGTGTAAGTGCAAAAGGTGAACACAAAGCAGATATGATCAAATGCGCCGATGCCGTAATGGCAAGGCTGCTGGAGGCCGGCGTGGATAAAGCTGAAATATATCCTACCGAGGGCCACCCCATTGTATATGCAGAAAAGATCATCGACCCCGCCAAACCAACGGTGTTGGTATACGGCCACTACGATGTACAACCACCGGAACCGCTCGACCTTTGGAAGAGTCCGCCCTTCGAACCTACGATCATTGACGGAAAGATCTTTGCAAGGGGAAGCTGTGATGATAAGGGCCAGGTGTACATGCATGTAAAAGCACTGGAGATCCTCATTCAAACGAATACCCTGGATAACAATATTAAGTTTTGCATTGAAGGGGAAGAAGAGATTGGCTCGCCCAACCTGGGCAAATTTGTAGCTTCTCATAAAGAACTTTTAAAGGCAGACTGCGTGTTGATCAGCGACAGCGCCATGATCAGCCTCGAAAACCCGAGCATCGATATCGGCGTTCGCGGTTTGAGTTATATAGAAGTGGAAATAACCGGCCCTAACCGTGACCTGCACAGCGGTGTGTACGGCGGTGCAGTTGCAAACCCGATCACCATCCTGGCCCAAATGATCGCTTCATTGCATGATGAGAATAATCATATTACCATTCCCGGTTTTTATGATGATGTAGCGATATCAACAGCAGAAGAAAGAAAGCTGATGGCGGCCGCACCATTTGATGAAAAAGAATATAAAGAGGACCTTGGTGTGTCGGAATTATGGGGGGAAAAGGGATTCACCACCAATGAACGGACAGGGATCAGGCCCACTCTCGAAGTAAACGGTATTTGGGGCGGATATACCGGGGAAGGCGCAAAGACTGTACTCCCTTCCAAAGCTTTTGCAAAAATATCGGCCAGGCTTGTTCCTAATCAAACATCGGAGAAAATGACCGATCTCCTGATCAGCCATTTGCAAAAAATTGCACCGGCCAATGTAACGGTAAAGGCATCCCTGCACCATGGCGGTGAACCATATATGACCCCGATAGACAGCAAGGCTTACCAAGCTGCGGCAAAGGCCATGGAAACCACCTTCGGCAAAGCTCCGATACCGGTGCGCGGCGGCGGCAGCATCCCGATCTGCGCATTATTTGAAAAAGAATTAGGGATCAAAATCGTATTTATGGGCTTTGGGTTGGACAGTGATAATTTACACAGCCCCAATGAGAAGTTCAATATTGAAAATTTTTATAAAGGCATTGAGACCATTCCTTATTTCCATAAATATTTTACGGAAATGAATACATGACCTGCTGACCGATAAACAGCGTAAATGTTCCGGTGAATTCCGGACAAAACTGAAAAAAAGCACCACGAAATGGAACGCGGAAGCCGGCGAGAATTGGATGAGCTGACCTAAGCGCCCTTTGCGTGTATTCCTTTGCGCTCTTTGCGGTTTATTGTTTTTTTCTTTAACCGCAAAGCACGCTAAGTGTTACGCAAAGATCGCAGAGAGAAAATGTATATATAATTACGAGTAAGTTTTTTACGGAAATGAATCCATGACCTGAAATCCGATAAACAGCGTAAAAGTTCCGGTGAATTCCGGACAAAACTGAAAAAAAGCACCACGAAATGGAACGCGGA